>JAKFCU010000001.1:0-2292 GCA_036676475.1 Brevibacillus sp.
TTGCCCGCTCCCCGGCCACGGCACCAACCCGATCGCCGCCGGTTCCGGCGACGTGTTCTTCGACGGCCTCGCGGCCGCCCGCCAAGGCGATGCCTCGGCGTGTGGTGGTGCGATGGTTGGCGATCTTGCAACGACTGTTTTGATTAACGGTAAACCGGCGGCGACCGTGGGCTCCGTTGGTGCTCATGGCAACAAAGTTACGGCGGGTTCCGGGACGGTGATTATCGGGAATTCGCATTCGCCGGCGCCGTTTATTCCACCGGTTCCATTGATGCTGTTTTCCCATTGTCAGCATGTTGTGATGGAAGATCAGGATGGAAATCCACTTCAGGATATTCCTTATCAGATTACAACCGCCAAAGGCGAAGTTATCTCCGGGCAAAGTGATGCAATGGGCAGAACCCAATTGGTAGGGGGGAAAGAAGGTGAAACTTTTGACTTTCACGCCGCAATTGATGGAGCGTCGGTATGAGTGCCGAAATTTTGTCTACCTTAATGGCGCGGTCAATTGCGTTAACTCCTAAGGCAGATCCGGTCGGGAAAAAAGTTACCTATAAAGTGTTCTGGAAAACAACCGCTTTCTGGACTGATGCAGATATTGCTGCTTATCACGATGAAGCACCATTGATTGCGGAAAGACTGATAAATGAGCAGTATTGGGATAAAGCTGGTGTTGTAAAAAATAATAGCTTTACGTGTGAAGATTTTGCTCTGAGAATTTTATGTGAATTTGCATCTAAGCGTGGTTTGCCGGTAAAACTGAAAACTGGTGTTAGAACTTACCGGAATATGGAGAACTACACCGCGGCGCAGCATGATCGTTACGCTTCCAATATGTACGGTTTTAGCGAAATGGTCATGTTGACGTATGGCGCACCTGATATGCAGAAAATTGGTGACAACACTATAGCCGTGGATGCCGCGGAGGCATTGTTGCCTGGCGACATTCTGGCGCAAGCGCGGGATCGCTTTAAAGATGTTGCGCACCATATTCAAATGGTCGTCAATGTTAGTGAGTCGAAAATTGAGATTAGGCAAGGTAACACTGCTGGGGCGAGCTTTCGTCCTGTGACGACGGTGCAGAAATGGCTGGGCGCCAACATGGCAGATCCGCAAAACTCCGGGTATGCGGGGATGCCTATTGAAGCGGGATACTACCTAAAGGACGAAGTGGGTTGGACGTATCACAATCTAAAAACCGGTGTCGTAGCTCCTGATTTTTTAAAAATATTTTTATTTTATCGTTGGAATTTCATGGGGTTTAATAAATGACTATGCAAGGGTATTTGGCAAGTGTCGCTGATAGTGACTTGTTCGGGACGTTGGCGATTATCTGTGTAGTGGTTGCAGTTTTAGGGTTGTTTGAAAGTGTTAGAAAGAAAAAGCTTCATAAAGTCATGACATTTCTATGTCTGATGGCTATACCTGTAATGCATGCAGTCGGAACTTATTATTTGAACCAGCCTCCGGCCTGAGTGATTGTACGTATGGAGCGGTATTTTCTTGATTTGATCGATGATAACTATTTTGGTGACTTGGCACTTATTTGTTTTGTCGTTGGAATTTTGGGGCTGTTTCCAAGAATTCGGGAGAATAAATTTCACCGGCTAATGAATTTTTTATGTGTAATGGCTGTGCCGGTGATGTTCGCGATTGGCGTTTATTACATGATGAGCTCGGGAATTTAAGGTTGAGAGAGGAGGTTAGGTTGCTCCTCAAAGCTGATATGGATAAATATGGAGTGCCGGTTTGATTGCGAAAAAATACATGATGTTTGCTATAGCGAAAAAGGGGGCTGTCCCTAATGTTTTTCGTCGCTTGGTTGGCCTTATTCCGCATTTGATCGTGTGTGCTATGTATGTGCCTTTGCATAACTATGGTGTTGATGTCTACATCGATATCTATGGAGGGCTGACGTCTAGGGGGATCGGTATAGGCATGACCCCTGATTTGATGGTTCAGTATTTTGTATTGATGAATGGAATAACTTTTCTTATTTTTAGGCTGAAGTTCAAACTTATTTTTGTCTCTCTGATGTTGACTCTTATTTTGTATTATTTTTTGCCCCACTATCCCGTCCGTGCGATGGCGTACACGTTGATGGGGGGATCCCTGACTTTTGCAGCGATATTTTTTGATCAGTTGCTTGATCGGCTGTTTTTCAGGAGAAAAAAAGATGAAATCTAAATTAAGCATGTCATTGCCTAAGTTGTTTGCAGGGAATATTTGAGACCAGCATGAGCTACTCAACGCGTCTCGCCAGTGCCCGTTAATCCACATCCTCGGATGTTT
>JAKFCU010000002.1:0-13782 GCA_036676475.1 Brevibacillus sp.
TTACTCTAACAAGCCTTCTTCTAACTCGAGTAGGTTGTTAATGGGCTTCCAATATATACCCGTGCTTTCCATTGCAGCATGAGTGCAGCGTTTACTTTTGACCCAATCTATTAATGTGATGAGATCGTGCGTCATCGTACCAAATGTTTTAATCTCCTTTCCTTCAGGTGTAAGGGTGCAAACCGTAATGCTCTTCTTATGGACGTCCAGTCCACAGCATCGTTGATACATGATTTCCATATTACATATCCTTCCGACGGCTATGTTTTCTGGAAAATAAATCATAAATTAAACATCAAAACCTAGTTGCGAGCATTCTATTTATATTTTGAGAGGAACCTATTACAATTACATTAACGAATGGGGGGTTCATATGCGCTTGAATGAGTTTGGAAAATGGAAGGACGACAAGGAAGGCGTTAGGTTATTCGTTTAGTTCGTCGGTTCACCGTATTTGGAAGACTTATTGAACGGTAATCTTTTTATGAATCCGTTGAAAGTCTTCATAGAACAGGAATTACAGGAGATGAAGCGCGGGCAGGGCCCTTCTAAGGATTCCTTAGTTTTGAACTACGGAGCTGATGTTGTTTTTATATCATTTAAAGATAAAAATCCCGAAGAAAATCTAATTGTAAAGACCCACGATAAATTTTACTTGTTTACAGGAGATAAAGAAAAGACTAAATCCGTAATTGAATAGGCGAAAAAGAAAATAAACTAACTTAACGGGATTCGTTTGTATAGGTAGATTTTTTTGTGCTGGCTCAGACTGGCCTACTGTTACTATAGACTTACAATCATTCTTTATAAGGAGAATCTTCATGGTTCAATCCTTCTACTCCATGCCAACTCTAGATTTAGCAAAAGCCTTGATCGGAAAATCTTTAATCCATGAGTCATCAGAAGGCACCACTTCGGGACTAATCGTTGAGACAGAAGCGTATATTGGCCCACATGATAAAGCATCACACTCTTATGGGGGGCGGAGAACTCCAAGAGTCGAGCCTATGTACGGCCCTCCAGCCCATGCTTATATTTATTTGATCTATGGCATGAATCATTGCTTTAACGTCGTCAGCGGAAAAATAGGCGCACCAGAAGCCGTCTTAATCCGAGCTCTTCACCCTCAAGAGGGTGTTGAGTTGATGAAGAAAAGGCGCAGCTCCATCAAGAGACAGGTCGATCTCACAAACGGTCCTGGAAAGCTTTGTGCCGCTATGGGGATTACTCGTGATCAAAATGAGTTTAACTTGATCACTTCACCGTTATATATTGAAGACGTGGGATTTAATCCCCAACCCGAAGACATTCTTTCCGGCCCCAGGATCGGAATACCCTATGCAGAAGAAGCCGTGCATTACCCTTGGCGTTTCTGGTTAAAAGGAGATGAATATGTCTCCAAAAAGAAATAACCCTGTCAGGAAATTTTGGGTCTTTGGTGGGGTGTTTTTCATGAAAAATAGCGCAGGATACCCCTCAATTCATTGATGGGGAGGAATGCGCTTCGGACAAGGACGGGCATAACCCGTTCAATTATCCGACATGCTATCCTACTTCCTCCTCTCCAAATAAATGATCTCTTTTCACTAAAAGATATGGTAAAATATTACTTGGTGAAAGGTGGGGATAAAATGGAAATGACGATCACAGCTAAAATCAAAATCAAACCCACTTTGGAGCAACAATCTTTGTTGCAGGATACTGTTCGTGCCTATCAGAAAGGATGTAATTTTGTATCTTCGCTAGTGTTTCAAACGAAAGAGATTGCCCAACTCAAACTACATAAGATGACCTATGGAGTGTTACGAAAGGAATATTCTCTTCGCTCCCAAATGGCACAATCGGTGATAAAAATGGTGATTGCTCGCTACAAATCTGCTCAATCAAATGGACATCAGTGGACAAAAGTTCTAGTTAAGAAACCGGAATATGACTTGGTTTGGAATCGTGACTATTCCCTTACCAAAGATTTCTTCTCCATTAACACGCTTGATGGTCGAGTGAAAGTACCGTATGAAACGAAGGGAATGGAACGATACTTTGATGGTTCGTGGTCCTTTGGAACGGCCAAGCTGGTAATGAAGTACGGTAAGTTCTTTTTGCATATCCCGATGACCAAAAAAATCGAATCGGTTTCAGAACAGCAAATTAAACAAGTTATCGGGGTGGATTTTGGAATTAATTTTGTGACCACCTCCTATGATTTCCAAGGAAAAACCATGTTCTTTAATGGCAGAGCGATCAAAGATAAGCGATTGCACTACAAGCATCTTCGGAGGCAAATTCAACAAAAGCAAACTTCTTCTGCTCGTAGACGTTTAAAGAAGATTGGGCAACGAGAAAACCGTTGGCAAGCTGACATCAATCATCAAGTCAGCAAGGCACTCGTTGAGCGATATGGTTCTAATACCTTGTTTGTGATTGAAGATTTGTCAGGTATTCGACAGGCAACCGAGCGAGTACGAATTCAAGATCGTTATCAAATGGTATCTTGGGCTTTCTATCAATTATGTCAGATGCTCGAATATAAGGCACTTTTATATGGTTCAAAAGTGATTACGGTTGACCCTCGTTATACTTCGCAAACGTGTCCAAAATGTGGTCACACTGAGAAAGCCAACCGGAACAAGAGGAAGCATATCTTTTGCTGCAAAAACTGCTTCTATCAATCCAACGATGATAGAATCGGTGCGATGAACCTTCAACGAAAAGGAATAGAGTACATCGTTGAAGTGACCACACAGGCATGACCTATGTGGTTGGGTAGCTGTCAATCTGCCCTTGATGTATTAACACGTCCATGGATGAAAAAAGGTAGGAGTTTAAGAAAAACGCTTGAACTACTGGTTAGATACAAGCTCTTCCACTTTAGTGAGGAGTCATTGACGAATTAAGAATATGAGTGGAGAAATAGATGAATATCAGTCCTGATATACAAAATGAACACCAAATTTTTCTTCAAGGACCTGTTGTTGTTTTTAAATGGAAAAATGCTCCGAATTGGCCTGTAGAATATGTATCAGCCAACGTATTTGAGAATCTTGGCTATACGGCGAAGGAGTTTTTATCGAGTAAGGTTGAATATGCAAGTATTGTTTGCCCAGAAGATTTACAAAGAGTTGCAGATGAAGTTTCTATATATAGTTCAACTATGAAGAATGATTTTGAACAAGAATATCGGATCGTAAAGAAAAACGGTGAAGTTATTTGGATATATGATTATACTTCAATTTTGAGAGGTGAAAGTGGAAACATCACTCACTTCTATGGTTATATTCTGGATATCACTAAGCATAAGAGAAATGAAGAAGCCCTTAGAAAAACAGAAAAGCTGAATACTGTAGGGGAAATGGCCGCTGGAGTAGCACATGAAATAAGGAATCCATTAACTACTATCAAAGGCTTCCTGGCTATGATCAAGAAGCATCCATATAAAGAAATGTATATGACAATCATAGAATCCGAACTGAATAGGATCGAACAAATCATCAATGAATTCTTGATACTCTCTAAGCCACATTATAAGCAATATACCAATAAAGATATACGTTTCCTTTTGAAAGAAATTCTCCCTCTTTTTGAAACTCAAGCTATCACCAAAAATATTCAATTGTGCATGGAATTCGATTCCCAAGACTTGATGGTTCATTGTAATGAAGGTGAACTAAAACAAGTGTTCATAAACACATTGAAGAATGCCGTTGAAGCAATGACTTATGGTGGAGTGATTAAAATTCATTGTTTTAAAGAATCGAATCATGTATCTATTAAGTTCATTGATGAAGGTGATGGAATCCCAGAGGAAAGCATTAATCGATTGGGTGAACCATTTTTTTCGACTAAAGAAAGTGGTACAGGCTTAGGTCTGATGGTGAGTTTTAAAATCATTGATGAACATCAAGGGAGTTATACAATAAAAAGCCAATTAGGTAAAGGTAGTGTGTTTGAATATAGACTACCTCTTTGTACATAAGAATGCTCAAGGAATGTATTGGGTGAAGTGGATGAGTGGGACCGTCAGTGCATTACTGCGCACCCTATATTCAAAATGGATTTAATTTGGTATCTGAAAGAATTCAAAGAGAAATCTGGCAGATGTAATATGCTAGAATGAGATTAGGTTAACCTGCCGGTCAAAGATTTAAAGAAAAAGATGGACTTCTTCTCGCAAGTCGGTTTTGAGTTCAATTTGCAGTTCACTGACGATAAAGCTGCTGTCGGTTTTTGCCGGTGGCTGTTTTTTTTGATCAATTTTGTTTATACACGGGACAGAAGATAAGATACTTCCATATGAGCATGGTCTAGCTCTTGTTGATGAAATTCCAAATGCAACGTTGCTAACCCTTAAAGGAACGGGTCACGAAATTCACTCCGACGATTGGGATAATATAATTATCGCTATTTCGAATCATACTTCAGTCTTGTAAGGTATACGATATTAAATATCTAAACAACAAATTTCAAGAAGGGTTACAATCGACATTTGTAACCCTTCTTCTATTAATAATTTGGAATTGTTGCTGAAGTAACCCGAGGGACGGGGATCGATAGCACAATAAACAACAAAACCCGGTTCTTCCTTCCTTAGCGTAGGAAAACCTGGATTTTTGATTTAGAATATGTATAATCGTATGTTTTGTCAAAAATCTTGGTACTACCCCTTATTGAGTTGAGTACAATATATCAGGTACCCGTTTACGAAAACTTAGGGAGAGGGGTGCTGTGTAATCACTCCCAGTTGAGTTTGGATTTGGTAGATGAATATCGGTTCCACACATCCGATCCAAAAAGATTGATATGATCATATACACTAAATTTAGATTCGCAATCTTGAATATTTCCATTGTTTGTGATAATTTCAATATAAGTATTAGTTATCATAATGATAAGTTTTTATAAAGAATATGAAAAAATTATACAAAGGGGAGATTATATGAACAACGTTTATCAAGAAGGCAAGGATTTTGCCAAGTCCTACATATTGCCTTACACTGAATTGATTGACAAGGAGTCGAAATTTCCTGAAGAATCTTTCAAGGAACTAGGTAAAAAGGGCTTTTTAAAACTGCTTGTACCTGAAGAATATGGTGGGCTTGGCAAAGGACTTGTAGAACATGCTCAGGCTTGTCTGGCATTTGCAGAGACGTGCTCTACTACTGCTCTTTGCTATATGATGCATAATGTTGCATTAATGTGTGTTCTAACTCATGGAAGTGACGAACTTAAGAAAAAGATTTTTACAGACATCGTAGAAAACGATAAATACATGGCTTTAGCCTACAGCGAATTCGGAACAGGAGTACACTTCTATAATCCGGAAATTACTGCTGAGGTTAACGGTGACAACACAACTTTCAACGGAATAAAGAGCATGGTAACATCTGCTACGTATGCTTCCTACTATCTCGTTCTTGCACCATCTGTTGAAGTAGGAAAAATAAACAACTGGGTATTCCCTCTGGAAGCTAAAGGCTTAACCTTTGAAATGTCAAAATGGCATGGTTTTGGAATGAGAGGTAACGCGTCATGTCCAATGCACATTGATAATGTGACTTTGGACTCATCTTTTCGCATTGGTTCAGAAGGTTCAGGAGCAGAGCAGGTATTCAATGTGGTAGCTCCATTCTTCATCACAGGACTAGGATCAGTATACAGCGGTACTGCCATGCATATGTTTGAAATAGCCAGCAATTATGCTGTGGATAGGAAATATCCAGATGGAAGATCACTTTCAAATATTGAAACTATACAAGTGCATATTGGAAATATTTATAAAAATGCAGCTGCCGCAAGAGCAATCACTTTAGAAGCTGCGAGAGCAGGGGCCAACGGAGAAGCAGATGCACTTGCAAAGATTCTGGCGGCAAGAATAGTTGCGTCAGAAGCTGCAATCGAATGCGGAAGACTTGCAATGAGAGTTGGAGGAGGAAAAGCCTACAATAAATCTCTACCTACGGAAAGACTTCTGAGAGATGCATATGCCGGACAAATTATGGCCCCAAGTGCCGATGTTCTGACTATTTGGCTTGGAAAAGCATTAACAGGTCAGATGATTCCATAAAGATAGATTAAGGAGTGAGCTTATTTGAGTAAGGATAGTATAAAAGTCGGAGCTGTAATTTATGATCCGAGGGTTACAGTGATCTGGGGGATCATAGCTGATTTTTTTAAAGAGGAAGGGCTTGAAATAGAATGTGTCTTCTATAAGGATTATGAAGGACAGGTTGACGGATTAATGAACAAGGATATAGACATTGCCTGGAATTCGCCTCTAGCATGGTTGGACGCTTATTTGAGAACCGAAGGAAAATGCCAGATGGGTTCAATGAGAGATACGGATAGAGACAGAAAGACCTGCTTCATTGTCAGAAAAGATAGCGGCATAACGAATCTCGTTGGGCTAAGGGGCAAGACTATTGGCTTTGGAGCTATAGACTCTCCTCAAGCAAGATTGATACCAATTAACCATTTGCATAAAAATGGACTTGAGTATGGAGCGGACTACACTGAGAAAAGGTTTGATATTGGCGTCGGCCTTCATGGAGACCACATAGGAGGAGAGCTAGATGCCATTAGAGCATTGATGGCAGGAACCGTAGACGCCTCTGTAACTCTGGATTTGAACTGGAACGCTTGGAAGAAGGATGGCACCATTGATGAAAATCAATTGGTATGCATTGATACAACAGCTTTGTTTGACCACTGTATTTTCGTAGCTCATCCTGATTTTCCAACTGAAAGGTTCAGAGAATGGCAAAAGGTGCTTCATAGAATGGACTATAACAATGAAGCCCATAAGAAGATGATGGATATGGAAGGTTTGAAGGAATGGGTTGAAGGCAGAATCACAGGATTTCAGCAATTACGTGAAGCCAATGACTATCTGAAGTTCTTCAACAGGTAATTCCTGATGAATGAGTTCTTAAATTCTGCAAGATAAACTGTTCATATTAGACTTGTTTATTTAAAAGCAGCAATTAAAAAGAGAAGCGTGGTTTTTTCCGCTGCTTCTCTTTTAACTATTTACATCCACTTTGGGAGATGAAACACATGAAAAGACCATTACCACTATTTCCCACTTCCTTAATAGGAAGCATGCCAAGATCAAAAGAGGTTCTAAGCGCCCTCAGAATGATTAGAAGAGGAACTATTGAACCAAACAACTTCAACAAGCTTATTGAGATGGAAACCCAAAAGGTCATTAAGCTGCAGGAGGATTTTGGGATTGATATAATCACAAGTGGAGAGCTCGGACGGGATAACTATGTGTCCTTCGTTTCCGATAAAATTGGCGGTGTTAGAATGATGAGCATGAGTGAAATGCTCGATTATATTGATGATAAAAAAGCTTTTGAGAACATTTTGACCACGCTTGATGTTCCAGCAGTTAGTATTAAAAATGCTATTTGTGTCGGTAAGTTGAGCTACAATGGTGATATTGTCGCAAATGAGCTTATGACTATGAAGAAGTTCACCAACAAACCCGTTAAGATAACAATGCCGGGACCCTATCTCCTTACCAGATCGATGTGGCTTCCTAATCTCTCTGGTAAGGTTTATGGAAGCAAGGAAGAACTTGGGCAAGATGTTATAAAGATCATGAAGGAAGAGATAGACAATCTTATGAACATCGGAGTTGATGTGATTCAATTTGATGAACCGGTTCTGACCGAGGTTGTTTTCACAGATGGAAAGCCAAGGTCATTTATGTGCGCAGCTCTTTCCGAGAGAAAGGATCCTAAAGAGGAGCTTGAATTTGCCAGCTCTTTGATTGGACAGATTATGGGACATATAGATAGAACTAAGACGGTTGCTTCTCTACATGTCTGCAGAGGCAACTGGAGTAAGAATGAGAGCATTTTATTGACAGGTCCATATACTCCTCTGCTTGAGTTATTTGCAGAGGTGAATCCTGACCTTTTAGCACTTGAATTCTCAACTCCAAGAGCAGGGGAGCTAAGCTCATTATTGGCTGATTCAAGAATTGGAGAGCATACAGCACTTGGTTTAGGAGTGATAAATCCACGGACAGATGAAATGGAGACATTGGACTCAATCCTTTATAGAGCTGAAGAGGCATTGAATTATCTTCCAAAGGAAAGATTATGGCTGAATCCTGACTGCGGTTTTGCAACCTTCTCAAATAGTCCGGTTAATATACTTGAAAATATCTCGGGCAAAATACGCTCATTAACAGAAGCGGTTTCAATACTCAGGAGCAAATATGATTAAGCAGTCGACAGATGATATAAACACATTATATGAGTCTAGGATTTTTGATATGAACTTTAGGGGAACGTCAAATGATCTCTCATCTGTGAAGGTTTTCACAAACAAAAACAGCTTTCAGATAGAAAAGCAAATAAGTTTTGACTCAGAATACAATCAAATCAGCAGTCTTGAATACTTCGCAGGATCCGTTTTAAGCAGCATAATATTGACGCTCTTAGAGCAGTCGAAAAAAAGGGGTTCAATTATTGAAGAAATTGAAGGAGTTTTGAACCTTTCACTGGAAAACCCTCTATCCTTGGTTGGTGTAAGAGGGTATGATGAAGAACCGTTTATCAGAAAAATAACCGTAACCGTTTTTTTATTTGCTGATCTTGAGGACAATGAATTTGATGATTTTTGCTTCAGGGCGCTTAAAAATTCACCTATTTACAATACTTTAAAAAGATCAATGGAACTTGAGGTCATATTTAAAAAGCTTGTATGAGGAGCCATATTCAACAGATACAAAATATGCCGATGCTGGAATGCCTACAGTAAATTGGACAGTAGTTATCGGACTGTCGATTGCTGTAGGCATTTTTCTTTTGCAGCTAGTCGGTTTGTAGCAGTGGCGTGTTCCGATCCGATTTGATTCGATATTTGGAAGCCTAGCCTTTTGCGTAGCCGACAATCATTGAAGAAATTCATAATGGCAAGTGTCGAAAAACATACAGTATAGTTGAATAAAATATGTGCTATTGAGCTAGGCTGATATGCTAGGGTGTGTTCACAATTTTGCGCAATTCAAACAATTACATGTAAACCGAATAGCTCTAAATCGTATCAACAAGTGAATAACGTTTGCTCGGTCGAGCAGTCGCTTACTAAAGTCCCTAGTCGTCTCGTCAAAGTTTGCAGTACCGACAAACAACACGGTTTTTCCTATTTTAATGCGGTTTGGTAACGTACGATCCCGGCATATTGAATTCTCGCTGAACAACGTGAGGTATCGGTCTTGTTCATCCATTTCGAGTAACAAATTGAACGGGCTGAAATAGTGCTCAACTTGGCCGAGGTTCATTTCATCGAAGATAACCATGAACATGCGGTCCGGGAATTGAGCGGCTCTATTCAAGAATGAAACCAGGTCGGTCTCCGATTCGGTAACAAGCTCTATGGCAGTTGCAGCTTAGGTTTTTCAGGATACTTTAAGATAAGAAGTTAGCTTTCGTTTATTAGACATATGAAGCAGGGATTAGTCTGTAAAACAGTTAAAATACGGGCAAGGACCCTGTCGGGCAGCATGACTGACATCCACCTCATGGAAAGGTTGAACGAAGGAATTTAGGAGCGTAGACTCTGTGAGATATGGGAGGGTAGACTCCCATGGGACCTGTGGAGATCCAAAGTGCAACCATACTTTAACTTCGGAAAGGAGTGTTTAGGTAGCATGGATCTTTTTCGCTCCGGTCCCTAAAAAAAATATCCTTTAATTCAACTATATTCCGATATTCGTTTGACCTAATAAACCAGAACTAAGTGAAAATCTAAGAAAACAAGAGAAAAACCGAGATCTGCTTTGTTCATAGAGGGAGATTAGCTGAATAACGGTATAACAAGTAGTATAAATAGTTAGCATCTTCAAGGAAATTACACTACTGAGAAGCGCGGTTGTCGTCTAAACTTGGAGAATGAGTTTGACGAAGCTCAATGTATGAGAGCAAACTTAGCGCTTGAAGAAAATTTCCTAATAGATTAAGATAGAAGTCTTAGTTTTTTTAAAAAGTGGTTCAAATACAGAGTCGCATTTCACATATAGCGGATTTGTAATTTGTTGGAGGAGAAACGATTATCTAACTACTTGGATGGAGTTGAGTTGGTGTGGTAATGCAGGTAAAACGAAAAACACAGACGATAGTTCGCTATCAGCATCATGACGGTAAAGTATATTACGGAATTGTTGAGGATGACGAAATTTTACAATTGTCCAGTAATTTTACTGAAATTGTAAATAATCAACTAAAATATGATGGTGTAAGAGTTAAATATAGCGATGTAAAAATTTTGGAGCCTGTAATACCCTCAAAAGTGGTTAATTTTGGTTGGACATATGCTGAACACGCAAAAGAAACTGGGGGGAAGGCCAATCTTAAAGAACCGTTTTTATTTTTAAAACCTACATCTTCCTTGATTCCAGATCAGGGGGAAATCATTCTTCCGTCAAGTGATTTAACCAAGCAGGTGGAAATGGAAGGTGAAGTGGCACTCGTAATTGGGAAACGCGGCAAAAATATAAAAGAAGAAGAGGCATTGGATTATGTTTTTGGCTGTACCGTAATTAATGATGTTACTGCAAGAGATCTTACAAAAACGGATCCCCAGTTTACACGTGGCAAAGGTTTTGACACTTTTGGGCCGTTGGGTCCATGGATTGTGACAGGTATAGATCCAACTAATTTACGAATAGTTACAACTTTAAACGGCAAAGTCGTACAAGATGGTAATACCAATCAGATGTCACTCTCCATTCCTTTCCTTATTAGTTGGATTTCACAGATTATGACACTGGAACCGGGTGATGTCTTAGCTACTGGTTCACCTTCTGGCAGTTGTCCAATGAAGTCAGGCGACGTCGTATCTGTGGAAGTAGAGAATATCGGCAAGCTATGTAATTATGTAAAATAACAGATGTATTTTCTGTAATTATCAGAATATTTTATATACACATTTCGGAGTTTACTAACGGGAGTCTATAGCTAAATACCACGAATAATGAATGGCTGCCATTTTTTGATGGCAGCCTATTGTGTATTGGGAGAATAGTTAAACAAGGATTGTACCTTTGCTGGTGGGTTAATATGTGAAGTAAAGGAGGGAGTTTTATATCAAACCATATATTTATTGCAACAATGAAGCAGATTGAAGATTTAAAATATGTATTTGAAAGATACAATTTTAGTATTAGTTCAGGTGAGGATTACCGTATTGGTTGTAATTTACCCTTAACATTGCCATATGTTTATGAGATTTATGGATACGAAAAACTCTCCCTTATATCTTTTTTAGAACGAAGAGTTAGTTATTGAATACGATGGAACAGCCTTTAAATCGCACCATTTGAAATACTTATAACAGATGTATTTACTGAACGGGATTCAATAGCTGAGGAGCAACGATGAAATCGGCTCCTCTTTTTTGTTCAGCTATTGGCAGAATAGCGAAATAAGGTTATTTTTGGTATTATTATAAATTATAGGGGGTGTCTCATGAATACTCGCTGGGTAAGGATTTATGATTGCCATGATTGCAAGCAACAATCAGAGGAAATCTCAGAATCAACTGCAAAGTTAGATGAAATCTTAGATGTAAGTGTAGCTTATCGACAACGAGAACAAAATGAGTTTAAATGCCCTAATTGTGGCTCTCATTCAGTATCATTGGAAGCAGACGATGCAGTATAAATTGAAAGAGCAAAGGATATTTCGTGTCTGTGATGTTCTCACCAGGATTGATTATTATTTTATCGATCCTTTTTAATCCTTTTTAAAGAAATTTGATGATAATGATTAAATATATGTTCCATTAATCATTGATTTCTAAGATACCGCTTGGAGCCCGCCTGTTTTGTTGAATCATTAAGACTTGGTTATTGGTAAGTCTACGTGCCACAAGAATAAAGGAGGACATGAGATCATTAAAATTATAAGGTGAATCTAGCAGTGTTTGGACTTCCTGACTACCACGGAAAATGTGGAATCTCCCTTGATAATCTCTATGTTCGAATATGACAAAAGTAACCTGACGATTAGACAGTGAATTTTCCACTCGAAAACTGGTCAGAACGTCATTAAATTGAAAGGCAGCAGCGGTTCGAACCGCAATTTCTCCCCGACTGAATAAAATACGCCGTCCTAGAAAGTCACGATCTTGAAAAAGTTCAAGCCTAAGCCCCCTCCCCCTTTGTGCCTGCTTAATCGTTATAGATTTCCCTTTATTTCGAACAAGCATTATGGGTTTTTTAGATATGTTTGACTTTCCCAAATGGTTTCACCTCCATTATTGTTCTAAATAAAATATGAAGCATTAATAAATTTGGGATAGATGATTTAACAGGGGAATTTGAATCAATTTTGCCGTTACTCAGAAAGGCAGAGGATCTTGGTCGAGAATTCGATGTTACCTCAAATAATATAAATTTCTTATTTTTTGCTTGGTGCTATTACGATGAACCGTCACTGCTATCATGAATAAAAAGCGAAACCTTAGTCGAATTGCACCGTATAAAATGGGAGGATAACGAAGGATGAATGGAGGAGGAAGGGATGAAAGCGATCGTATACGAGCGTTATGGGCCGCCGAATGTACTGCAGCTGCAGGAGGTCGCTAAGCCGGTACCGAAGGACGATGAGATATTGATTAAGGTCTTTGCTGCAACCGCCGCAGCGGGGGATTGGCGCTTACGCAAGGCAGATCCTTTCCTGGTGCGGCTGTTCAACGGTCTGTGGAGACCGAGACGAATCAGGATTCTCGGATTCGAACTGGCGGGCGTGGTAGAATCGACGGGCAGCGGCGTTACTCGATTCAAGCCGGGGGATGCCGTCTATGCCGCCTGCGGAATCGGCTTTGGCGCGTATGCCGAATACAAATGTCTGCCCGAGAACGGCGGTGTCGCGCTCAAGCCGGCGAACATGACGTTCGAGGAGGCGGCCGCAGTTCCGGTCGGCGCCTATACTGCCTTGCAATTTCTCCGGAAGGGCAACATCCAGCGCGGCAGTCGCGTGCTCGTCTATGGCGCTTCCGGTAGCGTCGGGACGTATGCAGTGCAGCTCGCCAAGCATTTCGGCGCGGAAGTGACCGGAGTATGCAGCACCTCGAATGTGGAATTGGTGAGATCGCTGGGCGCCGACCGAGTCATCGATTATACGAAAGAGAAGTTCGCGGATGACGGTCCGGCCTACGATATCATTTTTGATACGGTCGGGAAGAGTCCATTCAAGGCTTGCGTCAAGCGTCTGACACCGTACGGCTTCTACCTGCGAGCGGTCTATATGAGCCCTCTGCCGATCGTTCGCGGGTTATGGATCAACTTGACGAGCGGCAAGAAGGTGATCGGCGGAACAACGAAGGAAAACGCGGAAGACTTGACGTATCTTAAGGAGCTGATCGAGGCCGGCAATCTGCGTTCGGTCATCGACCGCCGTTATCCGCTGGAGCAAGCGGCGGAGGCCCACCGTTATGTGGAGCAGGGACATAAGAAAGGCAACGTGGTTTTAACCATTCGGCAAGGTTGATATGATGCGATAGGGAGAAGCGAACCCAAACATTCTGCAGATGGTTGGGTGCCTTTTTTATTATTGAAAAGTATCATGATAGTATCGAAATACGAAGCAGCAAGCATACAACAATTAAATACGTACCGAAAGACCAAGGCCCCTCGTGCTTTCAGCTAAAGGGCAGCATTCCTGTAATGGAGAAATATGAACTTTGAACATAAAAAAGCCCCTTGGTATCATAAGTTATGTCCTGCGCTTGGCGGCAAAAAGGACAACTCAACATATCGGGAGGCTGCAA
>JAKFCU010000003.1:0-92781 GCA_036676475.1 Brevibacillus sp.
CCTCTGCCGCATCACGCAAGTCGTTTGCGACTCGATTGTCCTCAGCAGTACCCAAATCATAGCCAATGTAGCCATCTGTAAGGAACTCCAAGTAGAAGCAGAAGTCAAGCTGGAGGTGCTTGCTAAATTCTGTAAGCCGCGCCAGCCGATTACCCCGCCAGAAAATCCAATTATCTGCCCGCCAGTCGGCCAATTCCCTGCGCAGTGTCCGGACTTATTCCCGCCAGTCAACTGCCAATGCCAATTGCTGGGTAGCCTTGAAGCATTCGGAGTTGCCGCTACCCTCCCAACGGGTGCTGCCACCGTTAATGCTACGTTTAATTTTAATATTTGCCCGAACTGCACACCTGAGTTCAGCTCTTTCACCGCTACATTTACGCCAGTAATTCCTGCTGGTCCGGCAGTGAATTTCATCGCAACCGATTTTAATGTTCCAACTTGTTCTCCAGTTGCCATCGGAACCGTTGCTACCGGTACCGGTACGGTTAACGGCACAGCGGTAACTTGGACATTGACGGTTGTCGGACTGAATCCTGCTGCAGTCAGCTTTACCGCACTTAACGCTGCAACCGGAGTTGTGGTCGTCGCAGGTGTATTCGTCGCAGACGAAAATAGCTTCCTGGAAGTTGAATCCTGCTTATAATGAAAAACAGTGGGCGGTTTTCCGCCTGCTGTTTTTTTCTGTTCAAACAAATGAAGATGATCACAATGACTCCACAATGGGTTAATGCCGACCCTTTCCGCCTGTCTTCGGAAACAGTCCCCTATGGTCGGTAATATAATAATGGAGAACTTCATGAAGGGGGATGAGGAACCATGTCCCTAGTGCTTATTGGCGCACCTGTCCGAAACCGGGCCTGGGTTCTACCAAGGCACATTGCCGGTATCATCAAACAGGGGAACGAGGTTGAATTCCAAACCTGCTATATCGTAAATGACTGCAAGGACCAAACGGAGGAGATTCTCCAGCAGCAAGGCTTCCACTATATAAAAAGGGATTGGGGACTTTCCCAAACGCGGAGCGAAAAGAGAGGCCATTATTCCTATCATCATTTGGCCCAATTAAGAAATACCCTGCTGGAGAAATTCTTGGCTACTGACTGCGAGTACCTGTTTTCGTGCGATACGGACATCATCATTCCCGAAGGAAGCTTGAAAAAATTAATGACCCATGACAAAGATATCGTTTCCATGGTGATTCGGAATCACCCGACCGTGATGGCCCATAATGTCATGAAGGATTTCAGCCATATGCCCCAAATTCCGTACGGACTGATTTCCTGCCAATTTACCGGGGCGGTCTATCTGATCAAACGAAAAGTTATCGAAGCGGGAGTCCGTTACGCCTATCATTCATGGGGGGAAGATGCCCCTTTTTGCCTGCAGGCCCGCCAAAAAGGGTTTCAGCTGTTTTGTGACACGACCTTGCAGCCGATTCATGCGTATGCTCCCGGGATCGATCTTGTGGCCAAGGTGACGAAATAAGACGTGAAACGAAATGGGGGTCAGAGTTGGAAAACATTAAAAATGAGGGAGTTTCCATCATCACTTGTACCATTCGCCCGCATTTCATGAACCGAGTGTTCGAGAACTACGCTAACCAAACATGGGAAAACAAGGAGCTCATTATTATCTTAAACCGGTACAAGATGAACATAGAAGAGTGGAAAGAAAAAGCGGGAGATTATCCTCACGTGACAGTTTACCAATTAAATGGGGGCACATCTTTAGGAGATTGCATGAATTATGCCATTGATCATGCAAAATTCGATTTTGTTGCCAAATTTGATGATGATGATTATTACGCGCCAAACTACCTTCAAAATGCCATGAAAACCTTTCATTACACGCATTCTGACATTGTAGGAAAGTACTCGACTTATATTTATCTAGAAAAATACAACATGTTGGTCGTGCCAATGCCCATCGTGGAAAATCGCTTTGTCCATGTTTTAGCGGGAGCCACTTTGATTATCAAAAAAAATGTGTTTCGGCAAGTAAGATTTCCTTCACTGACAGTGGGCGAGGACTCTCATTTCTTAAGAGTATGTGCTGCCAAGGGATTTAAAATGTATGCAACAGATATAAATAATTACTGTACGATAAGAAGGACCAATACCAACGACCACACATACAAAATATCAGATTATGAAATCTTGAAAAATAGCCAGATTATTACCCGTACAAGTAATTTTAGGATGTTTGTAGATAGCTGAAAAAACGATATGATAATCAATTGCTTGAATGGAGCCGTCCATGGTGCCGAATCATTTAAAAGTATACTTAAAGCATAAATAGTCCTCATCTCTTACAAGGTGGGGACTATTTTGACTTCCATTTTACTGGTTAATTGGATTTATAATGAAGATAAAAAATTAGGGTAATCGCCCAATTTTTATTCACTTCTTTTCCGCACGAACATACAATGATCACGTAAAGGAGGGATAGAATTGAGCATGGATGTTTATTTGAGAAAGGAGAAGGTTGGAAGCATTGAAGAGTCCAATCTTTTCGATTTTCGGCTTTTGTGCGAGCAGGTGGGGTATCAAACCGATGTTTTGAAAAACAGCCTATATGTTCGGCCTTGGCTGGAGGGGAAGAGACTCGTGATTGACCTGCAGGATGGGGAAAATGAAACGGAAGATCTCAAATGCCTGCGGGACTACGCAAGCAGGCTTCCTTTTTTGGACATGATGCAATCCATCCTGTCTGCTTATGGCTTAGAGACATATATTCTTCCCGAACCTCATTTTCCATCGCAGATTGACCGGCGGAGCCGGATGGTGAACAAGGCAGGAGGAGATCTTTACCTCTTGATGCAGGCCAACCCTATGGTCAGCAAGAATCGCATTCATCTATGGTACGGGTATTCATCTTTGAAGCAAAGCAAGAGCTTGGCGGATTGCCTGTATGCTTCACTGCATGCGTTGGAACAAGCCAATGTGCAAAAACCTTCATTGCTTTGGAATCCGTGGTCATCCCGTCCATATAATAACTTGTTAAAAGAAATCAACATGCCTGGGGTCGTGATCAAATATCTATATGCCGACGAAGATGAGAATGATGAAAGGAATGTTCGCCAATTCGCCTCAGCTCTCTGTCAAGGGGTTTTGGCCTATTTTCAAGTTCCAGTCCTTTCTCCTTCTATCCATCAGCCTGAAATATGGGAACTTGTGGCTAAATACGTGTTTAAAATTCCATTAGCGGAAAACGGTAAATCTCAAGGTAACAAACACTTCCCGCATGAGGAGGAGTCTAGAGAAGATAAAAGCCAATCGTCACCAGTCCCGGTATTGGGGATTGTTGATCAGGAAGCCGTCTCCTCGCTCCCCGTGGAGGAACTGGAACAGAATCCAATTGAAAAAAGTGAGCATCGGCAAATCGAAATGGACTTTATACCTGAACAATTCGAAAAGAATGAACCATCAGAGATTGACCTCGCTGCCGAATCTTTCTTCGACAAAGAGGGGACGAAATCCTCTACACAGGAAGAAATATCCAGTGAGGAGTACGAAGCGGATGATAAAAGTCGTGTACTGACACTCATCTCTTCACTGTCTGAGGAGGAGCATGGACAGAGCGCAGCCGATAGCAGCGAAGAATCTATAAAAGAAAGCGATCCGGTTCCTGTCCCATCGCAGGACATTCCACAACCGAAACAACAGCAATCGGCTCCATCTTTAAGCACCACGGGTCAACGTCCCCCAAAAACCGATCCCGCTGATCCTTGGGCAAAATTGGCTACATTGCCGCACTGGAATCATTCCTCGTTGATGAGACCAAATCAACCGAGTAATAATACGCAGCAGGGGGTATCTCAAACCAGCCAGCCTTTTCCCTTCGCTCCCCATTCCAATCGTGCTCCTCGTCATGCACAAGCACTTTCTCAAAATTCATTTCCAGCGGATGCCGCCGAGATCAATCCTTTTGCCCGGAGAAACGTCCCCTCTTCCACTGTTGACCCCTTTAAGCCACAGCGCCCTAACAGATAGGGGGCAGCGCTTTGGATACTTTCACCCTAACTGAGTCGGTCTACCGCACTATGATCCTGCACTGCAAAAAACAGCTGCCCCTGGAGGCTTGCGGGCTTCTTTCAGGCCGGAACAACGTAACGACTACATGCTGGTGCCTGACGAATACTGAGCGGAGTCCTTATCGATTTGCCATGGATCCGAACGAGATTTCTGACACTTTTTCAGCTATGAGCCGAAAAGGAGAACAGTTTTATGGGATATTCCATTCACATCCTACAGCTGCTCCTTATCCCTCAATGGAGGATATTAGGTATGCATCTTATCCGGAAGCGGTGTATGTTATTGTATCTTTGAGTCTGCGGAAGCCTCTGGCTCAATGCTATCGTATTGTCAACCTAAAGGTGAGCAGAGTACGGCTTAACATTGTACCGTAATGACCCCCCTTGCTGAAATAAAAATTATCAGCGAGGGGGGGCTGTTTCAATTACATATTCCAAACATTACATTGTTGCCCAATATTTATTAATAGCCTAGTCTTCCTATTATGTCTATCATGGATAATAAGAGAATTACACACTTAGTCCTTACATTTTAGGAGGAAAATATGAAAAAAATTGCCGTGAACAGTTTGCTTGCATGCAGCCTTTTATTATCTGCAAGTATTATTGTTCCCTTGAAGGCTCTTGCCGCATTTCAGCCCATTAAGCAAGGAGACAAGGGCAATCAAGTCTATGAAGTGGAGAAAATGCTGAATAAGCTGGGTTATCTCGTGAAAGCGGATCAAAGCTTCGAAGATGAAACATGGTATGCAGTTGCTAGATTTCAATACAAAGCCAAGCTGCCTTACAACGGGATTGTGGATCAAACGACATATAACGCATTAAAAGATGCAAATAATGGTAAGGCTTATCAGCCAAAGCAACCTTCTGCTCCCGCTGCAAAGCCTGCTCCGACCGTAAAACCGGCTCCGGTACCCGGGAAATCTCAGACACCTTCAAACGGGAATGCATCTGAAGAGTATGCTAAATCCAATGAGCTGTCGGTAGACGAACAAAAGATGTTCGCCCTGATCAACCAGGAGCGCAAGAAAGCCGGATTAAAACCGCTCGCCAACGATGCGGAGGCGGCCAAAGTGGCCCGCATCAAAGCAAACGAAATGATCGATAAAAACTATTTCAGCCATTATTCGCCTACTTATGGTTCGCCGTTTAAAATGCTCCGCTCCTTCGGAGTTTCGTACCGGATGGCAGGGGAAAACATCGCCGGAAATTGGTCCATTGATGATGCGCATCAGCGGTTGATGAATTCCAGCGGACACCGGATGAACATCATGAATTCCGCCTATACGCATGTGGGAATCGGGATAGTGAACGGTGGCCCCTACGGCAAGATGTTCGTTCAGATTTTCATCGGGAAATAAATAAGAAAAGCCCTTGGCTGCAGTCCAATGGCTTTCTTTTTTTGCCGGCAGTATTGGATATCCTTCAGGTTCACCTTTATTTTCAACAAATTCAGGCCATGGCCTAACAGTAAATGCCTAGTTTTAAGGATTAAAATTACTTAATGTTCCGCTCATGTTTTCTATTCGATGGATCTGCCCCTGATCTATCGATAGGAAGATTGGATAACTATTCCGCTCACCCGTTCCGATGTTGTGTGATAGGAAAAGCGGACCGATAAAGGAAGAAGGAATGAAGAAGATAAAAAATATATAAAATATATAAAAGTTCATTGCTTACATCTGCAGCAGAGGAGTTCTTATCTGCTACACTTTCATTATATGCCGTTTGCTGCAGGATGCACACAGCCGAATGTCTATTTTTCACACATGTGTTACCCGCGGCAGCATGGACGTTACATCGCCTAGCTGTCTTCCTCCCTGCAAAATTCCATCTTTCAAGGAGATTCAGTTGAATTCCTTTAAGGAAGATACAAATTGTAAAGACATCATATTGCGGGAAGCAAAATGGTATTTCTGCCTATTAAAATAGACAACTGCTTGCAGAGTCCACCGTTTTCTTTCATCCGGCTTTTGAAGGGTCAATTGGATTCCGTCTAGGATCAGCGATTCCCCAGGGGAAAGTCTTACGGTGTGAAGCGGCCGAACCCAGTATTCCCCTCGTTGTTTCGCTTCCTCGAACCAGGTTGTTTTTTCATTATCCGCAAACACCCACCCTTCCAGCCCATCCTCGGAAGAATAGACTCCCATGGTTTCCGCCAGCTTAGGAGGCAGAATTTTCCCGCTTATACTCACTCCTTCGGGCGGTTGCATTCGAAAGCAAATCATCGGGTCCATGAGATGAACATTGCCGCTGTTGCGCATGTGCAGGTTCCCAAAGATCTCGATTGAATCAAGCCCCTGAACGGGATATAAGATGGAGTAATCGATGCAAATATCGGCAAGCGCTGACTCCTGTTTTGGCTCATATTCGACGACTTCGATCTCCTCACCGTCCAGTTCTTCTACTTCTTCCAGAAAGTCAGCTGTTTTCTGCTGATTGTTTTCCATTTCCTCGCGCAGCTCTTGCTGTTCGCGTTCTAACTCGGCAATATTTTGTTCAGCTTTTCCCAGCCGAAACAGCAGGAGGTCCCGTTCCTCTTTGAATTTACGGTATTCTTCAAGTTCTTTTTTAGCATCTGTAGCCATAGCCCGGTAGGCATCCACATCTTTTTGCCATTGCTTCAATATTCGGTCTACAATGGAATCAGTGTTTTCAAAAGGTCTCATCATGCTCACCCACTTCTTTCATTTCTACTATATGTACGAAAAAGCGGAGTCATTATGATCGAATCAGGAAAAAATTCCAATGTTTTTTGTTTTGGAGGATGTTCTTTTTTTCCAAGTTTCCAAAGTCCTTATAATCCATTGACCTGCCCATCCCCTATCAAGATTATTCGAATAGAATAGAGTAGAGCGCAAAGACAGTAAGTCTACATTGGGATTGAAAGGTTCACCTGGTTTTGTTATATGTTGTTTCGCTTGCTATAAAATTGATACTTCTGAACTTCCGGGAGTACGAAGGTTATGAAACAACTGGTGCTGATTGAAGGGAGAAAAATGAGCAAGGCTCTGGACAAAGAAAGGGGATAGATGGATGTTGAAAATCAGCTGCATTCTTACCAGCTATAATAGGCCAAAGGGTGTTTGCGAAGCGGTTTCAAGCGTTCAAGCACAAACTTATCCCCATTGGGAACTTATCATTGTTGATGATAACTCTACTCAGCAAACGCAAGAAATCTTAAAGAATTCGGCGAACCAAGACCCTAGATGTACAGTTATCCAATCGGGAGTAAGGGAAGAAGACCGGTTTAAAACGGCGAGGTATGCCACCTGCATTAATTTGGCGATCCCTCACTCAACGGGAGATTTAGTCACTTACTTGACGGATGATGATATCTACTATCCCCAGCGATTTGAGAAGATGGTGGATATCTTTCAGAAGAACCCTCACATCTTCATTGTTTATGGTAGACAAAGAGTGGTACATCGTTCCAACGGCAGGATAACCCGGCAATTCATCCGCCCGCTGGCTGGAATTACCCGTTCACCGATCAATCGGGTGGATCACAATTCATTCATGCATCGCCGTTCCTGCCTGAGCATAATCAAGGGTTGGGATGACCATCCTGCTTTCTGGAAGGCTGCAGATGCCCAATTTTTCAAAAAGCTGATTCGGTATTGGGATTTTTACCCACTGGATTTTATTACGGATGAACATCGAATCCATGAAAAAGGAATCCAAGCGAGATTAATGAGGGGAGAGAAGCCTTGGCAGCAGAAAGACGCAGAATAGCTTTCCGATTGCCAATCATATGATGAACAGATATATGATGAGATATAAATATGCGAAGGGGGATAACTAGCATTGAACAATTCTTTGACTAGCCTGATCATCTTGACCATGAACAATTTGGATCGGACGGTAAAATGCCTAGAAAGCATCCGCAAGTATACTTCTCAGCCCTACGAGCTGATCTTCGTCGATAATGGCTCAACGGATGGGACCCCGGATTATCTGAAACAGTTTCCGGACGTCCGGCTGATTCTCAACCAGCACAATAAAGGTTTTGCCGGCGGAACCAATCAAGGGATGAAACTCGCCCAAGGCCAACAGTTGTTGTTACTGAACAATGATACAATAGTATCCCATCGTTGGCTGGATAACTTGTTGAAAGCCCTGCAGCTGAAACCTCGAGTAGGGATGGTCGGGCCGCTCTCCAACCAAACTATACCTCCCCAGCAGTATAGTCCCCCCTATACGAATGATAGTCAGTACCATCGATTCGCAGCAAATTTTAACCGCCATAATCCTGCCAAGTGGAAAACTGTGCAAGCGTTGAGCGGATTTTGCCTATTGTTCAAGCGCGAAGTACTAGAGAAAATCGGTTATATGGATGAACGGTTTATAATCGGAAATTACGAGGATATCGATTATTGCTACCGGGCCAGTTTGGCAGGATATACCCTTTTGGCAGCGGGAGATACCTTTGTCCATCATGAAGGAAACAGCAGCTTTAAGAATAATAATCTTGATTATTCAACCATCTTCCTCCAAAACAGAAATAAATTTATTGAAAAATGGAATATATACCCTGAAAGGCTAGTCCGCTAGGAACTCGGCCTTGTAAAAATTTTCACACCCACTTATCCATTAAAATAATCAAGCCGGTAATCCTTAGAGAAGGAAGTACCGGTTTTATTTTGGTGAAAACTGTCTTAGCGTAGGTTTTACGTCAAAATGTTGGTGGGACTCCTACTATGGATGAATAAATGGATGAAAGACTATAAAGGATGTATCTCTACTATAACCTGCTTCCCGCTTACTTGAATTCCCTTTTCTTGCTTCCCGCAATGGCTTAAATCTTTTACTATTTGCTGTGCTAGCGATTTAGCTGAATCGTTTTTCTTTCCCTCCAGAAGGATCTTGATCAGAACAGCATCCCCGGAAATGAGGATTCGCTCCGCTTGGCGCCTTTTCGTGTCGTAGTCATGATCTTCTATACTTTCATTGAGACGAATTCCCTTGGTTTTAAACCCTTTTTCAGCTTTTCGTTCTTTTTGCTTTTGCTTCTCCGTTTGCTTTTTAAAGTCTGCTCGATGAACAAGCTGACAAGGAGGGGGACTCGATGTTAAAGAAAGACAAATCAAATCCATCTTTTGCTCCTTAGCCATTTGAAGAGCTTCCTTCGTGGAAAGAATACCTAAGTCCTCTCCATTTAAGCCCATTAATTGTACTTCAGAAGCCTTAATCTTTTCGTTCATAATCATATATTAACCCACCTTTTAAACATGGTGCCTGTCACTTGTCGAATTTTGAATCACAATCATTTTCTCTTGTTCTTGCCTTCCACTCACCTTATACGTAAGTGGTCCAAACTGGAATTCTACGGTTCCCCCTTTTTTCAGGGCATATATTCCAAGCTGATATAAGGCCGAAACAATCAAACCCATGCTCCAGAAGAATAGATGATCTGATTTCTTTGGGTTAATGGGTATAGAAACATCTCTTGCTGTCTGATTAACGAGTGAATTCATTTGATTCTCTCCTACTCCTGTTGTCATGTTTGCTTTGATATAAATACGACACAGAGGAGGAAAAATCCTTTATTATCTATCAAACATTTCTTGTGGTTGATATTGATATTGATTTTAATTGAAGACGATCAAGTTATTATCCATAAACTCATTCCTGAACATAGTAGCAACAAACTCTAGCCATAAGAAATGAGGAGCTCATCAGCTCCTCACATAGTTTGGGGGTAATTCCTTTGCTAATTGATCCGCAATAATGACCGCAGCGGAAGCTTCAATCGTTTCGAATCAAGCTGAATTCCTCTCCCTATTCATGAACTTGTTCCAATATAGCACCTAGTTCTTCAAGGGCAGTCTCTTCTTGTTCTCCATCAACTTCCAATGTGACTTCATCCCCCTGTGCTACCGCTAACGTCATTAAACCCATAATGCTTTTTCCATTCACTTTTTTGCTTCCTCTGATCACATTTACTTGACATGCAAAGGAACTGGCTTTCTGAACAAATACCGTTGCTGGACGGGCATGCAGACCGGATGGATTTTGTATTGTGAAAGTTTTTGTTACCATAGTAAATTCATCTCCTTAATCAATCTTCTTTTTTAGTAGGTTTATCATAAGCGCCGTGACCAACGTTCCAGCAGCTATGGCAACTAGATATAACCCCATGTTACCGATAACCGGTAATACGAATAATCCTCCATGGGGAGCGGGCAACGTAGCTCCAAAAAACATGGAGAGACCGCCAGCTATCGCCGAACCTACCATAATCGATGGAATCACTTTGGCCGGATCAGCAGCAGCAAATGGGATGGCACCCTCTGTAATGAAGGAGGCTCCAAGAACATAAGCCGTCTTCCCAGCTTGCCGTTCATCTTCGGTAAACTTATTTTTAAATAATGTTGTTGCCAAGGCAAGGCCTAACGGCGGGGTCATCCCGGCAGCCATGATGGCGGCATGAGGCATGTAATTACCGTCGGCAATCATGGCAACTCCAAACGTAAATGCTGCTTTATTAACTGGTCCTCCCATATCAAAGGCCATCATGGCACCCAAGAGAGCCCCCAAAAGAATAGCGTTCCCTTGTCCCATATTTTTCAGCCAATCGCCAAGAGCCGTATTGATAGCGGCAACCGGTTCAGAAATCACGAAAATCATAATCAAACCGGTAGACAAGATGCCCAACAATGGATAGAGCAGCATCGGTTTCAGTCCCTCTAGGGTAGCTGGTAATCCTGCGAGTGCTTTCTTTAATCCCACCACAATATATCCTGCTAAAAACCCAGCGATAATTCCGCCTAAGAATCCAGCGCCAGACGTTGCGGCCAACATTCCTCCCACCATACCGGGAGCCAATCCTGGGCGATCCGCTATGCTCATCGCGATGAATCCTGCCAAAATCGGAACCATCAATCCAAAGGCTGTTCCGCCTCCAATATCCATCAATACTTTAGCTAGCGGATGAAAGGATGGATCCTTCGGATCGAAGGCTTTTATCCCGAACATGAAGCTGAGAGCAATGATAATCCCGCCCCCCACAACAAAGGGCAGCATATTGGAAACACCGTTCATTAAATGTTTGTAAAAAGCCGATTGCTTGCTTTTCTTTTCAGCCTTTGCTTGCGAGACCTGTTCTGAAAAAGAAGATTGCCCTTGATAAATGGGACCCTTTTGTTTAACGGCCTGCTCCAACAGTTCTTCCGCATTGCGAATCCCCTGTGCAACCGGGACTTCAATTACCACTTTACCCTTAAAGCGATCCATTTCCACTTGTTTGTCAGCGGCCACGATGATGGCGGTCGCTTCTTCAATTTCTTGTGCGGTTAGCTCGTTCTTTACGCCACCAGAACCATTGGTTTCGACTTTAATCCAGATTCCCAATTGTTCCGCTTTCTTTTTGAGTGCATCAGCGGCCATATAGGTGTGGGCAATTCCCGTTGGGCATGCCGTTACAGCCAACACCTTAACCCTATTTGGTGCAGCATCTGCAGGCGTTACTTCCCCATCCAATTCTTGTTCTTTCATTAAAATGAGCTCGATAACCTGCTTTGCGCTTTCAGCTTGAAGGAGCTGCTTTCGAAAATCTTCATCCATCAGTAGTTCTGATAGTCGTGCCAAGGTTTGCAAGTGAGCTTGATTGGCATCCGCGGTCGCTGCAATCATAAAGAAGAGATGAGCTTTTTGTCCGTCAAGAGAGTTGTAATCGATCCCTTCTTTGGAATAACCAAAAGCGATGCTTGGTATTTTTACGGCTGCCGTCTTCGCATGAGGAATAGCAATTCCTTCCCCAATACCAGTGGATCCATGAGCTTCACGGGCTAATATGGCTTTTTTCATTTCATCCCTGTTATGAAGACGACCCGCAGCATTTAGTTTGGCAATCAATTCATCAATCACGCCATTTTTAGTGTTTGCCTTCAATGGAAGAATCATGATATCTTCCTTCATTAAATCCGTTATGCGCATGTTAACACCCCTTTTCGGTAATTTCAGTTATGATAATACGAGGCAAAAATTGCTGTATTTTTTCTGGTGTACAAAAGCCTTTGGACAAGGCTGTCGTACTGCCTGCGGCAACAGCATATTGAAACGCTTTAGCCACTTGTCCCGTTTTCACATAGTAGAAAAGAAAACCTGCAACCATGGAATCACCAGCACCGATCGAGTTTACCGGTTCACTAGGAGGAATTTGGGCCAAAAAGGCTTGCTGTGAATTGACAAAAACCGCTCCTTCTCCTGCCATAGAAACGATGACATTTTCCGCACCTAATTGAATCGCTTTGCGACCATAAATGATTGCGTCCTGTGGAGAGGTAATCTTCACTCCAAATAACTCCCCTAATTCATGATGATTCGGCTTAATCAAGAAAGGGTGTTGGGATAGGCTGTTCCTCAAGGCTTGCCCTTTGGTATCAAGGAAAATGCGTACTCTTCTTGTCTGAAGGTGTTGGATTATCCGTTGATAAATATCTGTTGGCAAACAATCAGGCACACTTCCCGCAAGAACCAGGAAATCCTCATCCGTCAACTTCTCTAGCTGTTCGAAAAGTTCATGCAAAGCCGGCTCCGATATTCGGGGAGAAACCCCGGTAATTTCGGTCTCCACAGAGGATTTCAACTTCATGTTAATTCGAGAATCCTCTGCAATCTGTATCAATTGATGAGCAATACCTTGCTGATTGATTTGCCCCCTGATGAAGTCTCCTGTAAATCCTCCGACAAATCCTAAAATCATACTCTCCATTCCCAGGTTCTTTAGAACTTTGGATACATTGATCCCTTTACCGCCTTCCACCTTCCACTCGTTTTGAACCTGGTTGATGGTTCCTTCCGTAAAGTCCAAGAGCCTAATATGGTAGTCAATTGAGGGATTTAGGGTCAGCGTGTAGATCATGTTGTTATCACCGCTTCTACTTTTGTAAGTTTACGATATTGGTCTAGAACCTGTTGATCCAGACCATTATCTGTAATGATCTGGACCTGGTTTAGGTCAGCTACCTTAGCAAAGGATATTCGAGAAAATTTATCGGAATCACAAAGAACATATTGTTCGTCTGAAAACTGCAAAGCCAGTTGTTTAATATAGGCTTCATCCGGATCGGGCGTGGTTAATCCATGTCGCAGATGTACCGAATTCATCCCCAAAAAACATTTATCGAACCGGAATTGACTGATAGATTTAATCGCTTCAGGCCCAACTAAAGCCAATGTACCCGTTTTCAATTCGCCGCCTAACAAAATCGTTTTGATATTTCGTTTGAGCAAATCGAGAACGATGTGGATGGAACTTGTGACCACCACAATGTTCTGCGGCAAATAGGGTACCATTTGGGATGTGGTTGTGCCTGCATCGATAAAAACGGTATCCCGGTCATTTATCAATTGAGCTGCGTATTTAGCAATCGTAATCTTCTCTTTCTCCTGCTTCACCGCTTTTTCATGAACTGTGGGTTCCTCTATCTTCTGATGAATAGCTGAAGCGCCTCCATGTACTCGGATTAAGAGGTGATTCTCTTCCAGTTCACTAAGGTCCCGACGAAGAGTCGATTCTGATGCCTCTGTCAGTTCAACCAACTCTTGAATACGAACGACGCTTTTTTCCTTTAATAAATTCAAAATCAATTGGTGGCGTTCAGGCGTTAACACGTCTTTGCCCCCCTTTCCTTCTAAGGAATATCTAATGGAATAATTTCATTCTACAATACTAATCATTCAAAATCAATCATTTTCAATCAATATCAGTCATGTTCAATCAAAATATTTTTGCTTATCACGCATGGAACCAAAAACAACCCCAAACAAGTTGTTCGGAGTTGTTAATGCAAACTAATTTTTGATCATTTCTTTAATAAGTGCTTTCACTGTATCTTTCCCTAATTCTCTTGAAGCTGTTGAATCTGGACAAGGTCCATACATCTCCTGCATTTTTTTCTGATAATCTAAACGTATTAAGGTAAAGCGAAGCGATTCCATAGAAATCATTTGTTGATCGGCCCTGTTCTTGCCCACTAAAGATCCCTCCTGAATCCAGCCTATCTTCTATATCGGCAAAAAGGAGTGAGCAGAATAGCATAATTTGGCTTAAAAGTAGAAGATATTGTATTTAGTTTACAAAAAGTGCAGTCAAGTTTTCTCATCTGAACTTACCGCTTTGATTCCTTAGTAGATTTCCATTATAATAAAACTATCAAGTAAGGAGGAGAACAATAGAATGTTTAAAAAATTACTCGTATTTTTTGTTGCTTTTGCCTTTATTTTTGCTCCAAGTGGATTGATGGGAGTAGATGAAGCTAGTGCTGCAAAATCCTACAAGTCTGGAAAAAAATCATTTAATACAAACACCAATAATAACGATTCAGTAACAAATTCATCTACTAATAAACAAGGAACAACGTCTACACCGCAAAGCCCGGCTAAAAGTCCATCTGTGGCTAAGCCAAGTACAGGCGGATTTATGAAAGGTATTTTGTTAGGGGGACTAGCCGGATTATTATTAGGCAGTATGTTAGATGATCTAGGTTCTCTCGGAACCATTTTAGCCCTCATCGTTAACATCCTGGCTGTTGTGGGAATTATTATGATTGTACGTAAACTTTATCTGCATTTTGCAAATGAACGTAAGAAGAAGGACTACCAGGCATGGAAGAGATAAAAATTTCGGAGCAAGACGTTATCAATGCCATCTGTCTATATACAGCAGACAAAAGGCACATCTCCCCTCAGGAGGTAAACGTAGAATTGATGTGGGATGAGGATTATGGTTTTTCTGCAGAAGTCTATGTCTTTGGAAGGCAGCAAGTACTTATCCAAGCCAATATGATTGAAGCTATTCGGTTTTGGCTTCACTCTGTATTGAAGCGCGATCCTTTCGCAGCTGCCCTTGAACTAGTACTTAATGATGAGGAAGGCATTATCGCTTTTGCGCGATATCACTAAATAAAAAAGGAAAAACACCATTCTTTCCGGATGGTGTTTTTCCTTTTTTTAGCTTTAAATATATGAGCTTTATTTTAAACCAAACTTTTAATCAAAATGAATATTGATTTGGACGATTTCTGATCTACTGCCGATCCGCAAAGGTGGTCCCCAGAATCCAAATCCGGAAGAGACGACGACATGAAGGTCGTTTTTCTTCAAGTATCCCCAATCCAATTCATACATCTTCTTGGTGATAAGATGATTCGGAGCCATTTGACCACGGTGGGTATGTCCAGATAGCATAACATCGATGCCATGGGATACGGCTTGATCAAGATGGTACGGTTGATGGTCCATCAGGATCAGGGGTACCGTTTTGTCAACTATTGCTCCAGTAAGCAGTTCTTCCAAGGTCTTACGATTTTTATCCGTTCGATCCTTTCGACCAATAATATAGAAGCAATCCTCTACTTTGACGACCTCATCCATCAAAATATTGACATCAATGGCTTTCATTTGCTCCAAAAACTCCGGGATTCTTCCCCCATAGTATTCATGATTTCCTAAAACCCCATATACGCCCAAAGAGGCTTTCATTTTTTTCATTACTTCCCCCATTTTTTTTTGGATGAATGGAGTAGGTTCATCATCAATAATGTCCCCGGGCAAAAGGATAAGATCTGGTTTAAGGGCTATGATCCCTTTCACAAGTCGCTGTAAATGGGCTTTACCTGATAGAGTTCCAAAATGCATGTCAGATGCCATGGCAATTCGAAGATTTTTCAGGTGTCCAGCTTTCTTGGGGATCTTGAATTCATAGGTTCGAACAACCGGGCTATAAGCATTGATTGTTCCATAGGCCAAAATGATGAGAAAATTAATAATTGTAAAAGTCCCAGTCCAAAATATGCTTGTTTCCATTGGAATATCCCAAAAATATAATAGCATAACGATGAAATCAGCAATCGGAAGCAGGATGAGCGCATATTGCACCACAGCCATCCAATAGGCTCCGATAATCTTAAAAATAGTAAATCGTGGTCCGAATCGGGCTAAAAAATAGGAGTAGGATAAAAAACCTATACCTAGAACATATAAATACATATGGTCAAAATGAATTACGGTAGTTAACCAAACCCAACCATTCCAACCGATGTAAAGCACAAGCGTATGATAAACGAGAAGAATCCCCAGTAAATTAAACCAAAAACGCGACTTCATCCTATACCCCCAGCTTGATTATCTTTATCTTGTACTCGTTAGTTTTTTTACCATATTCCTTGCAGGCAACAGCCCCCATATTTTTAGGGAGAGGGGTTAAAAATGAATAAACCGAGAGTGCAGTTACACGCTCGGTATCCTAACGCAGATCCCCATGATTTGCAGACATTCATGGAGTATTCGCTCATTAATTTGATTTATCAACCCATATTTTCCTATATACATGGAATAAATGATATTCATTAACTCTACTGTTTCTATATCAACCCCCTGAATTAGCTTAATAAAAAGATTTAATGGGACAGCGGATTCCTCGGCATGCAAAGGAGGTTGTACATATGGGAAATGGGAAGCATGATGATAACCATTCTTTTCAAAAAAGCGATTTCGTTTGATACACTCTATTCTCTCATGTTCGGTAGACATACTCTCCATCTGTTCGGCTTCCAAAATGATCGATCGAAGCGATTCGTATCCTGCTTGTAAAGCATTCTCTTGTAACCAATCTTCCATTTTCGCAAGGGTTTGCGACCCTATACCATGGTTCTGATAGGAAGGATCCGTTCCAATATAGACAATAAATCCCGAATTAACCCCTGAAAAATAATGGGCTGTAGCGAACGAAACCACTTTGGTTTGATCGAGACCAACTAAAAATCGAAAGGACTGAGAAGCATCCTTTAGAGTGGTCTGCAGGCTTTTGATCAATACAGCATGAGGCTCCCGTACTTCAATAGGAAAAATTCGGTCATAAAGGTCAAAAATATCCATTAATATCTCTTCTTTTGGATCAATGATTTCATGCCAAATCATAATCGTTCCTCCATTTAAGGTAGTTGGATGTGTACCATGGCTCCTTCACTCACCTTACTTCCACATTCTTTATAATCTCCCCTGTTTTTGCATCGACGACAATTGTTGATGATTTCGCTGGCTTTTCATTTCCTTTCGTAGAGTAAATCATGATCTCTACAAGCCAAACCGGACGATCTTGGTTTTCATATTGGCTGACCAACTGAGACCTTCGGATTTCCATTGGGATGGATTGATTCTCAAAGTACTTGTAAACATACTCTCGCATTTCTGTTTCGGTTATGACGTCGTTGGCGATAAACTTCAGATTTGATAAATTTTGTCCCCATGGAGCCACTTTTACGATTACGTCAAATTGACCCCGCTTTTGCTCTAGCTCCTTACCTGTTCCTTCTGTTACATAATACCTTTCGAATCCGTATATGACATGCACCGACTCCACGGAAGTGCCCTCTCTTTGAATCGGATCCCAACGATTGGTGATATATTCTACTCTCCCCTTCACCACCTGTTCATCCGATGAAGCCGTAGGTTTTTCCAGGTGAGCGGAAACCAATTGATGATAATCTCCTTCCTTTTTTAACAGAACATATACGGTATCCCCGTCTTCTGGTTTTTGATCTCCTTTAAACTTTGAAATATCAATGTCACTAATTTCATAATTGAGTATCACATAATCCCCATAAAAGAGATCTCTTGGATCAACGGGGGCTGTTTGCAGATGCACTTCTTCTCCATACCATTCTACCGCATAGTGTGATATGGCCATAGAAATTAACAAAACCACCTGAAGGATAAGAAGAAAGATAAATTTTTTCACCATGGCTTAATCCTCTCCTTTCCCCATCCAGTGCTCTCGTTTCCGCAAAATCCAGTGAATGACAAACAACATCAATCCGCCGACAAGGAAAAACAGAGATTTATCAAGAAAGTCCCATGCTAATTGAATATACCCGACAAAACTGCTGAACATGAATAAGAAAACTCCCATATTTGATTTCCAACGATGATCTTGCTCATCACCTAAGTAGATCAATAGGGATGAATAAATGAAGATAACCGCAAGGTAGGCGATGTCGCCAAACGGCAAGTAAAATAAGGGTAGAAAGAGCAACAATGGAAGCCAGTTTCCTTTCTCCCTGCTGCTTTTCCAACTCGAAAAAGCAAACAGTACAGAGAATAAGATGAAGAATGATAAAGGATTAGCCAAAAATTCAGGTTCATCATACGTGTGTTCATGAACAAATATCATAAGGGTAGAAAACGCAAAACCGAATGCCGACGGCCATGCTACAAATCCTTGTGCTATAGGTTTATCTCCCAATCCAAGCCCAACCGCATAGATGCCCATCGGAACGAGACTCACCCAAGACCATGCCACATTTTCGCTCACTATGATCAAAATGGTCTGCAGTCCTATGAGAAAGGCCATAATCGATCCAAAAAAGGGATGTTTGGACTGGTAGGCAAATGCCCCTAATCCAAAGATAGTTAGTCCCAGCAGAACCCAACTTGCCTCTTGAAAGGATACCATGGTATAGATTTGACCGACAAATAAAAGGGCAGCCGTTAATAAGAAAAACAAGGTTTGTCGGTACAGATATAGCATCCCCAGTCCGGCAAGCGACCACAGGACAAATAATCTGGCATCATAGGCTATCAAATGAAACATCTGCCCTATAAGAATGATGCTCGCTCCGAAAGATACCACCCCAAGGGCCAATAACCCTTGCCCCACCCAGGAATGGCCTTTACGGTATACATAGAAGCCCGAAGTATAGAAGCCTGCCATCGTTAAAAGAAGAATAACCATTCTTACCACGTGAGATATTCCATCCCAATTCGATGCCACAAAGGTCAACAAACTTAATCCGACCAAAACAGAAGCTAAAATGGGCAAAATTTGGGTGATGCGACGTGGCGATGCAGGATAAAGCTTCACGATTTCTTCATATTGTTGTTGTGAAATAATCTCTTTTTCAACCCAACTAGGTCCTTCACGCTGTAGCCATTTATTTGACATAGCCAACACTCCTTTAAAGGCTCAATTTGTCATGTATATATTGAATTTGAATCCTTACCATTTATTCTACTGATTTTTCCAGTTCTTGAAAGTACCATTTTTTTATGGTACCTGGCCATACGACAACATTCGGACAATTTGTTAAATAGTATTAGCTCGATTACCAATAATGCACTAATGACAAGATGGATCCATCTATGTTAAATTTAATTACGTTGAAGGACAACAATAACTCATGAAAAACTTAATGTGATTCTATCCTGCTATGTACGTAAACATGTTACTTGTTTTTGAACCTAATTATTTTTGGGGATTCCTACATCTTTTGACTGACGCCATAACCACTCCTTTGACTGGGATCGCGGGATGTCAACATGCGGTAACCCACCTGCGAGAGCAGGTTCTAAAAACAGACATGCTACGGCATAAGCGGGACAATCATCTGGTTTTTTTCCATTAGGATAAGATATACATACCGTGCTAGATGGGGAGTTAGCGGTGCCCTGTAACTCACAATCCGCTATAGTGAGATTGAATTCCCATCCAAGGTATCATACAAGTAAGGTTTGCCTTGTGTAAGTGGTGATGAGAGCTGGGTCTTGCGCAACAGAAACCCATGAATTTGGTCAGATCTGGAAGGAAGCAGCCATAAGTGGATTCTTCTGTGTGCCGTAAGGCAGCCTAGTTGAGCGAACTGCACAAGTAACACTTGGTTGGTGGTATCGAAGGTGGGTGCACGGTGTTTCATTTTGGACCACAGTTCAGTTGGTTAGAACGCACACCTGATAACCATGAGTTCTTCTTGGGTCCACCAACATACAAATATAAAATCCCCTGCATGTCTATTTCCTTGCAGGGGTTATTTATATTTATTTTTGTTTTCCCTTTACATTGAAAACATCAACAAATTCTATTAAGGACTCATCTAATAATTGCTCCCGATTACGATCTTCATTCACGTCGGAATCTACCTCATAATCATTTTCTATTACCCCATAAACATCTTTTTGATTAAAATTCGCTTGCTTTTCTGCCATAGAACTGCCTCCTATTGGTTCCTTGATATTCTACTTATCCCATAATTGGACCCTTTTCATTCATGCTTGATCTAAGTGATACATGGATGGAGATAATTTTAAAAATTAGGGAATGCTAATCCAAGAATTGAATCCTGGAGGTGCTGATAACCATGAAGGAAAAACAAAATGAATTGTCCAGTGAAGATTTCATTTCTTTTAATGATCCCATTGTCACTAACCATTCCTACTTCATGAAGAAGCCGATTCATACCTTCCTTGATGAGGATGCCGCAGTCAATGTCAATAATAGTGAAATGACGACTAGTCCGAATGAATATGAATAAAAATAAAAAAAGGCTATCCCAAAGAAATCTTAGGGACAGCCTTTTTTTACTTTGCGGTATTTTCAATCACGACAGCATGAGCGATACAAGGAATCGTTTCGTTCTGTTGAAAGCTGATGGGGGAAAGCAAGGCCCCTGTGGCTACGATCATTACTTTATGGAATTCTCCTTTACGCATGCGATTCAGGATATGCCCATAGGCCACGGAAGCGGAACATCCGGCACCGCTGGCTCCGGCCAAAAGGACATTTTTTTGATCTTTGCTATAGATCAATAGTCCACAATCCGTAAAGGTATCCGGCATGTCAAATCCATGTTTTTTTAACAAATCCCTAGCAATGTGATGCCCGATCTGACCTAGATCCCCTGTAACAATCAGATCATAATCGGCAGGAGAAGTTCTCATATCGCGAAAGTGAGCTTCAATCGTATCGACAGCAGCTGGAGCCATAGCAGCTCCCGCACCGGTTACCGTCCATTGGGCAGAAGGGGGCTTTTGCCCTCCATATTCGGTTGGGTAGCGGAATTGTTTTTCAACGGTTGCGTTGTGGCTGGCTGTTCCGCATAACACGTAACGGGCACATTGGCTATCGATAATAAGTGAAGCCAAAGCCAATCCTTCCATCGAAGTGGAGCAGGCTCCAAATAGACCCAAATAAGGAGTTCCCAGTGTTCGAGCACAAAAGCTGCTGGAAATTATTTGGTTCATCAAATCCCCGGACAGAAAAAATTGGATATCCTCCTTTTTGAGCTCGGCTTTTTCAATCGCCTTTTCACAGGCTTGCTCGAGCATTTTCTTTTCCGCCTTTTCAAAGCTGTCCTGCCCCAACCATAGATCGCCATGTAAGATATCGAAATCTGGAGCTAAAGGTCCCTGTGCTTCCATTGGTCCTCCCACGACCCCCGTAGCCATAATGACGGGCTGGCGGAAAAATTCCCAGGTCTGATGCCCATGCAGCATAATCAAACGCCTCCCAATTTCATCAACAAAGTTTTCAGCAGAGCCACTACAAAAGCGGAAAATACACCAAACACGATTACAGACCCGGCTAGCTTAAACATGTTACCGCCCACTCCGAGAACAAATCCTTCGCTTCGGTGCTCAATGGCTGCAGAAGCTATGGAATTCGCAAATCCGGTTACAGGAACCGCAGATCCGGCACCTGCCCATTGGGCCAGTTGATCGTATACCCCTAATCCGGTAAGAAGGGTCGATATAAACACCAACGTAGCTACCGTAGGATCACCTGCGGTTTTTTCTGTGAAATCAAAGTAGGTTATATAAAATTGCTGGATGAGCTGCCCTAGAAGGCAGATACTCCCCCCAACAAGAAAAGCACGTACACAGTTCAAAAATACGGGCCGTTTCGATTCCCTTCCCTTGGCGAAGACATGGTATTCTTGCTAGGTAGGGGTTAGTTTTTTCTTTTTTTTATCCGACATCATGAGCCTCCTCTTAACGTTTGAGTTGTATTCTCAATTCCGATACAACTTCTATTAATTCTTTAGCGGATTCCTGGTACATCTTCCGTGAAGTGGGGTCATTGGTTGCTAAAGCATAAAGTTCCAAATCTGCTTCGCATTTTTTTATTGTAGCAAAGAGAAGATCCTTCGTTGTCGGTTTAGGGATTTGAATAGCATCATCAAATAAATCAACATAAAGATCTCCGCTTGAATCGATCTGTCCAATAAATACATTTTCGGGCGAAATACCTAGCTTGTCCAATTCTACTTTAAGCCAAGCCCGGTTTAATCCTTGGTTCCGGAGTCCTTCATCTATGATATTTCCATCTAATATCACCGTTTGTGGTTCCGCCTGGGAAGCCACGGACCATTCCAAATGCCGGGGAGTGATCGGGGTCTGTTCAGACTTCATCAAAACGCTCACTTCCCCATTTCCTTCCAATACCGCAAATTCGACATCGGCCAGATTAAACACATTCTTTCTTCTTAATTGGCTCAGTAATTCTTCCCCGGTATATTGCACCTCTTTTAAGTTATCTTCCATGACTTTTCCATGCTTGATTAGGACTGTTTCTCTACCGCGAAAGAGATCGTGGAACCATTTGCTTTTCAGGGAGAGGTAATTTGCAAGAACCATCAATAGAACCCATACGGCCAACCCTACAAGGCCTAGTGCCAGGTTAGTGACGACATTCAAGGAAATAAGTGCAGCCATGCCTCCGATCGTAATCCCAACTACAAAATCACTGTAAGTCATTTGGGAGGTCTGTTTTCGGCCAACGAACCTCAAAAAAGTAATGATCAAAAGAAACATAACCACGGACCGAATAAGGATCATAATCCAGTCTGGCATAGAGCATCCCCTTTCTTAAAATCCTTTATATTGCGATTCAAGGATTCCCGATTCGCTTTTCAAGTGAATCCATGACGTTCTGTAATTTAAGACTATTTCTTTTTAAGATGTCTTGCTCGTGGGTGGTGGATGATTGGGAAACGTATAAATCGAGAGTAGCTTTTGCGCCGTTTTAGCCTGCTGTTGTTTGCTTCAGTTGAGAGCCAATGGTCATCTTTTTCCTCCTAGTGAAGCTCGTTAGAGCTAAAAGGGGATGAATGATGCTCTTCATGCCAAAGTTTTATTTTCCAATAACAATCCAATCGACTGTCCTGGACGATCCTGTGGGTACGAATATCCACTGGTAACATGTTCGTGTTTAAGTGAGAATATAAAGGCTTGTTCATCTATAAATTAATCAATGGTTCATAATAAGTAAATCTCCTTTCAACACAAAGTATATTTTTCCCAGGTATACTACTTTCTTATCCACCAACATTTCGACATATGTTGTCGAAATGTTGGTAATCAAACTATATTCCATTCCTTGAAGTTAAAGGGAAGCCTTTTCATCATACACATAATAAAAGGAGATCCGACTATCATCATACATCAACGGATACCTCAAAACTTTAGACACCCAATGGACGACTGCCTCTTTCAAAAAAAGGGTATTATAGAATTAATCAAATAAGAGGTGAGTTTTATGCATTGGTTTAATGGAATCAAAGAATCGATCACTGAAAACCTCGAAGAATGGAAAGAAACGGTGTTTGATTGGATCAGGCATCGGTATAACACAAAGGTAACTATACAAGAATGTGCCTATCGAATCCTCCATCACCCTACAACCAGGAAGAAAAGACTGGAATATTTAGGATTGGTGTTTCATCTTTATGTTTTGGAAGAAGAGTCCCTCACCTATAGACTGGAAACCAAAGGGGAGCATGACGAGGAAATAATGGAACTCAAAATCATCAAGGACAGACAAGTTATCTATGCTTATTACTACCATCAAGAAAACTCTAACGTAACTCAAACCATTCATCTTCCTGAGGATTCATCACTAACCATAGCGTCCCAAAACTTGGTTCATTAATTTTCATGGAAAGCCTAACAATTGAGCGAAATTCTTGATAATTGAGCGAAACTTTCAATTAATTGCGCGAGATTTTCATTTATTGCGCGAAACATCCACTTAATTGCGCGAAATCAAATTAGACATGAAAAAGAGGGAGCGAGCTCCCTCTTTTTCTATGGCAAATCCATTTACATAAATAATTAATGCTGCCTAACCAATTCCTTGTATAATCCCAGCAAATTTTCAACTCCCCTCTCTCTCAACAAGATAACCAGTTTTTCCCAAAGCATAGCAACCGCATAAGCATCACCGCTCGCAGTATGCCGTCCTGGATTACAAATTTCAAAAAAGGTGCAAACTTCGTCAAAGGAGGCATTTTTGCATTCCGGGTAGAGCAAAGTTACAACCTTTCCCACTTCTAACACTCGGTTTTCTATCCTTTTGCGAAAGTTTTTCCATAAATAATAATTGAGAAAATTAACATCATGTCCAATGTAATATCCAATGACAACCGTCTTCCCGATATAATCCAAGAAAGTAGGCAATACATTTTTAACGGGAGGCGCCTCCAGCAAATCATGGGGGTAGATTCCAGTCAGTTTTGAAATAGGAGGAGGGATCTGACCTTCAATTCGAACATATGAATGATAAGAGCCTTCCCATATCTCTCCCTTCCATCGGAAAGCAGCTAAAGAGAGAATCTCATCCCCCGACTCTGGATAAAAACCCGTAGTTTCCGAATCAATGGCTGATACCAATACTTGATCTAGGGGGAGATTCAGCTCCCGCTGATGCTCGTACGATTCTCTGTTTATTCTTCGAATCCAAGCCTCATTTCGGGTGTCTACGGGCGAAGTTTTACGATTAAATTTCTGCAAAAACTGATGAAACATCTGATTCACCTATCCTCTCCCCCTCGTATCCCAAACTCCTTTTTCCAGCAGTTTTGATGTTTCTTTATGTTTTTTATATGATGTTTTAGTTGTGCGAGCATCCTCTTATCATAGCCTGCCAATGAGATAAAGTCGTGAAAGGGTTTCCTTTGAAGGAACAGATCAGCATGATGTTTTAGCCGAAGATAAAGAAAAAAAGCTAAAGCATCCTCTAACTCATCAGCTGCGCCTTGGGAAAGATAACCTACCTTCGCTAAAGCGGTGATTCTACTTCGAGTAGACGACTCCAGAATACTGCCATCAATGGACAACAAGCGAACCAGACTGACCAACTGGTAGTAACCGCCTTCCTTCAGATGAAACAGTCCGGTGTTTTCTCCATGTGTTGGCGTAAACAACCTCCCAAAGATTCCTATAGGAAGTGGATGATGCAACCCATGGCTAGCCAATCGTGAGATTCCCGTTTTCATCTGATTAAGTCCCCATTGCTTGAATTCCCTAACCAAGCGTTCCTCCCCATACATCGGGCGCATATCCCAGGCAATCAGCAGATATCGAATGGAATCAAGCGTTAGCTCTTCGTTCCAATGGGTCCAGTTCCTTTTCCATCCTTCAGAGGGTTGGAGCCATCTCGGGTTACTAGCCATGACTCCCCCATTACATAAGGGATATCCCCATTCGGATAGCAGTTGAACAACTTTATGGGATGCTCTCATTAAAAAGTCTGCATTCGATGTTTCACTGTCATAAATCATACCATTATCCTGATCTGTCCAAAGGGTTCTTTCCTCACGTCCCCCGCTTCCCATTTCAATCCAACAATAGGAAAATGGAGGGATTTCCACCCCGTTTCTTAATTGGCAGTCAACAACATGCATGATATGTCGATGGATCTCATCGTGATATCCATTAATCCGCCCGATGGTTTCAAAAACGGTATCCTGTTTAAGAAGAAGTACTTCTTCCATCATTTTTTTCTTATTTTGTTCGATCAACCCCAAATCCATCGCCTACCCTCCCCATGAAAAAAAGAGATGGAGCCAGACAACGTCTAGGCTCCAATGCTATACTAACGGGCTTCGGATTTTGCCCATTCCTTGGTTTGCAGTTGTTGAATATGCTCCGGATACCCGTAGGCTCCATGTTCGCTCATATCCAGTCCGACCAATTCCTCTTCGGCTGTTACGCGAAGACCAATCGTTTTTTCTAATATCCAGAGGATAATAAAGGAGACTACAGCTACATAGAGGGCAGCGGAGAATACTCCGATGGCCTGAACGCCCAACTGGTGAAAACCTCCCCCATAAATCAAGCCCTCTTTCCCAATCCCTGTCAGTTCCACTAAACGGGGAGCGGCAAAAAATCCGGTGGATAAGGTACCCCAAATCCCTGCTACACCATGAACGGAGAAAGCATAGATGGGATCGTCGATCCCTTTCTTTTCAAAATAAATGGAAGTCACATACGTGATGAACCCTGCTACGGCACCGATCACAACGGCTGCCCATGGTTCAACGAAAGCACAAGCGGCCGTAATGGCAACCAACGCAGCCAACACACCATTTAGCATCGAAGGGATATCCGCTTTACCTGTATAGATCCAAGAGGCAAACATGGCAGCAATCGAACCAGCCGCTGTTGCTAACATCGTTGTAAGGGCAACATGACTGAATAATCCGTTACCAAGTCCAAGCGTGCTTCCTGCATTAAATCCAAACCATCCTACCCATAAAATCAATACGCCTAATACGGTATAAACTTGATTATGTCCCGGTAAGACATTAGGGGTTCCATTTTTATTATATTTGCCGATTCTAGGTTTTAATAGAAGAGTAGCAACCAGTGCAGCAATCCCTCCTTGCAGATGAACCACAGTGGAACCGGCAAAATCCTGTTTTCCATGTTCCGCTAACCAGCCGCCTCCCCAAATCCAATGACCCACTACAGGATAAATCAAGGCTGTAAACAATATGCTGAAAATGATATAGACCGAAAGCTTCGCTCTCTCGGCAAAACCGCCAAAGGCAATCGCTATTGACACGCCGGCAAATGCCATTTGAAACAAAAAGAACAAGTCGACAGGTACGCCGAACACTTCATCGATTCCTTGCAAGAAGAATCCTTTCGTCCCGACCCAAAAGTTTCCTTCGCTAAAGGTAAACCCAAATCCAACCGCCCAAAAGGCTAAGGCACTTAAGGCAAAGGTAATCACGGTTTTACTCGCTACATGACCCGCATTCTTCATGCGAGTCGATCCCGCTTCCAGTAAGGCAAAACCAGCTTGCATGAAAATAACGAGGATGGCGGAAAGCATGATCCAAAGGTAGTCAACCTGTGGAGGAACCGGGGTTGCCTCTGCGGCCAACGCTGCTTGCGGGACAAAAAATAATAATAAGGCCCATAAGATTACTTTGCATCTTGTCATTGTTCATCACTCCTTTTACGGTTTGTTTTTCTTGATTTTAATTATAGGGAGTATTCAGCTTTACGTATTGTTTATGTAAGGTTTTCTGACATTGTTTTTGAGATCGAAAAGTGAGGTTTGTTTTAGCCTGAAATGAAAACTACTCATACCATACCGTGTTCTACATATGTAAGAAAGCTACTGGCGTAGCCTTATGCGTATAATACTTTCCGATAAGTACAAAAAGAAAAAACCCCTTTTTACAAAGGGGTTTTTTCTTTTTTACTATTATAGACGATTAAATGCCTCAGTCAATACCGGAACAATCTGCTTCTTACGGGATACTACCCCTTTTAGGACTGCCGTATTGTTCTCCAGCGTAACACCATAAGCCAGCTCTACCGCCTTGGTTTGGTTGCCAAGCGCTAACCCGACAGAATCGTTGTTTAGGATATCAGTAACCACGAATAGGAATAGGTCTAATCCTTTATCCGCAACGCGCTTTGTAAGGACCTCTTCTATCTCCTGCTGACGGGAAAGTATATCGTTGGTATCCACTGCATTAACTTGGGCTATTTCGACCTTGTAGCTTCCCATTTGGAAATCTTTCGCATCCAAAGAAATCAGTTCTTCTACGGTTTTATCACCCAAATCAGCTCCAGCTTTTAGCATCGCCAAGCCGTAGCTTTCCAAATCCACTTCAGCGATTTCAGCAAATTCCCGGGCTGCAGCAACATCCTGTTCTGTGCAAGTAGGAGACTTAAACAAAAGAGTGTCTGAAATGATGGCAGAAAGCATCAAGCCTGCGATATCTTTGGGAATCGAAACACCCTGTTCCTTATATAATTTATTTAAAATGGTCGTAGTACAACCAACCGGCTCCACACGCATGTACAAAGGGTCACTGGTTTCAAAATTAGCAATGCGGTGATGGTCAATTACTTCCAATATTTGAACTTGATCGATGTCATCCGCACTTTGTTGGCGTTCATTGTGGTCAACCAAAATGACACACTTCACTTCTGCTGCCACTTTTTCCACTAACCGAGGGACCTCTACTTGAAAATGATTTAGTACAAATTCGGTCTCTCCATTTAAAGAACCCAAACGGATTGGTTCAGCTTCCTGGCCAACCTGATTTTTTAAATAAGCATACGCAATCGCAGAACAAATGGAATCCGTATCCGGGTTCTTGTGTCCATGAACAAGCACTTTTTCCATGATTTTCTCTCCTTTATTTATATAAGCATTAAGTTTTTAAACCTAACCTTTATTTTAGCAGAAATGTGGGTTCTTTTTGCAATAATTTTTTCAAATTCTCTATTCAAAGTAACGACAAATACATTTTCCGCAAGCAGGATACTCATTCATCACCATTTTCCGTTTCATTTCATCGATAGTAGCAGAAAGATCCTTTCGATAACGGTCTCGATGCTGCTGATCAAGTGGCAGAGAATACGTTTCTCCCGTTTCAAGGAAAACAAAGGTCATCGCTCGCACCGTCTTTTTCAGCACTTTCTCTGCGAGCTCTACGTAAAGATAACCTTGCATCAAGTACGGTGCAACGGCTTTTTCCAGATTACCCTTCAGCTTGTTCGTCTTAAAATCATAAATACTCAGCGATTTTCCATCCGAGTGGTATTGAATGCGATCCAGCTTCCCAAACACCGGCTGATGACTCCAGAGCATGGTTAACGATTTTTCATCTTCAAAGGTGTCTTCATCAAGGCTCTCTAAAAAGCGCTGATAGGACATCAGATATTTCTGTATATCCTGTACGGCTTCATCGGTATCCATGCTAGTGGCTTTCTCTCCTAACGCTTGTTTGATTCCATCTTCTATCAAGCGAGTCCAGTCCACTTGTTTGAGCTCCTTTAAAGAGAGGTTTTCTAAGAGCTGATGAACAATGGTCCCTTTATCCGTTGAAGAAAGGCTTTCTGCTTGTTTGCCGGGTGGACTTTGCACCGACCGTTGGATCAACTGTTCAAGGTCATACATCCCTTCCACATACTTTAAATAAAACCGTCTTGGACACTCCTTATATTGCTTGAGAGCCGATGCGGACAAGGAAGGGAGATGTTGAACTTTAGCATCTTCTACTGTAAGACTTTCTTTCCTGAAGGAATCCCCTATAGGCATTAATGGGAAATCTTCTAGATCACTATCTCCTACCTGTCCCTTATTCTCATACCAATAAAAGAAGTTCATATCCTTCCCGATCTTGGCTACTTTGGGAACATCCATTACCTGATGGTCCAGCTTCACTACCACCTTCCAATGCGGATCCTCCACACAGTTTTGCTGCAAACAATCATCGAGTGTGGTCCAACCCCAATGAGAAAGAATCATCTTGAGCCAAGAAAACGGCATTTCATCAACGGTAGGGGATTCCCCTGTCTTTTTCCTTGATTTTATTTTGGAGGTGACGAGGACCAGATGATCCTTCGCCCGCGTCATAGCCACGTATAATAATCGTTTCGCTTCTTGCTTTTCCCGTTCTTCCTCATCATTCCGCAATTGCTGATACATAAACGAACCCGGGGCGTTCATCGCCAAATCCTTCATCTTGATTCCCAGGCCGATCTCTGGCTGGTACAACACCCTTTGTTGATACAATCTGCTTTTTTTCATGATATCTTTTGATAGCTCAGGCAGGAATACCACCGGAAATTCAAGGCCTTTGGAGGCGTGTACAGTCATGATGACTACTGCATTTCCCCGATCGGAAATCGCCTCCTCTTGCTCCTTGGCATCGCCTTCCTGAAGACGTTCCATATGTTGCAGGACATCATAGAGATTATATCCCTTTTGATCGACAAGTTCCCTGATTAACCGCAAGAATTTCTCCACGTTAGCAGTCCTTTGCTCCCCATTCGGACCTCCCATCAGCACCATCATATACCCAGTATCATGAAGAATGGTGCGCAACAGGGAATACGCACTGTCCCTGCGCTTCCACTCCCTCCATTGCTGGATCCAATTCCGTGCTTGGACCCAGTTGTCCCATTCTGTCGGATCAAATTCCCATCCTTGCTGGAGCCACTCTTCTTTTGAGAGGTAAAAAAGGGCGTTGCGCAACGTCTGCTTACGCGTCATTTTGAATAAGGTAATATCGTGTATCTGGGCCATGGGAGATCTCAAAAATCCGAGCAAAGAAACTTCATCATCGGTAGTTTCGAGTACGCGAAGAAGGTTGATGATATCCAACACTTCCTGCTTTTGATAAAAATCGCGTCCTCCTATGACCACATAAGGGATGTTATATTGTTGAAAAGCTAGTTCGTAAATTTCCAGATTCGTACGGGCTGCCAATAGTATGGAAATATCCTGATAACGCACGGCATGGGCCTCTTCCGCACCATCCCCTTTACGCCAGACAAGTGTCTCTTCTCCCATCACCATCTCCTTGATACGGCGCGACATCAGCTCTGCTTCCTGCAGGGCTGATTGGATATTCTCCTCATCCTGTCCGGGGGTTCCTTCAGCGTCATCCCGCTGTTCCTCGATGGTCGTTTCTGCCTTATACCCCGCACATAACAGCTCCATCATCGGTCCGTTTTTGCTCTCGCGATGAGGAACTAAGGCTTCATAAGAAGTGAAATAGCTTGGAGACTCAGGCTTTCGCACCATTTCTTGGGCAAACAGTGCATTAATATAGTAAATGATCTCTTTTTGGGTTCGGAAGTTGATATCAAGCGGTAGTTTCTGTCCCCCTCGTTCGATGATCTCATCTTCGATTTGATAGAACACTTGAATATCTGCTCCGCGAAACTTGTAAATCGATTGCTTCCCATCGCCCACGACGAACACATTCATCTTTTTGCCTTTACCGGAGAAGCGATCTATGATCTCTTTTTGAAGAGCATTTGTATCCTGAAATTCATCGACCATGATATATTGAATCCTGTTCTGCCATTTTTCACTGACATCCTCTTTCATCAACAGCTCTGCAGCGAGAATTTCCATGTCATGAAAATCAACGGATTGATGCTCATCCTTCCGCCTTTTGTAGCGTTGTTCCGCTAGGTTCAGTACATCCTTCATCGCATGAAGAAGCTTTTTGTAACGCATGGGGTATAGGCATTGAAAAAAGGCACCAAGACAACTCCGAAGCTCTTGGGTTCTTACTTTGATCTGCTCGTTCGTTCGATTTCCCCAATCATTGGTCTGCAAATCCACCAGAGTTTCCAGCAGGTCATCTTCGATGTCGCCGCTACACCCTTCAAGCAGATGGCGGCATTGATCATATCTGTCCAGCCATTCCTTCATTTTGGCTAAATATTGAGGGGTTTTTCCCTTCTTTTTCACACTCTCGGATTCGTATTCGTATCGAATGTTCTCAACGGCACCGTCCAGGTAAGCTAAGCAGGGTTGATATTGCTCCTTCTCTTTTTCTATTCTTTCTTCGGTTTCACGAAGCACTTCCCCCGGAGTCTTGTAATACGTTTTATACATGTGAAAAAGGATGAGAGCACTTTCTACAATCGCGTTGACACTGCCAAACTGTTCAAATAAGATAACCGCTTGCTCCTTATACTCTTGATCCTCTGCCTGGGATGAGGCTGCCTTCTCCAAGTATTGGCGAACCGTGGACGTAAATATGTCTCTTTTCAATAATTCTGCTTCCATTCCATCTAGCACCTTGAATTCTGGACTGAGCCCGGCATCGAGCGGATTGGCTCGAAGAATCTCCGTGCAAAAACCATCGATGGTTGTAATGATGGTCTGGTTAAACTCCTGTTCGCATTGCTCCCAGTATCGTTGTTCCTCCGGTACCTCCGCTGACTTGGCCATCTTCTGAATAGCCTTGCGGATTCGGCCTTTCATCTCGCCTGCAGCCTTCTTGGTAAAGGTGATCGCAACGATTTGGGAAGGGTGAACATCTTGGCTTAAAATCTCCAGGTAACGTTCAGATAAGACCCATGTTTTCCCTGACCCGGCTCCCGCTGATATCAGCAAATCACGCTCCAGCTTGGTGATCGCTTCTCCTTGAAAACCGACCGGCTTAGGATTCTCCCGGATGATTTGAATCATGCTGATTCTCCCCCTCGCTGCGAATTTCTTTATCTCTTAAATAGATCGATTCATGGCGGTAGACAGCAAGATCAGCAAAATAAGGGTTCGTAAAGTGCTTGCTCATTAAGTAAAAGTGACCCGCTTTAAGCTTTCTAAGCCCTGTTTGGATATCCTTGAGGTGTTCCGTAATCCTCTCCTCAATGTCTTCTATCCCCTTGCTGCCAACTGCAATGAGCTGCTTTAGGGCCTCGTTCCATAAACCCTTCTTGGTGGTATCGGATGGCTTCAAGCTGTAGTACCCCCCACCTACCATGCGGATTTCCTGATCCTTTTGCTTCATTAGCCACTTTTTCATGCTATAAAGGTATAAAGGAATCTGATACGTGTACCCATCGCTCAGTTTCCAATAATTCATGTAACGCCCTAAGCTGGACTTATAGTCATAAATCACGAAATGACCCTGTTCGTCCATATCGATTCGGTCTATAATTCCATATAGCCAAATCTTGTCTTCTCCTAAATCAATTTGGATCGGCTGTTCATCAGAACGCTCGTCCCGGTGATCTCCTTCCCTCATTGGCAGCCCGAACGAAAGCTCCAAATATTGCGGGACAAGGGCACCACCCTTCGCTCTTGCTTTTTCACCTAATTCCAACTCCATTTTTAACCATATGTTCAAATCGGCTGCGAGCTTTTCCACCTCCAGCATCCAGATGGCGGAATGCTCATAAATCGTTCCCCTGGCAAACAGGTTGGCTTCTTCCCTTAGATATCGGCTCAATTCTTCTTGATAAGCTTGCAACTGATCCCCTGCCAAGACCTCGCCACGATGCTGAGTAAAAAATCGTCGAAGCACTTCGTGCAGGATATTTCCTTTGTCAACAGGGGAAACATCCTGTTCAAAGGTATCGAGGGGATGAACCCGGAGAATCCGTTTAAAGAAAAACGTTAACGGACTGGACATATACTCATTGATTTGCGAGACGCTGTAGCAGTGATCATCAGAATAGAGAAGCTCGAGTTCATCCCGGAGTTGTTGATTCTCCTCGCTGCGCATCCTGTCCTCTTTAGGGTGCTGTAGATACCCATCCCACTTGGAGAAGGCTCCGAATTTTCGTGAATAATCCAAGTGGATGCCCTCTAGAATATGCTCATGATTAGCTGGCAGCCAGTCTTTCCGGAACAGGTGATAAAGCCTGTGCGCATCCGCTCTTCCCTTCGCCGCTAACCAGAATCCGTACTCCCGTTTGGATGATATCCAACTCGTGTCAGGAGCAAAGAAACCTTTCGACTCAGCAAATCTCCATTTATTTTCCTGTTCGCTTGCCCATTCTTCCGGGTAGCATTTCAATACGGTTTCCAAGTAGGCGGAGACGAGTGCACTTTCATTACTTTTCGGGGAGATGAAGGTGAAAGTCAGTTTTTCTAAAGCTGCCTGGATAGACATATGAAAAAATAACAATTCTTTTTCATAATGGTAGTGGCTTGTGGATAAATGACTCATTTCCTTGATTAACGATCTTTCCGTGTCCCCAAGAAGCCAATGCTCCCTTTGTTTTAAGGGGAACGAGCCTTCATTACAGCCTAAGACATAGACTTCCTTAAATTGCAATCCGCGAGCCGAGGAAGGGTCTAAGCATACCATTCCTTCTGGATCGCCTTTTTCAATCACTACGGTCTGGTCAAGCCAAAGCTGCTGCCATTCAGCAAGAAATTTGGAATAAGGGAGTTCACGCTGTAATTCATCCAACAACTTGGCAGAAGCCCTCATTTCCTCTAAGCTTTCGATTAATAGCTGCAAAGCCTGCCAATCTCGCTTCAACCAATTCATCTTTTGATCAGATGGGCATCTAGGCTGGTTCAGAATAACTTTCTCTAATTGCAAGGAGGTGATCAGTGAACTTAGTTGTTGGATATGTCCCTCTACCGTACTCCCACGGGAATGAGACACCCTTTGATTCAACTCTTGAAACCAATGGATATGGTTTCTGAGATGTTTCTCTTCTTCTCTCCAACGCTCCCGATCCGAATCATCACCGGCTTCCGCTTGAAGCTTCATCGTACTTTCCATATCTTTCCGGAGGGCACCTATCCAATTGGCCTCCCCTTCCAAAATTCCTTTGCTCTTCATCCAGCGGATCAGTCGCTGACTTGGTTGATTCTCCCATTGAATAGAGGAGCCGTCCGCAAGCTTCATGAGAAGATCCCGATTCCAATTGGATTCCTTCAGCCACAGCAGGGATTGAACTTGCTGGATCAGGGGAACCTCCCTTAATGTACACTCCCTATTTAATTGGATAGGGATATTCTCTTCTTTAGCCAACTCGAGAAGGTATGATTTATATGTATCACCGTCCCGCACCATAATGGCAAAATCCCGCGGTTTGAGCAAGGGATTCCTTAAGCGACTTTGCTTCATGAGCTTAAAAACCATTTCCACTTCTTTTTTTTCTGAAGCGCAAGGAATCATCTCCAAACGCTCTGGCATGGGCAAGATTGATCGCTTAGAGGAAAACAGCACTCCACCTAGTCTCCAAAGGTCGGCATGCGGTTCCTTGACCTTTTCAAAGGGAATCTCTGTACACCAGTCCTTAGAAAGGGAACTCACCATGTCCCCATACTTCCCTGTTAAATCGACCCGTTCAAAGCCCCATTCGTGGTGAATCCGTTGCAGCATCTTTTCTAGATAGGAATGCAATCCCTCCCTATATCCGTTCCCCTCCCGAATGTGATGGTCATATCGTTCCTTCTGGTAGGGAACATAGATTCCAACTTGCTGGATGGACGGCAGGCAAACCAATTGGCGCAATAGTTTGAACTGCAAGGGTGTAAAATCCAAAAACTGATCAACCCAGACCGTATCGATCTGTTGCAGCCAAGCTGGCAGCAAATCTCCCTTTTCTATGAACGCAATCGCTTTTTCCAATCTCGATTCCGTAGTGAGATACGTAGTTTGATTCCATCGTGAGAGCTGTTCCATTTTCTGCCCGGACAAAATAAACAGCCTGGAAATAGCCTTGAATTTCGGAATTCCATGCGGGTCATTCACCATGTCCATCGCTTGCTCCACGGTGAAACCGGAACGTTTCAGTTCCCCCATCATATGGATAAATGCGTTTTTAACCCCCGATTGCTCCAGTTGGGCTTGAATATCGTTTAGCCCAAACTCCTCTAAAACTTGATCAATTAAATCATCATGTAACCGAAAGAATTCGTAATTAGTAAAGGATTGACTTCCTGGAATAGCATGCTCCATAATCTTAAGGGCAATATCATCAAAGCTAAGCAAGTGTAAATTCGGGATTCCTTCCAATTCCTCAAGCAAATATTGTCGGACTTCCTTTAATAGATTTTGAGTCGGTAATATAAAAAGAAAGGAGGAAGCGCGGTCCTGATCCATTCGCTGCTTGATCTTATTTACCCAAATCTGTCTGGCCATAGGACCAAAGGGTCCTGTATATAGTTTTTTCAATCACTTCACCGTCCTTCTAAAAGGGCATAGTATATTCATTTTATCATAAATGATTGGAAATCGCGGACTTTGAACTAACAGGGGTAAATTGTTACAATTCGTTTTTTATAAAGGAATTTGTTGAAGATTGACGAAATAAGTAAAGATGAATCGTGTTTGAAATTAAAGGAGTTGTCTGCCTTGTCACGAAACACAAGTGATTTTATTTTTTCTTTAGATATAGGTACGCGCAGTGTGGTAGGTGTTATCTTGAAGCTGCAAGAAAACTCGATCACCATAATCGATGTGGAAATAGCTGAACATCTTGAACGTTCCATGCTAGATGGACAAATCCACGATGTATCGGAAGTTTGCAAGGTTATCACCCAGGTGAAGGATCGCTTAGCTGAACGAAACGGCCCTTTGCAAGAAGTATCCGTCGCTGCAGCAGGGCGATCATTAAAAACGAAACGAGTGCATTTGGAGAAATCTATTTCAGGAATCGCCTTATTGACCAAGGATGACGTTCTTAGCTTGGAGCTTTCCGCCATTCAGGAAGCGCAGAAACAACTGGCTGACGATCATGCTGCTTCAGATTTTCACCACTATTATTGTGTGGGATACAGTGTGGTCAACTATTATTTGGACAGGGATATTATAGGGAATCTCGTCGATCAGCGAGGTCAGCTGGCTGAAGTGGATATTATAGCCACCTTTCTGCCAAGGGTCGTTGTGGACTCTTTGATGACCGCCTTGAACCGAGCTGATTTGCAAATGAAAACCTTGACCTTGGAGCCCATTGCAGCTATCCATGTTCTCATTCCACCTTCCATGCGAAAATTGAACATTGCCCTTGTCGATATCGGAGCAGGCACCTCGGATATTGCCCTAACTGCGGAAGGTACCATTACAGCTTATGGCATGGTCCCCATTGCAGGCGATGAAATAACAGAAGCATTGAGTCAGGCCTATTTAATGGATTTTTACGAGGCCGAACAAGTAAAGCGAAAACTACAAGCCGAACAACCTGTATCCTTCACCGACATTCTTGGGATGGAATATACGCTGGAAGCTACCGAGATCGTCGAGAATATCCAGACAGAAGTCGAGCGATTGGCAGGAGAGATTTCTGCGAAGATCCTTGAATTAAATGGAAAACCACCCCAAGCGGTCATGCTCATCGGAGGAGGCAGCTTGACTCCGACTTTATCTCAACATTTGGCCGATCGTCTTCATTTGCCGGCAGCCAGAGTAGCTGTAAGGGGTACGGAGGCCATCAAAAATCTGACCGGTATAGACGCCCTAAAAGGGCCAGAATTTGTAACTCCCATAGGCATCGCCGTGGCTGCCCAAAGCCACCCGATTAAATATTTGACGGTTTGGTTAAACGGAGATGAGGTGCGAATCTTTGATTTAAAAAGGATTCAAGTCGGCGATGTCCTTTTGCATGCCGGGTTAGATATCAAAAAGCTTCGGGGCAGAGTGGGGATGGCGATTACGGTTCAGGTGAACGGAAAAGTCAAATTCATTCCGGGGACCTTAGGGACTCTCCCTACAATCACTGTAAACCATCAGCCAGCCCATTTTGACACCATGATCTCCAATCATGATAGGATTCAGATCGAGCCCGGAACAGATGGGGAAGATGCTCATGTTTTGGTACAGGACTTAATCGAAGAAATTGGCACTTTGGATGTTTATATCCATGACATCCTCTATTCCCTGCCACCCCAATTTTTACGCAATGGACAACCTTGTAAGATGTCAGAACAAGTAAAGGATCGAGACCAAATCCAGATTCGTTTGCCACATACCCTGGAGGCAGTGATCTCTTCAGCGAAGCAAGAAGCCTTGCTCGAACTTACAAAAATAAACTATACGTTGAACGACCAGCATAAGACCATCGTGTTGGATCAACTGGAGCTATCCATTAACGGCAAGGAAGCACAGCTCTCGAGTGTGATCACTCAAGGAGACCACATCAAGATCCATAAAACAACAAAGGAAAAACCACCTATTCAATCCTTAGTACCTGATGAACAGATGGTAGCCATTTTTACCACGGTGACTTTTAATGGTGAACCACTTCAACTCCCCGTCGTTCAAACCGATTTTTGGGTAAACGGTCAGCCTGTAACAGCAGAACAAAGAATCGAAGACGGAGATGAATTAGTTATCCAAACAAGCACCCAATCCAATCCAATCTATAGTGATATCTTTCGTTATAGTCCGATCGAAGCAGCCAAGCCAAGTGGCGCTAGCAAAATGAAAACCTTGGTCAATGGCAAACCCGTTGACTTTAGTAAGGAACTAAAGGAAGGCGATCGGGTTGAACTCATTTGGGAATGAAAATAACAAGGATGGTCAGGCTGTCCTTAGAAGGCTGGAACCGATGAAAATAAAACTGATTCGCAGACTTTTGATTATCCGTTTAGCCCTTTCTTTTGTATTCGATTATTGGAAAATATGCCGTCTGAACAGAAAGCTTCAGGGTATGCAGCTAGAAACCGAAGTGAATCACATCTGTGCCCAAGCGGGCAAGCGGATGCGTCTTACCGCTTTTCGACTAAAAGGAATTATCGTCAAAATCGGGCAATTTCTAAGTATGCGAGAGGATTTGCTTCCTCAAGCCTTTACTGAGCAGTTGACTGAGCTTCAGGATGCTATGCCCGCTGCTCCTTTCCGGTCTGTTCACTCCATTATTGAGCAAGAATTAAATCAGAAAATCCAAGCCGTGTTTAGCAGCTTTGATGAAAATGCAGTTGCCGCAGCCTCCCTTGCTCAAGTTCATAAAGCCGTACTACTGAATGGAACGAAAGTAGCTGTAAAGGTTCTGCGACCAGGCATGGAAAAAATGGCCCAAGCGGATTTAGACTCCCTTGGCCTTGTCGCAAAAATAACCCAGCGGATTCCCTCATTAAGCCGCAAGATGAACTTTGTTGAACTCCATCAACAATTTACTGAGACAATCCATCGGGAATTAGATTTTGGGCAAGAACTTTTTCATCTTCAACGGATCGAAGACATGTTTTCTAAAGATCAACGTTTGAAAGTTCCCAAAGCTTATCAGGAATACTGTTCCCGTCGTCTCCTCGTGCTGGAATACGTAGAAGGAGCACGCATAACCGACAAGAGGACACTAGCAGCATGGAAAGTGGATGGCTTGTCCATGGCAGAAACCTTGCTTGAAGCTTATTTACGTCAGCTTTTTCTTTATGGATTTATCCATGTTGATCCTCATCCAGGCAATTTGCTTATCTTGCCTGATCATCGCCTATGCATGTTGGATTTTGGCATGATTCATGAACTGACAACGAATGAAGTTAAGACGATACGATTGCTTTTACAAAGTTTCCTTTTTCATGATATAGATGGAATCTTATCGGCTTTGGAGCAATTAGGCTATCTTCATCCCGACGCCAATCGTGAGCAGCTTAGGAACAATTTTTCTCAGATACATGACTGTAAACAACTAAATATAGCTAAACTTAAAATGTTATTACAGAACAGCCCGCTCAAACTTCGGGCCAAATATATGTTTCTCCTTCGAGGAACCGGACTCCTCAAAAGCTCTTTGACCCTAATGGCCCCCCATGCGGATTTGTTCAATCTGCTGCTAAAAGTTGGACCGTCTGTGTTCATGACTCCGGCTGAAGATAAAGAGGATGAAAGCGCCCTGACTTGATCAGTGCGTTTTTTTTTTGCATTGACAATTAACTATCAAGATACTACTCCCCCGAATCTGCAGAATAAAAATATTTTCTTCCCATCACCTTTTTATCAAAAAAACATATGATTTAATACAAAGCAATTACAGCAAATTTCGGAGGTGATGAACCATGACCTTTGCGCTTTCAGGATTAATGCTCTATACGATGTGGGCAATCTTTGGACTCATGTTTACCGATTTTCTTATCAGCTTTTTCCAATCCCTCTCATCTAAATCTTTCCTCATAACATTAATGCTAGATTATTTAAAAGATGTACTAAACTACGTTCTGCCTTTAATGATTCTAGTGAATTTGATGCCATTGGATCCTACCGGTTGGGTGATGTTAATCGGGTATTACGTTGGTGGACTCGCCATCATATGGAACTATCTGACCTCCATCAAAAGCAAATTCTAAACACTTAAGAACCTCCCTATTCGGGAGGTTCTTATTTTAGTCTAATCAGTTTGTTCCCCTATCAATTTAGCCGTGTATATTTCTGTTTGATCGTTGTACGACATAAACGTCCCTACCATATTTCCATTGTCATCTTCAATTCGTATACTTTCGCCTTCTACCCACAAATGATGTTTATCACACAAAGTGGTCAAGTCTTTCATGAAATCTTTCAAGTTTCCTTTTGACATCCCAATGCCTCCCTGCAAATCCTTTATTTATATGTTACCTAGATATCGTTATCGTTATCCGTCAAATTTTGGGACTTGAATTACGATTATATCCATAAAACACCCCTGTAGAGACCGGAGTAAAATGAGTTTCGCGGAATTCCCTCTAATTTTGCGGAGAATATCAACAATCTTGCGGAGAAAAAAGGATTTCGGATGACCAAGCTCGAATATTTTAGTATTTCATCGAAGGGGAGGTTTAATATTGGTTAAAAAAGAACGTGAAATTCCGCTACGTTTAATAAAAGAAGAGGCTCTTTTGCGACGACTTCTTCCACGACATCGCATACGTAAGGAAATTGATCAGAGTGTTCAAAAAAGATGGGCTGGATTTCGAGGGGAAAAAGAATTGGATTATCATCTTAGTTTTCTTCCGGAAAAAAAGTATTTTCTTTTTCAAGGGTTAGACTTCAACGGCTTCCAGATCGATTCTTTTGTGCTATCTCCCCACTTTGGACTCCTCATTGAATGCAAAAACCTTAAAGGTACCCTTCACTTCCAATCCCATCAGCTAATCCGAACCTTTAAAGGAGACAAGGAAGGATTCCCCCATCCTCTCCTCCAGGTTCAACGTCAGCAGATTCAATTTAAGAAATGGCTAACCCTAGAAAAAATCAAACCTTTTCCCCTTTATCATTTGGTGGCTATCTGTTCTCATCGTTCTGTACTTGAATCAGACCGATTGAGTACCTTTGACGAGATTCTTTTGGCAGAAAGGATTCCATTCAAAATTGAGGATATGACAAAAAAAAATCCACAGCGAGTTTTATCCAGTTACCAGATTTCCAAGCTATCCGACCTTCTCATCACACATCACAAACCAGGATGTATAAATCTAATTGAATACTTTCACCTATCCCCTGATGATTTAATACTTGGGATATCCTGCCCTAGATGTACATTTCTTCCTATGCAGCGGGTGCATGGAAAATGGAAATGCAGACAATGCCTCATGGTCTCATATGATGCACATGAGCAGGTCATTCTTGATCATCTTCTTCTCTTTGGAAGTCTCACAAATTCCGAATGCCAAAATCTTCTTCAAATCTCCTCTCCCGACACAACCGGAAGACTTCTGTCATCGATGGACTTACCTTACCAAGGACTTACAAAAGGTCGGATCTACCTCTCTCCAAAATAAAAGAAGGAAAAAGCCGATTCTACTATGGAAGAGTCGGCTTTTGTATTTCTCACATGATTTCACCTCTGGCAGGATAAACTACCCATTATTATTCATTTGGAAAGGATGATACGATGATCGTTGGAAATATGGCCCCCTTCTTTACGGCAGATTCCTACTTTCAAGGACATAAGAAAAAGATCAATCTTCAGGACTATCGAGGAAAATGGGTATTTCTTTTTTTTTATTCCTCTGATTTCAGCTTTGTTTGACCGACAGAGTGCGCTTGTATAGCGGTCCGCTATGCTGAATTTCAAAAATTAAACACAGAAGTCCTTTCGATTAGTACAGACAGTATATTAGCCCACAAAGTGTGGGATGAAACCGAATTGTCGAAAATGTTTGAGGGAGGCATGCCCTACCCTATGATCGCCGACCAAAACGGAGATATCAGTAAGATGTATGATGTATATGAAACCGAGAATGGGAAAACCAAACGGGCAACTTTTTTAATTGATCCAGAAGGTATAGTCCAATCCGCGGAAGTAATGCATGGGGCCGTGGGGCGAAATCCGGATGAAATTCTCCGGCAAATTCAAGCCTATCAGCATCATTTAGCTACCAAAGAAGGTATGCCATGCGGCTGGAAAGAAGGCGATCCAACCATTCCTGTATCGATGGAAACAGCGGGTGAAGTATGGAAGCTCTGGCATCCCTAAAATTATAAAAAGGAAGGCTGATCCGTTGATCAGCCTTCCTTTCAAACCAATTAATATACATCCCTTCTGATGAAGGTCATAAAAGATACCAATAAGGCAGCAACAGCCCATGCCGTTAATACCATCAGGGAAAACCCTAAAGTCATTCCCTCGATAGGAGGCGCATCGCCTTCCAGATAGTTAATCAGCTCTAAATTGACCATAAAAAGATATTTTGCAGATTCCCACGATGAGACCATATTGCTTAATATCGTTCCTGAGATCAAACAAGCAAGCATCACTCCCATCCCTGCCGCTGTTCCTCTGATCAGCACTGACAGCATAAAGGACAAGGTACCGACAACCAGCGCAACAAACCAAGCCAACCCCATCTCCATCAAAATATATTGCCATTGAGGAATCAGACTGACTGCTGAGGTATCCAATTCACCGGCCTCTACGATAAATCCTGTCAAAACCGGGGCTGTCCATCCACTAAAGCCAAACACCGCACCCGATATCACGTAGGACAATAGTCCAAAGATGAAGACAATAAAGGAAACAGAAAGGATTAAGGTTATATACTTGCTCATAAGGATTTTCCATCGTTTCACAGGCCTTGTAAGCAATAACTTTACTGTTCCCATGCTGTGCTCAGAAGAAACTAGATCAGATGCCACCACCATTACCATCAACGGTAAAAACAGTTGAATGGAATTTTCCACAAATCCGCGCAAAAAGGTAGGCGCACCAGGCTCGGAAGGATTAATGTTGTGATCTAAGTAATATTGTTGTTGGGCGATGCGAATTTCAAGTTGCCTTTTCCATTCATCCGTGATCCGACTGCTGCTCAACCGGTTTTGCGAATCGATGATTCTCTGTTGCAATGCGATTCGCCAGTCTGTATCACCCAGTCTTTCCCTCGTTCTTTCCGCTTCCTGAGCTTGGGCGTACGTAAACATAGAAATCAAGACACCAATAATGAGGGCCACAACAAGTAGTCTCTTTTTACCGATGAGCTTCAGCATTTCGTTTTGAACTAAATTAATCAATCGACTCTCCTCCTGTCATCTCCAGAAATAAAGCCTCCAAAGCAGGGAGCCGCCTGTTCATTTCTTTTACCTTAATGCCTGCTTCCACTAATTTTCTGTTCCACTCCCCTACTTCCTTTTCTAGATAAGGTGTGATCAGCCAGTCTCCGTCCTCGGTCACAGACTCAGATAATGCCATTAACATCTTTTTACCTTCTAGCTGCGGTTCAAGCCGCCAGATCATTTGTTCCTGCTTGGAGAGAAGGGTGCTGACCTCTTCAATATGAATGATCTGACCTTTGGAAATAATCGCCACACGATCGCACATTTGCTGAATCTCACTGAGCAAATGACTGGACACGAATACAGTCAACCCTTCTTGTTCAGACAAAAAGCGAATAAATTCCCGCATTTCCCGGATTCCCGATGGATCAAGTCCATTTGTTGGCTCGTCAAGAATAAGCAGTTGGGGATTTCCTAGAAGAGCTTGGGCGATACCCAAACGTTGTCTCATCCCTAAGGAGTAAGTCTTCACTTTATCCTGTATTCTTTCCCGTAATCCTACCAACTGAACAATCTCATGAATGCGGTCGTCTCCAATACCTGAAAGCATTTTGGCAAAGTGGCGGAGATTTTCCCATCCACTTAAGTAGGAGTACATCTCTGGATTTTCTACAATACAGCCCATTTGCTGCATGGCTTCCGAAAAATGGGTTGCCACATTATAGCCACAAATTCGTATAGAACCAGATGTGGGACGAATCAATCCCACGAGCATGCGAATGGTCGTCGTTTTCCCAGCCCCGTTTGGCCCTAAAAAACCAAAGACTTCTCCTCGTTTCAGTTCAAAATCTAGACCTTTGATGATCTCTTTTTTACCGATGACTTTTCGTAATCCTTTGACGGATAAGGTAATATTTTCACTCATATACTCTCTCCCTTACCATCTGATTAATGAGCCTAACCGCTCAGCGATTAATCGATACCCTTCTGTGTTGGGGTGAAACTTGTCCGAATAAAGATAGTTCTCACCCTCTAATTGGAACAGATCAAAGGTAGGAACAAAAACCGTTTTTGGATAGTTTAGTGTGAGATCTGCTGTCTTGGCATTCCATTCCATCACCACTTTAGATGTGAGCGTACCGTCCGCCAATGGTGCAAATGGGTTATACAAGCCGATGAGATAGATACTTGCATCGGTATTCAAGGCACGAATATCTATTAAAATAGAATTTATATTATTTAAATATTCCGTCTCAATCTTCTGTACATGTTCGCGATTGAGATCCATCAGCGTTTGTCCGCCAAGAAATAGGTCGTTCCCGCCAATGGTAATTAAGATCGTATCCGCTTGAGTAATCTGTCTCTGCACTTCCTCCTGCTTGATTTGGGTCATCAGCTCTACTGAGGTTTGTCCCTTGATTCCAAGGTTCGATAGATGGATTTCATGTGTCGTGCTCTCTTTGAGATGATCGATCAAAAAACCGACATACCCCTTTCCTTCTCCATCTCCAGTGCCTCGTGTTAGAGAATCCCCTAACGCTAGCACATCCTTGCCAACTTTTTCGTCCTGTGCAGCCTCTGAAACTGGCGGTGCAGAAACCGGAAAACCTAAATTCGTTTCAAGGAAATGACCATCAATCACTAATCCCAAACCAATCACCCATAAAAAGCAAAGAAGCACAGAAAACAATGCAACCAATTGTGCCCATTTTTCTTTCAAAACTGGTCCTCCCTTTAAAGTAGATTCATTATATCCTTCATAATTTATTCTCATCTAACTCATTTCCCATTCCATGGAAAGCGCGGATCCGATTATCTTGATCGACTAGGAACGTGGTTGTGGAAAGAGAATCCCTCCCCGTTACCCGTCTCCTGCCTACACTCTCACCTTCATTTTACACGATTACGCATAAATAATTAACAATCTAACTGTAGATATGCCCTTATTAATACTGGATACCATTTTAGAAATGAAAAAGCCGTTCTTTCCTTAACCTAGAATAAGGGAAGAACAGCTGATATTCATTACTGATTGCGACGATTAAAATAAATGTTTTTAATCGAATCCATTTCGCTTAAACCGTTGGTAAACAACCGTATTTTTTCCATAAATTGCGGTTTGACTAACGCTTCTAATGGTTGATTCACATCATGGAAGTGCTGAAACGCCTCATAAGCTAATTGATCCCAAATCTGATAATAATTCAAGAGATCATCTGGCATCACGATGGTTCTCTCGGAGTGCAATTCGGGAATACAATGAAAGGGTTCATCTACATTCAAGGTACCATAGTCATCCGTTAATTGCTCTCCTGCGGCAATATCCCGGGCAGCCAATTCAATTCCATAAGCCGTCCCCACACAATTAGCATAAAAACTATGGTTGATGTATCTAGCGATATCCCAGCACAAGATGTACTCACCCAGTTCATTTCGGTAGGAATATTTCAATACTTGACATTTCATCGGTTCAATCATCTGTTCAACTTGCTCGTTCGTTAATCTTTGATCCAACGTATCTAAAGCCCAGACAATGGTTCCTTTTGGGATAAGTCGGGTTGCAAAAACCCCGTAACCTATCCTGTCATCAATAAATCGCAATTCGGTATCGGGATGCATCATATGCCTTACTTCCCCCAACAAATGGTAATCTTTTAGTCATATACTCATAGTATTGAGGGAAAGTTTAACAGGTGCCTGTCACTTGTCGAAAAATTTATTATTCCAATTTGATTCCTGTTAAAATATTGATTCTCAATGGACAACCTTGACTGAAATAAGACAGATGGCAGCATAATATAACCATTCATGTGGGAAATGAGGTGGAGAATTGATACGGGATTACACTCAAATGCCGGTTGAAGAACTTGAAAAGCTAAGTGCCGAATATGAACATGAAAACTTTGAGATTATGAAAGAGTTGGTTCGTCGAGGGGTCGGAAATGATTTGCCGGACACTCTTGAACATCCCAGCATGTTTCCTACGGAAGAAGATTTTTAGAGCGATTAATTATCCTTTTGTCAAAATTAGCATCAAATTAACCGTGGATCACCATAATTCTAAAAGCAAGGTATTTATTATATGGAAATACACCATACTAATACAAACCATTTTACTTTTTCACTTATTTACCCCCTATCTTTTTTCTTGAGTGGGGGTTTTTTAAGTTATTTCCCAATAATTTAAGCGTAGCCTTATGCGCATAATACTTTCCGATAAGGAAAAAAAAAGACTCCGAAAATCGGAATCTTTTATTGTTTCATTTCAAGTTATAATTTGCGTACGTTTACCGCTTGAGGTCCACGTTGACCCTTTTCAATATCAAAGGTAACTTCTTGACCTTCATCTAATGATTTGTACCCTTCACCTTGAATAGCTGAGAAGTGAACGAATACATCCTCTCCACCTTCACGCTCAATGAAACCAAAACCTTTTTCACCGTTAAACCATTTAACTTTTCCTTGTTCCATTTGTTAGCCTCCTAGCATGTACCTATACATGTTATTGCAAATTTAACCTTGCCTATTTATTATAGCCATGTAAAAAGAACTTTAAACACCTAATTTCACATCACCATAAATACAAATCGTCTAACCTATGAAGTTAATACCACTCAATGTATTCAATTTCGCTTTTGTCACAGTCACACAGAAAATAATTGAGTTCATTGTGATCATTGAAAATTTGTTCCGTTGAATTTTTCAGGAATACTGCAGCAACGATTTCTTGATCCATAGGATTCACCCCCAAGATATCTTGCCCTCCGAAATGGTATTCATTCAGGGATTTCATAATTTAGTTTCGGATTAATTCCTCTTTATCTTTAACGGCTTATTTTTATCCACCAAATTGATGTATAATTTTCATATTTTGTTGCATGAAAGAGTTGCCCTAACGCTTTTTACATCCTAATGATTAGTGAAAAAAAGTAAGGATCGCTATGCCAATCGTACATACAATAAGAAGATAGCGGCCATTATCCCGGACTCCAACCTCAATACTTGATTTCTTGACTAACCCGCTGACCAAAAGATTGATGGGATTGACCGGGCTCAATATAGAAGAGGCCGCCCAAGAAACCATAATCACCATCGCTAATATTTCTTTTGATGTTCCCAACATTTGCGGATCCATTTGGGTGGCAAGTACGGTGACGACAACGACTTGATGAATCCCTACAAAGGTAACACCGATCATGGTGACAAGAATAAAGAAAGCAAATAATAAAAATGATATTTGAGCTAAACCTGTCATGAATTCATTAATTCCATGTCCAAAGCTTGTTCCTTTAAGAGATTGTCCAAAGAACCCGGCACTGATATACATGATGATTTCATTATTCATGATGGGAACAGATTTGTCCCGGTAATCCATAATGTGTTCTTTTAAAAAACCCCACTGTTTTGAAAACACCACCCAAATGGCTGGAAATAGAAGGGCAAGAAGACTAACGAGGACAAGCATCGACCAATGGGTAATCGATTCGACCACAATGGTGATGACCATTAAGGAAAAGATGAGAAAGACTAGTAGCTTGATGTTTTTTCGATGTTCAGACGTAATGGCTTCATTTTGATGATGGTCTGTTCCAAGTTTTTGCTTTTTTGCCCAAATTCCAAATAAAACATTTCCTATTACTAAAAATAATACTGCAATTCCAAAACCATAGGACATATAGTCCGTAATGGAAACATCCAGGTACAATAACGTAATTCCAACGGCGGCATAGTAAGGTGACCATAAAATGGTTGATGAAAACCCGACAAGGTATGCTTTCGATAGTAAAGTAGCGTTCAATCGTAAGTCCTTCATCAATTCATGAACAATGCGGATGGCACCTAAATTTAAGATAGGGCTAAGAATGAAAAGTACCGTGGTAATTGCCGCAAACATTTTTTGGGGATGATTTTCATATCGTTTGAGATATACCAATATAGAGTCAAAAAAACCACCCATTTTCAATGGAATGGACAATAAAGGAACGAGAACCAGAAGGGTCAGTAAGGGAAGGTTGGATGTGATTCCCTGTGCAACAACTTCTATCCCTTGCCCTTTGATTGTGGTTAACACAACACCCGCTGCAAACATCAGAATGCTAAAAAACCTAGGTACACTTTTGGCCAAGGTGAGACTTCCGACAAATGCAATGGTCGCAAAAATCGCCAAAACCAATGGCATCCACTGGGACTGAACAAAATATTGAATTAAAAATAAAAAACACATTACCAAAATAAAATAACTTCTCATTTAGCCACCTCTATCTATACATGGGCTGAGGATGCTACAAGAGCCTTTTGATGTGAAAAGGTTCCTACATCTTGATCATCCGATTCGGAATAAAAGAGCCGACCTAATCAAATTGCATTAGAACGGCTGTTTTTTTACTGTTGTTCAGGCTTTAGTTTATGATATCCTCGTTCATCAAATGGATGTAACTTTTCTACCCATTTTTCCTCTAGCTTTTTCAACGCATCTTTTGCGTCAAAATATCCATCCTCTTTCTCTTTCAAAATCTCTAACACTTCAATCGTAAATGCATCTTCTCCAAACTCATTCCAGTCCGCTTGAAGTGATTTGTTTATATGACTGCCCATTTTCAACATAAACTGCTGTCCATTTATGGTCTTTAAATTTTTGGTACTTGCAATAAATATCTTTTGATTTTTGGTATTTTTGATCTGAAAAATACCCGCATCAACCTTCGTTTCTTTGTAGAGTTGTTTGAGTTCTTCTTTTCGATTCATCTTTTTCTCGTCCTTCCCCATTAAATCATTTCTTAGCCAATATTGGCTTCCATCCGGCTTTCTATCTAAAAATCCATAATCGATCAAATATCTTCTTAACATGACATAATCATGATAAACATCCTCCAATATCTGATTGATTTCCTTCTCATTGTAAATTCGTTCCCTTTCAAACCGCTTGGTCATCTCCTCAAGGACAACTAGTCTATGTTTTTCCCTTTTCGGGAAGGTTGACAAAGGACCCTCCGTCCCATCTGGAAAGTATTTCTTCAACATCTTTTCTCTTTCTTCCTGGGTTACATCGTAACGCTCCCCATCAGACGGAGAGGAACTTACGATCTGTTTATCCTTTTCTTTTAACAGTTCCATCATCGCCAAAAACACCCTGGATTGACGTTCCTTCTCTTTTAACACAAAGCGGTGATTTCGAATCGTCGAAGCACTTCCGATGTCCATTTCCTTTTGGACTTGAGCATCGCTATTCCCTTCATAAAATAATCGCATGAGACGATTCTGGTGGTCTGTTAATCCTGTCAGTTTCTTATCCATATGGATTAAGTGGTTAAACACCGATTGATGGATTTTCTCAATATGAATACGCATGAATCTTTCAGCTTCATAAAAACTTCCCTCTTCCGAGTAGATCATCCCTTTTTCCGTTTTATGATCGCAAAGCAGGCATATATAGTCATCCATCTGCTGGATATATCCTCGTTTCAGCTCCTCCAACGATGCGTTCCAAAACCCCTCTGAAACTGTATACAACATAAACATAACCTCTCTTCGTTTGTAATTATATAGACATTATATAATAATGTTTGTTAACCAGTCAAATCCAATAGTAAGGTAGTACTCTTATGTTGTAAAATGGGGATTTTCACCCCCATTGTCATAATTGGAGAATGAGCATGCCGCTTGATCCGCCAGTTTAACCAAAATCCAAGATGTAATCTACTTTTCGGGTTTGAATTTTTGGTAAGAATCATATAAATTAATAGTTACTATAAAATTGGTCCTTCCTAAAAAGGTAACCATATTTTTTACAAAATCGTTGGGTGAATGAATGTATAATTGACATTTAGAGGAGGTTCGTCATGTCCGAACATGTTTTAGTCATATTCCCGCATCCTGACGATGAAGCGTTTAGCTGTACAGGTACCGTTCTCTCATATACCCAAAGAGGGATTCCTGTTACTTATATCTGTTTAACGTTAGGTGAAATGGGACGAAATATGGGAAATCCCAACTTTGCGAATAGAGAAACTTTGCCCTCCATTCGTAAAAAAGAACTGGAAAAATCCTGTCATATCCTTGGCATACAGAATTTACAACTATGGGGGCTACGGGATAAGACTATTGAATTTGAAATAGACTTAGATAAGCGCATGTACGAAGCGATAGTAAAGATCAAGCCTTCTCTGATCATCACATTCTATCCTGGTTATAGTGTTCATCCTGATCATGATACCTGCGGGAAGGCTGTTTTTGATGCTGTGAACATGCTCGAGCCGAACGAACGTCCCGAAGTTTATGGAGTTGCTTTCGCCAAAAATAGTCAACAAGAATTGGGAGAGCCCGACGTAGTCCTTGATGTTTCCCGTTATGAAGGCGATAAAAGGGCTGTTCTCGAAGCCCATGCCTCCCAGGCGGAAGGGATGCTAGCTAAAGTGACCAAGCAAAAGGACCCAGAGATCATCAAGCGTATGACGATCGAATATTTTTGGAAGATGAAAAGTAGCTAAAGGAGTCAGATCAGACTCTTTTAGCTAACCTCTCGGAAGTTCTTTATCGGACGGCCTTAATCAGGCGAAACAGCTGATTTGCAGATAAACGTAAGTTATCAAAAGTCACTTGGACCTCCATTGCTTTTTCTAATGACATGGGTTGATTAACAATTGAGAAGCAAGATGTGATGCCGGAATTGTTTAAAATGGATGGATCATTGGTTATACTGCCTGCTAAAGCTATGACAGGGATACCCAACTGATGGGCAAATTGAGCTACACCTAACGGAGCTTTGCCCATGGAGGTTTGAGAGTCTAGTCTTCCTTCCCCTGTAATGACAAAATCAGCCCCCCGCATTTTTTCTTCCATTCCGGTGATTTCGAGAACCAGTTGGATGCCTGACCGCATTTTCCCTTGCAAAAATCCCGCAAAGACAGCACCAAGCCCTCCCGCTGCCCCAGCCCCGGCAATAGGTTGGATGTCTTGACCCATTTCTTGAAGAACCACCTTTGCAAAGTGTTTCAGGCCTTCATCAAGGGCTTGTACCATTTCTGCTGTTGTCGCCCCCTTTTGAGCAGCAAACACATATGCCGCACCCGTTGGTCCATACAGAGGATTCTGCACATCACAAGCAATTTCAAACGTACAATCCTTCAAAATGGGGTCTACATTAGACATGCCAATCGAGCAGATTTTTTTCAATGCTTCACCTCCAAAGCCGACTTCTTTTCCTTTCTCATCCGAAAAGCAAAACCCTAAAGCTTGAAGCATTCCCACACCTGCATCATTGGTCGCGCTGCCGCCAAGGCCAATAACGAAATGACGACATCCTTTTTCGATAGCATCTGAAATAAGTTCACCCACACCAAATGTGGTGGTAAGGAAAGGATTGCGCCGATCTATAGGAACAAGCGGTAAACCGCATGCTGCCGCTACTTCAATCACCGCGGTTTTTCCATCTCCCAGAATGCCATACATGGCATCTACTTTTTCCTTTAAAGGACCAGTTACTTCTTTAGTCATCCATTGCCCATTCGTCGCCTTCACCAATGCTTCAACCGTACCTTCTCCTCCGTCTGCTAACGGTAAAGTTACGATTTCTGCATCAGGAAATATCTCCTTAATTCCCAAGGAGATGGCTTTACTGCCTTCAACCGAAGAAATACTTCCTTTAAAAGAATCAATTGCAATCAAAACCTTCATTTGAGTCCCCTCCTATTCATAACATTGATTTTACGGGATTATCTCTAAAATTGCGGAGAAAAATAATTTTGGACAAAGCTTTTATTTTAGATATGCTGAATAATTCCTTTAGTTCTTTGTGCAGCATAGTCTATAATAGAACCTAAGCAAAGCTAGAAAGAGGTAATGATAATGGCCAATACACACATATATACAAAAAAAGAAGAAATAGCCAATGCCATTTCCCATGGTATTGGAGTACCGTTAAGTATCGCGGCTCTTATTCTGATGTTGGTTAAAGCTGTAGAAGTGGGAACGGCAAGTCATATCGTAAGTGTTTCTATATACGGAACGACAATGCTGCTATTGTATTTGGCTTCCACTTTGGTTCACAGCTTCCCAGAAGGTCGAGTCAAAGATTTGTTCGAGATTTTCGATCATTCGGCCATCTATTTGTTTATTGCCGGAACGTATACACCGATTTTGTTTCATGTGATCCCTGGTGGATTAGGCTGGACGCTGTTTGGGATTATTTGGGCCATTGCCTTAGCTGGAGTGTTTTTCAAATCATTTTTCACCAAACGATTTGTGTTCCTGTCTACCCTATTCTACATACTGATGGGTTGGATGATCATATTTGCATGGGAACCACTCACCGCTCACCTAGCTGAGGGTGGTGTCACACTGCTTGTAATCGGCGGATTGCTCTATACGATTGGAACAGTGTTTTATATATGGCGTAAATTCCCGTTTCATCACATGGTATGGCATTTATTTGTGTTGGCAGGATCAACCTTTCATTTCTTTGCTATCCTGGTTTATGTACTGCCTTAAGTAAAAAAACTTCCATCGAAGTTTCAGAGTAAAATGACCGCCTTTAGAAAGTAGTTCACTTTCCTAATATGCTGAAAAAGACACTCTGAGAAATTGCTCAGGGTGTCTTTTTCAGCAGCAAAGTTGAAGTTCTTTCCTACATTCAAACTAAGATCAGACTCCATGCTCCAGCATTTGAATCGCTTTTTCCCTGGCCTCTTCATCCAAACCGGATACCCATTTAGTCTGAACCAGATAGGGCATCAAATCCCCCATATCATCATGATCATCAAGAATAACAAACTGTTCCACAGCATTTTGGGGGTCCAAACGAGACTCTTCAATATACTGCCGGATCTCATCCCCACGAATACCATAATCGATAACCGGGGTTTGTCCGATCAGTCCATCAGTCAATCCGTTCGCATTAAACATTTTCCGCAAATACTCAAAACCAGCCATTCGATAGGTAGAACTAACCACGATATAGGCCCCTGTTCTTTCCAGAATCTGTTTTAGATTTTCCACACTCGAAGGGGTAAAGTAATACCCTTCAAACTCTGTACTCCTTTTTTGATAAGATCCGGTAATCATGACTCCATCTAGATCAAGAAAGATGACTTTCATTCCCTTCACTTCCTCCTGTTCCTAGTCTCGTTCTTTCACACAAATCATAAAAGATATCATGATATTTCACAAGGCCAGAAACTTTCGACATATTTCTGCTATAATCTTGCTCTTCCCCTATGATAAAAAATGGATTCAGTGGGCATACTTAGTTGGAATAATATAGGAGGTATAAACTATGAATTATACACGCTTATGGGTTGGATTGGGTATCGTCTTTGTCCTGTCATTTGCCGTCCTTGGGTATTATGGAAGAGAGCTTTATAACACGATGCCCCCTATTCCTAAACAAGTAGTCACCGATACGGGGACTGTCTTGTTTACGGAAAAGGATATTTTAGATGGTCAAAACGTTTGGCAATCCATGGGGGGCCAAGAGGTGGGCAGTGTTTGGGGCCATGGAGCCTATGTTGCCCCAGACTGGACAGCGGATCTACTGCACCGTGAGGCCCTATGGATTTTAAACACATGGGCACAACAAGAACATAAATCCTCTTTCGAAGCCCTAGATGAGGAAAGAAAAGCTGCCTTACAGGCTCGATTACAAAAAGAAATGAGAACCAATACTTACCAATCGGATACGGGAGATTTAGTGATTTCAACCGTACGTGCACAAGCCTATGCAGCTAACAGTGAACATTATACCGGTTTATTTATGAATGACCCTAAATTTGATGAACTACGCGATGCTTATGCGCTTCATAAGAATGCGATCAAGGACCCTAACCGCATGCCTTCACTTAATGCGTTTTTCTGGTGGGCCACATGGTCTTGTACAACCGAACGTCCAGGTCAGTCTATTACCTATACGAACAATTGGCCAAATGAACCACTTGTCGGAAACCAAGCAACAGGTTCCATGGTGGTTTGGTCAGTGGTGAGTTTTGTGCTTCTCTTAGCTGGAATTGGCGCTCTAACTTGGTATCATGCTGTTCAAAAGCACAAGGAACACGAGGAAGCGTTTCCCGATAAAGATCCTTTGCTTGCGCTATCTCCCACTCCGTCCATGAAAGCAACACTGAAGTACTTTTGGGTAGTCGGGGCGTTATGGTTGCTCCAAGTGGGTCTCGGGGCCGTTACGGCTCATTATCAGGTGGAAGGCAGCAGTTTTTATGGCATACCCATTTCTGAATGGTTACCCTACTCGGTGACAAGGACATGGCATACACAACTTGGGATCTTCTGGATTGCTACAGCGTGGCTTGCTACGGGACTATTTGTTGCTCCGGCCGTTTCCGGTTATGAACCGAAGTTTCAACGTTTTGGAGTAAACTTCCTGTTTGTGGCCTTGATCATTATCGTGCTGGGTTCCATGGCTGGGCAATGGTTTGCCGTTATGCAAAGGATGGATTATACCACCAACTTCTGGTTTGGTCACCAAGGATATGAGTATACAGATCTTGGGCGGTTCTGGCAGCTGTTTTTGACAGTCGGTCTGTTTCTCTGGCTCTTTCTGATGGCGAGAGCACTATGGCCGGCCTTCCGCAATTTGAAAGAAAGCCGTCATTTATTGGCCCTCTTTCTCCTTGCATCCACGGCGATTCCGGTTTTCTATATACCTGCTTTGCTATGGGGACAGCATACCCATCTAGCGATTGCCGAATATTGGCGTTGGTGGCTCGTCCATCTATGGGTGGAAGGCTTCTTTGAAGTATTCGCAACCGTTGTCATCGCCTTTCTCTTTACACGAATGGGACTGCTGCGAATTGCAACCGCAACGGGGGCAGTTCTTTTCTCTACCATTATTTTCTTATTCGGAGGGATTATCGGGACATTCCATCATTTGTACTTTAGCGGCACACCTATCGGTGTTCTTGCCTTCGGTGCCACGTTTAGCGCTTTGGAAGTGGTCCCACTTGTCTTAATTGGAGTTGAAGCATATGAAAATCTAACATTAAGCCGGGCAAGACCATGGGTTTCTTCTTATAAGTGGCCCATCTACTATTTTATTTCTGTCGCATTTTGGAATCTGGTTGGGGCAGGATTATTCGGGTTTTTTATCAACCCGCCCATTGCCTTGTATTATATGCAAGGATTAAATACGACACCTCTGCACGGACATACAGCCTTATTCGGTGTCTACGGCATGCTAGGTATCGGTCTCATGCTGTTCTGTCTCCGTGGGTTGACCGCCAACCGAAAATGGAAAACGAAATGGTTAAGTTTTTCCTTTTGGTCGATCAATATTGGACTTGGTTTAATGGCGCTCTTAAGTTTACTTCCCATTGGTCTTATACAAACGTGGGCAAGTGTACAGCATGGGATGTGGTATGCTCGCTCGGCCGAGTTTATGACCCAGGATATCATTCAAAACTTTGTATGGATGCGTGTCATCGGGGATACGATCTTTGCCATTGGTGCGTTAGCACTAGCTTGGTTTATTCTCGGACTTAAAACCGGTTGGTCGTTAACCAACGAGCCGCTGACTTATATGGATAAAGCGAAAAAGTAAAGGCAGAAAAGCCCTATCCTCGATAATAAAAAGGATAGGGCTTTTTTTAGTCTAAGCTTAAATTACTTTAAAGGACTTCCTCCAGCAATAAATCGATATTCCCAGTGTTTTTCAATCGTGTTGATGCGAACCCCGCCTGAATCTTTGGAATACGTATGCAGGACCTTTCCATTCCCCATATAAATGCCGGAATGTCCTATGCTATCGCGATTATCTTTATACGCATCTTTGCTCGTACCTCGAAAAGGCATAAAGATCATGATATCGCCGACTTCAAGATCCTGCCAATCGGTTTTGATTTTAGCTCCCGATTTTTTCAAGTAATTATACTGAGATGTAGCACCACCACGCCCCATGTCTAGTCCTACGGCATCTAGATAAACCTGACGTACAAAATCTGAACAGTCAAACGTTCTGGTATTACTTCGGCTAGAACCATATTCATAAGGTGTACCCAGATACTTCATCCCTGCATCAATCAGAGCTTTTTGCACGTCAGAATCAGCTGATTTTGAGCTCTCTTGACTATCTGGCTTTGGATTTGAGGAATTGAATCGGCGAAGCCCTTCAAGATTTCTTTGAATGAGCGAACTTTTCGTAGATAAAACCTTCACCTCTCCGTAAGGCTTGTATGCCACAGCCACTTGATCGTTACCAAGATAAATGCCAGAAGCAAACAGGTTTGAACTGCTTGTCCCAAAAAAGGCAATATCACCTGGATTTAACTGCGATAAGGAAACCGGAGTCCCTTGCTTATACTGAGTAGAAAGATCCTGCGACACTGAAATGCCTTGATCTTTCAACGTATAGTAAATGAAATCACCGGCATCATAATTTTTCAAGGAAAAGCCTATGTATTTTTGGGCGGATTGGACAATAGGATTAGAAGTGGACTCAGCAGCATAAATAGGGCTAAACGAAGAACATACAATGATTCCTGTTAGAAATAAACTTAAGATGGGTAACTTTCTCATAGTTGTCACTCCTAGATGTTAAATTTTGTTCAGGTTTCCTTTTAAAGCACTACCAAACCATTAAAAACTATACAGACAATGTTATGACAAGTTTTCTAGTTTCTTACTTCATTTCTTATTTTTACTTTAACAAAGATAGAAAAAACCGTCAATTAGTCTCCCGTATTTACCACTAATTGCATTTGTTGTTATATTAAAGCGATTACATCGAGCCTAACGACCTATGTACATCGGGTTAAACATACCATACGTGGAAAAGTCAATATCTGCATCACTGACATATATTACAAATCATAAATGGGGGAGGTCTAAAAGTTAAGGCACACTCTGTCTTTTTTTGATCCCAACCGCCTTTTCCGTTTTAAGTCACTGGTTAAAATTCCCTATAAAAACACACACTACAGGTAAACTATCTGTTAGGTGATGAAATGAAAAAATTAATTATAGTCCTGTCTGTCATTACCCTTTCTCTTGTAACGTTGATGTTCAACCTTAAAGAACCAACTAAAAATATGAGGCTGTATTCCAAACCAACACACACGCCAGATAAGAAGGTTGTTTTGATCATTATTGATTCCCTAGTGGACCAGCCCTTAGAAAGTTTAATTAAAAACAATCAAGTCCCTCTATTCCAGTTCCTAATGGAAAATGGTTGGTATACCAATCAAATGGTTAGTTCATTTCCTACCATGTCGGTGACCATCGATAGTACCCTCCTTACGGGTACTCAACCTCATCAGCACCGAATTCCAGCTTTACGATGGTATGATATTCATGAGAATCGTTATATTAATTATGGAGATGGTGCCCTTCCTGTACTGAGAACAGGGATGAAAACCGTGATAAACGATAGCTTGTATAATTTGAATAATCGTCATTTAGGGCAGGATGTACGCACTCTTCATGAGGAACTGGCGAACAAAGGGATGTCAACGGCTTCTATTAATGGAATCATTCATCGAGGCAAGACCGATCAATTGCTCTCGATTCCAAGACCTTATGAAGACATTCAAACGAAAGCACCGGATTACTTTGTTCTTGGCAATTTTCATCATTACACGAAAACGAATGTAAAAGAACAGTATATGAATTACTATGGAGTTAATGATGAGGTTTCCAATGAACATTTAATTCACCTCATCCAAAACCAAGGTTTGCCTGCCTTTACAATGGTCTATTTCCCTGATCTTGATCACGAAGCACATAAACACGGCAGCATACCCTCGGAGGCTCTAATTGACATTGACCGAAAGCTGCAAAGAATGTTTAACTCATTCGACTCTTGGTCTAAAGCGCTTGAGGAGCATGTCTTTATCATTATGGGAGACAGTGGAGTAGTAAAAATAGAGGACGATAAACAGGTAGCCGTTATTAATCTCGAAGAAATTTTTAGTTCCTTTCAATTAGCTGAACTAGGCAAATCTCGTTCAACCGATGAATTGGCACTGGCTGTAAATGAAAGAATGACTTACGTTTATCCATTACAGGCTTATATCCAAAAAGAACAGATCCTTGAAAAAATCAGGAATGAGCGTCGACTTGACACCATAAGCTGGAAAAACGGAAACTGGCTTGAAGTTAGACAAGGCGGAACCATGAAGCAGATGCGGTTTCGTCCCGGTTCACAGTACCGGGATCCTTATGATCAATCATGGGACATCGAAGGGGATCTGAGTATTCTTGATCTTCATTGGAACCATGAAATCGGAAGGCTGACATATGGAGACTATCCTGATGGCTTAATGAGACTATATAGTGCGGCACATTCCCATGATGGTGATTTTTTAATTTTAACCTCGCATCCTGGATACGAAATGAAGGCCATTCATTCTCATACCCATGTGGGGGGAGGTGCCCATGGTTCGTTCCATAAAGAAGACACTTACTTTCCGCTATTTATCGCTGGTACTACCGAAAAGCTAGAATCACTTCGAGTTGTAGACCTTAAATCTTACATCCTAAGACTATTGGATTGAACAAGTATACGTAATGGTAAAGCACATTCAGACTTTCCCATTATCGATATTTGTTATAAAAGAAGAGCCTTGTCCAATAAACTCACAAACAAGGCTCCTAATGATGAGATTAATAGTAATGGCTTTCTGATTTCATACAATACGAACAAGTGCTCATTAATGAATCACTAATATAAGCATGCTTGCATTTTTCTTGGAATTCAAGGAGTTCTGATTTTAGGCGCACTAGGCGGGATTCCAATTCTTTGATTTCATTCATGATCTGGATCGCTTCCTTCATATGCAGGATTACCTCCTATCCATTATCGATAAATGTGGCTGCCGCTCTCTTTAAATTCTTTTGCCTTCTCTTTCATTCCTTCTTCTACTACTATTTCCTCTGATAAACCCTTGTCATTAGCATAATCCCGTATCTCATGACTGATTTTCATGCTGCAGAATTTCGGTCCGCACATGGAACAGAAGTGCGCGGTTTTGGCTCCTTCCGCAGGCAGGGTCTCATCATGATATTCCATGGCCCTTTCTGGATCCAAAGATAAGTTAAATTGATCGCGCCAGCGGAATTCAAATCGGGCTTTGGAAAGCGCATTATCACGAATTTGTGCCCTTGGGTGCCCTTTGGCTAAATCGGCCGCATGAGCAGCAATTTTATAAGTGATGATTCCATTGCGTACATCTTCTTTGTTCGGCAGTCCAAGGTGTTCTTTCGGTGTTACATAACAAAGCATCGAAGTCCCGAACCAACCAATCATGGCTGCCCCAATGGCGGAAGTAATGTGATCATAACCCGGCGCGATATCCGTCGTTAACGGACCTAACGTGTAAAATGGGGCTTCATGGCAAATTTCCAGCTGCAAATCCATATTCTCCTTGATTTTATGCATAGGGACATGACCTGGTCCTTCGATCATCACCTGTACATCATGTTTCCAAGCCACTTTCGTCAATTCACCCAAGGTTTTCAATTCTGCAAACTGCGCTTCATCATTCGCATCAGCAATCGATCCTGGCCGGAGACCATCCCCTAATGAAAAGGCTACATCATAGGCTTTCATGATTTCACAGATTTCCTCGAAGTGTGTGTAAAGGAAGTTTTCCTCGTGGTGAGCCAAGCACCATGCCGCTAAGATCGATCCTCCACGGGAGACGATTCCTGTCATCCTGTTGCTAGTAAGCGGAACATAACGGAGAAGAACCCCTGCATGAATCGTAAAATAGTCGACACCCTGTTCAGCTTGCTCAATGAGGGTATCACGGTATACTTCCCAGGTTAAATCTTCCGCTATCCCATTCACCTTTTCCAAAGCTTGATAAATAGGAACCGTACCAATAGGGACTGGCGAATTGCGGATGATCCACTCTCGCGTGGCGTGGATGTTTTTTCCAGTGGAAAGATCCATAATCGTGTCCGCGCCCCACCTTGTCGCCCAAGTCATTTTTTCCACTTCCTCAGAAATAGAAGAAGTCACCGCAGAGTTTCCAATGTTCGCATTAATTTTGACATGGAAATTCCGTCCAATAATCATCGGTTCGCACTCCGGATGATTAATATTCGAAGGAATGATCGCTCGGCCTTCCTCAACCTCCTTTCGAACAAACTCAGGACTTACTCCTTCTCGAATGGCAATGAACTCCATCTCTGAAGTAATCATCCCTCTGCGAGCATAATGCAATTGAGTAATATTTTGCCCTTTCTTTGCTCTTAACGGTTTTCGCTTTAAACCAGGAAACACCTGGTGATTTACCTGAGCATCCCCTTTGATTCCATCATCTTCAGGCTTGATTTCTCTTCCTTCATACTCTTCCACATCATCTCGTTCTATGATCCATTGACGACGCAAGCTTGGAAGACCCTTTTGGATATCGACGGAATAATGAGGATCTGTATATACTCCACTCGTATCATACACACGAACAGGTTCATTCACTTCCGTACCGAGTGACCCTAAAGATTCGCTTAATTGGATTTCCCGCATGGGAACTTGAATTTCCGGTTTGGAACCCTCAACATACACCTTCTTACTGTTGGGAAATGGCTGAATGGTCGAAACTAAGACAGATGACTCGATCAAATTTGACATAAAAAAACCTCCTGTTTTATTCGAAAATAATGATGATTTCGAACCTTTAACGGAGGCGGAAGAAGACACTTATCACAATAAAAAATCCGCATGAATCAAATCATGCGGATTTAGATATACGCGACTAATGTTAAAGAACATGAAGCGTCTCTCATTCCTCCGCTGGCATTATCCAGTTCAGGTTCAACGGTCGATAATAGGTTAGTTATCCTCTCAGCCTGGTTCTCCAAGCTCCCGTGGTAAAAACTATTTAGTTTTTGTATATACACCATAACACAATACGTAATTTTTAACAATATCTACAAAAATATCGAATTGCTATTTTAAAAACTTTCAAAAAAACCAATGGATAGCTACACTAAATTGTCATCTTTAGTGTTCAATTAAACTGTCTAAAGGAATCTGTTGTTCATTCTCCGGTTGATCGAGAGGATATATTCTAGCCGTATCATTATCTTCATCAACATGTTGAATGTAGATGGGGGTCCCGTTATAGGTCACATTTGCCATAACTGGTGAAACAGCAATCTCTTGTGCTCGTTGTCTATTCATTATCTGTACCCTCCTCATGTTTGTTAGAATCCAGTTATAATTTTTTCCCATAAAGATGTTATTTATTCCAAATGTGAAAGATTCGGTCAGACCCCCACTTTCACGTATCTATGACAAGGTGTCTCAATAAGATCAAGATCCAAATCTTTTTCTATACCCGCATTTCCTGCATAATTCCTCTACCGCTTCTCTTCGTGAAAATCCATAGAAGAGATTATTTGCTCTTTCACTTTCTACAATTTCAGAGAAAGGGGTGTTGTGGATATTACCTAAATTAATTACCCCTTCGCCATCCAGGCAGCATGGCACGACCGTTCCGTCGACCAGTATGGCTGCTTGACTGCGCAGCGCATGACAAAATCCCTTCCCCTCATCTTCAGGAGCTTGTAAGCTTGGCCATTGAAATTCATGGTCCTGATTCAAATAGATTCGATCGGCAATTTTAGTTCCGCTGCCCGGTACTACCTTTTCTTCGATTCGGAAGTCCAGGTTAAACTCTTTTTCCAGGATCTCTAATGTTTGCCGGTTTCTGCTCTTTTGCAGATTGGTGAGATTGTCCTGATCAAGATTCCATAACCTAAAGGAGAAGATAACCTGATGTTCCGCAGCTTCACGGACAAACGATAAAATATTATGCAAGTATTCTTCCCGGTTGGTCGATCCCTCATGTCCATCAAAACTATGAAGAGAGAAATTCATTTGGCGCAGGGCAGGTTTCCCTAGTAATTTATGCTTAGCCTTATTTATGAGCGTTCCGTTTGTCGTTATATTGACTTTAAACCCTTTGGCATGGCTTATGTCCAACAACTCATCGATTTTGGGATGGAGGAGAGGTTCGCCTTTCACATGAAGATAAATATGATTCGTATGCGGTTTGATCTGATCCAATAGTTTACTAAATGTATCCACTTTAATAAAACCAGCCTGTCTAGCTGTTTGTGGGCAAAAACTACAAGCCAAGTTACAGACACTTGTTATTTCAATATAAACTTTTTTGAATGTTTTCAAGACTTATACCCCATTCCAGACTTTATTCACAAACTAAATCTCCACAATCAAGCTTACCTTTCCCATTCTCTCAAGTTTCGATCAGAAGGTAAAAAGAAGGTGAACAAACCAAGTAGCGGAAGTACACTGGTGAACGTCATCACATAATTAATGCCATGGATATCTGCCAGTTTCCCAAGAATGATCGAGCCAATTGCCCCCATTCCAAAAGCTAAGCCTACAATGAGGCCGGAAACCATCCCGATTTTCCCTGGGAAAAGTTCTTGAGCATAAACAACCGTTACGGAAAAGCTAGACAACAGAATGAATCCCATTAAAGCAAAAATTAGATACACCCACACTAAGCTTACATGCGGTAATAGGAGGGCCAAAGGAGCTGAACCGAGCATCGAAAATAAAATTAAATTTTTTTTCCCAAATCGGTCGGCTAAAGGACCTCCAAAGAACGTGCCTGCTACTCCAAATACCAAGAAAACAAAGATATAGTACTGAGCGCTTTCAATTGAAAGTCCATAATGGTCAATTAAGTAAAACTGATAGAAATTCGAAATGCCTGTCGAATACCAGGATCTCGCAAATACCAAAAAGATGAGAAGCAGGATGGCCATGACCATCTTTTTCTGATTTTGTTTAGAAGTTCCTGCACCAGCCTTACCCTTCTTTACTCGTGGGAAGAAGGTGATCTGCTGACTATACCAGGAGGATATATATAATAGAACAAGAATGGCGAGTGCTGCCACCCCTGTAAACCAAATCGCACCAAATTGACCAAATGGAACAAAGATCCATGCCGTCATCAACGGGGCTAAGGATTGGCCGCCATTGCCACCGACTTGATAAATCGACTGAGCCAGACCTCGTCTATTCCCCGCAGCCATATACGCTACACGGGAACCCTCCGGATGAAAAGCCGCGGAACCTAACCCAATAAACAAAACGGAAATTAATACGAAGTAAAAATTCTCTGCATAAGCTAGACCCAGCATCCCGACAAACGAACACCCCATCCCCAGCGGAAGTAAATACGGAACTGACTTTTTATCCGTAAACCACCCAACCACAGGTTGCATAATCGAGGAGGTCATATTTAGAGTGAAGGCGATCCATCCTAGCTGAGAGTAAGATAAATTCATTGAGTCTTTGAGAATTGGGAAAATGGCTGGAATGACAGATTGCATGGAATCATTTAAAAGATGGACAAGACTAATGGCAAATAAAATACGATAAACCGTCGACTGTGGATTCGACTGGACTTTCACTGACGCTTGCATAGACTTCTCCTTACTCATGAACTTTTTAGTTTCTATTATAACGTATAAAAAAGCGAAGGACACCGAAAGGGGCCTTCGCTTTTTTAAATTCTTCATTTATCCCTTTTGATCTCCAACAGCTTTTGTCTTAACTCGTTTCCCATCAAAGCTAGCTCCCGCTCTGCCTCACTGCGCTTGTTTCGCCCTTCCGCCTGAATCCTAAGCGTTTCTTCAAGAGTGGAGATAATACTTTCTTGGGTTTTCTTTAGCGTTTCAATATCGACAAGGCCACGCTCATTTTCCTTTGCGGTTTCAATCGTGTTTGTTTTAAGCATGACCGCATTTTTTAACAATAGATCATTCGTGGTCTTAGAGACCAGTTTCTGTGCTTCCACCGCATGACGTTGCCGAATCAGAGTCAGGGCAATGGCCATCTGATTCTTCCACAAGGGAATCGCCGTCATAATAGAGGATTGTATTTTTTCTACTAGCGCCTGATTGGTATGTTGAATCAGGCGGATCTGCGGAGCGCTTTGGATCGTAATCTCCCGGCTTAATTTCAAGTCATGCAGACGCTTGTCCAATCGGTCGGCAAATTGCATCATATCGTTGACTTCTTGGAATTTCATTTGATCATTCGAGGCCTCAGCTTCCTTCTTCAACTGAGGAATCGTTTGTTCATACAATTCTTCTAGCTTAAGTTCACCCGCTGCAATGTACACATTTAAGGCATGAAAATACTCTTTATTATTTTCATAGAGCTTTTCTAACATGTCGATATCGGATAGCAAGGTGTTCTTGCTGCGGTCTAACCTCACACTGATTCGATCGATCTGTGCCCCCGTTTTCTGATATTTGGACAGTACCTCTTGAATAGAGCCCGATAACTTGCCAAACATACGGGTGAATAGAGATCGCTTCTCCGACATCAGCTCATCCGGGCTGACCTCATGAAACCTCTTCATTAAGTCATTGATAATCTCCCCTACCTCACCGAGATCCTTTCTTTGGACATGCTCCAGCATCGTATTCGAAAAAGACAAGAGTTTAGATTGCGCTGGCGTTCCATAGGAGATCATCGCTTGGTGGTTTTTAGGGTCTATCTGTTTGGCAAGCTGAAACGCCTTTTCTCTGTTTTCTTCCGGGATAACATCAATCAGCCTGATTGGCCTATTTTCCTGCAAGGGAGGGGTGGACAGGTTTTGATCATTCCCAAACGGATTCGAAAGTAAGTCATCCATGAGATTCACTGGTTTATTATCATACATGTTCATTTCCTGCTTTCATTATTTAATTGCGATTCCTGTTGAATCGAATGCTTGGCCACATCGATTTCAAAATGAAGCTGATCTAAGTCGTCCGAAATGACCTGATATAAATCCTCTTCTATTAAGTGATTCAACTCCTCAAGAGTTCTACGTGTCTCAGTTAGTGCTTGTTCCATCTCCAAATTCCTTTTGGGCTGTGCGGATAAAAACACATATTTCTCGGTCAGTTCAACAGCCGAATCCAAATGAGAAAAATAAAACCGTTCAGCCTGGTAAAACCTTTTGGGTTCCTTTTTGGTCAGTCCATAAATTTTTCTCGTGAGTCGTGAAAGCTCAATTCTTTGGGTTAATGATGAGATATGACGAATTGACAAAAGCGTTTTATGCAGACGATATATTTTCCGCTTCGCTTCATGTAAATTTTTATCAATATACTGGAATTCTTTTCTTGATAGACGGTGCTTTTTTAAAAAACGGTATTTAAAATAGACGGAACTCGTCCCATAAGTAAGCAGTCCTCCACCTCCGGCAATGGCTGTCGAAAGCAAAAATGTTTGATCAAAAGCAAAAAAGCTCACCAGCCATGCCGTAGAAGCAGCTGGGATAGCTATCAACATTCGAGCAAGAAATGCTAGAAACGGGTTCATCATATATCGACTCCTAACTTAAATTCCTTTCTTTTTTATACGTATAGAACAAAATCAAAGTTTCAGCCTAAAGGAAAAAACAAAGGTTCTTTCTCAGTTTAACAAGATATGAAAAGCTCTATACCTTCGAAACCATTCTTCAGCTAAAACATGCATCGTCATATCGGGCATAAAAAAAATCCCACTCTTACCGAGAAGGATCCATTTAACTATTTTTGCAACAAGCTTATTTTAAAAGGATGTAACTCTGCATGTACAATCTCCGCTTGTACAGCTGGGTAAACTTCACTATTTTCTCTCCGTTACTTTACCAATTTCAATGGATGGATTTTTCTTCAGATCATCTACATAACGCAAAGCTGCTTCCTTCGATTGAAAGTGGGCATCAGATAGATCTTCATCAAGTACCCATTCATTTACGTCCATATAATAGACTTCCACATCCCATGTCTTATCGGCTTCTAACATCACGTCGATTTCTACTTTCTTTTTTGCCATTTGCTTTCCCCCTCATCATTTATTATTTCAACTAACATTGTATCCTAGTCGTTCTTTCTCATCATAATTCCAGCACTACGGGACAATGATCACTGCCCATGACATGGGAATGGATTTGTGAATCCTTTAACTCATCCTTCCATCTGTCAGATACAATAAAGTAGTCAATTCGCCAGCCTATATTCCTCTCTCTTACCTTTGCCATATAGGACCACCATGAATAGGCATCTTTTTTGTCTGGATAAAAGTGTCTAAAGCTATCTACGAATCCAACCTCTAGCAAGGCTGTCATCTTCCCGCGCTCCTCCTCTGTAAAACCTGAATTTCCTCTATTTGTTTTTGGATTCTTCAAATCGATTTCTTGGTGTGCAACATTCAGATCTCCACATAGAATCACGGGTTTACTTGAGTCTAACTCTTTTAAATACGTTCGAAAAATATCTTCCCACTTCAATCTATATTCTAATCTTGCCAAGTCTCTTTGAGCATTCGGTGTGTAGACATTCACCATGAAAAATTCTTCAAACTCTAACGTGATCGCCCTTCCCTCCGCATCAAATTCTTCCAGACCCATTCCGTATTTGACAGATAAGGGCTCATATTTTGTAAAAATGGCCGTACCTGAATACCCTTTTTTAATAGCATAATTCCAATATTGAAAGTAGCCTTCTAATTCAAGGCTGATTTGCCCTTCTTGTAGTTTAGTTTCTTGAACACAGAATATATCTGCATCCATTTCGTTAAAGTAATCTAAAAATCCTTTGCTGACACATGCTCGTAGTCCATTGACATTCCAAGAAACAAGTTTCATCACGTTGTCTAATCTGCTACTAAAAACATAAACAAACATCATCATTCGTTTATGCTAGACCATTTCCTGCTTCTACGAACCCGATCTCGCCACTTGCTCACTTCTATCGTTGACATAGCTCTCCACAGGCGTTAATTCCGATGTAGCCCACCGTACATATATACCTTATCGAGTGGTGATTACGGTATACTCTGTTGCATATTTCAGATTTAGACTTGCGTTAAAATCACGATCTAATTCCATGTAACAGTGATTGCATTTGAAAACTCTATCTGAAAGACTCAAATTAACTTTTTTAAATCCACAGCATGAACAAGTTTTTGAACTTGGATAAAAACGACCAACCATTCTCAATTCAATACCATGCTGGTTGCATTTGGAAGTTAACCATTCTTTAAAGCGATAGAATTTTTGCTTGCGTACAGAATCAGATAAATGACGATTTTTCATCATGCCTTTTACATTCAAGTCTTCAATCGTAATATACTTTGGTTTGGCTTTCACTAAAGCATTAACGACATGTCTAACGTATTCTTCACGAATATTCGCTAATCTAGCGTGAAGTTTTTGAATGATCACTATCTGTTTTTGGATGTTTTTATAGCAGGATTCACCACCTTTCTTTTTAGATTCGTATTTTCGACTTAATTTTCGCTGTTGACGTTTTAATGATTTTTCTAGTTTCTTGACTTTGGGAGTGCAGTTGATATTCTCAAATACTTGGTGATTACTACACACTGCGAAATCCTTAATTCCCACATCTATACCCATACAGTCATGAATATTAATCTGAGAAGAGGGCGACTGAACTTCACACAAGACAGATATATAGTATCGACCTGCTTTATAGGAGAGGGTTCCGCTACTCACTTTTGTATGTGTAGGAATATAACCATACTCTTAACACTTCATCTACAATCATTCCTCTTGCATTAGCGAACGTCTCTAAGAATTCAACTTGATTGACTAAATCATCTTTTTGTCCTTGATTGGATACCCTTGCGTAAATTACCGTCTTACCTATTTTATTTTCATCTTGAATCCCCATATACTCTCGATACTGAGTTTCGGTATAATACCTTCTTCCTTTAGGGTTTCGATAAGCTGTTAATTTACCTTCGTTATCCCATCGTTGGAGCGTTAAAACAGATACCCCTAACATTAAAGCGAACTCTTTAATCTTGTATATTTTTTCCATAATTATAGTACATCACAAATGATTATGTTTGACTACGTTTTAGAGAATTGTTTTCATCTCCTTTGTTCTATGAGTCTCATTGATTTATTTTATCATACCACCATAGATAGGAGTCGGTTGTATCCAACTAAAGCAGAGGAATAAATGATCCTGTCGATTACTAGGCTAGTGTAAATCTATTCACGTTCCCTAGTACCGTTGTAATCGGAAATTGTCCGATTAGCTTGTCCGATCCAAAAAATTCAGTCTAAATAACCGGAAATATTCCGATTACAGAGGTGAAATAGCTAATTTCCAATGTAATATGGAGCTATAATCGTAATTTTTCCGATTATACACCAACTCTAATCCTAAAACGGATCACTAAACGGAGAAATTCCGATTAGGCAAACGTTAATCGACAGTCTCGTAATTTCCTCTGTTGGAAATCCCTGCTTATATTTCCCTTCTCCTTACAAAATAATATCCTGCCACCCCAAGGACAGCAGGAAGTTTATCCCCTAATATCTACACACAAGCAAAAGCCATGATATATTCCTTCAATCCATTTTCTGTTCCATGTTTAAATTCATTTAGCAATACGTTAAGTGCTAAATTCCCTTGAGATACAGTAGAATCAAATTCCTTTTGATTAGCCCTGATAATCATATGGATTAGATGATTCTTTAGGAGAACTCATAATGACTTCTAAAGAACTATTTATGTTTTCTAAGACTTCATTTGTGTTTGGGTAGAAGAACTGTATGATGTTAGGATAAGTACAAAAAACAATTCGATTGTTTCCTTCAAATTCTCCTCTCCAAAAAATCATTCTTTGAGTTAGTTTCTATGCAGAAATCATTGAGTTAAGAATCTCCCCTGTAAATCACTTAATTGAATCAATTTCATAATTGCCTTTTATAGAAACCAAGACTGATCTATATGGTAAATCTTGAGTTTTTTTTAAAATTAAGCACTTTTTTTAGGCTTTCTATTTGCTTTCGAATTCGATCAGCAGCTAATTTGGATGCATTATAAACAAGAGTAACAAAATTAAAATGGACTTTGGCTCTTTTACCTGTACGATAACGAACATAATTTAACTGAAAGAACTCTTTTAAATAGGCATGGACTCTTTCTACAGCTGTCCTTTGGTTATAAAGCTCTTCCCAAGTTTGACTACCGCGGGCAGGAGCTGAATAGCGACGCAAATCCGTCTCGATTCGCACCTTGTAAACCTTTTGGCATAAGGAATCGTGGGCTAAGGGACAGTCCTTACACTCTTTTGGGCGAGTAAACTTGAGTGTTTTGTACTTTGCGTCATAGCTGTCGTATCGATAGGAATATTCACGTACACAGGTAGGAGCAAAGTTCTGATCAAAACCGACCATTTCTCCTTCATTTTCTTGTTATAGGCAATGATGGAGTATGCTTCCATACGATGAATCTGTTGATAGATGGCAACATAGTCGTACCCAGCGTCCATCATGGCATAACGAATGGAAAAAGGCAGTTTCTCGATGCCTTTCAGTAGAGGAATGGCGGCTTTTCCATCATTTAAGTTACCAGATGACATGACGGATTCTAAAATGTACTGGCTTTTTGTACCTACGGCAAGATGCCCTTTAAATCCATACCAAAAAACGTTCTTTCCTCACTATTTTCTTGATTCCCCAAGCGGGTTCCAAGGGAATCTGGTCACGAAGATCCTCGAACGAAACATCAAGTTGGGAAGCAATGGATTTTTCAAACAAAGACTGCTGAGCCTCTTGTTCTTGTTTTTGTTTGTCGCATGCTTCTTTTTCTGCTTTGGTTTTGCGTCCCCGTTTCTTGGGTTCAGGCTTCGGTTTTTTCTCTTCCGATTTGGCTTGATCTCGTGATTCAAATTGCGTGGCATCGACAGCAACGGCGTCATAATCAACGAAACCTTCTTGTATGGCTTGGAGTAGCAGTTGACTTTTCAACATTTCAAGCCCTTTGCAGTTCTCTAATTTTTGTGCCAGTCGGGAGAAAGAAGCCTCCGAAGGGAGCGGATCAGAGAATAGAAATCCACAGTCCAAACGAAAAATGAAATCATTTTTCAAACGTTTACGTAAATCTTTAACTGTAGGAATTCGCTCAACGATCCGCGCGACCAACGCATAGATCATCGCAGCCACCATAGGCATATGATTTTATCCATTTTCCAATCACCCTGCCCTATAATGACCTAAAGTATATCAAACGTAATATTTTCTGTAAAAAACATCCAAAAGAAAACCACATCCTATAGTGTTCGTAGCCAAGATGTTTGTCAGATATACAGCCAATAGCATTGACGGAGCTAGTGATCAACGGTCACCCTCATGGCCATCGGCTACTTGTGTACGGCCATTAAAAATAGCAGAGTCTTAAGTAGGAAAGATCCCGAGAGCAGGTTTTTTAGTTCCTTTATGAGTTATTGGTTGATGTGAACTAAAGCATCTCTTTTCTCTATCAACTAATGAATTTCTTCTGGCTCTTCCCCACTAGCAGTGATTTAATAGGGAACCCGGAATTACGAAAAACCCTGCGTCTGAAAAAATATGAACCTACTGTTCAACGAATTGGGATGCAGTACCATCTCCAAGGCTTAACAAAGGAAGAAACCTATGGCAACCAAATTAGGATGAATTCAATACTTATTGATTGCCAAGTAGGTGATCATTGTCACGGCTATCTTCACGTAAAGACTCTACAATAAACATTGAATACAACTATGACAACTATGAAATGAGGAAGAAAAATGAGTGGAGCATTCGGATTTTTTATGCCTAAGGAAAACCTATTTGGGGTGGGGACGTTTGCCGAAGTAGGGAAAAAAGCAAAGGAATGGGGAGCGACAAAAGTATTAGTCGTTTGTGGAAGCGCCATTCTCAAAATGGGTTATGTCGATCAATTAATCGGTTACCTAAAAGAAGAGGAAATCGATACCATACTATATTCCAGCGTTAGCCCGAATCCAACCGATTTGAATGTTGCCGAGGGTGTTGCTCTTCTTCAGCAAAAATCCTGCGATCTTGTGATAGCGATCGGCGGGGGTAGCTCCTTAGACTGTGCGAAAGCGATTGCTTTAGTAGCTGCGAATGGTGGAACCATATACGATTACGAAGGAATTGATAAATCAGCAAAAGAAATGGTCCCATTGATCACCATCAACACCACGGCAGGAACAGCAAGTGAAATGACTCGCATATCGGTTATTACCCATACTAAAGAGTCTAGAAAAATGATCATAGTAGATAAGCACGTGACTCCTCAGCTCACGATCAATGACCCTTCTCTTACGGTTAGTTTGTCTCCTGAATTGACGGCCGGAACAGGAATGGATGCGTTAACCCATGCCATTGAAGCTTATGTTTCTATATTAGCAAACCCCATTACCGATGCGAATGCCTTCCAGGCAATTCGACTAATTGGCCAATACTTGCCGCAGGCCGTAAAGAATGGCGAGGATCTGGAAGCTAGAACCCAAATGGCCTACGCTCAATTCTTGGCAGGTATGGCCTTTAATAATGCCCTCTTAGGAAATGTTCATGCCTTAGCCCATCCACTTGGCGGAGTTTATGACCTACCGCATGGTCTTTGCAACGCTATTTTGCTACCGCATGTTATGAAATATAATGTACAGGCGAAACCGGAAAAATTCAAAAATATCGCTTTAGCACTTGGTGCTCATGTTGCTGACTTGACCCCCGAAGAGGCTGCCGCAATGGCCGTGAAAGCTGTTGAAAACCTAGCAAGAACAGTAGGAATCCCTGAACACCTTTCTGATTTGGGAGTCAAAGAAGAAGACCTTCCTAAATTAGCCGACATGGCTTCAAAAGATCCTTGTGGATTGTTTAATCCGCGTGAAAGTAAATACGAGGACTTACTTGAATTGCTTCGCAGTGCTTATTAATTACTGGAAAACCGGGCGTAAATCATGCCCGGTTCTTTTTTTGCGTATCCATGGTTTTTGTGGGATAAATGTGCGGGTTATGCCAGGGTATGTTGTAGACTTACCGTCCCAACCTACCTCTAACAAGTGACCTATCCCCTGAGTAGCCCCTGTAACTGCTGTTTACCATCTAATTTAAACAAATCTAACATTCACCACCTTGCTTTACAGTAACAACTAGAAAATAATTAACCCCATTAATGCGAAATTTGTCTTGTCTATGTTAGTCGGTCATGATTAAAATTACGCTCCATGTAAAAGCACGTACACAGTTCAAAAATACAGGCCGTTTCGGTTCCCTACCTTTGGTAAAAACATGGTATTCTCTTGCTGGGTAGGGGTTAGTTTTTTCTTTTTCTTATCCGAAATTATGAGCCTCCTGTTAACGTTTGAGTTGTATTCTCAATTCCGATAGAACTTCTGTTAATTCTTTCGCTGATTCCTGGTACATCTTCTGAGCAGCGGGGTCATTGGTTGCTAGAGCATAAAGCTCCAATTCCGCTTCACATTTTTTTATGTCGCAAAGAGAAGATACTAATGGTAGTGCAAGGTAGGTCGATACGTGCTCTTTCCTCTATTGCTATCCTCTAAATTATTGATAACGGAGCCTTTATAGGCTCTATTTGCTTTTTGATTTCCCCGTTGGTATAACTTTCTTAACTAAGAAAGCCACGAGATGTGAATGATAAAAATAAGGAGGGGATATAAAATGGCTGAAGCAAGAGATAGGGGCATAAGAGAAGAAGAAAAAAATGATACCTCTGCATTATGGATGGGGTGGATCGGTATTGTTGCCGGCATAATTTCTTTTTTCTATGCTCCCCTTTTGTTTGGAGGCGCTGCCGTAGTCCTAGGTTTAATTACAGTATTTAGCAAAGCCAATACTTTAGGATGGTGGGCGATTGGTTTAGGTATCGTTGGAGCAGCAGTTAATTGGTTTTTTAATGGAGGTTTTTACTAAAAAAAGGCCTCCACAATGGAGGCTTTTTATGTTATTTGAATTCTTTATTGTCAAGCCTTTTCACTTGAGAAGTAAAAGTTTCACCTTAGCTTTTTGTATAGTTGACAAGTCTATGATAATTTTTTCATGTAATACATTTTCCTGTAAATGCATCCGAATGAGGTTTTAAATTCCTAGTATTAGGATTTTTGATCATCCTCGACCCACGGTATAAACCTGATTCCTTTTCATCAACCCCCATGAAAATATAACTTTCCTCTGTCCTTATATCCATTTGTTAAAATGATGTAAACTTAATATCTCATCCTTTGTCGGTTCACGTGTTTCATCTAACTTTTTGAGTCATGGATATGAGGTGATATTATTTATTTTCGTGAGGTGAAAGTCTTGATATGGTTTAAGTTGGTCATATTCATACTGTTTTTTTACCTTCCTACAGGAACGTTATTTGCGCAAGATTCTATTTCCGTAGAAGAGCAAGAAGTGAACTCTTTTCTTACTCGATTATTTGATGCCCGAACACAGCTTTTAATTAATCAGGATAAGAACAGCATTACCGATTATTATAAGCCCTCGGTCAAGACAAGCCAAAAAGCCCTTTTTCTAGAATTTAAAAGAAGTAACTACTTAAATTCCTGGGCTAGCGCCAGAGGGATTGTTTTTACGGATGCTGAAGGACTTATTGACATGAAGAGCATCCAAATCAAAGGAGATATTGCCGAAGTATCGCTATCCCACTCTATCCGTTTAGCTTACTTGTATGATTATAAAAATTATCCCCGCCAGCAGTTCGGTGCGGGAACCCGGCATAAGATCCGGCTCAAAAAAGAAAATAAAAATTGGTATGTATTGAGTGAAACCTATTCAGATCCTATGGAAGAAAATCCTGACATGATCCCGGTAACATCCGTAAAAACGTATATGGATAAGCTTTCAGAGAAGGATCGTGAACCCCTATTGTTAGCCTCTCCAGTTCAGTCAAATGGGCGTTACAATCGCAAGCGTGCCGTTGCTTATGCGAACAAATATGCAGGTTCGGCCTGGGGGGCTGGGAACCGCAATCAATACAATGAAAGCTATAAGGATTATACCGATGAAGGCGGAGATTGCACGAATTTCGCCTCACAGGCGATCGGTGATCCTATTGAAGGTGGAGGTCTTCGGATGGTGCCCAATTGGTATTTTTCACCCCAATCGGGAGGTACAGTTTCGTGGATTCGAACGGATTCCTTTAAAGATTTTCTGCTTTATGGGGGATATGGACAGTTGATTGTCAGCGGGTATTTTCTCGATGTTACCAAACCGACTCCCTCCTTTCCAAAGGGAGCGATCCACGAATTGAAGCCTGGAGATCTGATTGGTTACGAGTTAGAGGGTGATCTTGATCATTTCTCGATTGTGGTCGGAACAGACGATCATGGCTATGTACTTGTCAATTCCCACACAGGGGATCGATACCGTATGCCTTGGGATATTGGCTGGGATATCAAGACCAAATTTTGGCTCATTCACATTAAAGACTAAAACAGAAAGAGCACTCCCTAACAGTGCTCTTTTCTCATTGAAATTCAGCTATTTTAGCAACTCGGTAACTTTGACAAATGTCATGTCCTTTTCTTTCAGCTGCTCTATGATCCTAGGTAGAGCTTCCACGGTTCCGGATAATTCGATCCCTTTTCCTCCCGCACTGTGGCACAGGATAATGGAACCGGGTTGAACAGCTCCTAGAACATTATCCTCAACCTCCTTTTTCCCCAAACCTCCTTTCCAATCTAGAGAATCAACATCCCAATGAACAATCTTATAGCCCTTGTTTATTACAAAATCTGCCTGTCTATCATGAATCGACCCGAATGGTGGGCGAAAAAGCTTGGTATCAGTACCAAAGGAATGAAGAATTCCCTCCATTCGCTGAATTTGCTGTTCAAAGCTGGATTCCTCTAATTTAGGAAGATACAGATGCTGAAAGGAATGTATTCCCACTTCGTGACCTTCTTGAATGATCCGCTTTACAATATGGGGGTGAGCCTCCGCTCTTTCACCGATCAGGAAAAACGTCGCTTTTACACCACTCTTTCGAAGAATATCGAGGATCTGAGGAGTATACGTCAAATCCGGTCCATCATCAAACGTTAAAGCGATACGCTCCTTTTCATGTTCTGCTCGAGTGAAAAACGATTTCGGATATTTTCTCTTCAATTCAGTAAATGTTAAAGGGGTATTTTTCTGTCGATCCAACCTAATCCGTGGTTCTGCATTTAGATCGTACAGATTAGCATCTTTTTCATTATCATTTATTCCATCGTCCCGGTCTTTTTCCTTTGGAACGATATTATAAATGTTGTCTAATATGTTCTCACCTTTTTCTTCAAGTTCAGCAAGGTTCGGTTTTTCTTGGATAAGCGTTGGCGGTTTAGTTGGTTGAGGGTCAGTAACCTCTGGTATCGGTTGCTTAAGTTCGATAGGTTCCGTCGGTTTTTTTTCTGAACTTCCCCCTCTGACAATCCTCTCTGTCTGATATTCTTTGTCGTGATTTCCCCGCTCAGCATTATTGGCGTTTTTTTCTATTATTTTTGGGGGAGAGGTATTCCGATGATCCAATGAATTAGGAAGTGGCCTCTCCTGTACTTTTCCCTCCGGGTTTTTATTCTTTATTGGTCTCTCGCGGTTCAGATTCTGCTCTACCATTTGCGGAGATGGTTCTTCTTGCTTTGGCGATTCATTCCAGTCCATATTATAGCGTTGAGCTAATTCCCGTAATTTCTCCGCGAATTCTTTCTGTTCAACAGAGGGTTCTTTCTCTACCTGAAGTTTGTTCGAGCTCCTATTATATTCATCAGCCAGCTCTTCGATATTCCCCCCAAATTCCTCCGATGAATAAGAACCATCGTCGTTCTTTCCCTCTACAGGAAGACCATATTCCCTGGCAAGTTTTTCAATCCCTTGACGCAACTCTTCACGGGTATATTTAACTTTCTCTGTCTTTTCTTCTTTTTGTTTTTGAATCTGTTTCTTCTCTTTCTGTTTTTTTTGATCTTCACTATCTGCGTTACATCCTTGCAGGATAACAATCATCAAAAAGAAAAGAAACCGTATCCGCCTCATCGTGCACTCAGCCTCCTGATTCAACCAAAGAGAGTCATATTTCTCTATTATCATTTTTTCAAGAAAGAGACATTAAGATACACTCTACTACTCAAAATCTTAATCATGCGAAAGATAAGTTTAATTTTGGGCACCCAAATTTCTAAAAAATCGACAGTTCTTAAAGGTCAGTTCCACATACCGCTATATTTTCCGCATCTGCCGAAAAAACGGAAGGAATTGGATGGTCGATGCTAATCTGGTCTCCTCGGGCTCATCGGACTGAAATCCTGCAGGTGGAGAAACATCAAAATCTATCTCAACAGGACATCATCCCTCTTTTAGTCCTTGATATCTGGGAACATGCCTACTCCTTACAAAATAATATCCTGCCACCACAAGGTCAGCAGGACACAAAGTTCAATCTATATATGATGACTTAAACTCACTCCGTCATCCCGCAAACTTCCAGTGGCTATTCTTTGATTTTATTTGTATTTAATGGGAGCTAACCATATCTTGACATAATAATTAAGTCGCTAAATTGGAAAAATAATCACTACGAATTATTGTGGAGGGAACTATGTGAAGCAAATAATCATAGTATTATGTATTTTATGTACTGTCTTGATTACTCCTCATAATGGAAAAGCTGATATATCAATGCCTTGTAGCACCATCTTAGAACCCGTGAATATAGGCTATGCAAATGCAAAAGGGGTAGCTTTGGTGTATAAAGTGAAACTAACACCTAGCTTCCCGCGAACCCATATTAGCATTCATGCTACTCATCTTCCAGCACCATCCTCTTTTGGAGATTATGACGGTTTTAAAGGTTTTGCTTTTATTGAAGGTCAGATTAGTTGGAGATTCAAACTACATCCAACACCAGAAGAAGGCGGTCCAACATGGGCAGGTAGAATTGACGTAATAACGGCGGATTTATCTAAAAGTAGGATAGAGGTTCGACTCTCAAATTCAAAAACTGATAAGCTTGGACCTCCCATTTTAGCCAGCAGTTTTAATTCCTGTAATTCATTATAATTCGAGGAAACATACCCAAAGGTGATAAAAATGAGGATAAAATTTGTATGGTTATTTTTGCTCTTGCTTAGTCTTTTCTTTTACCCGGTTCAATCAACGATGGCAAATCCTTATAAGGAAAATGTTGAATCAAAATTTATTCATGCTTTGTTGAAACAGGATGAAAAGTTAGCTCAATTGTATTTGGATGTGGGAGTCAAAATCCCAGAAATACAAGAAAGCACTCTTTTAGCCCTTGGACCGTTCGTTCCACCATGCTCTTGCTTGAATAAGGACCAAATTATAGTTCTTCGTCCGTTTCAGTGGGTCGATTGGTAATCCCGATACGCTGGAATCCGCCATTCTTATGGATCACGATATAGGTATAGGAATGAGGATTTTTCATCTTTCAATTATATAGGGGCTGTATTTCTTTGATGAATTGACATTCCAGCATTAAAGCTTCGAATTCCGTATCCGTCAGTATATGGTCGAAATCCTTCAAGTTTTTTACTAGCATTTTAGTCTTTGATGAATGAGCCACTGAGTGATGAAAGTAAGATTGCACTCTTTGCTTTAGATTTTTCGATTTTCCCACATAAATGATATGGCCGAGAGAATCTTTCATCAGATAGACGCCAGGGGATGAGGGAAGCTGTTTGACCTTTTCATGCAGATTCATCACCATTCCTCCCTTCGATAGATTCCTACGCTTACTATTGTAAGGGAGGGGGGAATATTGACAAGATATTTATTAGATATACTTGATCTGGCATAGGCTCACCCAGTTGATAGACTTCATTTGCCTTATTGTAGTGGTGAACTACCGTGAATACTAATGCTGCCCTTTAGCTGAACAAAAAAGGTCTGTCGAAGAAGCAGACCAACTTATGAAGCTCTCGATCCCCGTTCAATAACAAAAACAAATCCTCGTTTAAAATACGAAGGGCATAAAAGTTTAACAAAACCTCTACATGATAAGGTTTTTATGCTTTGTTCTAGAAGTTTAAAAACTCATACAGAAAATATCAGGCACAAGATATTTATCCAATCAAAATCTTTTCTTCCACATATTTAATTTTGCTTTCCCCTCTTTTCCTCAAGAGAGCTAGTGCCATCGTTAATGGCCCAATTCTTCCAATGAACATCAAAATAACAATAAGGACGCGCCCTATTGGAGAAAGGTCAAATGTTAAGCCAGCAGTCAAACCAACCGTACCGAAAGCGGATACAGTTTCGAATAAAATAAGCCCCATATCTGCTTTTTCAGTGAAGGTTAGAATAAAGAAAATCGTGAAAATGAATATAATCGCGCTAATCGCAATGGCAAAAGCCCTATTCACTAATTCCCATGAAATTCGGCGCTTTAATATAGTGACATGCTCCTTATTCCTAAGAACAGCCCATAAGGATAAAAGGATCACGAGGAAAGTGGTCACTTTAATTCCTCCGCCAGTGGAAGCTGGCGATGAACCGACGAACATTAATCCCATTGTTAGAGCCTGTGAAGGAACAGTCATCTGTGTAATATCAATAGTATTAAAACCTGCTGTCCGGGGAACTACCCCTTGAAAATAAGCAGCCCACATTTGATCAAATATAGATAATCCTCCAAGCGTTGCGGGATTTTTATATTCTGCAACAAAAATCAGCACTGTTGCTATGACATTGATAATTAAAGTAATGAGTAAGGTCAGTTTAGAATGTAAGGACAATCTTCTGAAAGACCTTTTGGTGTAGATATCCATAATGACAGTGAATCCAATGCCACCTATGATAAATAAGAGTGTAATGGTCAAATTGATGGTGGGATCACCGACCCATTTCATGAGGTTATCCGGTTCTAACCCAAATCCCGCATTATTGAAAGCCATAATGGAATGAAATATCCCGTAGTAAATGGCTTGATTCCATGGCATCTCCGCTAACCATCGAATGGTCAAGATAATAGCACCTATGATTTCGAATACAAACGTAATCATCATGATTCGAATCAGCAATTTAACCACGCCTTCAAGAGCAAATTGGTTTAATGTTTCCTGTAAGATCAGTCGCTCTTTTAAACCTATTTTTTTCCCTAAAAGGACAAAGGTGAAAATACCTGCCGTTGTGATTCCTAATCCTCCTAATTGAACTAACACCATGAGTACAATTTCTCCAAATAAAGTGAATGTAGTTCCCGTATCCACTACAGCTAATCCTGTTACACAAACGGCAGAAGTAGCTTCAAATAATGCATCAATGAAATTTAATCGACGTCCTTCTTCTGTTGAAATCGGCAGCATTAAGAGAAATGTACCGACTAAAATTAAGGTTGCAAACCCAACAATCATCAGGTGAGCAGGGCGAAGTTCAATAATATTAAGCTTTTTCTTTATGAATGACATCTATTAACACCCTCATTTTTTTGCATGATATAGTTGGTTCCATAACCTACATGATCGTTTCCTCAAAACGCTTTAAATCATGATTTCCACCTACCACCACTAGAATATCATTGGCTTGAATCATATCTCCCGCTTGGGGAGCGATGTTGATATGGGATCCGCTTTTTATCGCCATCACATTGATCCCAAACTTTGCACGGATTTTTAAATCGAGAAGTGATTTTCCATTCATTTTTTCTCCGGCTACAACTTCAACAATACTATAATCTTCGGCTAGTTCAATGAAATCAAGGATGTTTGGTGAAACCAGATTATGTGCCACACGACTGCCCATATCCCTCTCAGGAAACACCACTCGATCTGCACCCACTTTATAAAGTACCTTACCATGACGTTCGTTTCGCGCCTTAACTGTAATGTGTTTTACACCCAATTCTTTTAATACAAGTGTGGTTAACATACTCGCTTGAATATCTTCACCAATAGCAACGACAACGGTATCAAAATTTCGGATACCAAGTTCCTTTAGGGCTTGTTCATCCGTTGTATCGGCTTGAACGGCATAAGTCGTGTACTGGATAGATTCTTGTATCCTCTCTTCACAAGAATCTATTGCCATCACTTCAAACCCCATTTCATAAAGCGTTTTGGCCACGCTGGAACCAAAACGTCCCATACCGATGATGGCAAATGTTCTCTCAGCCATAAACTATATCCCCTTCTACATAACGATGTGTCAAAGTAATACGATACAGTGAAACAACTTTATGATATATAAATTGAATGAAAAAACAAAAAAGCCACCGAAAGAGAGTATCTCCTTCGTGGCTTTTTTAAGCATCCGCAAATAAGCCATGCTTAAGCACGAAAATCATTTACCCCTCATCATACGCTTGCGAGGTTACGTCGGATTCGGACGTGAGAGTCGCCCTACCTGTAAAGAAATGATATACATCGTTTTCAATACAAGATTCACCCCATAGTCATTGGGTCCCCCCGCTTCCCAGTTACAGGAACTCAGCAATTTCCAAAATATTCATTTACAAATGATATCTTACTCCTTAGATAAAGGCTTTGCAAACATTTTTTATACTAATTAACAAATCGGTCCTTGTTTGTTGTTTGTTAAGGTTTTGAGAACTGTAAAGATAGGGATATATGCTATACTGGGTTTGTTATAACAAATATCTAACTGAGCAAACACTTTATGGAATCGGATACATCAATAAGAATTGATCTCACTTATCTACAGTTTTTTTTCCTTTTATTTTTAGTTTAGGAATTTTTCTTTATGTTACATAGCATAAGAAAAAATGAGGTGCTATTCATTTGATTCATACACTTGCTTTAACTGTAAATCGTAAAATTGTGACTGACTTATCTTTTGAGGAACTATTTGGTTCCCAAATACTTTGGTATTGGGTTGATTTTGATTCACCGACTGAAGAAGAAGCGATGCTGTTAAAAACTCAATTTAGTTTTCATCAACTGGCGATTGAAGACTGTTATCATTTTCTTCAGCGTCCAAAATTGGATTATTATGATGGTTACAACTTTTTTGTCCTTCACGGCTTAAATCCAGCCACGTTAAAATCGGAGGAAGTCGATGTCTTTCTCAGTTCCAATTACATGGTTACCTATCACCTTAAACCATCATCTGAGTTAAATACAACTTGGGAGCGAACTAAAAATCGAAACAACCCAGATAAAACGGACCCCGTTCATCTATTTCGTCAGTTGCTCGATAAAATCGTAGACCAATACTTTCCTAGTCTTTATATGATTGAAGATAGATTGGACCAAATAGAACAATTGGAACAGAAATCCAATCGTTCACTAATTAATGAAGTATTTGAGATAAGAGGAGATTTATTGCGGTTACGTAGGAGCATTTTCCCAATGAGAGATCTTCTTTACCGCATACTCAATTCTGAAAGGATTGAAATAGCAAAAGAACAAAAGGCTTATTTTGTGGATATTTACGACCATTTGTTAAAACTCTCCGAGATGATCGAATCCAATCGTGACGTAACATCGGATATTAGAGACAGTTACATCTCACTAAACTCTAACAGAATGAATACCATCATGATGACCTTAACCATCATATCGGCCATCTTCATTCCCTTAACCTTTATTGCGGGAGTATATGGCATGAACTTTGAGTATATGCCTGAATTGACTTGGCGCTATGGTTATTTTATTGTTCTTGGTTTTATGGGAGTTATCGGAATAGGCATGTTCTGGTTGTTCAAGAAAAAAGGCTGGCTTGGTGATTATTAAAAGGACGGGAATATCCCCGTCCTTTGTCATGATGCGAATTCAAATTCTAGTTGTTTTTTCTAAGTATGTGCGTTTCTTTTCTATACCTCGACTGGTTCTATCCATCCTATACAATAAAAAGCCGATACCATCACGATTTAGATGATATCGGCTTTTGTTGTCTAGTCCTTCACTCGGAGTAATCTTAAACCGTTCAACGTCACAATCAATGTTGCTCCCATATCAGCAAAAATCTCCATCCATAGGGTTAGCCATCCCGGTAAGATTAAAAGTAAAGCAACTACTTTAATCGCTAATGAGAATGTGATGTTTTGTTTAATGATTTGCAGTGCTTTTCGGCTCAATCGAATAGTAAACGGAAGTTTACTTAAATCATCTGCCATTAATGCAATATCAGCTGTTTCCAAAGCCGTATCGGTCCCAGCGGCACCCATTGCAATCCCCACCGTTGAAGCCGCCAATGCTGGAGCATCATTTACTCCGTCACCGATCATTGCAACCCCGCTACCATCACTTCTAAGCTTTTTAATAAATTCCAACTTATCTTGTGGCAAAAGCTCGGCTTGAACCTCGCCAACACCTACTTGTTGACCAATGGCTTGGGCGGTAGCTTTATTGTCACCAGTCAACATGATGGTTTTATTGATGCCTAATTGATGAAGTTTTTGGATTACATCTTTACTCTTTTCGCGAACTTTGATTGCCTCGAAATTTCTCCCTTACATATAAATCATTAAGAATCCAGTTTCGTTTCATAGATACCGATGAGAAGGAAGGATATAATTGAGTAAAACCAACCGCCACTTTCGTTTCTACCTCCACAGTGATAACAATAACTGATTCACTATGTTCGAATTTCTCCCATAAAAACTGCCTGGCTCCCTCTTTATCTGACTCTTGCTCATAGAAAATACGATACTCATCAAATAATTCAACCAAGTCATCTAAATCCTGAATTGTTGCTTGTCGGGTAAGAAATAGATCCAAATTACTTCACTTCCTTAGTTTTTTTATATTTTAGGTGTTTCGGATAGTGTGAGCCCGAATAGATTATCCTCTACTTGTAATATCCCTTGTTCCTCTAGCATCCTTGAGACATTCATGTTGAGACCAATCAATATGGAAATTCACAAAAAAACCTTGCCTATTCTCAAGTAATCGGTTTCTTATGAAGTGAACCGACAAAACAGTCAATACATTAGAAAATGTTATCGTTTTTTGATAATTCAATAATTATTTCCTAAGAAATGATATGGTATAGGGTGCGACAAAAGTATTAGTCGTTTGATGGAAGCTCCATTCTCTATTTTAGCCCAATTCTTTTTCCACAAAAGAAATAAAGCCATCTCTTGTTCCCTTATGTTCGAGGATCTTCTTGACATAATACCAATCGGAAAGAAGACCGGATCGTTTGGATTGTTCCATATACGTCTTCATTTGCTCGTCCTGAATCAGTTCCTGGAACCATTCCTCAGCCTCCAATCTCAACCACATTTCCTCAGCTGTGGGATCAGGAATGCGAAGGATATATTTTTTAATCAGCTGAATTGCTCCAGCACCTACAAGAAGTATTCCTAATAAACTGAGCATGATGACCTTCACTCCCTTATGGATTCACCCAACGATTTTGACACCTTATGTTCACCTTATTATACAAACCCACGGAAACCATAACAAACACTGTCAAAATAACGGCAGATAATCATAACCCATTTAATACCTTATAGCAACTCACCGATGAAGAATTGTCAATTGATAGAACGCAAAATCAGGCTCCCATATGAGAAGCCTGATTTTGTGAGGTGATAAATGGGATGTTTACGAGAAGAAACATGAATGGAGGATCTGTGAGGTATTTGCTATTTTTCCTGGAGAATTCTATTCCATTGTAAAAATAAAGAAAAACGAGCCTCAAAAAAAGACACCGAGGCAGTTTTTCTATTATCGGATACTATTAAAGTTTCCGGCCAAATAAAACAACGAAATTAAAATATTTATAAATACAGTCTACATCGGAAAATCCAATTTCCTTAAGCCAATTCATTTGATCATCCAATGTTGACATCTTATCCAGTTTCGTTCTTTCATAAGCAGAACAAATCTCATCGTTAGATAACCCACTACCTTCAACTTTTTTCTTCCAATCCTCTTTGTAAAGAGATTCAACATAAGGACTAGTACCAAGAACTTGATCTGCATTAATCAATATACTATTATTTTTCATTATGGTGAAAATCTTGGCATACAAGTTCTTTTTTTCAGTATCGGTTAGATGATGAATGGAAAGAGACGAAATGACAATATCAAACTCTTCATTAAATACATGCTTGGTGTAGTCACCCACCACGTATTTTACATTTGACTGATTTTTAAATCGTAGCTTCGCAACTTCGAGCATTTTTTCCGAGATGTCAATAAGAGTCACCTTTGCTTTGGGATACTTAGCCAACATACAGGCAGAGAAAAGTCCTGTACCAGCCCCAATATCCAATATATTGGGTGAATTGGTCGTCATATCGGCAATCGATACTGGAATTTGATAAAAATCATCAAAACAAGGGATGAGTTTTCTTCTCTGATCATCATAATTACGTGCAATTTGATCAAATTTTACCTTTACTGTATTCCGATTAATTTCCATCTTTCCCCTCCTCCAATCCTATATTGTCTTGATAACAGGATAATGGAGGTGTTTCTATAAAGCCAATATTTAAAAGTTATTATATCTATAGTTTTATCCTATACTCTTTCTGCATCGTTATTCCATTTAACAATAATACCAATGGTGGAGTTCATTCAATTTTCCAGTTTGGCTCAGGGACGAACCCTCGTGATATATGGGTAGGATATTTTAAAGGGAAAATCTAGGTAAGCTATAGTATGATGAACTGAATATCTTTCACAGAAGAATTATGGAGTTACAAGTCCGTGGATTCCATTATAAAGCTCTCATTAAGAAAATAGCCCACTCGCAGTGGGCTATTCGCACTAATCTGTTATTCTATTCCTCCATGAAACATTTATTTTTGCTCTTCCTGGATCTTGATTTTAACCCCATCCGTCAGGAGCGTCTGCCCCTTCACGACAATCTGGTCCCCTAGGGTAAGGCCCTTCTTTACTTCTACCTTATCGCTCGTTTCTTTTCCCGTTGTCACTTCAACCTTAACCGCTCGATCTCCATCCAACTTATAAACGAACCGTTTACCCTGTTCCTCAATCAAGGCCTTGCGGGATATCATCGCATACTTTTCCGCTTGCTTAGAATCAAAGCGCACATGGACAACCATATCGGCCTTTAACTCCTGTTTGGGATTAGGTATGGAGATTTCGATGGGATAAGCCTTCACATCATTATTCATGACAGGGCTGACCGCCGTAATTTGGGCATTAAACTTCTGATTTACCGCTGGAATGTCAACAGACACAGTACTGCCTACTTGGACTGTAGTCACTTCCTGCTCAGACAAATTTGCCTTCACCTTTAGCAGATCGATCCGGGCTATGCTAATCGCAGGCAATTGCGGACTTACCATTTGTCCTGTGGAGCCATGGACTACCGAGACGATCCCCGAAATGGGGGCCGTAACCTTGGCATTCGCCAATTGGCTTTGGGCATTTTCTAACGATACGCGCGCTTGATCAACCGATGCTTTACTTACCTGTACTCCGTTTTTATTTTTGGCATGCCCCAAATTTTTCTGTGCATTAGCGTATGAAGATTGGGCATTCACAAGAGCGGTATGGGCATTTTCAAGACCTAGTTGGGCATTCTTTAACGCTGTCTCCACTCGCTCAAGTTCAGAAATGGATACGGCTCCTGCTTGATACAATTGGCGCGTCCGCTGTTCCGCCGCCATTGCGTCCTGGAGCGCCTGTTCTTGCTGAACGATTGCATTTTGGGCTTGGGTGACTGCATTCTGGTTTTGCACCACAGCGGACTCCGCCTGATCCACCCCTTGCACAGCACTGCTTTCCGTTTGCTTTAAGCTGGCTAAAGCCATATTGTAAGCAGCTTTGGCCTGTTTCACACTGTTAGCGAGATCGGTCTGGTCTAAAGAGAACAAAACATCCCCTTGCTTGACGGACTGTCCAAGGGATACATGGATTTGTTGAATCTTTCCGGAAACTTTCGGCGACACATCAACCGTTTCATCCGGAGAAAGTTTTCCCGTAATGGACGCCCGTTCATCGATGGTTCCTTCAACCACCTTTTCTGCTTGGACGGGAACAATTTGTTCTTCGGCCGATTGAATAACAGGCTCACTTTTCGAACAGGCTGTTAAGGCAAGTGAGAAAACCAGCGTTGAGACTAAAATATGGCGTTTCATTTTCATCTATTCCTTCCCTTCCTTTGCTAAGCCTGAACACCAGGTTCTGAACTGGTTTTCTTATTTTTGCGGTTCTTTAATTTTTGTTTCATATCATCAAACAGGGTATAAACAACCGGTATCAAAACCAAGGTAATCAGCGTTGAAAAACCGAGACCGAAGACAACAACAATCGCCATCGGAGCCTGCCCTTCATTCCCGGAACCCCCACCAAAGGCTAGAGGCAAGATCGCTAAAATCGTAGCTAGGGTCGTCATCAGGATCGGACGAAGACGAACAGGTCCCGCCTTGAGAATAGCCTGGTTTCGCTCCACGCCTTCTTTTCTTAATTGGTCCACAAAATCGATCAAAACGATAGCATTATTTACCACAATCCCGATGAGCAGAATATAACCGATCAACGCCATAACACTAAGCGGCGTACTCATGATCAGTAAACCCACCACCACACCGACAAAGGTAGGAGGGATCGAGAACATAATAATGAATGGGCTCAACAGAGATTCAAACTGAGCCGCCATGACCATGTACACCAGTACAATAGATAAAATCAATGCTAATCCCAAGCTGGTAAAGGATTCCGCCATATCTTCACTCTGGCCGCCTACTTTAACGTGGTAGCCTTCCGGAAGCTGGATCTGATCGATTTTCACTTGAACATCTTTCATGATCGAACCTAGATCTCGCCCGGTAATATCCCCTGTAACGGTGACTTCTTTTGTCTGATCCGCACGCTTGATCGTCTGTGGAACATCCTCTTTAACTAATGAGGCCACAGAGGATAGAGGAATATTTGCCCCACTTGGAGTCGTGATTCTTAGTCGTTCAAGGTAGCCCACATCCTCTTTATACTCGGCAGGCAGTTTAATTCTGACATCTATTTCGTCTTCCCCCGTCCGGTAAGTCGAGGCCTTCTCCCCATCAAAGGCCGTTCGCACCACATTCAAAATCTGGGAGGTATTAAGGCCATATAGGCTTGCCATCTGAGGATCCACGACAACCTGAAACTCCTGCTGCTTGGCATCCAGTGAAGTTTCCACATTCACGGCCCCGGTAACCTCTCTCACTTCGCCTGCGATAATTTGGCTGATGTCCTCCATGACCACCAAATCATCTCCTCTGAGGCTGACCTGTATAGGGGCACCGGTTTCCATTCCCGCCATTTCTTTCACTACAATCTCTGCTCCGGCAATAGAGCCCAGCTTTTCCCTAAGTTCGTTTACCACTTGTTCCGAAGAGCGTTCCCTTTCCTCTAAGTTCACGAGGAACATATACATCTCAATCCGATTACTGGAGGCTGCACCACCCATCGGCCCAGAGGCTCCGCCACCCACAGAGCTGTATATCATATCAAATTCAGGTGTTTCCATAGCGACTTTTTCAATCTGTTTGGAAAGCTTCTCGGTTTCATCCAAGACCGTTCCCGGCGGTAATTTTGCCGTTATCGTTAACATCCCTTGATCCATCTTGGGGATAAACTCCAACCCTACCATAGGAACGAGGGCTCCGGCACCAACGAAAAGGGCAACGGTTAGAGATAGGACGGATTTCCGATGATGAAGAGCCCACTTGAGTATCCGCGCATACACATCCACTACCTTCTCAAAGCCGATGTTAAACCAAACCGCGGGGTTGATGCCGCGATAGGTACCGCTTCGATACATATGCTCATTCGGTATCTTCTTCAACATGCGAGAGCTAAGCATAGGCACGAGCATCAGCGACATAAGCAAAGCGGCAATGTGAGAGAAGATTACTGTCAGGGCAAGCGGTCCAAATAGTTCCGCCGCTAAGCCTTCAACAAAGATAATCGGTAGAAATACAACGATCTGAGCCAAAGCTGAGGCCATAACGGCATTCCCCACTTGCTTAGATCCTTCTCTGGCCGCTTGCAGCATACTCTTACCCTCTTGCCGCTGCCTGAAGATATTTTCCAGGATTACCACGGCAAAGTCTACCAAAGATCCCAATCCAAGCAATAAGCCGCTCAAGGATATTAAGTTGATTGTCTGTCCCGTAAAATACATGAGTGAGAACGTCGCAATAACCGAAATCGGAAGAACAATCGACACCACAAGAGTGGATCGTACGCTATTCAAGAACAAATAGAGGATCAGAATGGCGAATCCGCCCCCGAGCAGCGCATGCTCTGCAACCGTAAAGATCGAATCCTTAATGTACTTGGAATTATCCATAACGACCGTTAGATCCATACCTTGAGGCAAATCTTTTCTTAGCTTTTCAACCTCCTGCAAAACCTCATCGGCTATCGAAACCGTATTACCGCCAGAGGCTTTTGTCACCATAAGGCCTAAGCTCGGTTCAGCGTTAAAATAACCGATTTGCGACATCTTTTTATACGTATCTTCTATACTAGCAATATCTTTTAATAGAATACTTCCACCAGATACGGGAATCGGCGTAAGTCCAAAGTCTGTCACTTGCTGAAACTCACCCTGGATCCTAATATTAAGATCGGTATCTCCTTGCTTCACTGCGCCAGCAGCGCCAGAAAGATTGGTAGCGGCAATCGCCATCTTCACCTGATCGAGCGTGATGCCATACGTTTGCAATTTGGCAGGATCCAATTGGACCTCTACTACACGTTCTCTTCCGCCCATAACGGACAGGGATGCCACTCCACCTACCCTTTCCAAACGGGACTTGATAACATCGTCAGCATAATCCTTTAACTCCGTCAGATCTTTTTCCCCGTTTAATGCCAAGATGATGATCGGCTGGCTGTTCGGGTCCATCTTCAGGATCAGCGGAGAATGAGCCGAATCAGGGAGCATTCCCTTGATTTGATCCACTTTATCCCGCATATTCAGGGTTGCTTGGTCAATGTCTCTTCCCCAGTTGAATTGGACAATGACCTGCGAAGCACCTTCAACTGAGTTGGATGAAATGCTGTCTACTCCTTCAACCGAACCCAGTGCTTCTTCTATCGGTTTGGTCACCAGCTTTTCAACTTCAGCAGGCGTTCCTCCATCTACACTAGTAACCACAACCGCTACCGGAACATTTAGCTCAGGGTATAAATCGACCGCCATTTTTGGAATGGAAACTAATCCGAAGATGATCATCGCAATGAGAATCATCCAGACTGTCACTGGGCGCCGAATAGAAAAATCCGACAAATTCACACTACTTCACTCCCCTTTTTTTCCTGAATTACTTTTGCTTTTTTTTCCACCAAGCGATTAATCAGTTGCAGAGAGGAATAGAGGGAATCGAGTTGTTCCGAAGAAAGCTCTTTAAAATCATCAAGAAAGATATGGGAGTAAAGGTCTTCGATCAAAATCGGATGATCTTTACCCAAACACCCGAATTGATCAGTGATTGAAACCCACACCACGCGACGATCTATCTCATCGCGTTCGCGGACAACGAGCCGATGGCGTTCCAATCGATCGACAATCCCTGAAACTGTACTATAAGAAAGGTCTATGGCCTTGCTTATTTCCCCAATCGTCCTTCGTTGATCCTTAATGGTGTCTAATACTACCGCTTGGGGAATCGTGATTCCGTACTTAGACAACTCATTCGCTATTAATGTAAAGTAGACTTGATTATTCCTCATCAACAGCTTGGCTATTTCAAGAATACGGTCCATAAAACCACCTCCTATAATATTTCGCATTAGAAATATTTTTCTTCGCAAAGTATATAATACAAGTGCATATATTTCGTGTCAATAAATTTATTTCTTTCAACTACAACGGTCACAACAGTGAAAATAAACTCCTTCTATGGATCCATCCTGCAAGCTACCCACGAATTGCAACCGGTTCGCGTTCAATCCCGCCATCCGCTGACCGTTCTCGCGTCGGAACCGATGGAGTCTCCAGCTTCTTTTGATCGGTTGAAGGAGGACTTTCAGTATCCTTATTGTCCTTCTTATTCTTTTGGATAAAGAATAAGACAAGAGGAATAGAAATAAACAGAGGAATCGACGAAATCATAAAGGTGTCAGCAACGGCTCGTGCCGCAGCCTCCTTTTGGATCAATCCGGCCAGCAGATAAGAGGCGCCTCCTGTTGCCGTGGCCGCATCGATCCCCCCTTGCATATAAAGGGTGGATACACTTTTGATCACCTGATTTCCCACATCAGAGGTCACCTGTAAATTCTCCGAAATTCGATTCCCATGAAAAGTTTGTCGTTGGGTCATGATTGTAGTAAGGATGGCAATCCCAAACGCCCCCGCTACCTGCCGCATGACATTGGAAAGCGAAGAAGCTTTTCCGACCAAATACCGTGGGATGGCATTCATCCCCACGGTGGTTAGCGGCATCATGCACATTCCAATCCCAAATCCACGAATGGTCAGAACCAGATTAAGCCAAGAATTCGGGGTATCCACAGCGATTAAATGAAGTTCATAGGTGGCCACCGCCATGATGGTTACTCCGACAAGCCCTAAAGGAACCACACCAAATTTATCAAACAGCTTCCCACTGATCGGCATCATTAAGGCCATGGCAATCGACTGAGGCATCATCAACAGTCCCGTATCAATGGCGGATAAGTCTTGAATATTTTGTAGATAAATGGGGGTGAGAAACACTCCGCCAAACATCCCCATCATAACCAAGCTTGACGTCAGGGTACTCAAGCTAAACACCGGATTCTTGAAGAAAGTGAAGTCAAGCAAGGGTTGCTCCTTGCCCAATTCAACCCAGAGCAATAAGAGAAAGCTAAAAAAGGCGGTAAACAGTAAACTGACGATATAAAAAGAGGTCCATCCCTCCGATTGCCCCTTCGTTAGAGCTAATAAAAGTGTTCCGAACATAACGACGGATAAGACAGCTCCTGTTTTGTCGAATATCATATTTTCTTTTTTGGGCGTTTCCTTCAATAGGATAGTGCACATCATAATGGCAAAGATTCCGACCGGAATACTGATGAAAAAGAGGAGTCTCCAACTAAAATATTGAATGATATATCCACTCAACGTAGGACCGACTGCCGGTGCCACCATGGCAGCAATCCCCCATAATCCTAACGCTACTCCCACTTGCTCCCTAGGCATGATCATATAAATAATCGCCATACTGATCGGCATTATAAAACCTCCACTTAATCCTGAGAACACCCGGAAAGCGATGAGGGATGTATCACTCCATGCCAAACCGCATAGAAAAGAACCGAGAGTAAAGACTCCGAGTGCTGCTATGAGGACTTTTTTGTAGCCGAATTTATCACCCAGAAAACCGCTTGCCGGGATGACCACAGCGGATGCCAGCATATAGCCGGTAAGCACCCACTGAATATCCTGGGTCGTGGACCCAAATACAGACACCAATTTAGGTAAGGCCACATTGATCAAGCTTTGGTTTAGTACTGCAACAAAGGCACCAAGGATAACCGAGATGAGGGCAACCCATTTATATGAAGCACTTTCTTCCTGATTTTTTTCCTTGTCTGTGTGTTGAAACATCACCACACCCCCTAATCATCGCTTGATCACCTTAATTCCCTTTCACGTGAATTTTAATTACAGCACTCATCCCTGGAGATAATGGAAGTCCCTGCTTATCCAAAATGGAAAGTTTAACCGGAATTCGCTGAGTGACTTTGGTGAAATTGCCGCTCGTATTCATCGCTGGAAGTAATGAAAATGTGGCAGCCGTAGCTTCACCAATCTCCGTTATATTTCCTTTAAATTCATGATCAGTAAACGTATCTACCGTAAAATCCACTTCTTGGCCGACCTGGACTCGATTAATATCCGTTTCTTCTATATTGGCTGAGACATACAGTTGATCTTTATTTACAATCATTGCCACCGATTGACCTGGTGAAACTACTTCTCCCTCTTTCACCAACGTTTTAATCACGGTTCCTTCAATTGGTGCACGCAGAGTTGCATTATCAAGTAAGCTCGCAGGCAAATTACTGACATCCTGTTGACCTACAATCTGATCCGCTGCCACCGTGTCTCCTTCTGCCATTTGTAAGGATGATATTTTCCCGGAGATGCGGGGCATCACACGATAAATATCGGCAGCAAGACGGGCATCTTCCGTTTGTACATAATTGGTTCCTTCGTACCAATAATATCCCCCTATCCCCCCTCCGGCCACGACCATAAGGGTCAGGATCGCAGTAAGAACTGCTTTTCTGCTCATGATTTCTCCTCTTCCTTCTTCTCTAATTGTCTAGTCAACACAACAAGCGAATGAACAATTTGATCAAGTTCCTGCTCGCTCAGATCCTGCAGCAATTCAGCATAATAGTTTTCTTGAAAAACAGGAATTTGTTTTTTTACTTCTTCCACCTTGTTCGTCTTTTCTATCCAAATAACGCGGCGGTCGGCATCATCTCGAATTCTTATAACCCACTCATCGCGTTCCAACCGGTCGATGATGCCAGACACCGTGCTATATGACAGTCCAATGGATTTGCTGATTTGACCAATCGTTTTACGTCCATCCGAAATTTGCTTCAACACGAGCCCCTGAGGTACCGTGATACCAAATTTCGCTAGATCTCTGGTAATTAATAATCCAAAGGAACGATTTAATTTTTTTAGCAAATCTCGTATATCCATAGCCTTCGACAATGCACATCCTCCTCTCAAACATATTTCGCCTAATAACAGTTTCTTTCGAAACATTTCCTATACGAAATATTATCATAAAAAATAATCGATGGATATATTTTTTTACTGCATAGGAAAGGTCTAACGATCTCGAACGTTTCAACAGCAGTCCCCGGTGGGTATAACGAAAAGTAAACATCCTTTCATTAAGTGTTTAGAACAACAAAAAGAGGATTGATACCCATACGATCCTCAACACTCGATAATTAAAAAAAGGAAAGCAGAGAACCTTTCAGTCTCTCTACTTTCCTGGCAAATTCATTCTATTTTAGGTTTAGTGTTGGAATTGTTCTTCCTCTGTAGAACCTGTTAAAGCCGTAGTCGAAGATTTTCCTCCAGATATGACTAGAGACACTTCGTCAAAGTATCCTGTACCCACCTCACGTTGATGGCGAGTCGCTGTGTAGCCATTAACTTCTGCAGCAAATTCAGCTTCTTGAAGTTGAGAGTAAGCTGCCATACCATGATCTTTGTATCCACGAGCAAGTTCGAACATGCTGTAGTTCAAGGAATGGAATCCAGCCAAGGTAACGAATTGGAACTTGTATCCCATTTTACCTAGTTCTTTTTGGAAGTTAGCAATCGTTTGTTCATCCAACTTCTTCTTCCAATTGAACGAAGGAGAGCAGTTGTA
>JAKFCU010000004.1:0-92597 GCA_036676475.1 Brevibacillus sp.
TTCTTTTTGGAAGTTAGCAATCGTTTGTTCATCCAACTTCTTCTTCCAATTGAACGAAGGAGAGCAGTTGTAAGCCAAATGTTTGCCCGGGAACTTCGCATGGATCGCTTCAGCAAAGCGGCGAGCTTCTTCGATATTAGGTTCGGAAGTTTCACACCAGATCAGATCGCAGTATGGAGCATATGCTAATCCACGAGCAATCGCTTGATCCAAGCCCGGTTTCGTGTAATAGAATCCCTCCGAAGTTCTTTCTCCTGTTAAGAAATCCTGATCATACGGATCTGCATCACTGGTAATCAGGTTAGCCGCATTCGCATCTGTACGAGCGATAATGACAGTTGGTACTCCCATAACATCTGCCGCCAAACGCGCTGCGATCAAGTTACGAACAGCCGTTTGTGTAGGAAGTAATACTTTACCTCCTAGATGTCCACATTTCTTTTCCGAAGATAATTGATCTTCCAGGTGAACCCCACCCGCTCCTGCTTCAATCATCCCTTTGGTTAATTCGAATACATTCAAAGGTCCGCCAAATCCGGCCTCCATATCGGCAACGATAGGAGCAAACCAATAGGTGTCTCCCTTTCCTTCTGCTTGTTGGATCTGATCGGCACGCTGAAGCGTTTGGTTAATGCGCTTAACCACTTGAGGTACGCTATTAGCAGGATATAAACTTTGGTCAGGGTACATATGTCCTGCAAGGTTGGCATCTGCCGCTACTTGCCATCCACTTAGGTAGATCGCTTTTAAACCAGCTTTGACTTGTTGCATTGCTTGATTTCCAGTAAGAGCACCCAAAGCATTGATATAATCTTCAGTATTTACAAGATTCCACAGGCGTTCTGCCCCCATACGTGCTAAGGTCTGCTCCACAACCACAGAACCACGAAGTTTTATGACATCTGCAGCAGAGTAGGTTCTTTCTACTCCATTCCATCGATCAGATTTCCAGCTTTCTTCTATTTGTTGTATTTGTTGTTCTCTAGTCATTGATCATGTCTCCTATTCATTTTATTATTTTGATTAAGTATCGATTAACCAAGGTTCATTATTCTGTTGATTACATAAATATTATCTAACAATGCAAGCAATAATATACTACTCTTCGATGTCCATGCAGCATTCAACGGCTTCTTTATGACTTTGATGTTCCATTCCACAAGCCCGGCACGTATGGGTCAAATCTAATTCATCTATTTTACGGAAGACAACGACCCGTCCTTTTTTGGATTCAATTTCAAGATTTCCCTGTTCATTAGCAACAAGGGTTAAAATTACATCTCCATACACAAATGTTGTATTTATCATTTCTTCATTCGTCTTACCTAATCCTCGATTTTGGAGTATCCAACGTTCTGCTAATTCTTTTCCGGTTGCTTTTATCGCTTGCATCATAGCACCTTCCTCTGTTCTGTATTAATCATATAATAACACATACACCGAAATGTTCAACTGTTATATTACACTATATAAAGCGTTAACATTCTTTAATTTCTCATAATTCTTTTGTTTTCCTCAATTTTTCTATATATTTTAAAAAGGAGTAAACTCTATAGCTAACCCTTTAATTTAGTTCAAACCTTCAACTTTCTCCACTGGAAATATGAAAATAATGTAAAAGAAGCCCTCCATATCCTATTGGAAGGCTTCTTTTGATTGGTCTATTAAACGGCCTCTTGTTTGGAACGTCCAAGCATTTGGTCGAGAGAATACAGAGGACTTCCGTTTAAGACTAAGTAAACTGAAATGATCAATAAGGCCAAATCCAATTCATACCCAGCCATTTGTCCGTTCCCCATAAATCCGGCAGATAGCTTAGCCGTGAAAATAGCGCCAATCATGACAAAGGCAAAAAGGAGCGCTACCACACGTGTGCCAATCCCTAATATCATGGCGATTCCCCCAAACAATTCAATAAACGATACAACATAACCCATAAACCCCGGTATTCCAAGGGATTGGAAAAACCCCGCCACATTGCCTAGACCCATTTGAAGCTTAGCCCAGCCATGAATCAAAAATGTAATACCTAATATCACTCGCAAAAGCAGTGATCCTAACTCATAACGATTTGTCATCTTATTTACCTCTTTCATTAATAATTTTTGTTCTTTAAAATGCAAAACTAAGATAACTTAATGTCCCATGATCATAGAATCGGTGAATCACCTTCCCTTGTGAGTTTGGATCCCCGCTTCCCATCGCAATAAAAAAGGGTACCAAATGTTCTGCTCGCGGAACAGCTGACCGTGCATGAGGAGCTAAAGTCTCATATTTAAATAGGGAGTCCAAATCCTTGTTTTGTACCTTATCAATAATCCAATCATCAAATTCTACTGCCCATGGTTCTGCTGAAGTCTGCCCCCAATTCAGCATCCTTAGATTATGAACGAGCGCTCCGCTACCGATGACAAGGATATCTTCCTTCCCTATCCCTTGAAGAGCTTCACCAATCCTAAATTGGTCTACTGGAGGAAGAGTCGGATTCACCGAAACCTGAACAACGGGAATATCAGCTTTAGGGTAAATGCGGTGTAAAAGGGTCCACGAGCCATGATCCAAGCCTCTTGTGGAATCTTTTTTTACAGCTATTCCTTGCTTCTCAAACCTTTCCATAATCATGGAAGCGGTATGTTTGGCTCCTTTCGCCGGATATTTGATCGTATACAACTCAGAGGGAAAGCCACCAAAATCATAGATCGTGTCATAAACATCATCCCTATATGAAACCATCAGAGTTGGAGTTTCCCAATGTGCCGTAAAAATAACAATGGCCTTCGGTTTGATTTGTTCACCCAATTTGGTCAAATAATCGGTGTATACATTATTCTCAATGGCAATCATGGGGGAACCATGAGCTAAGAACAAAGATGGAACCATTGAATATCCCCCTTATAAATAATTTTTATTAACTAACTTTATGTAACTTAGTATATAATAATAATTAAATTACGTCAATTCAGAGATAATCAATTATGGGCTGAAACGTGGATAGAAAATAGGCTGCAGCCGGAAGATGACAAAAACAGGTGACAACCCATGGAGGGCACTGAAAAAGTAGTCCCTTTTGAAAAATGTGCTTTTTTAGGGGTGTAATAATGTCTCCCCATACGTCAAACGAGCCTTAGAAGCAATTCTAGAGGCTCGTTTTTCTTTCATCAATCTTAAATTTTTAAAAAGTGGACTTTTTCAGTGGCCTCCAACCCATGCCACCTGTTTTTTTAATAAACCTTACCAAGATCAACCAACTTTAGAAATAATCTCGATCCGAATCAATCCAAACCGTTTTCTGTTCATACGGTGCTCTTTGACCTTTATGCTGTTTCATATCCGGATATCCAATATAAATAAAGCCCAGTAGTCCATCCTGTTCTCTCAAGCCAAAAAGTTTGTTCATTTTAGCATGATAAGTCGGTTGTCCCGTGCGCCATATCGCTCCTAATCCTAAAGCATGTGCAGCAAGCAGCATGTTTTGGATAGCTGCATTGACTGCTCCAATTTCTTCGATTTCAATGACTTTAGGGTTAGCTGAAGGCATGACGGCAACAGCAATAATCAGCGGTGCCCGAAAGGGCTTATCCTCTTGCTTTTTTAATATCGTCTGATTTTCCTCAGATAATGGATTTTCCATTCCTTCACTAGCAATTTCAGCCAATGTTCTGCCAAGCGGCCTTCTCCCTTCCCCGGTTAAGATGAAGAATTTCCATGGTTCTGTTTTATAGTGGGATGGTGCCCATGCTGCGGCTTCCAATAGCTTCTTAATCGTTGCCTGATCGATGGGATCCGGCTTAACTTTTCCAATGCTTCTTCGATTCTGAATCGCTTCGAAAAGATCCATAATCTATCAGCTCCTTAATGTAAATTGATTTAATATCACTAATTTTTATTATATACTGAATAATAGACGAAATAGCATGACATGATGTGTTTCAGGATACTGATGCTGGGGCGTGATCAAATTATTCTTGTATAGAGATTTTCTAGAAAGGGTAGTAATGGTAAAGGCATAATTTAATATATTACAAAGACTGATAGGAGGAGATGGAAATGAAAAAACTTATTATTGAAAAATCAATCGAAATCGATGCCCCGCCTTCCCATATATGGGAAGTGTTGACCAACCCTGCTCTCAGTAAACAGTGGATCGAGCAATTCTGGCCGGGTTTCGGTACTTTAGAATCCGACTGGCAGGATGGCAGCATCATGCACTGGAAAACGGCCGACGGGACAATCGACATGCAGGGAACGATCCTTGCCCTTGAGCCAAACAAGATGATCCGGTACAGCTTTACGATGCCACAAGACATCGTCACCCTCACGCTCGAAGAAGGGAACAGACAAACCGTATTGTCCGTCACTCACGGAGATTTTGCCGAGAAGCCTGACGGTGAAGAATGCTACATTGGTGCGGTGGCCGGTTGGGATATGAACCTGCCAAAAATCAAAGAGATAGCGGAGAAACTGAAATAGAGGAAAAAATGGACCTTATTTATAAATAAGGGTGGAAAAAAAGATAAATAAGGGAAAAAGCTCTCTTAACACTCCCTTCAACCCCCTATAAAAGGCATACAGAAGCAAATAGCGTACATTTTTCCCCTTAAGTGTCCTTTCAACAAGCTAAATCTTAAAATAAGGGAATAGAAATCCCCTATCCCCATACTGCCCGACCCAAGGTATTAGTTTCAGTTTTAGTACATTAAACTTCCTCCATATTCCATTTTAACGTCTTTCTTTTTAAGGGATGAATAATGAAGTGATCTAAAATGATGATAATGGCAACACTCACCAAGGTCCAAGCAAACACTCTTGCCGTATCAATGTTGACTCTTGCTAATGCTAATGAATAGCCAATCCCATTATCTGAGCCAAGTAATTCTGCCATAATCGTAATTCGGACTGCAGAGCCTGAGGCAAGTGAAATGGCCGTAAAGATCGGGACCGCTAATCCTGGCAGAATAATATGTTTCAATGTATGAAAAGGGGAGCTCTTATACAGATGGGCCATTTCCAGTAATTGTTTATCAATATTGCGCCATCCATCTGCCGTATTTAAATAGATACTTGGGAATACAAGCACACTAACCACAAAGATCGGTACGATCCAACCCGTACCAAACCATACCATCGCAAGGACAACTAGAATGATAGGAGGCAGGCCTAATAACAGAGAAAGGAGTGGTCGAAAAGCATCATAAATAATAGAATAGTTCCCTGCTATTAAGCCGCAAATAATGGCTAAAATCATGCCAATGAAAAGTCCAATGACCATTCTTAGACTCGATTCGCCTATCTGTTTGACTAGCTCCCCACTCTGGACCATATGAACAAAAGCCTTTAGGGTTTCTATAGGTGAGGGGAATAAAATACTTGGCAGGTATAATGAGAGTACCTGCCAAGCTGCTATCAGAATAAAAACGGTACAGAATTGAACAAAAAATGTATCACCCTTACTTTTCGTAATAGAACCCCGCATCTGGTAGTTTCCCTCCAATGATCTCTGGTGAAATAGTTGAGAGTTCATTAAAGAAGAATTCTAGTTCTTCTTTAGCATCCTTTGCCGGAACATACTGCAAATTTAAAGATGGGATTATCTTTTGAATAAATTGCGGCTCTAATCCTTCCTGATACTTGGCAATGGTTACAGCAGCTTTGTCCGGTTTTTCATTAAGGAAAGTAACGGATTCTTTCATGCGATCCTGAAGAGCCTCCACTAATTCTGGATGCTTATCAATTAGTTCCCCTGAAACTAGAATTCCTGCTTGAGGGATACGGGGCTCTTTTCCAGTTACTTTTGCCCACTCTTTTTGTAAATTCATGACTTTAGCCAGATTTTTCCCCTCTTTTTTCCCTTTCATAACAGATAGTGACGCAACATGTTCAGGAATCACAGCATAGTTGGCTTTTCCAGCAACGAGCAGTTGGACAAGCTCCTGTGGTGCTGATACATACTCAATTTTTACATCTTTAGTGGGATCTAAATTATTTTTCTTAAGTAAGTACTGAAAAACAAGATCAGGCATATCACCCTTGAATGGAACATGAATGGTTTTTCCTTTAAGGCTTTCCCAAGTTACCTCTTTCCCTTCTGGCCCAATCACATAAAGGATCCCCCAGATCAGCGTATTAATCAACTTCACATCCATCCCGCGGTTGTATAGATTAGCCCCGACATAAGTGGGAACAGCTGATACTTGCGCCTGTCCTGAACTAATTCTGGCACGTAATTCATCCGGGTTTTTCCACGGCGTAAAACTAAGCTTTTCGGTATAGTCTTGTAAACTGTTCTCTTCTACTATATTGTAAATTGGAGCGGCTATCGAAATTCCCAAGGGAGCTTGAACAGTAAGCACAGGAAGTTTATCGACTTGATTACTGTTTTCCTTTGGTTGAGTCTGCTGAGCGGGCTGCGGTTGCGTCGGTGTACTTTGACTCGAACATCCTGCCAGCAAGCTTGAAAATAATAGTGACACACTTAGAAATATACTTGTGGCTTTAAATTTGCCTGCCATCTTTTATCCCCCTATTAAACATGAGTTTAGTTGTTTTTTCATTTGTTGAATATCGTCATCATTACGATTCTCCCTAAGTGTAGAGAGTCTGATTTCCTTTGTAAACGAGGTGCAATCTTTGGAAAACAGCAAAACACGATCGGCAAGTCTTGCTGCCTCTTCCGCGTCATGCGTAACATAAAGAACACCGATATCCTTCTCTGCTATCAAGCGGGCAACGTCCTCTTGCATCTCTCTTTTTAGAGACACATCTAAGGCTGAAAATGGTTCATCCATCAGAATGATTTGGGGATCAGAAGCTAAGGCTCTAGCAATCGAGACCCGCTGTTTCATTCCCCCTGATAGTTGTTTTGGGTAGAAATGACTCACCTGTTTCAAACCAACTTTACTTAGAACCTCCATTGCCTTCTCTTTCATTTCCTTTTCATCCCGTTTTCCCATGACAAAGTGAACATTGTCTAACACCGTTTTCCAGGGGATTAAGCGAGGTTCCTGGAAAACATAACCGAAGCGGTTCGTATGGGCTGCCACTTTACCAAGCGTATGTTTGACAAGACCCGCAGCAATATTGAGTATGGTTGTTTTCCCGCATCCTGAAGGTCCTAAAATGGCAATCACTTCCCCCTTTTTCAGCGATAAGGAAAAATTGTCAAGAACCGTTTTTCCACTGAATGTTTTGCTAACGGAGTGAAATTCCAGCAACGCCTCCATCGAAAGGCTCCTCCCATTCCCTTATTTGATTACTGTAAAGGTGATATGATCGTATACGGTTTGTTGCTTGTGTCATCTTACAACTCTCCCATACTTGAAAATGATTATCAACGTCATTTATTCCTTTTTTATTGTATATGATAATTTTTTTCATTTAAGTGATATATATCACCTATATCACTATATTCCCACTAATAACCTTTAAGGGTCTTGAAGCTCACAAATTCTACGCAAATAAAATAAAGCTGACATCATGGTCATATTTTTTTAAGAACGAAAAAGAAGCCTGACTTATCGAGGCCACTGAAAAACTAACGTTTTTTTCTCAGTAATAATGTGGTTTCAATAAAAAGACGACTTCCTATTCACTTTTCTGAATGGGAGAGCCGTCTTTTCTTTTATTTCACCTCGGATTTATCCCGTTTTTTAACCCATTAGTGTCAATATCCTTTTTAAATTTACGGTGAAGATTGCCATTGCTCCTTGTAATTCCATGCCAATAAGACCCGAGGATTCCGCAACATCATACCCGTGTCTGTGTTTTAATTCGCTATTTTTGGCTTCTATTTTATATCGTTCTTTCGACTTTTCCTTAAAATAGTCACTTCTTTGGAATTTTTCCTGCTCTGTATGTATATTGGATTTAATAGTAACAGAATAAGTTTTGCTTTTAGCACCTTCTTTATAACATCCATCCTTAAAGGGACAATTTTTACATTTTTCTACATCAAAATAATAGGTGTCCACTTGATTAGCGGCTACACCTTTTTTACCTTGTCGTGCTTTCCGTATTGCCATATGCCCAGCCTTACAAACATACATTCCAGCATCTTTATTGAACTCAAATTCATCTTCTTTTTTACGGAAACCTTGCGTTACAGAAGGGTTTAATTTGGCTACTAATTTTATTTCATTCTCATTTGTATATTCAATGTTTCCCTTTTCAGAATAGGCTGCATCACCCATTACGGTTTCGACTTGCATTCCAGCTTTGATGCTTTTTTCGATTAGCATTTTTAATTGTTTTCCGTCATTTTTTTCTCCTGTCGTAACTGTTGCGGCAGTAATAATCCGTTCTTCACTTATGGCCATCTGTGTCTTATATCCAAAAAATGAGGAATCGGCAGTTTTATGTCCTACTTTTGCATCTTGATCTTCTGAAATCTGTAGATGTTCGATATCATCGGCAACTGTTTCTTTTAAAAGGTTTAACTGTTCCTTTACTTTTGGATACTGAGTAAGGCTGTCTTCCTTTTCGATCACATCAATGAGTTTTTGACAATAGTCAATTTCATCCTCCAGGGCATCCGTTGTCGTTTTGGAGGGAAACTTACGTTTCATATTTTCATCTATTTGGTATACAGCTTTTCTTAGCTTTTTGGATCGGTCCATTAGAATTTCTTTGGGGGTCTTTTGATTATAGCGGGCTTTTGTATGGGTGGCGTCCACAATAATGGCTTTACTTTTGATGATTTCCTTCTCAATGGCAATTTCAACGGTTTTATTGATAAGTATGTCCAAAAGGTTTACATCTTTTAATCGAAGTTTTCGGAACTTCGTCAGAGAACTTGCTTCAATCACTGCTTCTTCTGGTGCCATGTTTAGAAAATACTTAAATGACATGTCATATTTCGAACGCTCAACGATATCGACGTCAGACAAGTCGTGGATAGACTTCAGTAATAAATATTTGAACATGCGAATAGGGTCGATGGCGTTTCGACCGTTATCAAGACAATATTTATCCTTAAGTTCATCATAAACAAAAGAGAAGTCGACCAGATCGTTAATTTTACGCAACATATTATCCTTTGGAACAACTAAATCATAAATAGCCATATATGGACTGAAAATCATGGATTGTTGATTTTTTATCATAGTATCCACCCGCTTGACATTGATAATATAATTATACAGCAAAAAAGGTATAATTCCCTCAGAATAATGAGGAATTATACCTTTTATTAACTTAAGGGGACTTTTTCAGTGGCCTCGACTTATCAGACCTCTTTTTCGTTCTCATACATAGTTCATGCATTATTATTATAATAAGAAATTAAGGGAATTCAGATTAATAATTATAAGTTTTGTCAAACATAAAGTAAGGGAGGTGACAATATGGCCAAAGATGTAAAATGTGAAGTGAATAGCTGTACACATTGGGCAGCAGGAAACCTGTGCAACGCCTCATCCATTTTTGTAGTGAATCGTCGCGGCGCACAACAGGCTTCCCATTCCGAAGAAACGGATTGCAAAACGTTTGAACCAAAGATATAAAACTTTCTTGGGCATCCTTTTGGGGATGCCTTCTTTTTCGTCTTAATAGAATTATACCCAAGATTGATAATAATTATCATTTTACAAACAAACTTTTTTAAACATGATAAAAGTCGGGAGGTTTCGGTCTACTTTTATTCAAAGTTTGTTTAGAAGTTTGAGGAGCGTCCAAGCATGGATCCGATCGGGATACACATCGGTGCACCCGCAACCGGGTCTTTCATGATATAGCAGTCCAACCCAAAGACGTCACGGAGCATCTGCTCGGTGAATACCTCTTGCGGTACGCCCTCTTGATAGATTCCCCCGTGAGCTATACTTATTAAATAATCTGCATAACGGGCAGCCTGATTCAAATCATGGAGTACCATCACGATCGTTCGAGAAAAATCCCGGTTTAGCTGTCGCAACAATTCCAAAACTTCAATCTGGTGAGCCAAATCCAGATAGGTAGTGGGTTCATCCAACAAGAGCAGTTCCGTTCCTTGCGCTAGAGCCATCGCAATCCAAGCTCTCTGGCGCTGTCCGCCTGACAAAGCCTCAAGAGGCCGATCCGCAAACGCAGACATTCTGGTTGCTTCAAGCGCCCATGAAACCATTTCATGATCTTCTTTGGAAGTTTTTGAAAAAATCCCTTTATGCGGATGACGCCCATAATAAATCAACTCTTCCACCGTTAATCCTTCCGGAGACAGCGGACCCTGTGGCAAGATAGCCAGCCGCTTTGCTACTTCCCTAGTCGGTAGTTTGTGAATATCCTTACCGTTTAAATAAACCGAACCTTTTTCCGGTCTCATCAATCGAGCAAGCGAGCGAAGTATGGTTGACTTCCCGCTTCCATTGGATCCGATTAAAACGGTGATATCACCTTCTGATACCTTTAGATTTATATTATCAATTACTTGCACGGAATCATAGGATAGGGAAAGCTGTTCCGCAGATAGCTTAGACATCAAACTTCACCCTTTTTTTCATAGATTGCATTCTCCATTATCTCCCTTTCTTTTCTTGTCGCAAGAGAAATAAAAAGTACGGGGCTCCCACTACAGCAGTCACGATCCCTGCAGGTATTTCAAAAGGAGGGAATAAACCTCTCCCCAAACTATCTGCCACAAGGATAAATAAGGAGCCGAGCAAAGCAGAAACAGGCAAACTCCATTTATGTTTTGCTCCTACAAGACGTCGAGCCATGTGCGGAACAATCAGACCGACAAATCCAATGGAACCGACTGCTGCTACACATGCACCAGCTAAAGCAACCGCCATCCCGAGCAAGATGACTCGAAGCCGCTTGACATTCTCTCCTAACCCTTCCGCCACCTCATCCCCAAAACTTAGAATATCCAGTTTCATCGCGAACAGGATGACCAACGGCAGTAAAATAAGAATCCAAGGGAGTACGCCCACTATTTCTTCCCAATTTCTCCCCCATAAACTTCCCGCTAACCAAACTAATGCTAGATTAACATCTACGGGATATTTGACCATCAGATATTGAATGCCTGCCTGACAGACCGCCCCCAGCCCAATACCGACCAACGCTAATGTAGATGGCTGGACACCTCTTCTATAAGAAAACCAATAGAGGACAATGGCGACCAAAGCCGCACCGGCAAAGGCCGAAACAGGCAATACATACACCGGCGATTTAGGAAATAAGATCATCACCATACAGGCAGCTAGCCCAGCTCCCTTCGTAATCCCGATGACATCTGGTGAGGCTAGAGGGTTTTGAATAACGCTTTGCAGGATCGTACCTGAAATGGCAAGACCCGAACCAACCAATATAGCAAGGACCATGCGCGGAATCCGGTAATTCTCAATGATAAATACATGCTGCTCATCCCCACGTCCCGTTAAGACTGACCATACTTCCAGCGGAGTAATCGAAACGGCTCCAATCCCCAGACTGACAACAGAAAAAATGGGAATAAGGAGCGTAAAGAAAAAAATATAACGAATCGGAGAAAGAGAAAATCCTTTTCTTTTCCCTACGAATGCCATGGTTCTCCTCATTTTAGCTTCCTCCCTTGATAAACCAAGTATAGAAAAAAGGGAGCACCAATCAAGGACGTTACAATCCCTACAGGAGACTCAAAGGGATACGCAATAAAACGCGAGAGTACATCAGCATAAACCAATAGAATGGCCCCGAATAAAGCCGAGAATGGAATCACATAACGATAATCCACCCCGAGCCAATGCCTCATAATATGAGGGATAATCAACCCAATGAATCCGATGGGACCAGCAACGGCAACAGAAGCTCCAGCCAGTACGATCACAACCAAACCAGCCAGTAAGCGGATCAAAGCAATTTTTTGCCCGAGTCCTTTTGCCACATCCTCTCCTAAGCCAAGAATAGTGATGGGCCCTGCAAGGCAAATCGCTCCGATCATCCCCACGATGGACCAAGGAAAGAGAGTATGTATATCTTCCCAATCACTTCCGTCAATCGCTCCCGTAAGCCAGAATATAACATTCTGCGTGCTATTTTCATGGAGTATCATTATCCCTTCTGTCAAGGAGGACAATAGCAAATGAACGGCCATCCCTGCAAGGGCTAACTTTACTGGTGTCATTCCTCCCAGCCCGCCAGCTGAATAAACAATCATGCCTCCCATTGCGGCCCCGACGAAAGCAAAATAAACGAGGGAGGAAGAGGATAAACCAGGGAATAAAACAATAGAAGCCACCACGGTAAAAGAGGCGCCGGCATTGATTCCGAATACCTGTGGAGAGGCAAGTGGATTGCGTGTAATGGCCTGCATAAGTGCTCCGGCTACCGCCAGATTGGCCCCAACAAACACCGCAAGCATTGCTCTAGGTAAACGTAGTGTTCGAACAATGAGGTGCTCTTTGGACTGATTAAAAGAAAGAACGGATTCTAAAACCGTTTGAATTTTAATATCAGCTACCCCAATAACTACACTTAAGAGAATCCCCAATACAAGCAAGGATCCTCCAATCAGAAGTAGCAGAGACGCGGTAAACAGGCGAGTAGAAGATCTTGCTCCATGACTGACAACCGGCTCACCTTGAACTGTTATACCCAATACTTGTCACTTCCCATTCTATGAATGTACGTGGAAAAGCGGGGGCTACCCGCTTTTCGATCAATTACTTATTCTGTTTGCCGTATAAAAAGGTAAGGGCTTCTTCAGAGATCGTCTCAGCAGAAATCAATCCTCGTGAAAGGGACCACAAAGCTCGGTCCACTTCATAAACATGTCCGTTTTTTACTGCACTAACCTGTTGCCATAATGGATTATTCTTCCACTCGTCAATTACACTCTTATCCCCAGGCTTGTTCATAAGGAATAAGATATCCGGGTTAAATTCCACCAATTGCTCCAACGTCATTTTATTATAAGCTTCTTCACTTTGAACGGCATCTTTCAAGCCAAGATGCTCCATTAATGAACCGGCATAAGCTTTGGATGAATGCCCCCAGAAGCCTTTTTCGTTGACAACAGCCGGAAGAACAGTACGTGTTTCATCTTTGGGAACCATCGATTTCAATTCATTGATTTTGGCCTCGTGTTCTGACAAGCGTTTATCCGCTGCTTCGAGTGATCCAACGGCATCTGCTATGACCGGAAGAGAAGCGAGATTTGCCTTATAATCGGCTCCAAAACTGTCTAAAAGGATAGTTGGTGCGATTTTCTTTAGTTCCTCATACACTTCCTTGTGACGCTTGATGTCACCGATAATAAGATCAGGCTTCAATGAACTAATAAGCTCCAGATTCGTTTCATAACGGGAACCTACCGAAGTATATTCTCCGATCACCTTTTTGATAGGCTCAATAATACTAGATGGATCATTGTCATCGGCAATGCCTACTGGGGAAACTCCAAGGGATGCCAAAGCATCCACAAAAGAATACTCCAAAGCTACAACCCGTTGAGGAGTTCCTGTGATTTCAGTTTCACCTAGTTCGTGTTTGATCGTTCTTTTTTCTTTTTTGGCAGGCTCGCTGGCTGATGTATTTTTCGCTCCATTCGTTTCGGCTTGCTTTTCGCTAGTTACTGCCTGTTCCGTTGATCCGCAACCAGTAAGCAATCCAACCAGCAGCATAATTGCCATCATAAGAATACTGATCCCTTTTCTTTTATGTACGTTCATGAAAATCCCCCTTGATATTGAAAATTATTATCGTTAAGAATGATACTTTCTTTCACCTAAGAAATCCATGGAGTTTCATATTCATTTTCATGAACTATTTTGTTACGATACTCTTCTTGTTTTTTTGTGTATAATCCGTTGGAGAAACGCCAAGCACTTTTTTGAACATCTTGCTAAAATAAAACTCATCCACATACCCCAAACTTTGGGCAACCTCTTTACAACGATAGTTAGGCATCAAGAGCAGCTCTTTTGCCCGGTTGATCCTCAGACGAGTCACGTAATCTGAAAGGCTGACACCTGTACTCATCTTAAACAAGCGGGAATAATAGCTGGGACTCACTCTTGCTTTTTTCGAAAGGTCTTCCAGGGAAATTTTCGTCATATAATGCCGGTCCACATATTTAACTGTATGCTCAATCGCTTGGAGTGCATCCTCGCTTGTAGTTGAGGCATACAAGTCCTGAACAAAAATATAGAAAAGTCTTTCCAATAATATTTTTTGGCGAAACCTTTCACTTTCATCAATGCTTTTCATACTTGCATTTAATTCTTCTAATAGGTGAAGGATTTGTGATTGACTTCTAATGTATATCTCGCCCTTGATGGGGAAATATCCTTCTTTTTCATATAGATGCTGATTGTTCAGCTGCTTCGACTCCGTTAAATAGGTAAAAAGCACAACATACAGTTCTAGTGAATGTTGTTCATCCGCCTGAATTTTTAACTCTAGAGTCGGATCGAAAAAAAGAACATTACCCGTTTCAAGCCGATGAGTCGTTCCGTTAACCTCTACATATCCTGTTCCTTTACGGATAAAACAGAAAAAAGGAGTAATGAAAGGAAACCGCACTATATCATAGGCATGGCATTCTTGTTGGATAACATCTGAAACGGAAAAGATCATTCGATTCAATTGCTGAAATATTTCGTTTGACATGATCTGACCGCCCTTCTCGTTTCTTTGAAAATGATTATCATTAATAATGATAATAGGGTTCCTCTATCCTTGTCAAGACTTGACACCCTGCATTGACTTCATTAACATCTTTTCTATTGAACTTATATTGAATAATGGGAGTATTTCCAAATGACTTGATACTTTGACTCCCGTTAGGAGTTACCCACCCAGAAAGTTTTTTTATGAATAATCTAGTTATTTTTAAAATTAGATATTGATAATGATTATCATTTTTAATATAATAAGAATTGTGATAGACTCCTATCCTTTAAGTTTGGCTTTCTCGACCCCTATATTTCTTTATAGCTAGCCTTTAAAAGGCTGGCTTCTTTTCATTCTATCCAAGTTGAAAATATACAATTAGATAGAAGAGGCACCGGTATATGGCACGAAAAATTGGATATTATTTCTAATATGTAGTACAATCAAATGCAGAAAATATGCTTCATTATTACAAATAGAAGTGAAATTTTAATGAAAGGAGGAAAGCGTTATGATGGAAGATCTCACCCAGCTTCATGGTGTTTTTCTGCGAACTCAGAATGGCATACATGCCTTTATGGACATACTCTCCCCTGCCATCACCAATTCGCAAGATGAGCATGAACGCCTGTATTACCACCACATTTTTGAAGAGGAAGAACAGCGATTAGAGCGACTAGAGCTCTTTATTCCTAAATTGGCCCGCTTTATAGAAAACGAACAACCAGACGAGAACAATCATTCAGAGTTTATCACTCTTCTTCAAGACATAAACTTGGAGAAATTCGGTTTGCACAATTTTCTTGAGCACTTAGATCTGGCTTTATATCAATTTAAAGATGAAGAACGAGCACAAACTTTAACATCCATGTTGGAACAAACAAGAGCCGATTATCTGACAATCAAGGATATCCTTACTCGCCTAAATGAAAGATACTTTCCAAATCTGAATGGAAGTCGAGCTGAAAAACCATCTGAACACCATCATGTATTGTCAGCAGCTCATGAAAAAGTCAGTAATTCAGAGCATAGTCAATCCACCGTTACCGTAAATACCTTGACAACCTTACACCCTATTACACAGCGAAAAGGATTAACGGTAGGAAGTCTTAAGAAATAATTTCTGCATATTGAAAAAGGAGGTTTTTTGGATATGGAAAAAAAACGAAAGTTTCCCGATTCGCCCTTAAATGAACAAGATTGGAGACGGATGGATGAAACCGTAATAGAGGCGGCAAAAAGACAATTAATTGGTCGGAGGTTTATTGATATTTATGGACCACTAGGGGAAGGCATTCAAAGCGTAAGCAATGATATTTTTGAAGATTCACTGGGTGGAGGGATCAGTCTTCGGGGAGAAACAATTGAAATGTCGAAACCCACTAAGAGGGTCAATTTGTCCATCCCTTTATTATATAAGGATTTTATTTTATATTGGCGAGATGTCCAGCAAGCCAATACGTTGGGAATGCCGATTGATATGAGCCCTTCTGCCAATGCTGCTATCCAATGCTCCCGCTTGGAAGATAATCTCATATTTAATGGTTCGAAAGAATTCGATTTGCCAGGATTAATGAACGTTAAAGGACGCCTTACCCACATTCATACCGATTGGATGAAGTCAGGACAAGCTTTTAGCGATGTAGTAGAAGCGATTAATAAATTACAGCAGATGGGACATACCGGACCTTATGCAATGGTTTTATCCCCTGAGTTGTTTTCCCTGCTTCACCGGGTTCACCAAGGAACCAATGTATTGGAAATCGAGCATGTTCGTGAATTGGTCACGGATGGTGTTTTTCAATCTCCGGTTATCAAAGGAAAAGCTGGTGTGATCGTAGCTACCGGTTCACACAACCTGGATTTAGCGATAGCGGAAGATTTTGATACGGCCTTTCTCGACACAGAGCAGATGAACTATCTTTTCCGGGTTTATGAAGCTCTTGTCCTTCGCATCAAGCGTCCCAGTTCCATCTGTACGTTAGAAGATCCGGATGCTTAATCTCTTTTCCCAGCACCTATTGAAGGTGCTATTTTCCAAACCGACATTGGGATTAATTATCAGTATCAGAATACGCAAAAAAGAGAAAAAGTCAATATGAGAATAATTATTTTTAGCATAACGATAGCTTAAAGGTCTTTATTTCATACCATTTGGCTATTTTGTACTTCTGTCAATTTTTTGTTTTTCACGGTCAAATTAGTGACAGTTACCACGGTTTTTAGTACTCGCCAAGATTATTCCCCGTACCCCTCTGCCAATTCGCAGAAGCAATTCTTCCACTTCTTTTACAGATGCAAGATCAAGTGCAGACGTGATTAGCCCTTTCAGCAAAATCATTTTATCCTTTCATTTAACTTGTTATTGGACAATGGATGTCATTCATATAATCGATCATATGCAGATAAAGATTATATACTCTTGGATATCCTTACCACCAGCTCTTCTTTCGTTAACTCATATAGTTGTCGTCCATCATCACTCTTATAAGTTTCCATTTCGATTAACTGATTTATCATTTTTTCTTTGTAAGTTCGGTCATTCCATTCCTCCATAAAGATTTAACCCCCTTAAAATAAAGGTTAAAAAACTGATTGATTTTTTTCGAAAATAAATGATAATTAATATCATTATATTTGATAATAATTATCATTGTCAATTAAATCCATAACTTTTATGATCGAAGTCCCACAGGGACAACAATCCCTTGCCAGTAAGAAGTCACTCAACACAATTGGCAAGAAACAGATGAAGGAGGAAACATGATGGGGACCTCATGGAAAAAAGTAACCGATGGATTATTTGGGGGTTCAGCTACAGCTGTTAACATCTCGCCAAATGGAACTTACTTCCTGGAAGCTGACGGGAATGGGATATATCGTAAAGAACCCTCTGGACCATGGTCTTTCGTGAAAAAGACTTATTCCCGTCACCGGCATATCTATTGTGACCCCAGCTCTAAGCTCATTTTAACCTGCGGGGATAGAGGTTCTGTTCTCGTTAGTTTTGATGATGGATTAACCTGGACTCACCGGGCAAAGGGTATCCCCTCCTCTACACTCTGGACCATTGTAGCTATAAATGAGAACACATGGCTTACCCACTCCTCTCACTCTCTCTATTATTCGAATAATCAAGGGTTTTCTTGGATGCGGCTTGATCCATTTTACAGCATTCAAGGGAGGAAACCGGAAATAAGAACCATTAGTGTTACCCAAGATGGCATTTGGTTGTTAGGGACAAAAGTTCATCCCACTCTAGGTGGATTATGGGCTTTACACAATGGGAATTGGAAGTTAATCAATAAGGAACGATTTTCCATGATTTCTTCCATCAATTTTTACGATGACCATCTCTTGATTGCTACCGGTTCCTGCCGGAGTACCGCCGGACGGTTCGGCTGTGTCAAAGCTTTAAACTTAAAAGAGAAGAGGATTACAGATAGCCAGCAAGAGGATTGGTTTACCATCCATAATGATCAGCCTCAGCGTGGGTATTTAGATATTCACACTGGTCAAAACCATATTTATGTAGCTGCCTACGGCGATGGCAGCAAAGAAGCACGAGGTGGTGTTTTCCGAATATCGTGGAAAGAGAAAAAAATGATCCCGGTAGATCAAAAGAAAGGGCATGTTTGGCGAGTCGCCGCCAGCGGTCAGGAATGGATTAGTGCTGGTGTGCATTCCGTGGAAAGCTCCTGCGAACCGAACGAGTGGTTTCAGGGATTTCAAAATCTGAACGTTTCCGACATGATTGTCTATGATAACCAGGTATGGATTGCCACATCAAATGAAGGTATTCTCAACACGGAAAACGAATTCAATTGGAGCTATAAAAACGAAGAACTTCCCTATGACATCACGACCTACCAATTTCAGTCGATGGAAGAAAAACTTTACTTACAAACAGACAAGGGTGTATTTGTAAGGGAAAAAGATCAATGGATTTGCTGTATCCATGATATTCATATCGACACAATAATTTTTATGTTACAAGGACAGGTGACCTTATTCAATAAATATGGCTTATGGCGAAATCATGACGAGAGCTGGAAGTTAGTGAATGGCTTTGAACCTGATTGGCAGCATCTTTATGATGCTGCTTCTAATGGGGAGGAATTGATGATTTCCACAGAAAAAGGCATTTTTCACTTCACTCCTAATCAAGCGTGGACCCAAGTTCCAGCCGATCAAGATATGGTCAAATTCGTGTGGTTAAACGAAAAATGGTTTGCCATCTCAAAGGAAGGACAGCTCTATATCAAAGCTGATACTAGCTGGATTTTGCAATTTCCTTATCAATTCAAAATATTTAATATCCTGCCTGATAACCAAGATCAGTACTTCCTTTGCACGAACAAGGGCTTGTTTATTTCTTCCCTTGAACAGCCCAAAATGATTAAATCAATCTTTGTTTGTCCTAATATAAGTAATGCCATGCGTTACAAGAATAAATATTATGTCAGCTCTTACTCTAATGGACTTTGGACTTTAACTAAGTAAAAACCACCCATCGGGTGGTTTTTTTATCTGACTTGTATTACTTATTAAAAGGTTGATCTTGAATTTTAATAGAGTCTGTTGGGCACCCTTCTGCTGCATCATTCATGTCATCCCAAAGGATATTCGGGATTTCCGCGATACCACGGTTATCATCCAGGATGACATACGCAAGCCCTTCATCATCATAATCGTAAATATCGGGAGCCGTTGCGCCGCATGCTCCACAAGCAATACACGTATCTTTGTCAACCCATGTATATTTAGCCACCAAAAGTCCTCCTCAATAATTAAAATTTCTTTCCATACCATTGTAATCAACATTACCAAGGATAGTGAATAATTTTAAAAATCGTCTCGTTCTTATATTTATCCTTTCGCGGTCAAGCTTGGGCGTTTATACACTCGTTTTACTAAAAACAAAACTTCCCCATTGTTTAGAGGGAAGCCGTATCATTCATCAACTTAATGCTTCGGAAAATTCCGTATCGATAAAATTGTAACCTCTCGAATGAAAAGCAATCGGCAATGGGCTATCCCCTTTAAAAACTGAGATTCCTTTGCATCGAAAATGAATCATGCAACCTGAAGAATACTTTTTCTTATTCCTTAGGTTGAATCATGTTTTCGGGCCTGACGATCTGATCAAATTGTTCTTCCGTCAATAAATTACTCCTGATAGCGGCTTCTCTCAACGTTAATCCCTCATGATGAGCCGCTTTAGCGATTCTAGCCGCATTTTCATATCCGATATGCGGATTCAATGCCGTTACAAGCATAAGCGATCTTTCGAGATTGTATTTAATTGCATCCAGGTTCGGTTGAATACCGACAGCACAATGGTCGTTAAAGGAGAGCATTGCATCAGCCAGTAACTTTGCGGATTGAAGAAAATTATAAATAATGACAGGCTTGAAGACGTTCAGCTCAAAGTTCCCCTGGCTAGCCGCAAATCCAATCGCAGCATCGTTCCCCATTACTTGGCAAACCACCATGGTTACGGCCTCGCTTTGAGTGGGATTGACCTTTCCCGGCATGATGGAGCTTCCCGGTTCATTGGCCGGAATCGTGATTTCACCAATACCGCATCGCGGCCCGCTGGCTAGCCATCTAACATCGTTCGCGATTTTCATGAGATCGGCTGCGAGCGCTTTTAAAGCTCCATGTACATACACGATTTCATCATGGCTGGTTAGGGCATGAAACTTGTTTGAAGCAGATAGAAATCTTTTCCCTGTTAACCTGCTTATCTCTTCCGCTACCATCTCACCATATTGAGGATGTGCATTTATGCCAGTGCCTACAGCTGTACCGCCAATAGCGAGCTCTCTCATAAATTCAGTACTTTCCTCGATCATTTTTCCACTTTTTTTCAGCATCCGATGCCAACCGCTTACTTCCTGTCCTAATGTTAAGGGAGTGGCATCCTGCAAATGAGTTCGGCCGATTTTAATGATATCCTTAAATTCCTCTACCTTTATTCGAAAGGTTTCTTCCAGCTTAGACAGGGCTGGCAATACTAGATTTTCAATCGCTAAAATTCCAGCAATATGCATGGCCGTAGGGAACGTATCATTCGAACTTTGTGATCGGTTCACGTCATCGTTAGCGTGAATTCGATGGACGCTGCCGCCTTGCTCTAATAGCTGGTTGGCGCGATTTGCAATGACTTCATTGATATTCATATTCGATTGGGTTCCACTGCCTGTTTGCCAGACTGCCAACGGGAAATGGTCATCCCATTTTCCATCTAGTATTTCATCTGCTGCCTGAACGATAGCCTCCGCCTTTTCCGCTTCCAACAGGCCAAGCTTTTGATTTGTACAGACGGCACTTTTCTTTAAGATAGCAAATGCCCGGATGATCTCTTGGGGCATTTTTTCCGTACCGATTTTAAAATTTTGAATACTGCGCTGTGTTTGCGCTCCCCACAATCGATCTGCAGGTACTTTGATTTCCCCTAATGTATCCTTTTCTATCCTAAACTGCATTTTTCTCCCTCCTCTAAAACTTCGTGGTATAGTTATGATAAACTCTTTCTTTTAATCACAAACCATTTTTTCAAAAGATCTCCTTCAAACACAATTGTAGGTAAAAACGTTTTCTCTAGATCATCTCGTATCGATTTTGGAAATCATATATCCATCCTGACAATTCATCAATAGAAGTCATGGGAACAATTCCTAGTTCATTTCCATTCAGAAAAGCTTGATAATATTCTCTAATAAAGTCGGTACGATTTGCAATCTTTCCCACTATATGAAAATGTTAATCAATTATCTCATCCCTACGTGATAATAGTAAATGATATTGATTTTCATTATCTATTTATGTTAAAATTTTAAAAATAATTTTCTGTTTAATTCTTCCATCCAAAGGAGGATACAGCATGTTAGGTATATTTGCTTTCATATATATTATGACCATTTTATTTGGCGTTATTTTACATATTTCAAAAAATGTTAAAAATCGCAACTAAACAGAAAGATAGCGACACTATGTCACTTCTCTCCTTCCTCCAATTAAGTTCCTTTTGCCTCGCGTTGAAGTCGTATTTGGACAATAATGGTCCATTTCATCCAAAAATTATTCAATAGTAAAAGAACGGCTGAACAAATAAAGATCATCGGCAAGCCGAACTGAGAGGCGATGGCTCCCATTCCTATGGATCCTACCATACCGCCCAGAAATATAGCAGAATTGGAATAGCTGTAGGTTCGGCTTTCCATTCCTTCTGGCGCATAATGACGAATGAGTACATTGATGGAAGGCGTCATGCCACCAAGGCACACACCGGTACAGAACCGCAGCACGATTAGCTGCCACAATTCTTGAACAAATGCTTGTGGGACAGTGAACAGGATAGCACCAAATACTGCACAGATTAGAATATATTGCGAGCCAAACTTGTCTCCTAACTTCCCCAGTCGCGGAGCGGAAGTCATGTTGGCCACCCCCAACACTGCCGTAGTAAATCCGGCTAAAAAAGCAAGGTTTTCTTGACTAGGTGCCAATTCCTGGACATACAGCGGGATGAGAGGTAATGTACCCACCATCGCTGATCTGATAATTAATGCGGAGACAAAAACGGAGGCAATGGGTTTCTTGGAAACAATTTTCCTGAAATCTTGCACAAAGCTTGTCATTACTTGCCCTTCTTTTTTTCAAAATTTTCTTTAACCAAAAAAATGACCATCATAGTGGCCGCGAAAATACATAATCCGGTATAGGAGAAGACTGCGCTGAATCCGAACGAATCGGCTAGTAACCCACCCAATAAGGGACCACAAATGGTCCCAGCCACGGATCCGGCGTGTAAAATGCCCAATGCATACCCTGTCTTCTCCTTTGGAGTATTCGTGGCTGTTAAAGCGATAGCAGCCGGAATGAATCCAGCCATCATTCCATTTAACAAACGTAACAACAACAGGTAAATGTGGTTGGTTGCAAAACCCATTAACGTAATGATGATAGCCATGGATATTCCCGAGCGAACAAGCATCAATTTACGCCCATAACGGTCCGCAAGTTTTCCCCAAATCGGAGAAAAAATAAAGGCCGTCAGAAGGTTAGCTCCAAAAATGATGGACGTCCACAATCTCGGGCAGTTTAGTTCCGCAGGGGCGAAATGGCCCTTATCCGCAGCTTGCAGAGCATGAAACCGTATCTGATAATAATCTGCTGGGTAATCCAAATGTATAAGAAACTTTACAGTAGCATCGGGCGGTAAGATGAAAACCTTTTGCTGGTGCAAGGGATAGCTTCGTCCGTCTATGACAATGTCTCCGTTAGCTTCCTTAAACAACAAAATAGCATATAATGATGTCTCTTGTTGAAAAAAAGATGGACCCGAGTTTACGTGTTTCATATCTTCCAATTTATACAGATAAGAAAGCGAGTCGCTCAGAGAGATTTTTATGGTTATTCATTGGGCACAGCCTTTCTATAAATAGCGATTATTATTCTCATTATATAGTACGAGCTTCTTTTCCATTTTACCACTTTTTAATTGACAACGATTATCAGCGCCATTATAATAACTATACATGATAATGATAATTATTTTCAAAATAAAGGAGTGAATTATATGTCTAAAATCTTAATCTTGTTTGCCAGCATGTCGGGAAATACAGAGGATATTGCCAATCTTGTCGCTGAAGGGATGCGTGAAGAAGGAATGGATCCGATTATCAAAGAAGTAATGTCTAATCCTTCTGCTAACGATCTCTTGGAATATGATGGAATTGTAATCGGTTCGTATACTTGGGGGGATGGAGAACTGCCTGACGATTTTCTTGATTTCTATGAAGACATGGATGGGATAAATCTTTCCGGAAAAAAAGCAGCCGTATTTGGTTCAGGTGACCATGCCTATCCAGAGTTTTGTGCAGCAGTTGACACTTTCCAAAAAAAACTACAAGAATGTAACGCAACCATTGTTCAGGAGGGGCTAAAAATTGAGATGAGTCCTTCCCATGCAGAAAAGCCAATATGCAGGGAATTCGGGGCAGCATTTGCTCGTTCTTTTGTTTCCGTTCCTTAAATTTATTAAGTAAAGGATGATTTTCATGTCTAACCGTCTGATAAAAATTAACAATCTCACCGACTACCATCTAAACGATTTTCTAGATTGCCCTTCTTCATTTTGGCAAAAACATTTACTCAAGAAAGAAAAGGATGTTTATGATTGGCGTGATCTGGTTGAATATACTGTAAATCAGACGGTTAGAGACTTTTTTGCTCTACCACCATCCTCTCGATCAGTGTGTTGCGTTCTACACTCCATACATAGACACTGGAACAAAAAAATAGATCTTTTCCATTCACGCGAACATTATTTTCACGTCCTTGGCTTGATGACAAGCAATCTGATCCAATATTTACGAAACATAAAACATATGGATACTCCCTTTTATACTAACCAAAAGCTATCCGTATCCATACCAGAATGGGATTTGAGCTTAACATTGACCATTCCACTTGCTCTATTGGAGGAGAAATCCCTTATCATTAAAAAAATAATGGTTACTAATAACCCAGAGTTTACCAGGGCATGGACTCTCTTCACTATCTTTTTTTGTCATCATGCCTTTAATATCATCCCCGAAAAAATTGAATTCTTTAATATCTTAACTGGAGCGGTTGAATTGATTCAACATCCTAATACAATGGACTTGGAGAGAGCCAAAAACTATATAGGCTTTTTAATGGAAACCATCAAAGACCCGAATGTTTATTCCAATTTACCAAGGATAATCAATTAAACATGGCCCGCTTTTGGGGCAGCTTATCATGTCCCTTGCCGGAAGATGAAAAAACCAGGTGGAAATCATACCACCTGGTTTTTATTGCTAAGAAATAAAAGATTAACTCTTCATTTTGAAAATTTCTTTTTCGTATTCCATCATTTTATGATTGTAAAACCTCATAGATTGCTTTATATCATCTACTTCAGTTTTTAGTTCAGAAATCCCCTGCCTGTTCATTAGAATTTCTCTTCTGAGTTCATCTTTCATGCTTTTCATATCTTGTTCAATAGATACTAATTTTTCAAGAACTAACTGTATCATTTCCTTTTCATTCATTTGAGCATCTCCTTAATATTAGTCTAATAGGCTTAATGGAAATTGAGTTAAAAGATGTAAGTAAAAAGAAGGAGTAAAAGAAGAAAAAAGGGGGATGGGTAACATTTTGAATTATTGTCTTATTTTTATTTATCGCCTCCATATCAATTCTTGTCCATTTTATCATAGGATATTTAGTTAAACCATTGAGCCAAATGCAGATCAGCACTAAACCCAGCAGAAACTGGTTCAAAATATCTCATAATTATTGTGCATACTCAGCAAATTCACACTATGATTATATAATAACACATGTTGTAAAATTATTTTTATTATGTCAACTCTAAACTATAATACGAACTAAAATGCAGGAAGTTTCAAACTCCTGGAATTAGCAATGAGTTTACATTCTTTTTCAACACTCACATAAAAAAAATCGTGGGGTTTATATTAAGGAGGAAGGACGTGCATTCAAAAGAGAGGAGGTTATGTATGCCGGATCGTAAACAACCTAATGAGCAACAGCAAAGGAAAAATGCCATAGGGCAAATCCAAGAGCAACTAGAGAATCAGGCACAAGCCATATCATCAATTCAATCAAACGAGCAAGATAGCGCCAAAGCAGTTGCGTCGGTACAGCGTAACAAAATCGATTAATTAATTGAATGCTCACCTCGGGGATACCCCCTCAGGTAGGAGTCTGACCCCGAACGGTCGCTCAAAGAATTATCAAATGCGGCTTCCCAGTTCAAGACAGAATGATTTCTCCATAATGAAAAGAAGCGAGAATGGATTCTCGCTTCTTTTCATATACCTATATGGTTTAAGTAACAGAAAAAAACTCCACCAGTATGTATGGTGGAGGCGGTGGGAATCGAACCCACGTCCGAAAGCAACGCAACATAAGCTTCTCCGAGTGCAGTCGCTGTACTTCGAGTTTCGCCGCCTCGACGCCCAACGACAGGCTTCAGGATTGGCTAGTTACCTACATTTCGCTTTCCGGTTAGTAACGGTCCGGACGAGCTATCCCACTGAGATGACCTTCTCTAGAGAACATGGGCGATCCGCTAAAGAAGGGTAAGACTGCTATTAAGCAGCTACAGGTAATTGTTTGTTGTTTGCAGTTATATTAACTCCGCGTTGTTAACGAGGCCCGCAGCCCCCCGACTCGCTACTCATGCCCGAACTACCCCCGTCGAATCCAGAACGCCCCCATATAGGGTATCGCATCTGAAGAAGATTACCTCAAGCACTTATTGATAATATACCATACGAAATTGTCAATATCAATTGGTAATTACCGGTTACTCTCTTTGATGGCCTTTTGGATTTCGCGTTTAGCATCTCGCTGCTTAATAGTTTCTCGTTTATCGTAGTCCTTCTTCCCTTTGGCTAGCGCTATTTCCACTTTAGCCAGTCCGTTTTTCAAATAGACCTTGAGAGGGACCAAGGTATAACCTTTTTCCTTAATCATGCCGATCAACCGACTAATCTCTCCACGATTAAGCAGCAGCTTTCGTGTACGCAACGGCTCATGATTATACCGATTCCCTTGCTCATAGGGACTGATATGCATGTTATGCAGGAATGCTTCTCCACGACGGATTTGCGCAAAGCTGTCTCGCATGTTGACTTTACCGCCACGAATAGCCTTGATTTCTGTACCTGTCAAAACGATTCCAGCTTCATATCGATCTTCGATATGATAATCATGAAAAGCTTTTTTATTTTGGGCAACTAATTTTTCTCCTCTGGTAATCGCCATGCCATTCACCCCAAACTGGTTTACATCTTCTTATTATAGCAAATGAACCGAACAGATAAAAGGCGTCTAGCTTAGAACCAGACGCCTTGTTATACGATTATTTCTTCTTTTTCTTCTTAGATCTTGATCTTGAGGTGGTTTTATTACCGCTTGCGACATCCTTCCAGAATGGCTTGTTTCCATTTTTCGCATTTCCTTGCTTGGTATTTCCGGCTGAAGCTTGGGTTCTTGTTTTCTTTTCCCGTTTGCCGCCTTCAATAACAATCTTCGCCTTTTTGACCGCTTTCTCTGCTCGCCTAGCCATACCGACCACTTCAAAGTCGACCGAATGCTCATCCTTATTCACGCTGACAACGCGAACCTTTACGATATCCCCGATTCTATAGGACTTTTTGGTTCTCTCCCCGACAAGGGCATAGTTACGGTCATCATAATGGTAGTAATCGTCCGTCAAATAGCTCATATGAACAAGACCTTCAATGGTATTAGGCAGCTCGATAAACATGCCAAAATTGGTAACGCTGCTGACCATTCCCTCAAATTCCTGGTCGATCTTATCTGACATATATTCCGCTTTTTTCAGGTCATCCGTTTCCCTTTCCGCATCCACGGCCACTCGCTCCCGCTCCGATGTATGGCGGGCAATCAAGGGCAATTTCTCGCGCCATTCCTCTTTGCTCTCCATATTCATCGGTCCATTTTCCAGCCAGTGACGGATCAAGCGATGAACGATCAAATCGGGATAACGCCGAATCGGAGAAGTAAAGTGGGTATAGTATTCAGAAGCTAAACCGAAATGCCCCACATTTTCTGCTTCATATTTGGCCTGTTTCATGGATCGCAGCATGACTTTACTGATGACGATTTCCTCTGGCGTATCCTTGACTTGTTCAAGCAGCATTTGCAGAGCACGCGGATGAATGCTGCTGGATGACCCTTTGACAATATAGCCAAAATTGGTAATGAACTGCAGGAACTTTTGCAGCTTTCCTTCATCCGGATCCTCATGGGTACGATAAATGAACGGCTGATGGAGCCAATGAAAGTGTTCGGCAACCGTTTCATTCGCGGCCAGCATAAATTCTTCGATAATTTGCTCTGCAATGGTACGATCCCTTAAAATGATGTCGGTAGGTTTGCCCTCTTCATCGACCAAGATCTTGGATTCTTTGAAGTCAAAATCGATGGCTCCTCGATCCATTCTTTTCTGGCGCAATTGTAAGGCGAACTCCTTCATCGATTGGAACATCGGAACAAGTGGCTCATAACGTTGCATGAGCTCTTCATTATTTTCTTCTAATATTTTATAGACATCAGAGTAGGTCATTCTTTCATTGGTTTTAATAACACTGGCATAGATATCGTACCTGGCCAATTTCAGTTCTTCATCAAATTCCATATCACAGGTCATCGTTAAACGGTCCACTTGCGGATTTAAGCTGCAAATCCCATTGGACAGACGATGAGGAATCATGGGAATCACGCGATCTACCAAGTAGACACTTGTCCCTCTTTTATAGGCTTCTTCATCCAGAAAGGAGCCTTCACGCACATAATAGCTGACATCGGCAATATGTACACCTAAGCGAACATGTCCATTCTCTAATTTTTCAAGAGATACCGCATCATCCAAATCCTTGGCATCAGCGCCATCGATGGTCACCATAACCCGATCACGCAAATCCCGGCGCCCTTGGATTTCCTCTGGAGATATCTCATCGGGTGCCGCTTCCGCTTCTTTCAACACATGATCATCGAAACCCTCGGCCAATTCGTACTTATGGATGATGGACAGGATATCTACTCCGGGATCATTTTTATGACCCAAGATTTCTACGATATTCCCTTCAGGGTTGGTTCTTCCATCCTCTGAATACTTGATAATCTCAACAATGACTTTATGACCATCCACAGCCCCCATATTCATGCTTTTGGGGATGAAAATATCTTTTGCCATACGTTTATCATCCACAATGACAAAACCATAGTTTTTTTGATCTGAGTAAGTCCCTACATAACGATTGGAGGTACGCTGAATAACGCGTATGATTTCCCCCTCCATGCGGGATCCTTTTTTCTGTGGATTTAAGCGACAAAGGACGATATCTCCATTAAGTGCCCCGTTGATGTCATGGGCGGGAATATAGATGTCCCCCATTCCCTCCTGTTCAGGAATGACAAAGCCAAAACCCTTAGCATTACCTTGAAGCTTCCCGCGGACCAGATTCATTCTCTCTGGGACTCCGTATCGATTGGAACGGGTTCGAATCACCTTTCCATCTTCTTCCAAGACATTAAGAAGCTTAACAAACTCTTTAAAATCAGCAGCAGATTCTATGCCAAAGTCCTCTTCTAATTCTTGGACAGTCATAGGGTGGTAGGCCTCTTCACGCATAAATTCTATAATTCGTTGCTCTGTTATCACGTTTTCGTCGACTCCTTTATCTATGTACAAAAATGGGAAAAAGGGTTATTCCCCTTCTTCCTTAAATGTAACCTCTTCAAAATAATGCGCGATATCCATAAAAAGCTTTTGACTTTCATGATCTAGCGTAATGATATGACTGGAATCAGGATATCTAGCTAGTTTTTTATAGTTTGACCCAATCTGCCCATAGATATAATCCCCACTAGCCGGGTTTACGGTTTCATCTGCCTCCCCTTGCGCAATGAAGATCGGAGTTTGGATCTTGGGTAAATCCACTTTCGTAGATTCAATAAGTTCATGGAGTTGATAAATAGAAGCAAGAGGAGTCCGAGGGTAGGGAATCAAATGCTGTTCAATGTGGGGTGCTTTGGTCTCGGTTCTTAGCTTATAGGGAACAATCCATTTTAGATAACGGGTGTACTTTATTCTCTTATCCCAAACGAAAATGGGCGAACTTAGGGTGGCCATCACGCGAAACGGATACTTTTCCGACAATTTGAGCGCCAGTAAACCTCCCATGGACAGCCCAATGGTATAAATCACTCGGCACCCTGAAAGTGCTAACTGATGATAACCTTCCTCAGCCGAAAGAAGCCAATCCTTCCAAGACGTTTTCTTTAACTGCTCTGGCGTTGTCCCATGCCCTTTTAAGAGTGGCGCAGAGATGGCATAGCCCATTCCTCGGAAAAATTCAGCTAACGGTTTCATTTCTAATGTCGTCCCCGTAAAGCCATGAATTAACAAAATCCCTCTTCCATTATGTCCTTTATGATAGATGGGGCCAACTTCTTGTCTAAACATACAAACCTCCCAATTTATGAGGTTAAAAAACGATCCACCAATTCAAAAACCTGTTCCTTTTCACAGTCATGGCAAATAATGTGCTTGGATTGTGGCAAAAAATGAATTTCTTTGATCGATGATTGAATGTGTTGATATAGATAGTGAGCACTTCGAGGCTCCACTAGATCGTCACATTCTCCTTGGATAATCAGGGTAGGAACCGTCACACGTTTGATTTCTGGCATCAGGACTTTAATCAATCGACGAAAGTGAACAACAGCCCGTATCGGTGTCGAACATGATTTTTTCATATATCTTTTAAGAAGGCCCTTGGAATCTGACGTAAAATTAGATTTTATCGCTTCCGCCATGTTTTGAAATATCTGACCGGGATTCACATAGAAAACACAGGCATTTAAAAGCACCAGCTTAGCCACCGGATATTTCGTGGACAAATACGTTGCAATCATGCCCCCCATGGAGAATCCAATCAAATAAACAACGGAACATTCCGCAAGTAAAGTTTTGAGCTCTTCTTCCGCCTTCTGAACCCAATCTTTCCAGGTTACCTTCTTCATATCTTCTTTCGTTGACCCGTGACCCGGCAGGGTGGGGACCCTGAACTTCCAGTCGTATTTCTGCAGGTATTCAGCAAGTGGCTCCACTTCAAAAGGACTGCCTGTAAAACCATGAAGAAGCAAACAACCGATCATGATATGACTCTCCTTGAATAGATTCGAGATCTGAAGGCTGATTTGGAAGCTAATGGCCTTGCCTTATGCGTATAATACTTTCTGATAAGTATAAGCTCCAACCGCTCTTCTCAATATATCATAATTCCTTTAATAGTATCCTTACACTTTTGTAACAAGAGAGGTGATTCAATACTCAAAATAAAAACCAACATCAAGTTGGTCACAAATGTTTGTTATTTAATTTCCTAATTTCTATTCAATTTATAAGTCAAAAAAAGAATGTTCCTTCTGAAGCTATCTCAAGAAGAAACATTCTTTTATCCTAATTACTTGGTTACAAAAGCAACAGCAATCGCTAAAATCATAAATCCGACCGCAAGTCCAATCGTAATTTTATTTAAAACGGCATCCATTCCGCGTGCTTTTTGCTTTCCAAGCATTTGCTCTGCACCGCCGCCAATGGAACCAGACAAACCTGCGCTTTTTCCGGATTGGAGTAATACGACACCAATAAGTCCTAAGGAAAAAATGACAAGCAATATTTTAAGAGTAAGTATCATAGCAAGTACCTCCATCATGATCGTCCCACGCTAATATATCAATAGTACTGTATCATAAAAACGGATAGGGATCAAGACAGAGTGCCTTAATCGGAGAATCTCCGGTTAAAAGTAAAATTGAACCAGAGACCAAATATATAATCGGAAAATCTCCGATAAAAAGTGGAATTTCCCTTTGAAAGTACCCATTCGGCCTTGCTAACCGGAGAATTTCCGACTAAACAGTGGGTTTAGAGCCGTTTACAGCATTTAACCGGAGAATTTTCGGTTAGCAGAACCGATACAGAGACTTCGATAATAACTACCCTTTCATATTATAAAATGCTTTTCTTCCACCATATTGGCTCATGGTTCCTAGCTCATCTTCAATGCGAAGAAGCTGATTGTACTTCGCTACGCGATCCGTACGGGAAGGAGCACCTGTTTTAATTTGACCTGCATTGGTAGCTACCGCAATGTCAGCAATCGTGGAATCTTCGGTTTCACCAGAGCGATGAGATATTACCGCTGTATATCCAGCACGTTTCGCCATTTCGATGGCATCAAACGTTTCTGTTAAGGTACCGATTTGGTTTACCTTCACAAGGATCGAATTGGCCGTTTCACTTTCGATACCACGCTCAAGACGTTCTGTATTTGTAACAAAGAGGTCATCCCCCACCAATTGAACTTTGCTTCCGATCCGATCCGTTAGCTTCTTCCAGCCTTCCCAATCGTCTTCAGAAAGAGCATCTTCAATGGAAATAATCGGATACTTATCGGCCAAGTCAGCAAGGAACTCAATCATTTCATCGGTAGACTTCTTAACTCCTTCACCCTCTAGATCGTATTCCCCGTCTTTATACATTTCAGTGGCAGCCACATCCAAAGCAAGGAATACATCTTTACCAGGCTCATATCCCGACTTTTTGATCGCTTCCATAATGGTTTGAATGGCTTCTTCGTTTGAAGATAGGTTCGGTGCGAAGCCTCCTTCATCCCCTACAGCGGTATTCAAGCCTTTATCCTTTAACACGGATTTAAGGGTGTGGAAAATTTCTGTTCCTATGCGAAGCGCTTGAGAGAAGCTTTCAGCCCCTACTGGCATCACCATGAACTCTTGGATGTCCACATTGTTATCTGCATGCTTTCCGCCATTAAGGATGTTCATCATCGGTACGGGAAGCTGCTTGGCATTGAATCCGCCAAGATAGACATATAACGGAATCCCTAGAGCATTGGCCGATGCCCGGGCAATGGCCATGGAAACTCCAAGAATCGCATTTGCACCCAATTTCGCCTTATTCGGTGTGCCATCCAATTCAATCATGATCCCGTCGATTCCGATTTGATCTAATGCATCCAATCCAACTAATTCTGGAGCAATGATCTCATTCACATTATCCACCGCTTGCAAAACGCCTTTACCAGCATATCTCGATTTATCATTGTCCCGAAGCTCAACCGCTTCATAAGCTCCAGTAGAAGCCCCAGATGGCACCATAGCTCGTCCAAAAGCACCTGATTCTAAATAAACTTCTACTTCAACGGTTGGATTTCCGCGGGAATCTAACACTTCTCTTGCATAGATATCAGAAATAATCGTCATGGCTTATGTACACTCCTTCAAATTTTGTTTTTTAAAATACGGGCTTTCCTGTCATTTCTGTTGGCTGCACAACTCCCAACAGCTTTAGAATGGTTGGCGAAAGATCAGCCAAAACTCCATCCTCACGAAGCTTCAATCCTTCCTGGGTGAGGATGAATGGTACAGGGTATGTACTATGGGAAGTAATCGGATTCCCTTCTTCATCGATCATCCAATCGGCATTCCCATGATCAGCGGTGACTAAGGCAACACCGCCTTTTGAGAGAATCGCATCGACCACTTTACCCAAGCACTCATCCACCGTTTCCACGGCTTTGATCGTAGGCTCCATTTTCCCTGAGTGTCCGACCATATCGCAGTTAGCAAAGTTAAGAATAATGACGTCATGGACATCCTTTTGGATTTCCCCTATAACGGCTTCCGTTAATTCATAAGCGCTCATTTCCGGTTTTAAGTCATAGGTGGCCACATCCCTAGGAGAATTAATCAACACTCTTGTTTCCCCTTCAAACTCAGCCTCCCTGCCCCCACTGAAAAAGAACGTGACATGGGGATACTTTTCGGTTTCGGCAATTTTTAACTGCTTGAGTTTATTCTGCTGAAGAACTTCACCTAATGTATTGTCCAGGTTTGTCGGCTTATAAGCGACATAGCCTTCCACGCTTTCGCTGAATTTCGTAAGACAAACGTAATAAAGGTCCTTAGGAGCCTTATCTCCGCGGTCAAATCCACGAAAATCTTTGTTTGTAAAAGCTTGGGACATTTGGATGGCTCGATCAGGACGGAAATTGTAGAAAATGACAGCATCCTGATTGGTTACGAGTCCATTCGGATGATCCTGCTCGTCCACGATGACGGTCGGCATCACAAACTCATCGTAAACACTTTTTTCATATGATTCTTTAACCGCTTGAACCGGATCCTGGTATTTCGGCCCATCTCCGTACACCATGGCCCGATAGGATTTTTCCGTACGTTCCCAACGCTTGTCCCGATCCATCGCATAGTATCGACCCTGGACCGTGGCAAACTTGCCAACACCCAGTTCCTTCATCTTCTCAACCGTTTGCTGAACATACTTCACGGCACTGTCAGGTGCCACATCGCGTCCATCTAAAAAGGCGTGTATGTATACTTCATTCACTTCCCGTTTTTTCGCCATTTCCAGTATAGCAAATAAATGATTAATATGACTATGAACACCACCATCTGACAGGAGACCGTACAGATGAAGTTTCGCACCCTTTTCCTTGACATGGTTCATAGCCCCAACGAGGGTTTCGTTTTCAAAAAAAACACCTTCACGAATTTCCTTCGTGACTCGAGTAAGATCCTGATAGACGACACGTCCTGCCCCCAGGTTTAAATGTCCAACCTCCGAGTTGCCCATTTGTCCTTCCGGAAGGCCTACCGATTCTCCGCTTGCTCCCAACAGGGCATGGGGAAATTGATTCCAGAGGCGGTCAAAGTTTGGCTTTTTTGCCTGAGCCACGGCATTCCCGCGAGTTTCGTTACGGATAGCGAACCCATCCATAATGATTAATGCCACCGGTTTTGGTCTACTCATGCTACTGCTCCTTTCACCAGGGCAAGGAATGAATCTGCTTTTAAGCTAGCTCCACCGACTAGTACCCCGTCTATATCCCGCTGTGCCATAAACCCATCTATATTCTCCGGCTTGACGCTGCCGCCATACTGAATACGTACCTGATTAGCCAAGCTTTGGTCATATTGGTCGGCAATGAGCTGGCGTATATACCCGATCACTTCATTCGCATCCTCAGCTGAGGACGTTTTTCCTGTACCGATCGCCCAGATTGGTTCATAAGCTATCACTACCTGCGTGATTTGTTCCTCGCTGATCTCTTTCATAGCAGCTTCCATTTGAACCTTTACCACTTCCTTGGTACGGCCCGATTCGCGTTGCTCCAAATCCTCTCCTACGCAAATAATGGGAGATAAACCATGCTTAAGAGCCGCATGAACCCGCTGATTCACAGTTTCATCCGTTTCATTGAAATAGGCCCGGCGTTCAGAGTGACCAATGATTACATATTGAACACCTAATTCTTTTAGCATGAGCGGGCTAATCTCTCCTGTGTAGGCACCTTCTTCTTCCCAGTGGACATTTTGGGCACCCAAAGAAATATTTTTCCCCTGAAGGGCTTCAGATAAAGCAGCTAGGGCAGTAAATGGAGCGCAAATGACAGCCTCAACCTGATCCCCTATTTGTGGAAGATCCTCCGCAAACTCCTTGGCCTCCGCTATCGTTTTATACATTTTCCAATTACCGGCAATGATAGGTATCCTCATTTGTTCACCAACTTATCTCCCAATATGGTAACACCCGGAAGCCGTTTGCCTTCCATAAATTCTAGAGAAGCGCCGCCTCCAGTGGAGATATGACTCATTTGATCCGCTACGCCGGCCTTTTCAACGGCAGCAACAGAATCTCCGCCGCCAATAATGGTTGTACCCGCAACAGCAACCATCGCTTCTGCCATCGCTTGGGTTCCTTTCATGAAGGACTCCATTTCAAAAACGCCCATCGGTCCATTCCAAACCACTGTCTTGGATTGTTCAATCACACTTTGATAAGTTTGGGTCGTTTCGGTTCCGATATCTAAGGCCTGCCATCCTTCAGGAATTTCACTGACAGGAACCATTTTTTTCTGGGCATCATTAGCAAACCGATCGGCTACGACTACATCGGTCGGAATATAGAAGCTGACACCTTTATCTTTTGCCATTTGGATGAAAGAGGCCGCCAGTTCAACTTTATCTGCTTCCAGAAGAGAAGCTCCCACATCATGGCCTTGCGCTTTGATAAAGGTATTCGCTAACCCTCCGCCAATGATTAGGTTATCCACTTTATCCAACAGACTTTCAATAACCCCGATTTTATCCTTCACCTTGGCTCCGCCGATAATAGCGGTAAATGGACGTTGGGGATGGGAAAGGGCTCCGCCAAGAAACTCCAATTCCTTTTCCATCAAAAATCCGGAAACAGCCGGTATGGTATGTCCTATTCCTTCGGTAGAGGCATGGGCACGGTGAGCTGCACCAAAGGCATCATTGACAAATAGATCGGCAAGACTAGCAAATTGCTTCGCCAATTCGGGATCATTCTTTTCTTCGCCCGGGTGGAAGCGTACGTTCTCCAACAAAAGAACCTCTCCGCCTTGTAGCGCGTGAACCTGTGCAGAAACGGGTTCGCCCACGACTTCATCGGACTTCCTTACTTCTTGTCCGAGCAGCTCAGTTAGTCGCTGAGCCACAGCCGTAAGCCTCATTTCCTCTACGACTTTTCCCTTTGGCCGCCCTAGATGACTAGCTAAGATCACCTTTGCTCCTTGTTCGATTAAATACTGAATCGTCGGCAGCGCAGCACGAATTCGGGTATCATCCGTAATCGTCCCATCACTCATCGGGACGTTAAAGTCAACACGGCAAAACACTCTTTTCCCTTTCACTTCTACATCACGAACTGTTTTTTTCTGCATGGTACCTTAAGACCTCCTTGATTCATCCTTTTACCCAATCAATAGACTAAAAGAAATAGATCCCTGTTGAATGGTAAGAAAGCTACTGGCGTAGCCTTGTGCGTATAACACTTGACTGATAAGTGAACTAGGGCTTTATATACGGAAAAGGGAGAATGTGTTCTCCCTTTCTACATAACCTTTTTCATTTTATCGTTTACAGGCCTTTTTTGGCAATAAAATCTGCTAAATCTACAACACGATTCGAGTAACCCCATTCATTATCGTACCATGAAACTACTTTCACCATATTTCCTTCCATTACCATTGTCGATAAAGCATCGATAGTTGAAGAAGCCGGGTCTCCATTAAAGTCAGAAGAAACAAGCGGATCATCTGAGTAAGCCAGGATTCCTTTTAATGGACCTTCAGCCGCTTCCATTAATACCGCGTTTACTTCCTCTACGGTTACATCTTTATTGAATTCAGCCACTAAATCCACTACGGAGACATTTGGTGTAGGAACCCGCATCGCAAAGCCATTTAACTTCCCTTTCAATTCAGGAAGGACCAAGCCAACCGCTTTTGCCGCTCCGGTCGATGTTGGGATAATGTTTTCTGAAGCTGCACGGGCACGGCGTAAATCCTTATGAGGCAAATCTAAAATTTGCTGATCATTGGTAAACGAATGCACCGTGGTCATCAAACCGCGGCGAATGCCAAATTGATCGTTCAACACTTTGGCAAACGGGGCCAAGCAATTCGTCGTACAAGAGGCATTCGAAATGACATGATGGTTGGCAGGATCATATTTGTCTTCATTAACTCCAAGCACTACGGTAATATCCTCATTACTAGCTGGTGCTGAGATAATCACTTTCTTAGCTCCGCCTTCTAAATGCTTGGCTGCATCTTCACGCTTCGTAAATCGTCCAGTGGATTCAACCACAATGTCCACTCCAAGCTCTCCCCATGGAAGCTTGGCTGGGTCCCGTTCAGCGATTACCTTAATCTCTTTTCCGTTAACGGAAATATACCCAACTCCAGCCTTCACTTCCGCATCCAACTTTCCATGGACCGTATCATACTTCAGCAGATGGGCTAAGGATTTAGCATCGGTTAAATCATTCACTGCTACAATTTCCACATTCGGATTATCTATTGCCGCGCGAAAAACATTGCGCCCAATTCGCCCAAAACCATTAATTCCAACCTTCACCATCTTGATTCCTCCCTCAATTTGAACAAATTATCTATTACAATCTCATCATCCCGAGTTTGTTTCTATCAACTTAACCATCTAGATTAGTATGAATCAGGATTTGAGTAAGCATACAAAGCTAATAGCGCATCATCAAGGGACTTATTATGTCCATAAGTACTTTTTATGTCCCACTGGAGTTATTTTCTCATGTTTATAGAATATTGTCAATGTTAGACAAAGAAAAAACAAAAAAGCCGCTCCTTGTGCTTAGAGCGACTTTTCACAGAATCATTTTATCTGCATAACTGCCAAAGACTTGGCACCAGCCAAGCAATCCGCTATTTCTCAATTTTATTTTCCATTCTCTGCTGTAATTCACGCCGAAGCCATAGCTCCGCCATTTTAGAGATAAACACTTCTTCTCCATCGATATGAACAACAGGAATCAGCCATTTATACTTTTCATAAATATGGGGATCGGTTGTGATATCGAACAGATCCCATTGAATAGGAATATCTTTAGCGACTCGTTTTACGCGTTCCTTCACATCATCACATAGACAGCAGCCTTCCCGCGTAAAGATCGTAATGTGAAATGGACCATACATGTTTAATACCTCTTTCTCTTTGCTGAAGGTAAGATCCCCAGTTCTTCTCTATACTTGGCAATCGTTCTTCGAGAAATGGAAATGCCCTCTTCATTAAGCAGTTCACAAAGCCGCTGATCCGAAAGCGGCTTCTTCCGATCTTCCTTCTCTACCAATTCCTTTAGCTTGGCTTTCACACTCTCTGATGAGGTAGACACCCCATTTGATGTGGCCAACCCGGAAGAAAAGAAATATTTCAGCTCAAAAACACCTCTTGGTGTCTGTACGTATTTATTATTAGTAGCTCTACTGATCGTCGATTCATGGAGTTCCACAATGTCGGCAATTTCCTTTAATGTCATGGGCTTTAGAGAACCAATTCCTTTATCGAAAAAGTCCTTTTGCTCATGTACAATGGCTTCCGTTACCTTGTATATGGTCATTCGCCGCTGCTCGATGCTTTTAATCAACCAAAGGGCAGAATTCATTTTTTCATGAATATATTTTTTAGCTTGCCCCTCTTCCTTTAATAACCGCTCATAATAACTGCTGATGCTTAATCGTGGAGTCGTGCTGTCATTCACAAGGATGATATACTCGCCTTCTATCTTTTCTACGGTTACATCGGGAATGATATATTTAGGTTCGTCGCGATAATAATGGAGACCAGGACGTGGATCAAGGGTTCGGATCATATCGGCCGCTTCTTGAATTTTCTGTGGAGTCACTTGAAGCTCAGCCGCTATTTTGCTGATTTTCCCGTCCGCCAACTCGGATAGATACTTATCGACAATGGTAAAGGCGAGGCTATTTTTCAATCCTGCATATTCTAGTTGGATCACCAAGCAATCTTTTAAATCCCTCGCCCCTACTCCTCGCGGTTCTAAGCTCTGGACAACAAACAAAGCCTGCTCGACTTCATCCAGATCGACCTTCAAGGTTTGGGCGATTTGCTCGAGAGCTAACTCAAGATACCCTTTTTCATCCAAGTTTCCAATCATATATTCCCCAACCAGGCGAACCGTTGGAGAGAGTCCTTTCATAAAAGAGATTTGCTCCCTTAAATGCTTTTGTAGCGAAAGATCATTTCGTACGACCCAATCCAAAGGATTGTATTCGCTTTCACTCGAACGAATAGAGGGAGCCGAGTAGTCACCTTGGGCACGGGCACGAATATACTCCGCCCAATCCACGTCAGTCGGAGAAGATTCCGTTTTGTGTTCCACTTTCGGAGATAGTTCCATATCCAAAGGCTCAATCACCGGATTTTCATTGAGTTGCTGATTAATGTATTCAATCAAATCCAATGATGAAAATTGGAGGATCGTAATAGCCTGCCTCAATTCCGGAGTCATCACGAGCTTCATACTCTGCTCTTGGTGCAAACCAAAACCCATTTGCATGTCTGTTCACCCCTTTGCTCATTTCTCCTCTTTAACCGCTTTTTTCATTTCTTTAATATATTCGTGATCATAAACAAAAAACCTGCCAACTAAAAATGGTAATTTTTCACCTATTGGAAAGTATGATACGCATATGGCTGCGCCAGTAGCTTTCTTATACTTATCGGAAAGTAAGATACTCTTATGCTTTCTTATTCCGTAAATAAAGCCTCTCTCACATCATACGTAAGAGGGCTTTCACATTTCACTAAAATCTTTCCTTGACTTAAACAAGTTGATCTCCAGAAATGGTCATCCCACAGTTTGGACAGATAAATTGAGATAAGTAATTTCCATATTTTTTAATAGTGGATTTACTTTCCCTTAAAGCTTACCTTATACCGGCTCGCCGTTGACGTATCCCATGCTCCTGAAGTGGATGTAATATAGCATTTAGGCCATGTAAAACGAAGAATTGCATCCCGTAACATGCCATTTCCTCCCCCTCAACCCCGTATATATAGCGTATAAGATTCAAAGGAAAAAGTACAGGTACAATGTCACATTTCCATGAAATTTGCAGAAAGTTAACGTTTGAAAACGCTTACTATTTAGACTATAATAAAGTTAACCCTGATACCATTGTTCAGGTTTCTCTCCACTCCTATCTTATCTTTTCCACCGAATGGAATCGGTGGTATTTTTTTGTCCGAAGGTATAAAGCAAAAAAATGTAGCAAACCTAGTATGGTAGGTAGTAAAGGAAACAAATGTATTTGACCATTATTGACCTTTAAAGCGGATTCATGTACTATGAAGAGGTAAAGAATGTTTGAAATTGAGAGGAGGATTCCCATGTTAGTACCTACCGTCATCGAACAAACCAATCGCGGGGAAAGAGCATATGATATCTACTCCCGTCTGCTGAAGGATCGGATTATTTTCTTAGGTACACCCATCAACGATCAAGTAGCTAATAGCGTAGTTGCTCAGTTGCTCTTTTTGGCTGCAGAAGATCCTGAAAAGGATATTAGCATTTACATAAACAGCCCAGGGGGCTCCATTACCTCCGGTATGGCCATCTATGATACGATGCAGTATATTAAGCCAGACGTATCCACCATCTGCATTGGAATGGCTGCCAGTATGGGAGCATTCTTACTCTGTGCAGGTGCTAAAGGCAAACGATTCGCCTTGCCAAACAGTGAAGTCATGATTCACCAACCGCTTGGCGGAGCCCAAGGTCAAGCAAGCGATATCGAAATTAGCGCGAAGCGCATTCTTCGTATGCGTGATCACCTGAACTCGATTATGGCCGAACGTTCCGGTCAACCTAAAGAACGATTGGAAAAGGATACGGACCGCGATAACTTCATGAGCGCCGTGGAAGCCAAAGAATATGGCTTGATTGATGACGTGATTCAAAGCATTGATCAAAAGAAATAATAAAGCTACTAGCTAGTCTAATGCGTATGATACTTTTCGATAAGTAATAATAAAAGAAAGCCCTTTCTTAGCGCAAACTAGGAAAGGGTTTTTTTGTCACAATCGACCTTTTATAATTCTTCTTTTTCCACAAGCGATTTCAGGCTAGCAACCGCTTGTTCAGCGTCAGAACCTTCAGCCGAAATCGTGATATCGGTTCCAATGCTTACCGCTAAACTCATGATTCCCATAATACTTTTAGCATTTACTTTTTTATTATCTTTTTCTACAAAGATTTCTGCAGAATAACGATTCGCTTCCTGCACAAAAAATGCAGCTGGGCGAGCTTGCAGCCCTGTTCTTAAGTTTACAGTCGTTTGTTGACGTACCAACGCCCTAACCTCCAATTCTCACTCATTACTCTATATACGCTCTATTATATCATAAAGCTTCGATTTCTTTTCCTTACAGTTTTTCTGCAATTTCATGAAGTTTTCGCATACGGTGGTTAATGCCGGATTTGCTTACCTTGCCGCTAGGCAAAATTTCACCTAACTCGGAAAGATTAAGATCGGTATATTTCAATCGAGCCTCAGCCACTTCCCGCAGCTTTTCAGGAAGCTGTTCTAATCCCACTTCCCGTTCAATACGTTTGATCGCTTCAATCTGCTTCATGGCTGCACTTACTGATTTATTTACATTGGCTGTTTCGCAATTGACCAGCCGATTAACAGAATTTCGCATATCCTTCACAATACGCACATCTTCAAAATAAAGCAAGGCTTGGTGAGCGCCGATCAAGCTAAGAAACTCCGTAATCTTCTCACCTTCCTTTATATACATAACATACCCTTTTTTTCGCTCAATACATCGGGAATTTAATACAAACTTGTTCGTCAGAGAATTTAAGTCTTTACAGTGCTCTTGATGCAGAGTAAAGATTTCAAGGTGATAGCTATTGGATTCCGGATGATTGACCGATCCGCCCGCTAGAAATGCCCCTCTCAGGTAAGCTTTTTTACAACAGTTTTTTTTCACCGTTTCCTTGGGAATCCCTTGGGTTATCGTCCCCTCCCGATAGATCCGAAGCGCCTCCAGGATCTCCGTCACTTGGGCCGGAATCCGAACAATATAGACATTATTTTTCTTTAATCTCATCTTCTTTCTGACTAGAAGTTCAGCATGTGCCTTAAAATGCTCTTTGAGCAGCGTATAAATTTTTCTCGCGATGGCGGCATTTTCCGTAGAGATATCCAGTACAAAGCGCCCGTTTCCAAATTGGATGGTCCCATTCATCCGGATCAGAGCCGATAACTCCGCCTTCGCACAGCAAGGAGATCCTTCTATCTGGGTAAGCTCTTTTTTCGTAAGGGCTGCAAATGACAAACCTTCCACCTCACTTTTGCTCTATGAGCTCCATGATGGCATCCCCTACCTTTAAGGCATTATGGCGCAGGTAGGTTTCATAGATAACAAAATGATCTTCAATGATCTGAAAGCCGAATTTCCTCAACCGGTCATAGTCATACTTGACCGGTTCCGCTCCCTTTTCCCGGTATCTTTCCAACACCGCTTCCGGAATTTCGGCATTATTGACGATAATCGTTTGAAACAAATCAGCTCCCACATGCTTATACAAGGCATTCACATGATCCGCAGCCGTGTAGAAATCGGTTTCTCCCGGCTGGGTCATCACATTGCAGATATAGGCCTTTTTAGCATGAGACCGTTTGATGGCTTTGGAAATGCCCGGTACGAGCAGATTGGGTAAAATGCTCGTATACAAGCTTCCTGGTCCCAATAAGATCAAGTCAGCTGCATAAATCGCTTCCACCGCTTCGCCTAGTGGCTGAACATCCTTCGGTTCAAGGAAAACACGGTTGATTTTCTTCCCGATCTTGGGGATTTGCGATTCCCCTATAACAATGGTTCCATCTTCCATTTCTGCCTTTAGGACAATCGCTTGATTAGCAGCAGGCAGCACTTTTCCCCTGACCGCAAGGACCCTGCTAATTTCCCGAACGGCCGTTACAAAATCACCTGTAATTTCTTTCATAGCGGCGATAAAGAGGTTGCCTAAACTATGTCCGGCCAACCCTGCTCCTTGGTTAAAACGGTATTGGAACAGGCTTGCCAATAGCGGTTCCGTGTCCGCCAAGGCGACGATCACGTTGCGGATATCCCCTGGCGGAGGCATTGACATTTCTTCCCGAAGTCGGCCGGAACTTCCTCCGTCATCAGCCACAGTCACAATCGCGGTAATGTCCAAAGGCTTCTCCTTCAAGCCTCTCAACAGTACAGATAAGCCTGTACCTCCACCAATGATCACCACCTTCTTCTGTTCCCATCCCTCATCCGATATGATTCCTTCCATGAACTCACCTCACTTCCGGTCGCGCTCGATATCCCGATGACTTACTCTCGTTAAATAATCATCTTTGAATCTTTTCCCTAAATATTCGGCAATAGCCACCGAACGATGTTTCCCACCCGTACAGCCAATTCCGATGACCAGTTGACTCTTTCCTTCCCGCTGATAGTGTGGAAGAGTATACCCCACAAAATCGGATAGCTTGTCTACAAATTGCACCGATTCATCCCATTGAAACACATAACCCGATACGTCCTGATCCAACCCTGTTTTAGGCCGCAAATCATCGATATAGTGGGGGTTGGGTAAAAAGCGGACATCAAAAACTAAATCTGCGTCAATGGGAATGCCATATTTGAACCCAAAAGAAGTAATATTGACCGTCATTTGAGATTGCATGGTAGAGAAATAGTTAGAGATTCTCTCCTTCAGTTGAACTGGCTTTAACTGACTAGAATCTAAAATTAAATTGGCACGGCCTTTAATTTCCTCTAGCATTCTCCGTTCGGCCAAAATTCCGTCTAGAGGAAGTCCCTCCGATGCCAAGGGATGACGTCTCCTTGTTTCCTTATAGCGTTGTACCAGAATCTGATCCGAAGCATCCAGGAACAAGATTTGATACCGGATATGATCCATTTCTTCCAAGCGAGAGAGCGCATCAGAAAGAGTATCAAAAAACTCTCTACCTCTCAGGTCAATCACCAATGCCACCTTTTTGATCCGCCCGCCCGATTGCTCGATTAATTCAGCAAACTTGGGGATAAGCAGCGGAGGCAAGTTATCTACGCAAAAGAATCCTAGATCCTCTAAACTTTGTACAGCGACGGTTTTCCCTGCACCCGACATACCTGTAATGATGAGTAGATTGATCTGATTGTCTGTCATATCCACACCTCTTATCCCTATAGTACCATTTGTATATTTTACCATTTCACACAAAAAAAAGCAGCGTGATTCCTATGAATCACGCCTCAAATATATTTTATAAGGGGTCAATTTGATAATCTCATTATATCCCTCATATATTTCAGCCATGTTACAGGAAGATTAAGCTTTCGTTAAGGTTCACTTCTTATACTTTCGGTCAAGTATTATACTTGTTTCGCTTGTTCTTCCTTTAGTTTTTCTTCGAGATCTTCTACATAATGCTGGGCGCTTTGCGCGGCAATACTTCCGTCTCCTGTCGCCGTAACGACCTGCCGCAGCAACTTCTCCCGAACATCTCCGGCGGCGAAAATACCCGGAATCTCGGTTTTCATTTTTTCATCCGTCAAGAGGTAGCCTTCTTCATTCGTGATTCCCATTTCCAAGAACGGCTTGGTTAGCGGGTCCATTCCTACATAGATAAATACCCCTTCACATGGGAATTCCTGCTGTTCTCCTGTTTTGGCATTCTCCAACAGGACACTTCCGACTTTCGTTTCCCCTTTAATCTCTTTCAACACCGTATCCCAGATCACTTCGATTTTCGGATGGTCAAAAGCGCGGTTCTGGATGATCTTCTGGGCACGGAATTGATCCCGACGATGGACGATGGTCACCTTGGCTGCAAAGCGGGTCAAGAAGAGCGCTTCTTCAACAGCAGAGTCTCCTCCCCCCACAACAACAAGCTCTTTTCCGCGGAAAAAGGCACCGTCACAGACAGCACAATAGGAAACGCCACGCCCGGAAAACTCTCTCTCTCCTAGTACACCCAACTCGCGATGTTCTGCCCCTGTAGCGATAATGATCGACTTCGCTAAGTATTCCTTATTGCCCGCTTTGACGGTTTTATAAGGATAGCCATCTACAATTTCCGAAATATCTCCATAGGCATATTCGGCTCCAAATTTCTTGGCATGCTCAAACATTTTATTGGATAAATCAGGACCTAGAATCGATTCAAAGCCAGGATAATTCTCGATATCCTCGGTATTAGCCATTTGTCCGCCCGGCATTCCCCGTTCCAGCATGAGGGTAGACATATTCGCTCTAGCGGTATAAACAGCCGCTGTCATCCCGGCAGGACCTGCACCTGCAATCACAACATCATACACTTTTTGCTCTGTCATATGATCAGCCTCTTCCTATCTTCTTTTGATCTTAGTATAACCAAAATTTATAACTATTACAAATAAGAATCTTAGAAAGATCAATACATAAGAAAGCTACTGGCGTAGCCTTATGCGTATAATACTTGATCTCTAAGTATAAGAAAGCTACTGCGTAGCCTTATGCGTATAATATTTGATCTCTAAGTATAGAAAAAGGAACCCATTTGCCGGGCTCCCCTCTATCCTTGGATCTGCTGAAGGACTTCTACATGTTTTTTAACGGTTTTACTGGTGACTCCATATCGTGCTGCGATCTCTGCCAGATCGCATTCTTCTTTAGGCAGGATCATATATTCCAATGCGGCAGCCCAGGATGCCGGCTTGCGGATCGGAGGCACGTTAGGAGAAGCTTGTTGGATAAATTGTACCCATAATTCCCTAGCCTTCAACTGCTCCTCGACGGTCAAATTCGGATTGAGCTCCTCTAAAACTTGTGTCCAGCTTCGACGCCAGCCCTCACTTCCTTGAGTAGTCGCATGCCCCAGCGTTTTCAGAACAAAGCGGGCCATCTGCTTCAGTTCCTCCTCCTGCTCCGGCTGCTCAACAAATTCCTTTAGGGCTTCAATGACTTCTTGGTCGCCCAGCCATTCAAAGGCCTGCAACACCTGAAGTTTGGTTTCCCGGTCTCCATGCCGCAAAGCCCAGAGAAAGGACGAGCGGATAAACGGATCCCGTTCCATTTCTTCCTGCAAGCTCGATTTTGAGAATTTGGAATTTGACTTTGTCTTTTGATGGCCTGGAACATGATAATAATAAGGGATCTCTTTCAGAATTTCATTCTGCTGTATCTGTTCCAAATAAAACGGAGCTACAGGAGATTGAGGGTCCTCCCTTTGCACTAGCCTCCAATACTTTCTTGCTTCCTTATAACGGCCCAGATTATAAGCCGCTACGGCACAATAATGGTACAGATGAAAATCCAATTGCCAGGCATAAGCCGACATCTTTTTAAACAGCTGATAAGCGGCCCTATGCTCCCCCATCACCCCTAAGGTGATTCCCAGCTTATAGGCTTGATCATATTGAAGAGGAATGATTTTTCTCAATTCCATTAAGAGCGTCTGCAGGTTCTCTTCTTCCTGCTGTTGATAGTAAAGAATGGCCAAATTGCATAGGGCATGAATATTACAAGGATCTTGAAGTAATACCGTACTAATTGTTTTTCGCGATTTCTCAACTTCCCCTTTGTAGTAATAGCAAAGGGAAAGGTTATTGCTCGCCGCTAGAAAATCCGGATATTCCTTGATTAATTTTAATAGAATTTTTTCCGCCTGCTGGAAGCTTCCTTTTTCCATAAGGGCACGCGCTTCTTCATGAAGCAGCGTTTTTTCGTCATCTTCAGGATGAAGCATCTCCGTTTCCTCTAGAGGTCGATCAAATTCGGCAGCGACGTATTCCAGAAGCTCAACGGCATCGTTCACATAGCGTCCTTTAGGATCTTTGCGTAGATATTTCAGGGCATGTTCCTCCGCCTGCTCTAAAAGATCTAAATAAATATAGTTGCAAGCGAGATAGTAGTGGCATTCTGCCGCTTCTTCATCTGTTCTTTGCAGGACTTGATGAAGGATTTCATTGGACTCATGGAATTTCCCCAAGTGACCCAACACCCCTGCCATGTTGCAGAAGTGGAGCGGGTTCTGGGGTTCAATTTCCCCTGCACGCTTGAAATAGCGAAGCGCTTTTGAATAATTATATCGATCGAGGGACCGGTTAGCCCTCTCAGCAAAAAAATCAGCGGTCAATGATAATGGTATGACATTGCTTGGTTTCGAAGACATAAGTGTTCCTCACATCCCATCGTTATGTTTTCAGTATATCACATTCAGCGCAGGTGAGAAGAACTGGGAAATATTTTAATGGGCTATGAAAAATAAAATCAAACCGCCCGATAAATTGTTGCGTGAATATAAGTAGGGGAAAATAGGAGGAATCTTGAATAGGCGGTCGAAAAAAAGGGATAACCAGGCCCCTTTCCTCTATTGGGCTGTACGTACACATATCGAAGAGGATTGACATGTAGAGCGCAAATTATATTTACAACACTATTGAAAAAATCAAATAAAAACAAGGGTGGCCACAAGTTAGAGAATCTAATATGTGGCCACCCTTGTTTTTATCGTTTTGTTGAGCTGCCGAATGCAAGAATATTATCTTGCAGCCTGGGCAATACCGGTCATCCCTCGATAATAGTGAATATGACCGTCATCATAAGTCGTTTGACCACCAAACTCATGATAATGACTTCCATCCGGCAATAATATCGCTGGCCCGGTGTATCCGTTGAAACGATGGACATGACGGTCGTCATAGGTTGTAACCCCTTCATAGTAATGCACGTGCCCGTTCATGACATTCATTGGAGCAGAGGTCATCCCCTGTACGATATGCGAATGCCGGTCATCTACCGTTGTCCGCGTAGAATAATCGTGTATGTGGTTTATCCCCTGCCATTGAACGAATTCAAAATCGTGGTGATGATCCTCTCCATTCTTTTTCCTTCCCAAGACGCATCCTCCTTAAGAATTGATGAGTTCATGATTCCACTGCGGTGGGTATGAGCCAAACTGCTTCGAATAAAGCAAACTCAATAATCGATGGTTTTCACGAACAAGGGAAAGAATTTGCCGGCTCAACATCCTTTGTCTCTCGATTTCCCGGTATAAATTTACCAGTTCGCCATACCCCTGGGGAACACCTTGAGTAATAAAGTATGGTTGCGTAGCATACCAATACATAAGCTTCCCCCTCCATTCATTCTTTTCCTATAGTATCTAAGAAAAAGCGAAAAGGTTCCGATGAGAAGGTAAGCTGTAGACGAAGCATAACCAAGTATGAAATATAAGAAAGCTACTAGCGTAGCCATCAGCGTATAATACTTTTCAATAAGTGTTAGAAAGCTACATGAAAAGCTAATTGCGTATGATGGATTCAGTTAAGTTCAAAAAAGGAAATATTTACCTCTGTGTCTTCATCAGTTTAGCAAAACACCTTAGGATGGATAAGATGTGTTTCAGGCTGAAAGAGAAAGAAAAATCGTGCTTTCAGGTTAAAAGAGTATTCATGGGTCTAGATGGGGGACTAGAAAGCGAATCCCTGGAGGAGTTCTAAAAAGGTTAGACCTCTCCCCTGTTAACCAGCTCTTTCTTTTTGGAGATTCTGCAGATTTTTCAATTACTTTTCATGAAAAAATGGGTGTTCTCTGAGTAATGTTTAATTTAAGTGAATTTTCAGGTATCTTTTTTAATATAATTATACTTCCTACATGGTTGATAACTATTTCATTTCATATTCATGTGTATTCCACTTATTCTTATTGAAAATTATCCAGATATGAGCGAGATCCTGGGATAAATGAGCGAGTTATGCTAGGATATGTTGCAATTATGTGCGACCGCGGATTATACTTTCCGCTAAGTATTTTTAAAAAAGGTACCCCCTAAAACTTATACTTTCTTATACGTTAAAGAAAACTTGGCTGGCGCCAAGCCTTGGCGTAGACAACCTGTTTGACTTCCATTTGGTCAAACAGGTTATGCGGCAGCCTTCCCCCCTCTTGACATCAAGGGGAAAACCCTCAGTTCTGATAAAATTAATTTTATCAGAACTGACCCGAAGGGTTGATGTCAAGAGGGGGGACTAGTTGCACTTATGCAGCGAAGGAAAGTAAAAATTTTTACTTTCCTAGTCGTCAAAAAAACCGGAGGGTTATCATTACCCTATCCGGCTCTTTATGCTGTGCTCTTATTGATTGACGGAAAGCAGATATTGGACTAGCGCCTCCTGATCGTTGGCACTAAACCCGGTTGTCTCATCCACCCAATAATGGTGACCGATACCTAGTACATGTACGTCCTGCAACCCGGCCCGACGATTGGCGGCAATTACTTTTTCCCGCAGCTTCTTATCCACTACCGCCTTCAAGCTGTTGGCAGGATCAGGAAGGATCCCTTTACCGAGAGTTCCGGGTATCCCGAGTTCCGAGTGGAGGTTTTTGCCTACCGCAATCCCACCGTCGTGGAGATAAGGTGCTGTCCAGTAGAGGCCATTCAATGAGGGTGTCTTATAGCCGCCAGACGAATTCCCTTTAGCAAAACCGAGTTTGATCTGCTCAGGATCCAGATCTGCCGTTGGAACTTTAAGTACCGTCACTCCTCGCGGGATAGGAACCGGCGTATCGGGAGAGTACAGGTAAGCCTCTCCCCAGACTCTCTCCGTTGCTTTTAACGCTTGGGCCCGAGATGGATCGGTACCTATTTCGGCAGCAGAGACAATTCGGTTATTTGTCAAGAAATCTCCGGCATGACACTGAATGCAGCCTGCCCGCTCAAACACTTTCCGCCCCGCACGAACCGTTTGGGGATCCCATTCGACAGGCGGTTTAGGCGGCACCAGCGTATTTTGCCAGACAGACATTCCGTTATTTTGTTCATTGAATTTCGTTCCCGGAGAGCTTACGATTAGCCCGTCGGGAGCAACCAACGTGGATTTTGGGAAAGAAGGCGGCTTCACCACCTGGTTGACTCCCGGAGTCCCTGGAGTCGGATCTACTTTCGCAAAAAATTCCGACGGCTTCTTCCCTTTATCAGGCGTATAGCGATATTTCGGATTCGCTGCATTCTGAAGGATGGTTCCGATGTAAACCTCTTTATCGATGCCAAACAGCTCGCGGCTCACTTCCGATTGGGTCAGCGAGTCCGAGTTTTGGGCATGCACGTTATTATTGAAGGTGCTTAACCCTTTAAACGGCCCTGCCATGGCATGTCCGCTCCATCCATATGGGAAATCTCGAGCGGTGAAGGAATCAGGAATCTGCGCAGGATTGCTTTGCATATCGATCGTCGAGTCAAAATTGCCTTTTGGCCATTTCAGCGCATTCCGATCGACCGCGTCCTCCAACGCTTTGGGATCAGGCAGCCGTGCCTGTTGGGAATCACTCGTTTGTACCGTCATGCCTCCTTCTCGCAAATATTGCTGCAGCGAGGTAATGTCCGTATGCGTAAAATAAGCGGCAGAATTGGATGCGAAGGCCACGAGCAAGCCAGCATTCAGATCATTGTTTACGGCCCCTTCAACCACCAGCTTGGATGCCGGGTCTACGGTAGCATGGCAGGCAGCACAGGAAATCCCTGCTTTCACTTGGCCCTCCACCGTTTTCATGGGCATACCCAATACCTCATTTGAGCCTTTCGCCACATCCAAGCCGGTGTCCACAAAGGTCCCTTTTTCAAACTTTTTGCCGCCAATGGTGAACGTTTGATCCAGCTTGACCCTTAAGTTGGAAGTGCCTTCTCCATTTAATTTAGCAATGGCCTCTTTCATGCCGGCCAAACTGATGGGACCTTCGAATGCACCCATGATGTCAGTAATGAAAATCTCATTACCGAAAGTCTCCTCATAGAAAGCCTTCTTCCCCAATTGATGGAGGGACTCATCAATTTTTACTGCCCCATTTTTGGGTGAAAGCATCGCCCGGCCTTTCTCGGTTTTCAACAGGGTGTCCGCTTCTCTCTTCGTTATCGTCCGTCCCCACAAATCATAGGCCGGCTTGTCTTCCTCTGAAACCACTCTTGGTTCGGACTTTAGGATCTGCTCCCCGGACGGAATAAAGGCATACCCTGTACTCACAGAGAAAACCATCAGCAATACCGCGAACGCCAGGAAAACGGACGGCCTCGTCCATCTTTTCTTCCTTTTCATCCCTATCTTCCCTTCCTCCAAATTCTGCAAAATTGACACCGTTATTAATATCCTGAATTTCATGATGCCCTATACAAAAAAGATTCTCCCAAAAAGAATTTCTCCCCTTATCTTTAAAAGTTTTACAAAAAAGGGTTAATTAAAGGCAAAAGTTCCTCTATCCACAAATGTATACGTTTACATATATCGAATAGGTTTAATAGGGGAACAATATCCCTCTATTAGACCGTTATCAGCCCATTTTTAAAGAATAGCGGAACTTATTCCCTTTAAGCTGCGACCCTGATAAACCCATATAGTCTAAAGCTTGAGACTTTCGCATCACGTTTCCGGCCGCGGAGCCGCAGGATCGCAAACCGGCATCTGACCATCTGAATTCTGGGCCAATTTGGTTAAATAATAGCATGCTTCCCTTGACATATGATCGATAATCAAAGGATTTAGTGATGCAAGCAGTTCTGCGCCTAATGCCAATTCTTCCAGTTCTTTCAGGAAACCCTGAAACAGGAGAATCTCCATCTCCGCCTCCCGGTTAAATCGGGACAAGGCCGGAAACCGGTCAAGGTTTGAACGCATGAATCCGGCTAACTCAATCGCCTTTAGATACATTCCTTCAAAATGCTGGACAAAGATCCCGCTTTTTTCAATGAGCTGCTTTTCAGTTACATCCAGCGTTCCCCGGATACCGGAAGCATGCACCGCAGAATCCGACAGCCATAGCAGGTGATGGTGAAGGGATGGCAGCAATGGGGGAAGTTGATCGGCTATAAGGTAAGAGAGGATTCGCAAATACTCATCTGCTTCGTTTACCATATGATTGAGAAAGGTCGGTTGCGTATGGATGTGGCCGGTCAAATGGAGGCGTATCAGATCCAGCTTAAATTGGCGAAGATGATGGGACTGCCTTTGCGCCTCCCGATGAAGGGCCGCCAGTTCAGCAGGCGATAGATCTTTTCTAGACTGTTCAAGCAGCCGGTCAAATATCTCCATAAATCGAATCGCCAGTTCCAATTCCTTTTTGGCTGTCCGGGGCAGGTACTGGGCAATGAATCGGCTATGATCACCAAGAATTTGCAGCCAAAAACGGTGCTCAAATAACCCAGCTTGTCGAACGTCAGATTGATTCAAGACAGGCCTCCTTCCTTCTTATCACGTTTCTTTATATCTATGAAGGAGAGATCGGTCAATATCCCTGATCGAGCTTTTTCCGGAACTGGCCATGTTTAGTTCCAGATCCGAACGCAGATTTTCCATGACTCTCATGACCCCTTTTTCCCCTGCTGCGGCCAATCCATAAATATACGGACGGCCGATCAGAACGGCTGAAGCCCCTAGGGCGATGGCCTTTAGAATATCGGCTCCGCTACGAATGCCGCTGTCCATCAGTACAGGAATCCGCCCATGGATTACATCCATGATTTTCGGCAGGGCATCCAGCGCTGCAATAGCGCCGTCAACCTGCCTTCCCCCATGGTTGGAAACGATGATTCCGTCGACCCCACTGTCAAGCGCCATTTCTGCATCGCGGGAATGAAGAATCCCTTTTAGCAGGATAGGCAGTTTTGTGTATTTTCGCAGTCTAGGCAAGTCCATCCAAGTCAACCCGGGATGAAAGAACATACTTCCAAAAAGGGCTATTGCCGCCTGAAGATCCTCTTCGGGAAGCATTTTCAGCTTCTTTCGAAACACAGGGTCCGTGAAAAAGTTCGCTGTCCCTTGACCTGAAGCAAAAGGTACATACCGATGGCGGACATCCCGTTCCCGCCAGCCATAGACCGGTAAATCGAGGGTCACGACCACCGCGCCGTAACCGGATGCTTCCGCCCGGCGAAGCAAGCTGGCCGTCACTTCCTCATCGTTTGGCCAAAATAATTGAAACCAGCGGGGAGCATTCCCCATGACGGATGCCACTGCTTCCATTGACCAAGAAGACACGGTACTGAGGATGAAGGGGACCTTCAAAGAAGCCGCCGCCCTGGCGGATGCCAATTCGCCTTCCGGATGCGCGATCCCTTGGATACTAATGGGAGCAAAGAAATAGGGCAGCGGATATGTGCGTCCCAATACCGTGATGGATAAATCCCGTTTGGAAACATCCACAAGCACGCGCGGCAGAATATGCCACGCAAGAAATGCCTCCCGATTAGTCCGCATGGTTTCTTCTCTTCCAGCCCCGCCTGCTATGTAACCGAACGGGCCGTCAGGCAGAACTTGCCGTGCCCTATATTCCCATTCTTCATAAGAGACAGGCAAGAAAGGGAGTGAGTTTTGCTCTTGTGCCATTTCCGGATCTCCTCTTTTCCAATTGATTCAGCCCTAAGATTGCTTAATCATATGTCATAGGAGCGGAAATGGTTAACCTCTATTGCTTTCGGGACAGCCAATCCCCAAGCAATTGAATCGCTGCCGGACTGAGCCGGTTGCCAAACGAAGGCATCTGACCGGAACCGAACACGATCTTACCTACAATCGCCTGCTTCGTCAAACGGGAGCCGACATTCTGCAAGTTCGGTCCAAATCCCCCCTGCAAATTGGTTCCATGGCAAGACATGCAATGCGTTCGATAGATCTGCTCGGCTTCCTGCTGAGCTTGAACGGAATGCTCGTTCAATAAAACAATGAAGAGCAAAAAAATAGGAAGAAAAATGAAACTCCGTATAAATCGCGTGTTCATGACACCGCCTCCCTCCAATATTATTTCTTCCCTGCGGAGGTTTCATTTCTAACACGGCAACCTGTGGTGCACCCCACTGTTACATGGGCACCTTTCGTTGATACAATAATCGGGAAATACAGCATAGACTGGGATATCCGGTCTAAAAGGAGAGATGTTTGTATGACGAACATGAAGATTGCTCAGATTGTTGAGGTTGGGATCACAGGAATCCTCCCTTCAATCGGACGTTAACTCCGTTCTGCAGTAAGGATTCACTGTGACTGGTTTTGGTTGTTTGCCTTTGAATAAAACCATTTCCAGGAGGAATCCGCTCGTGAATCAACAAGTACTAAAATTATTGAACAAATTGGGCTGGAATGAAACGTTTGCCCGTTATTATGCCCCTTACGCCGAACAAAGCTATAGCGTTGGACGCATCGCTTTAGAACATAAACGACTGTATCGAGTGTTAACCGAACATGGGGAGCTGTTAGCCGAAATTTCCGGTAAGATGTGTTATGCGGCAACCAGACGGGAAGACTATCCTGCCGTAGGGGATTGGGTTATCATCAGCCCCCGCGTGGAAGAGAAAAAGGCCACTATTCACGCCATACTTCCGCGCAAAAGCAAGTTTTCCCGTAAGGCAGCCGGGGAGAAGGTCGAGGAGCAGATCGTCGCCGCCAACATAGACACTGTGTTTCTCGTCAATGCTCTAAACAACGATTTTAATCTGCGCAGGATAGAGCGTTACCTGATTCTCGCATGGGAGAGTGGTGCGGTTCCGGTGATCATACTAAGCAAGGCCGATTTGTGTGACGATGTGGATCACTGGATGGCGGAAGTGGAGTCCATTGCCATCGGTGTTCCCATCCATGCTGTCAGCGCAGAACGGGGAGAAGGACTGGAGAAATTGGAACCCTATCTGCGAGAGGGTTCCACTATCGCAGTGATGGGCTCTTCAGGTGTAGGCAAATCTACGCTGATCAACAAACTGATCGGAAGCGACATTCAATGCATAAGCGAAGCTCGCCAGGGAGACGACCGCGGGCGGCATACTACCACCCGCCGTGAGCTATTCCGTTTGCCGAACGGCGGTTTGTTGATCGATACGCCGGGCATGCGGGAACTGCAGTTGTGGGAAGCGGATGAAGGCTTTCGGGGAGCATTTAACGACATTGAGTCTCTCACGGCAGCTTGCCGTTTTAATGATTGCAGACATGATCGCGAGCCGGGCTGCGCGGTTCAGGCTGCGCTTGCCGATGGTTCTCTGGAACGTTCGCGTTTTAACAGCTATCTGAAGTTGCAGCGGGAATTGGCTCATCTAGCCCGCAAGGAAGATGCTCGCCTCCAAGCCGCGGAAAAAGAAAAGTGGAAAAAGATTAACATGGAGCTTCGTCAGAGAAAACCCAGACGATAAGAAGCGGCCTCCGATTCCATCGGGGGCTTTTTGTTTAAGGTATCATTAGTACCGCATCCTCCGTTAGTAGCCTGATAAAAGACTCGAACCGCCCGCTTTCAACGAACGGTTCTATCTTTTCAGGATCCTTTTCCTCTAAATAAGAGTCATGGCTGCGGTTTATCGCTTACAATAATGACCTTGATCCTGGGGCTTGGCTTAGTGATAATCGGAAAATCTCCGGTTAATGGACCTATGAGAGCAAAATAGAGTCTATTAAGCGGAAAAACTCCGATTAGAGCTATCTGAAAGGATTTCCAATTAATTTTTCTTTGATTTAGTCGGAATTTTTCCGGTTATATAGGCCATTTAAGACAAATGAATAGATTTAATCCGATTTTTTCCGGTTATCAAAACCAAGTAGGTTTAGAACTTCAGGAAAGATTCATGGTAAACTCGGAGGTGAAAAGGTAACCTTAATATAGAGGGGGATCTACAGTGGATCATCGTGAGCGGTATTTTGGTGTCCTATACAGCCGCCGAATCAATCAAAAGCATCTCGAAAATAGACAAGAAATATGGCTTGTACATATTTAACAGAATATGTGCAAGCCATTTATTTTCGTTATTTTTCACTGCATATAAACAGCCCTTACTTTTTATGGCGATTGGATAATTCCTTCAGCACTTCATCTAGCGAAAGCTGTTGTTCTCTCAGTAAAACAAGAAGGTGATAGATGAGATCGCTCGCTTCATAACGCAGTTCTTCATGATTGCGGTTTTTGGCTGCTATAATGACTTCACTTGCTTCTTCCCCTACTTTTTTCAGGATCTTGTCGACTCCTTTTTCAAATAGGTAGGTGGTATAAGCTCCTTCCGGACGCTCAGCATCCCGTTCCGCGATCAAAGCTTCAAGACTGCTTAGGATTTCAAAGCGGTCCTTCAGCACCGTATCTTTCCCATGGATGACATCAAAGCAGGTGTACGTGTCACGATGGCAAGCTGGACCTGCAGGCTTTACCTTTACCAGCAGGGTGTCTCCATCACAATCCAAGGAAACGCTGACGACCTTTTGCGTGTTTCCAGAAGTGCCTCCTTTATGCCAAAGCTCTCCCCGTGAACGGCTCCAAAACCAGGTTTCACCGGATTCTAGCGTTTTCTGCAAAGATTCTTTATTCATATAAGCCATCATTAAGACTTCCTTGCTTTGCGCATCCTGAACGACGGCAGGAACCAACCCGCGTTCATCAAATTTCACACTTTCCCAATCGATTAGCACCGAACCTCGACTCCCTTCTCCTTCAGCACCTTTTTGACTTCCCCGATCGACACTTCTTTATAGTGGAAAATCGAGGCCGCCAATCCGGCATCTGCTTTTCCTTCGGTAAAGGCTTCGAGAAAATGCTCTGCATTTCCTGCTCCACCGGAGGCAATCACGGGTATTCCCACCGCTTCTGAAATGGCACAAGTTAATTTGATATCAAATCCATCCTTATGCCCATCTGTATTCATACTAGTCAACAGGATTTCACCGGCTCCCAGCTGCTCAGCCTGACAGGCCCACTCCACGGCATCCAGCCCTGTGGCCTTGCGTCCGCCATGGGTATAGACCTCCCAGCTTTGACGGGCCTCGTCCCATTTGGCATCGATGGCCACCACAACACACTGCGAGCCGAACACTTCTGCTCCCTCCCGAACCAACTCGGGACGAAGGACAGCCGATGTGTTCATGGACACCTTGTCGGCACCGGCCCGCAAAACGCGGCGAATATCTTCTACACTGTTAATGCCCCCGCCAACGGTGAAAGGGATGGTGACCTTCGCTGCTGTTTCCCGAATAACTTCTACCATCGTTTCACGGCCTTCATGGGAAGCGGAAATGTCCAGGAAGACGAGCTCGTCCGCTCCTTCCCGGCTGTACAGCTCCGCCAGCTCCACCGGATCGCCGGCATCCCGGAGATTCACAAAGCTTACGCCTTTGACCACTCGGCCCTCTTTCACATCTAAACAAGGGATGATTCGTTTCGTCAGCACTTTATTTCACCTCGACTTCTTTAACGGCATCAGACAATTTGATCCGTTCGGTGTATAGCGCTTTTCCGACGATGGCTCCACACACGCCGTCCGCGGCATATTGGGCCAGATTGTGCAGATCATTCATGATGCTGACCCCGCCGGAGGCGATCACATTCACCTCGGCCGCCCTGGCCAATCCTACGATCTCAGCCACATTCGGTCCAGTCAGCGTTCCATCACGAGAAATATCAGTATAAATAAATATTTCCGCTCCTTTTTTAGCCAACTCCTGCGCCAGCTCCTCTGCTTTTACTTCCGAGGTTTCGAGCCAACCATGCGTGGCCACATATCCATTGCGTGCATCTATACCGATCGCAATGCGGGAACCGCCAAAACGCTTCAATGCTTCCTCGACAAATGGACGGTCTTGGATCGCCGCTGTCCCCAAGATCACGCGAGCAACACCGCCGTTTAAATACCTTTCCACTTGTCCAATGGTCCGGATCCCACCTCCGACTTGAACTGGGACATTGACGGTCTTGGCAATCTCCAGGATGAGAGCATCATTCACCGGTGCCCCTGCCTTTGCCCCATCCAAATCGACCAAATGAATCCAAGAGGCCCCTTGAGTTTCCCACTGCTGGGCCATTTCTACAGGAGAATCACCATAGACGGTTTCCTGATTATAATCTCCTTGAAGGAGTCGTACGCACTTTCCTCCACGGATATCAATTGCTGGATAAATGACAAACTCAGCCATGCCTTACGCCCTCCTTCACCATTTTTGCAAAATTTTCCAACAGCTTCATTCCTACATCTCCACTCTTTTCCGGATGGAATTGGGTGGCATAGACATTCCCGAGTCCCACAATCGCCGGTACCTCCTGGAAATAGTCAGCGGTAGCTAATAAGACCGATCGGTCGGTAGATTCCGGCTGTAGAAAATAGGAATGAACAAAATAGGCATAGCCCTCTTCTACGTTTTCCAATAGCGGATTGCTTTGCAGGAATTTCAGGCGATTCCAGCCCATATGCGGAATTTTATAATCTCCTTGAAATCGACGAATGGCACCGGGGAAAATACCTAATCCCTCATGCTGGCCATGCTCCTCGCTTTCTTTAAATAAAAGCTGCATTCCTAAACAGATCCCGAATAACGGCCTCCCTGAAGCAGCAAATTCCCGGATGGCCGAAGTAAAGCCTTGCTGTTGGAGATTGCGCATGGCATCTCCAAATGCCCCCACCCCAGGGAGGATGGCTCCTTCTGCAGACTGTAATTTTTCGGGGGTATCGACAATCTCATATTCGTAGCCTAATCTTTCCAAGGCTTTGCTTACACTGTGCAAGTTCCCCATTCCGTAATCAATGATCGCAATCATTTACAGCATCCCCTTTGTGGATGGAACCCCTTTTACCCTCGGATCGATCGAGGTGGCTTCATCTAAAGCCCGTCCCAACGCTTTAAAAATACCTTCTATCATATGATGGGTGTTGAACCCGTAATGAAGAATAATGTGCAGGTTCATTCTCGCTTCGAGTGCTAGCTTCCACATAAATTCATGAACGAGCTCAGTTGGAAACTGCCCCACTTGTTGGCTTGGGTATTGCGCGCGATATTCCAAGTGCGGACGATTACTTAAATCAATCACGACTTGGGCTAAGGTTTCATCCATAGGGACAAAGGAATTGCCATATCGCTTGATGCCTTTCTTGTCGCCCAAGGCTTTCCGCAGTACTTGCCCTAAGCAAATCGCAATGTCTTCCACTGTATGATGATAATCGATATCGATATCTCCGACAGCTTTTACGGTTAAATCAAATTGGCCATGCTTGGTAAACAGGTCTAGCATGTGGTTCAAAAAGGGAACACCCGTGTCAATGTTGCTGATCCCTACTCCGTCTATATTGAAGCTCAATTCAATGTCAGTTTCGTTCGTTTTTCGATGAATTTGACTAGTGCGCATGGCAGGTTGGTTATCCCCTTTCTTTCGTGAGCCGGACTTCGATCGCACGAGCGTGTGCCTTGAGTCCTTCAGATTCAGCTAAGGCTATGATTTTCGGCCCATTTTTTAGTAGGTCGGTTCTGCTATAGGAAATCAGACTCGACTTTTTGATAAAGTCATCTACATTTAATGGAGAGGAAAATCGGGCGGTCCCATTCGTCGGAAGAACATGATTCGGTCCAGCAAAGTAGTCTCCGACCGGTTCAGAGCTATATTCTCCGAGGAAAATGGCTCCAGCATTCTCGATTTTCCCAACCTGATCAAACGGATCGCGGATCATCAGCTCTAAGTGTTCTGGAGCTAGTTGGTTGATCACTTTGATGCCTTCCTCTAAATCGTTGACCACACAAATCGCTCCAAAATCTCGAATGGAGACTTCGGCAATCTCTTTTCGCGGAAGTTCAAGCAACTGTTTTTCCAACTCTTCTTGTACTTGTTTGGCTAGAGTGTGCGATGGGGTCACTAAAACGGCGGATGCCATCGGATCATGCTCTGCTTGGGATAACAGATCAGCTGCTATATAAACCGGATTTGCCCATTCATCGGCAAGTACAACGATTTCGCTCGGGCCAGCTACCATATCGATATCCACTAATCCGAACACTTCGCGCTTGGCTAAAGCTACATAGATATTCCCTGGTCCGACGATTTTATCCACTGGCTGAATGGTATCTGTTCCATAGGTTAAGGCCGCAATGGCTTGTGCTCCGCCCACTTTATAGATTTCCGTTACCCCCGCAATGTTAGCAGCGGCTAGAACTCCCGGGTGGATATTCCCTTCCCGGTCTGGCGGGGTCACCATGACAATCTCCTGAACTCCTGCCACTCTGGCGGGTAGTGCATTCATGAGCACGGAGGAAGGGTAAGCTGCTCTTCCTCCTGGGACGTAGATTCCAACCCGTTTTAAAGGACGAATGAGCTGTCCAAGGAGGGTTCCAGTAGATGAAGTTTGAATCCAAGATTGCCGGGCTTGTTTTTCATGGAAGGTACGAATGTTTTCAGCTGCTTCTTCTAGCGCCTGCAGGACCTCAGCGGAAACATTTTTTTGGGCTGCGAAGATTTCATCTTCCGTTACTTTCATTTGTTTCAGGTGAACCCCATCAAATTGCTCCGTAAAACGGCGAACGGCCTCATCCCCTTCAGCCTTGACCGCTTGAAGAATGTCTAATACTGCTTGACGCTCTTTATCGGTACCTGATTCTACATCTCTTTTGGTAGAAAAGTTTTGGGCTTCTACAATCTTGATCATACTTCTACTCCTCTCGGAATAACGGATGCAAATTTTTCAACGATATAATCGATCGCTTCATTTTTCATCCGATAACTGACTCGGTTGGCAATGAGGCGAGTCGTGATCGGTATGATTTCCTCCAATTCAACCAGCCCATTTTCTTTCAAGGTTTGACCGGTGGAAACGATATCCACGATGCGATCAGCTAATCCAATCAAGGGGGCTAGCTCGATGGACCCGTTTAACTTTATGACCTCAACCTGGGCCCCTTGTTCACGAAAATAACGGGAGGCGACCTTAGGATATTTGGTGGCTACACGGGGCGCACCCGTCGGTTTCCAATTCGGTAAACCCGCAACCGATAAACGGCAATGGCTAATGTGAAGATCCAGTAACTCATAGACATCCCGTTCTTCTTCTAACAAAACATCCTTTCCCACGACTCCAATGTCGGCAACACCATACTCGACATAGGTAGGAACATCGGTGGGCTTGGCCAGAATAAAGTCCATTCCTACTTCCTCAAGGGGAATGATGAGCTTACGGGAGTCTTCAAATTCAGGGGGAATCTCTAATCCTGCCCGACGAAGCAATTCAACGGCTTCTTCAAAGATTCTTCCTTTCGGCATGGCAACCGTTAATCTAGACATCTTTTCCACCTCCTCTTAGATCGATGATGGTATCATAAGCTATGGTCGGAGCTGCCATTCCCGTAACCACAATCGCCTGTTCTCTTAGCTCTTGGGCCTTACGGATGGCTTCTGCTTTGGAATCCTGATCAAATAAAATGAAGATTTTTTGTTGGGTTTGCTCTGGTTCAAGGCTTGATGCATGAATGAGTCGATCCATCTTGATGGCGAATCCGGTTGAAGGATTTTCAACGCCAAAGCGGGATAGCAAGTCATCGTAACGCCCTCCGCCGCAGACAGGCCAGCCTTGATTAGCCGCATATCCCTCAAATAGGATGCCTGTATAGTAATTTAAGCTGCTTAATAAGTTGAGATCAAAAATGATATGGTCTGTCACTTCATAGGCTTGAAGAGCATTCCATAGCTGTTGCAGGTTACGAATCGCTTTTCTTGCCTGGCCATTGATCGTTAGTGCTTCTGCATCCTGAAGGCGTTCTGCCCCGCCGCGCAGTTTAAGAATGCCGTACAGTCTTTCCTTTTCAGAATCCAGGATGTTCAGCTTTGAAACGTCGTATCTAAATCCAACATAATCCGAATTGTGAAGCCGTTCTTTTAGGTTTTCTCGATCGGCTGGAGCAGGTACGGCTTCTTCCAAAAGCCCTTCAATGAAATTCACATGTCCGATGGCGATCTTAAATTCTTCTAATCCCGCTGCCTTTAGACAAGCGACAGCTAAAGCAATCACTTCCGCATCCGCTTCGACCGTTTCATCCCCAATGAGCTCTACTCCGCTTTGAATGAATTCAGCATTCCGTCCGGCTTCGTTTTCCTGAGCACGAAAAACGCTGGTATTGTACATGAGGCGAAGGGGGCGTGGCTCGTTCTTGAGCAGGGAGGAAGCCACCCGGGCAATCGGGGCAGTCACATCCGGTCTGAGAACTAAGGTGCGCCCTTGGCGATCCAATAACTTAAACAGCTTGCTGTCCATTGTCGCGCTAGCATCCCCAACGGTATCGTAATATTCAAGCGTTGGTGTCAAAATCTCCTGATATCCCCAACGGCTCATACAGGTTTTTAGCTTATCTTCAATATGCCGTTGCTTGGTTAGCTGGTCGGGCAGATAATCCCGCATCCCTAACGGCTTTTCAAATCCGAGTGGCTTGGTCATGGTGAGTCACCTCTTTATCTGAATCGCTTTAGTCTGCTAATATGATAAAGCGTTATTTGTTGTTTTGAATTTTATCATATACTGTTAAAATGCGTCAACTAAAAGAAAGCTACTAGCGTAGCCTTATGCGTATAATACTTGACCCATAAGTACAAGAAAAGACCGAGCTTCCCTCTCGATCTTTATCTTCACCTATTAAACACATATCCGCGATAAATGATTTCAGCTACGATCAACGAACCTGGCATATTTAAATACCAAACATAGAACTGGCGCAGCTTAGGAACCGTAACGCAATCATGCCCCTTCAGCTTATTTATTCCAACCCTAGTCGTAAACATGATCCAGTACACTAACCAATTAATAAAGGGTAGATACAGCACGAAAAACCAGAAAAAGTTAACTCCGGACCCCAAATAAAATCGAAGAATGGTGCTAGGAAGGAGTACTAATAAAAAGCGAATGACGATCCTCTTCATTTTCCTGTGGTCCTTTTCTAATAATTTGCGCAGGGTTTCCTCCAACAAATGCCCCGGGGGGAACATCCCGATGTACAAGTGAGGCCGCAGATACAACAGCGCCATTTCCAATCGTTACACCGGGAAGAATCGTACTATTGGCCCCAATCATCACGTTAGAGCCAATTATCACGTCCCCGATTCGATATTCATCAATCAGGTATTCATGAGCCAAAATTGTGGTGTTGTAGCCGATAATCGAATTGGATCCAATCTTGATCCGTTCAGGGTATAGGATATCTGGAACGACCATAAAAGCGATAGCCGTATGCTCACCAATTTCCATTCCTAAAAAGGTCCGGAACAGCCAATTTTTCCAGGATGGAAAAGGGATATAACGACCCATCACTATAACGAATGTGTTGCGAAAAGCCCGCCAAAATCCAATCGTGTTATAAAGCTGCCAAAGGGAATTCGGCCCCTGCACCGAGAAACGCTCCGTCCGCCTCATGCTACTTTTCCCCTTTTACAATCAGAATTAAATCCTTCATATCGTCAAGCAAGTACTCAGGATTAAACTGTTGGAGGAACTCCGGCCCTTTCAAGCTCCAGGATACTCCCGCAGCATGAACCCCGGCGTTATGAGCCGCTTGAATATCATACTGACTATCTCCCACCATCAACGTCTTCGCCGGATTTGCATTCATCTTTTCCATCGCCTTTAAAACTGGATCAGGGCTTGGCTTATGTTTTTCAGTATCCTGAAACACGATGAAGGCCTTCATGTATTGATCGATACCAACCAGTTTGGCTCCCATTTCCGCCGTTTTGCGTTGCTTTGTCGTAACAATTCCCATCGTAACGCCCAATTTGTTCAATTCCTCTAAAGTTTCCAATACATTCGGAATTTCGCGCACATGTTCATCATGAATCTCTTCATTGTGCTCCCGGTAAGCTTCGGCCAGTAACTCCCTCATCTCTGGCCCGCCATAGTGTTCCATCTGTACAGTCAAGGGCTGACCCATATGAGGAATAATATCTTCACGCTTATATCGTCCTGGGAAATGCTGTTCTAACACATGTAGAAACGAAATAATAATTAATTCATTCGTATCAATAATTGTTCCATCCAAATCAAAAAGGACGGTATCATATTTCAACATGTGACCAACCACCTTTACTCTCCATATTTCATGCTGGCATAACCCATTTTCCGGCGAACCCATCCCAAAACGAGAGCTAAAACAATAATCACAATACTAATGACTTGAGCGATCCGTAACGTGTCCGTCAACATTAAACTGTCTGTGCGCATACCCTCAATGAAGAATCTTCCAACGGAATACCACGCCAGATAAGTTAAGAAAAGCTCTCCCCGTCGAAGTGGAAGCGTTCGGCGTAAGATGAGCAAGAGAGCCACCCCAACAAAATTCCACAGCGATTCATACAGAAATGTAGGATGATAATAGGTTCCATTGATATACATTTGATTGATAATAAATTCCGGTAAGTGAAGAGATTCCAGGAACTCCCGGCTGGTTGGACCGCCATGTGCTTCCTGATTCATAAAATTTCCCCAACGGCCAATGGCCTGTCCAATCAAAATGCTCGGAGCAGCGATATCCGCAATCCTCCAGAAGCTTATCTTCTTCGCCCGGGTAAAGAAAACTCCCGTCAGAATCGCCCCAATCAAAGCGCCATGAATGGCAATTCCGCCCTTCCAGACCGCGAGGATATCGGCAGGATGATCGCGATAATAGTCCCATTCAAAGGTAACATAATAAATTCTTGCACAAATAATCGAAATGGGCACTCCCCACATGACCAAATCGAGAAACAGTTCTGGATTAAGACCCAGTCTTTTGGATTCTCTCATGGCAAGAAGCAATCCCATTAAAGCTCCCGTCCCCAGGATGATCCCATACCAGTGAACAGCAATGGGTCCCAGCTGGATAGCGATCGGATCGATCGGTGTGATTGGATTCATATTTTCCACCTTTTCTATCTATTAAATTTCATCTGAAGCCTCTTCAATCGTATCGGTCAATCTCTTGCTAAAATGAACAGCTGCGTTATAGCCCATACGTTTTAGACGGAAATTCATCGCAGCTACCTCACAGATCACTGCCATATTTCGGCCAGGTCGAATCGGAATGGTGATCTGAGGAATTTCGGTATCCATGATCTTCAGCTTTTCTTCATCAATTCCCAGTCTTTCATAGTGCTTCTCTGGATCCCAGAGCTCCATGCGGATGACCAGGGAAACCCGTTTATAGTTTCGCACCGCCCCAGCTCCAAATAATGTCATCACGTTAATAATCCCTAATCCGCGAATCTCCAGCAAATGCTGAATGAGCTCAGGCGCACTTCCAATCAGATGGTTTTCCTGCGTTTGGCGGATTTCAACCGCATCATCCGCGATTAACCGATGCCCCCGTTTGACCAACTCAAGAGCCGTTTCACTTTTTCCAAGACCACTTCCTCCAATCAACAGCGCTCCTACACCATAAACATCGACCAATACGCCATGCATCGTGGTGACCGGCGCAAGACGGCCCTCCAAGAACGTCGTTAGCTTACTTGACAGCTTCGTAGTAGGAAGGGATGAATGCAGAATCGGTACTCCTGATTTCTGGGAAGCCTGAATAAGCTCCTCCGGAATTTCCAGCTCTCGAGCGATGCAGACACAAGGAGTATCCTCCCCGCAAAGCCGTTCAAAGCGCTCTAATAGTTCCTCAGCACTTAGCGTTTTCGCAAAATTCATTTCCGTACGCCCGAGCAGTTGAATCCGATTAAAAGTATGATGAGCAAAATAGCCAGCCAACTCTAAACCCGGGCGATTAATATCACTCGTTTTAATTTCCCGAATCAACCCTTGTTTACCGCTAACCACGTCCAATTTAAACTGTTGAATAATATCTTTGATAAGCGTTCTTTTCATGATGCACTCCCCCCGATTTACAAAGGACTAATTAGATGTCGCCACTTCTTGTTTTTCCAACTGGCGGATTTGTTCTTCTGTCCGTTTGCGATCCCTTTCCAGGATGGGAGCCAGATAATGGCCGGTATAGGATTCCTTCACCTTGCATACTTCTTCAGGAGTTCCTACTGCGACAATCTGACCGCCTTTATCTCCGCCCTCTGGTCCAAGATCAATTAAATAATCTGCTGTTTTGATAACATCGAGGTTATGCTCAATGACCAATACGGATTCCCCTGCTTCCACGAGACGCTGTAAAACCTTCAAAAGTCGATCAATATCATGAATATGCAACCCCGTTGTCGGTTCATCCAGAATGTAAACCGTTCGGCCTGTACTGCGGCGATGCAGTTCAGAAGCCAGCTTCACTCGCTGTGCCTCCCCACCCGATAACGTCGTCGCCGGTTGCCCCAATTTCATATAAGCCAACCCGACATCGGAAAGCGTTTGGATCTTCCGGTGTATACGAGGAATATTCTTAAAAAAGTCTACCGCATCTTCCACCGTCATATTCAACACTTCAGAAATGTTTTTTCCTTTATATTTGACATCCAGCGTCTCGCGGTTGTACCTTTTCCCTTTACAGATTTCACAAGGGACATAAACGTCAGGGAGGAAGTGCATTTCAATCTTAATGATCCCATCCCCACGGCACGCCTCACATCGTCCACCTTTGACATTAAAACTAAAACGACCTTTTTTATATCCGCGAACCTTGGCTTCATTCGTTTGAGCAAACACATCCCGGATATCATCAAACACTCCCGTGTAGGTAGCCGGATTAGAGCGCGGAGTACGTCCGATCGGAGACTGGTCAATATCGATCACCTTATCGAGTTGCTCCAATCCTTCGATCTTACGGTAGGCTCCCGGCTTCGCTTTTGCCCTATTTAAATCCCGGGCTAAAGCCTTATGTAAAATCTCGTTCACCAAAGTACTCTTCCCTGAACCGGAGACGCCAGTCACACAAGTAAACATCCCTAGGGGGAATTTAACGCTGATATTTTTCAAGTTGTTTTCCTTAGCCCCTTTGACTTCAACCCATTTACCATTGGGCTTACGGCGTTCTACAGGTACAGCAATAAATCTTTTACCAGAAAGATATTGGCCGGTTAAGGACTGATCATCCTCCATCAGTTCCTTCGGCGTTCCCTGAGCAACGACCGTTCCTCCGTGAACACCTGCTCCTGGACCGATGTCGATAATAAAATCCGCGGCCATCATGGTATCCTCGTCATGCTCCACGACAATCAATGTATTCCCGAGATTGCGCATATGCTCAAGGGTCTTAATCAGGCGTGCATTATCCCGCTGATGAAGTCCAATACTAGGCTCATCCAAAATATAAAGAACACCCATTAGCGAAGAACCGATTTGGGTCGCCAACCGAATCCGTTGAGCTTCTCCTCCGGAAAGCGTTCCGGCAGCGCGATGGAGCGTTAAATATTCCAGCCCCACATCCCGCAGGAAACCGAGGCGGGATTTAATCTCTTTCAAAATCAAGCGGGCAATCGCCATTTCCTTCTCAGTCAGCTGCAGCTGATCAAAAAACGCATACGCATCCTGGACCGATTTAGAGGTGACAAACGAGATATTTTCCCCATTGATCCGGACGCACAGCACTTCCGGACGCAGCCTTTGCGCTTTACATGATGGACACGCCTTTTGACTCATATAGCCTTCAATCGATTCCCGAACATAATCAGACGTAGACTCAACATAACGGCGCTGCAGATTATTGACGACCCCTTCAAAGAAAATCTCCGAATCGCGCTTGCCGCCGAACTCACTTTCATACACAAAACGAAACTTTTCTTTTTGATTTCCATACAGAATCGTATCGAGCTGCTCCTTCGTCAGTTCTTCTAGAGGAGCGTTAATATCAATGTTAAAGTGGCTGCAAACCGAAGACAGCAATTGCTCGTAATACATCGAAGTTGAGCTTTCCCACGGTTCAATGGCCCCATCGGCAATACTTTTCGTGCGATTGGGGATTACCATATCCGCATCCACTTCCATCTTCATCCCTAGACCATCACAAGATGTACAAGCCCCAAATGGGCTGTTAAAGGAAAACATTCGCGGTTCCAGCTCTGGAAGGCTGAATCCGCATTGTGGACAGGCGAGATTTTGACTAAACAAAAGCTCTTCCTGCTCCATCACATCGACGATAACCTTTCCATCAGCCAGCTTCAATGCCGTTTCCAGGGAATCCGCCACACGGGAGTGAATCCCCTCTTTAACCACAATCCGGTCTATGACCACTTCAATTGTATGCTTCTTGTTTTTTTCCAGTTTGATCTCTTCCGATAAATCACGGATTTCCCCGTTTACGCGCACACGCACATATCCCTGTTTGCGAGTTTCCTCCAACAGCTTGGCATGCTCTCCCTTCCGGCCCTGGACGAGCGGCGCCAGAATCTGCATCTTCGTCCGTTCCGGGTATTCCAGGATGCGATCCACCATCTGTTCGACGGTTTGTGCCGTAATTTCAATATCATGCTCCGGGCAGTAAGCCTTGCCGATGCGAGCAAACAGAAGGCGCAGATAGTCATAGATTTCCGTCACCGTTCCCACCGTCGAACGAGGATTTCGGCTCGTTGTTTTCTGATCAATGGATATCGCCGGTGACAGCCCCTCTATGGAATCGACATCCGGCTTTTCCATTTGACCCAAGAACTGGCGGGCATAAGCCGAAAGCGACTCCACGTAACGGCGTTGCCCTTCCGCATAAATCGTATCAAAAGCAAGGGAAGACTTCCCCGATCCGGAAAGCCCGGTCAACACCACAAATTGGTCCCTTGGAATGGTCACATCAATATTTTTCAGGTTATGGGCTCTTGCCCCTTTAATGACGATATTTTCAAGACTCAACCGCTATCATCCTTCCGCTTTCAGTTCCAAAATCAGGTCACGCAGCTCAGCCGCACGCTCGAACTGCAGATGACGGGCAGCATCCTTCATCTCCGCCTCCATCTTTTCGATAAAAGCCTTGCGTTCCTTCTTATTCAGCTTCTGATAATCCTTCGTCGGCAAATAATCTTCCTTATCTTCCGCCACCTTGGTGGCTTCAATAACATTACGAATGGCTTTTTGGATCGTCTGAGGTGTAATCCCATGTTTTTCATTATACGCCATTTGAATCTCGCGTCTCCGCTCCGTTTCGGCAATCGCATATTCCATGGAACTCGTCATTCGGTCCGCATACATAATGACCTGACCTTCTGAATTCCGCGCTGCCCTTCCAATCGTCTGGATCAAAGAGCGCGCATCTCTTAAGAAGCCTTCTTTATCGGCATCGAGGATGGTAACTAAGGAAACTTCCGGTAAATCCAATCCCTCGCGAAGCAGGTTAATTCCGACCAGCACATCAAACGTACCTACACGTAAGTCTCGGATAATTTGCATCCGTTCAATCGTTTTAATATCAGAATGGAGATATTTTACCTTAATTCCCATTTCCTTTAAATAATCCGTGAGATCCTCGGACATCTTTTTGGTCAAAGTGGTCACCAGGACACGCTCACTTCTGGCCACTCGCTCATTGATTTCCCCAATGAGATCATCAATTTGCCCTTTGATCGGGCGAACCTCCAGTTTCGGATCCAATAGCCCGGTAGGACGAATAACCTGCTGCACAAGCTCAGGCGAATTCTCCAACTCATAGGGACCCGGTGTAGCTGAAACGAATATGATTTGATCAATATGCTTCTCGAACTCATCAAATCTCATCGGCCGGTTATCCCCCGCAGAAGGAAGGCGGAAGCCATGATCGATCAGCATGGATTTACGAGCTTTATCTCCATTATACATCCCGCGGATCTGCGGAAGAGTAATATGCGACTCATCGATGATGATCAGCATGTCATCCGGAAAATAATCAAACAGCGTATAGGGCGTTGCCCCAGCCTGGAGTCCAGTCAGATGACGGGAATAGTTTTCGATTCCGGAACAAAAACCCATTTCCTGCATCATTTCCAAATCGTACCGGGTACGTTGCTCCAGTCTTTGAGCTTCCAACAGCTTTCCTTGGTCCTTGAACCAGGCCAGCCGTTCTTCCAATTCTGCTTCAATATTTTTAATCGCCACTACCATTTTTTCTTCACGAGTGACATAGTGTGAAGCCGGAAAAATAGCAATATGATCTCGCTCCCCGACAATTTCACCGGTCAACACATCAATCTCCGTCATTCGCTCAATTTCATCTCCAAAAAACTCGACGCGAATGGCCTGTTCACTTCGCGAAGCCGGGAAAATTTCCACCACATCCCCGCGAACCCGAAAGGTTCCACGGGTAAAATTGATATCATTGCGCTCATACTGGATATCGACCAACTTATGAAGCACGTCTTCCCGGCTCTTCTCCATTCCCGTACGTAAAGAGAGCAATAATTCACGATATTCCTCAGGTGAACCTAGACCGTATATACAGGATACGCTAGCCACAATAATGACGTCATTTCGTTCAAACAAGGAACTCGTAGCCGAGTGACGGAGTTTATCGATTTCATCATTGATACTCGCATCCTTTTCAATGTACGTATCCGTATGGGGTATATAGGCTTCAGGCTGATAATAATCATAATAACTGACAAAATATTCAACCGCATTTTCAGGAAAAAACTCTTTAAACTCACTGCATAATTGCGCAGCTAAAGTCTTATTATGAGCAATGACCAGCGTCGGTTTATTGACTTGGGCAATGGTTTGCGCAATGGTGAAGGTTTTTCCCGTTCCTGTTGCCCCTAACAAGGTCTGATATTTATTTCCTTGCTCCAGCCCCTTTACCAATTGTTTTATGGCCTCAGGCTGGTCCCCTTTGGGTTCAAATTCAGAGACCAATTTAAATGAATCCATCTCGGCTTCACCTCGTTTTATTATTAAGAAAGCTACTCGCGTAGCCTCATGCGTATAATACTTGACCCATAAGTATAAGAAAGCTACTGGCGCAGCCGTATGCGTATAATACTTGACCCATAAGTAGTAGAAAAAGTCTTGCCTTTTTTTGCGGCAAGACTATCGATCCCTATTCCGTCAATTTTACATTCTTCAAAAGCTTGCGAGCCGTGACATAACCGATGAGCAACGAAATGGTCCCAATCGCCATGACAACCGGACCATGCTTATAGCCTTCAAACGCAGCCATCAGAATTCCTACCGTGGCAATGGCTCCTACGATTGTATTCAAGGCAAAGCGAGACAAGCCCACCATCAAGGCAAACGGCAAAAGCAACGCAAGCAATAATTTACCAAACCCTATTTCCACCATTCTCCTCGTCCTTTCACTTACACTTATCAGTCAAGTGTTATACGCATCAGGCTGCGCCAGTAGCTTTCTTAGGCTTTCTTATGCTCCCTTATCTATCTGCTGACGAATTAAATCAACAATATTAACCGGCTTCATATCTACATAATAGGGAGTTTGCTCATCTGGAGCAAGGACTAAACCGAGTTGATGATGCTCCCCTTGATAAACCGCTCGTTGGAGATACTTGATATGACCCTCCACATTCCTAACTTCCATTTTACAAAAAGCAGAATTCACTTGCAATGCAGGATACAACTCTTCGCTCTCGGAGATCTCCACGCCGTTCACTTTCAAGATCACATCCCCTGTCTGGATCCCCATTTTCTCGGCCGAAGTTTCTGGCAGAACGGCTAAAACAACCACTCCCTGTCCAAGCTGAACAAAGATCGGCGGTTGATTTCCTTCCTTCCACCGACTGAATTGGATCAATGCTTCATGACCAAACAGGGCAAACAAAGCAGCTGCGATTCCAATTCCTAGCCCCATCTTTGCGGCAAAAGCAAAGGCGATCAGAAGTACACCATAAATGAATAAGCTTTTTGCTGAACGCCGGGCTTTAGCTTCTGGAAGAGAAGCCATCGATAAATCAGCATACCCAACAATGGCTGGAAACACCATAAACGTAAAGCTCGTTCCGACACCGGCCAAAAGCAACGGCCACCAAGACGGCATCGTGAACCCTCCTGAAAAAGGGATCATCGTAACCATCGGCAGCAACCAAAACTTCTGAAGCTGATAGGCTCCTACCAAGCGTCCTCGTTTCCCGTTCATATAGATAGGAGAAGATCCTCTCCCTCGATTCCTGCCTACTAAAATGGCTTCCACCAAATGAAAAACGCCAATCATCCCAATAATCGATGGTATATTCACCTGCATAAACGGAGTCCACACCCATTCCAAAATAGGAAGAGTCCCTCCTTGCGGCCAATGCTTTACCAATGAAGCCAAGAGAACATACAGCCCTCCCGCATAAGCAAAGCACAAGTATTGGATGTGAAATAAAGACAACAGGAAACTGAGTCCCAAGATCATCCATACATCAAAAGGCTGTACCGCAATGCCCATACCGATCATAAGAACAGTAGACAGAATTCCCCCCCACAATCCCTGGACAAGGGAGTGCAGAAGCTGCTCCCCAGGCTGGTTAATGCGACGGTGAAACAACCTGCGTTCAAACCGGATTTGACGATTATAGTTCATCCAAACCAAAATGATAAAAACATATAAAAATGGATTTATGAAAAAAGAAGGAATCTCTTTAACTATCACCCATAGAACGGCAATCATCTGGTCCACTTCTTTTCCCTCCAATCGGTCAATAAATAAAAAAAGTAATGACAGGACCCTATCATTACTTTTTTCTACATTTTACTACATGGTTCCTTCTTTTGGATGTGTTATTTTTTTACCTGCTTCTCCAAAACTTGGATTGCAGCTTGCAATTGCATGTCATTTGCAGGTTCTTTCATTTTCACAACTAACTGCTCCTGCAGAAGTGCAGCTGTTTTTTCATCCACTTGACCTGTTAGCGGAAGCTTATTCAACTTTTGGAAGGTCTTCACAGCCGTTACCGTTTTCTCATCATAGTAGCCATCAGAACGTCCTGTCGGAAAGCCAATTCCCTCCAGGATCAACTGAAGATTACGGACAGGTTCCCCTGTTTGGTCAAACTTCAACGCTCCGTGTTCTAAGCTAATCGGTGCAGCTTTAAAGTATTTCGGCTGATCAATTTTCACATTCGGTTCGATGCCCTTCTTGTGAATCCAATTTCCGGATGGAGTCAGCCACTTCGCAATGGTCATCTTCACTTGGCTTTGATCCCCGAGCTCAACTGTATTTTGCACGGTTCCTTTACCAAACGAGGTTTCCCCGACAAGCGTATACCCATTCTCTTTCAAAGCTCCGGCCATAATTTCTGAAGCACTTGCACTTCCCTTATCAATGAGAATAGTAATGGGATAGGACTTTTTCGCTTCTAGCGAAGATTTCACCACTTCACGCTTTCCATTCGGATCTTCGACTTGAAGGATGACGCCATCTTTCGGAACAATCAATTTCGCCATATCGATCACGATATTCAAGAGTCCGCCAGGGTTTCCACGCAAATCAATAATCAACCCATCGATCTTAGCAGCCTCTAGCTTCTCTAACTCTTGTTTGAAGTGCTGACCGGTTTCCGTAGAGAACTGCGTCACTTCCAGCTTCCCTATTTTCTTTCCGTTCTTCTCCATCGTCTCACTATAGACCGTTTCAATCGGAATTTCATCCCGGACTACTTTAATCGTGAGCGGATCGAGCACGCCTGGGCGAGCAATTTGCAGTTGGGCTGCCGTTCCCTTAGGACCACGAATTTTCAGTACTGCTTCATGTAAATCGAGTCCCTCAAGAGATTCGCCATTGACACTGACAATCTGATCTTTCGTGCGCAATCCCGATTTTTCCGCGGGGGAGCCTTTAAAAGGAGAAACAATGGTCACCTTTCCGCCTTCCATCGTCACTTCTGCCCCGATCCCTTCAAAGGCAGAATTAATCGACTCTGTAAACTGCTTGGCAGATTCCTGATCCATATAGACCGAATAAGGATCCTCCAATGCATTCAGCATGCCGTTAATTGCTCCGTCCACGAGTTTTTGATCCTCGACATCTTCCAAATAATTTTCTTTAATCAGCCCATATACCTCGTTAATCTTCTGCATATCAGCAGGATTTTGTTGACTCGTACCCGGTACCGACTTAGTTGGAGCGTTCAGGCCAAATTTGTCCAAAAAAGAATATACAGTTTGCCCGATAGCCGTATTTCCCGATCCCAATGCCACCATGGTGAATAAACTGCTAAACACCATCGTGATGACGAGTAGTGCTACCAGTGTTCGCCCCTTCATCCGCAAACCAAATACACCACCTTTTCCACCTATCTATTCGAAGAGTTTGTCCCAATTATTATATGATGACATCTGTCAGGATATGTTTTTCCCCATGACTAAGCCTAGCGCAAATAGCCCGAAGGATCAACCGCTGTTCGCCCCTTATAGACGCCAAAATGAAGATGAGGACCTGTTGATCGTCCCGTAGAGCCCACTTCTGCGATCTTTTGACCCTTCTTGATAGATTGGCCTTCCTTTACCTTGATGCCTCCCTCGCGAATATGGCCATAGAGCGAGCTAATATCTCCTCCATGATCAATGCTCACCATATTACCGAAGCCCCTAACATATCCGGCTATGACCACCACACCATCCGCAGCAGCTACAATATCCGTTCCTTGTGGAGCAGCAATATCCATTCCATTATGCCCTGTACGCTTGCCGGTAAACGGATCCGTTCGATATCCGAAATAGGAAGTAATGCGCTGGCTATCTGGAAGAGGCCAAGCAAAGCGGCCTCCACTATATTTTTTCTGACGGAGAAGCTGATTTTTCTCCGATAAGGCAGACTTCATCTTTTGCATCAAGTCTAGCATCGCTTCTTCCTGCTCAGCCTTAATTTCCTCCAGTTCTCCTTCCTGCTCTTCCAATTGAGCCATCATCACGGTGCGATCCTTCTGTTGCTTTTTCAAGCTAGCTTTTAAGTCAGCCGCTTGCTGATAGAGCCCTTCAAGCGTAGCCAAATGCTGTTCCACTTCTTTTTTCTTGGCTTCCACCGTTTCTTTATCTTTGATATTATCTTCAAGAATCTGGACATCTTGGTTGACAATCATTTGGACCGCACTTAAGCGGTTCAGAAAGTCACCAAAGTCCTTTGCCCCTAAAAGCACTTCCAAGTATGAAATATCTCCCATTTCATACATCACTTTAACCCGTGTTTTCAGCAACTCATCACGCTCTTCTACCCGCTCTACCGCTTCATCCAACTGAAAAGCGGCATCCTGAACTTTCAAGGTCGTTTGATCCACCTGCATGTCCAATTTTTGAATACGTTCTTGCGTATCATTAAGCTTCAGATCGATAGTTTCCAAGTCATGCTTGACCTGATTTTGCTGGTTCTCAATATTGACAATCTGGTTGTCAATCGCTGAGATGCGGTTTTCTGTTGCTTTCTGTTCGTGTTTAATTTGAGAAATTTTTTGATTGATCTTGTCCAATGTGCTCGCTGCATGTCCTTGGAACGGCTGCATAAGCAAAGTAGATAAGGCACATGCCACTAGCAAAGGTGTTTTCCGCATGGTTCTCCTCCCGCCACTTTTATATTTTCAAGAATCGGTGAACGGACATCATACTACCCCACACGCCGATAAACGCACCGATTCCAATGAGCAATCCGGAAATTTGCCAGGCCAGCGGATCAAGCGGAAGCAGTTCCAGGAAGTAAAGACTCAAATCCACTTGGACAAAGCGAATGAGGTATTGATACCCTAAAAGCAAAAGGACTATGGGTACGATCGCCCCCAACATGCCCATCAACAAACCTTCTACAAAAAATGGCCAACGAATAAAGGCGTTCGTCGCCCCCACCAGCTTCATTATCTCGATTTCCCGCCGGCGGGCCACTATTGTCAGCTTAATGGTATTGGCTATCAAAAACATAGCGGTAAAAGCCAGCCCAACAATAAAAGCGACACCGACATTACGAACCACCTTCGTAATACTAAACAGCTTCTCAATCATTCCTTTTCCATAATTCACACTTTCGACAAAGGGGAAATTTTTGATTTGCTCCCCCATCGCTGACGTATCCCGTGGATCCTTGGTCTTAACCACAAATTCATCAGAAAGCGGATTTTCCTTATCCAAACCCTCAAACCAATATGCTTTTTCCCCAAAACTCTCTTTGAATTTCACTAATCCTTCTTCCTTGCTAATAAAGGTGACAGATTCCACCTGAGGCAATGCTTGAATTTTTTCTCCAACTTTTTCCGTTTGATCAGAATCTATATCCTTTTTCAAGAAAACGCGAATTTCCACCTGCTTTTCCACCACATCGGCATAGTGATTCACATTCATCGCCATCAGAAGAAATACACCCAAAATAAACAGCGTAATGGCCACAGAGCTCATAGAAGCAAAAGACATCCAACCATTTCTACCAATATTGCGAAATCCTTCCCTCATGTGCCTACTCATCGTTCTAATCTTCATAGCCGTATTCCCCCCTGATTTGATCCCGGGCAATTCGGCCTGCTTCAATGGCAATTACACGTTTACGCAGCGTGTTGACAATTTCACGATTATGAGTAGCCATGACAATGGTCGTTCCACGAAGATTAATCTCCTCGAAAATTTTCATAATCTCCCAAGAGGTATCCGGATCCAGGTTCCCGGTAGGCTCATCGGCAATCATCGTTCCCGGATTATTCACCAGCGCTCTGGCGATGGATACCCTTTGCTGCTCTCCACCTGAAAGCTCTGTTGGATAAGCACGAAGCTTATGTTTAAGCTTCACCAGTTCCAACACTTCCATCACACGGGAGCGAATCATTTTCTTCGGAGCCTCTACGACTTCCATAGCAAAAGCAACATTCTCATAGACACTCATTCGAGGTAATAGTTTATAGTCCTGAAAGATCACACCGATGCTCCTTCTCAGCTTCGGAATTTGTCGTTCTTTCATTTTTTCAACATTATAACCGTTAAGAAAAATTTGGCCTTTCGTCGGCTTTTCTTCTCGATACATCAACTTAATAAACGTAGATTTACCGGCCCCACTCGGCCCCACCACATAGACAAATTCACCCTTATTTATCTTTATGTTAATTCCCTTTAAGGCATCGGTCCCATTCGGATATGTTTTCCATACATCAATCATCTCTATCATTCTAGTAAATTCACCTCTAGTTCATCCTCCCTTTTGAGTTTCGACAACAAGGCGTGGAAATCCTTCATTACTCCCTAATATTTCCTAGGAAATGACAGATTTCGCAAAACGAAAACCCAATATCCATTATACCAGAGGTATCAATTTATTTTCTTGCATAAATACGATAAATCCACATAAAGATCTACGGTGCCATTCGAAGCTTTGGAGGAGGAGAGAAGTATGACTAGAAAAAAAATATGGACGATAACCCTGTTTGCCACGATATTCATCATTGCCGGTATCGTTAGTGGGGTCTATTGGTATGGAAATCAGTCCACGATCCCGGCAGGAGTTTATCTTTATGATTGGCATGTGGGAGGAAAACAGCCTGATGAATTGCGTGCAGACTGGGAAAAACGAAAACAGGAGTGGCAAGTGAAGAAAATTGTTTTTCACCCTACCTCAGATTTCATCCCAAAGGATTATAGTCTGACCCTTGGTCAATTGCCCGTTCAAACGAATGAAGGGGAAATCCTTCAACAGATTCTTTCCTATGCCCATCAACCTGGTATCTTTCAGCGGGCATGGACCCGATGGAAGGCCAAAGAAGGGGTCCATTATGAGTTAAAGTGGACATGGAATGAAGCCCAATTAGCTGCCGTATTTGAGCAGGAATGGCCTGAGTTATTCCTGTCTAAACCGCTAAATGCCAAACGGATGATTACAGACCAGGACCAAGTGAAGTATGAGCCTGATCAATCTGCTTTTCATCCCGATGTCCCCAAGATCATCGAGCAAATGAAACCATGGTTAGATAACCAGTTACGGAAGGAAAAAAGCTTTATATTGGAGCTACCGATGAAGGAAATAAAGGCGACGGTCACACTTGCCGATTTAAAAGAGGAAGGGATTGAGCGAAAGATTGCGGAATATACCACTTCCTATTCAACGAAGGCTACTGGGAGAGCCTATAATGTAGAAGCAGCGGCTAAATCTTTACATGATACGCTTCTCTTACCGGATGAAATTTTTAGTTATCGAAAGTTAATGCAGGAAACTGAAAAAGAGTTCGGATTCAAGCCAGCTCCTGTCATCATGGAAGGTGAGCTTCGTTCAGGCATCGGGGGAGGAGTCTGCCAAGTCTCCACTACGCTATATAATGCTGTCTTATTATCTGACTTACATGTGGTAGAAAGACGAAATCATTCTCTCCCCATTGCTTATGCCCCTTTAGGGAGAGACGCGACCTATTCGGACTGGGGAATTAATTTTCGCTTCAAGAACAATACCGGAAAGAGTATTCTTATCCAGTCAAAAATAAAAAACGGAAAGCTTACCGTAAAAATATTTGGCACAGCTCCTAAAGATAAAAAAGTGGAGATCTTCACCAAAACCCTGAGACAAAACAAGGTCTTAAATCAAGGGAAAGCTGGTTATGAAGTGGCTGTTTATAAGAGAATTAAGCAAAATGGAAAAGTAGTGAAGGAAAAACTGGTTTCTAAGGATACTTATCAACCACAGCCTAAACTGATCACGATGGGTCGATAAACAGACAAAGGAGTTGGCTATTAGCGCCAACTCCCTTTTATTTTTAACTACCAGTATTTCCGGCATTTCAATTGTTCATAATCATTTAATTTTTCATCTAACATCTGACTCACTTCCACCAGCCGAGGGCTCGATAGGTTCGAAACATCCCTGCTCATTTCGTTTAGTCGGTTGCGAAGGCGATAGATTTCGTCCAACAAAGCATCCATACCTGTTTTAGCTGATGAGTGATGTGTGGATTCTGAGAAAAACATGGACACTTCCCCCCTATACCATCGTAATTCGAAGACCCTATGGTCCCCATTACTCCCCCAAAATGACTTACTTATATAATAGTTCTTTATTCCTGATTATATATATTCTACATGATTCAGATAATTCCTGCTATATATAGACAAAAATCATTTAACAAATATTACCTATCAATATTCTAGCCACCTATTGATCTAGATAAACAAAAAACTGGACAAATTGTCCAGTTCTATAAATTTACTTCTATTTTATGCTTGTGTAGCCCAATCCATTCATCGGTTGCTTGCTTAATATTTTCCATATAAGCCATTTGCTTTTCAACTTGTCCCTTAGCAGTCCCGCCTAGCACGTTACGCGCATTGACAACCTGAACAACATCTAGGGCTTGATAAATGTCATCGGCAAATAGCTCAGAGAACTGTTGATACTCTTCAAGTGTCAGATCTAGTAAATATTTATTTTGCTGGATACAGTGAAGTACCGTTTTTCCAACCACTTCATGAGCTTGACGGAAAGGCATTCCCTTATTCACTAAATAATCCGCTAAATCAGTTGCATTGGAGAAATCCTGAGTGACAGCCTTACGCATATTTTCTTTGCGCACTTTCATGGTGGCAATCATCGGAATGAACAAGGACAAAGCCCCATGAATGGTTTTAACGGTATCAAACATACCTTCTTTGTCTTCTTGCATATCTTTATTGTAGGCCAACGGCAGCGACTTAAGAACGGTCAGCATGCCAACCAAATTTCCATATACTCGTCCCGTTTTTCCGCGAACCAGCTCGGCCACATCGGGATTCTTCTTTTGCGGCATAATACTGCTTCCTGTACAGAAGGCATCATCCAGTTCCACAAAGGCAAATTCATTGCTCGACCATAGCACAAGCTCCTCACAAAGACGGGAAAGATGGGTCATCAAAAGGGAGCTATTGCTTAAAAATTCCACAATAAAATCACGGTCACTGACCGCATCTAAGCTGTTCATATAGATGGAATCAAATTTCAACAGTTGAGCTGTATATTTCCGATCAATCGGAAAGGTTGTCCCCGCTAATGCTCCTGCTCCTAATGGCAGCATGTTGATTCTTTTCCAGCTATCCATTAGACGCTCAGCATCACGCTGAAGCATCGCCACATAAGCCATCAAATGATGGGCAAAAAGAATCGGCTGAGCCCGCTGCAGATGGGTATATCCCGGTAGAATGGTATCCAGGTTTTCTTTCGCCTGCCCGATTAATGAGCCTTGCAGCTTAGAAACCAACTCAACAAGCTCAACGACCTGTTCACGCAAATATAAGTGCATGTCAGTTGCAACCTGGTCATTTCGGCTACGGCCTGTATGAAGCTTTCCACCCACAGGTCCAATTTCGTCAATCAGCATTTTTTCGATATTCATATGAATATCTTCATTGGAAACGGTAAATTCCACTTCCCCATTTGCTACTTTTGCCGCCACTTTTTTGAGGCCTTCTTTGATCGTCTCGACATCCTCCAAAGGGAGGATGCCGCATTTACCGAGCATCGAGACGTGAGCTAAACTGCCGTTAATGTCCTCTTTCCATAGCTGTTGGTCAAAGAAGATGGAGGCTGTATATTCTTCTACTAATTTATCCGTAGCTTTTGTAAATCTTCCACCCCAAAGCTTACTCATTGCTTGACCGCTTCCTTTTTATCGATGATGACCGCTTTTGGCGTGCTATCCAAATGATCACGGTTTACTTGCGAATATACCTTTGTTGGCATGCCATAAAGTTGAATGAATCCAATCGCTGCCTTATGGTCAAAGTTATCTTCTTCTCCATAAGTAGCCAACTTCATATCATATAAAGAGTGCTCGGATTTACGTCCTACCACAGTAGCATGACCTTTAAACAATTTTACACGGATCGTACCTGTAACAAACTTTTGTGTTTCTTCGACGAAAGCTTTCAAGGCATCCATGATCGGCGAGAACCAAAGACCTTCATAGATGGCTTGGGCAAATTTCAATTCAATGACCGGCTTGAATTGAGCTACTTCACGCGGCTGAGTCAAGAACTCTAATTCACGGTGAGCTAAAACTAAAGTAATGGCACCAGGGCACTCATATACTTCACGAGACTTAATTCCTACTAAGCGGTTTTCAACGTGGTCTATTCGTCCAACTCCGTGCTTTCCAGCGATTTGGTTTAATTCTAGAATCAATTCGCTAAGAAGCATTTGCTTTCCGTTAATGGAAACCGGCTTTCCTTGTACAAATTGAATTTCAATTTCTTCCGGGGTATCCGGAGCATCAGCCACATCTACAGTTAAATCATAAGCACCTGCTGGAGGCTCAGCCCAAGGATCTTCTAACACTCCACACTCACAAGCACGTCCCCAAAGATTTTGGTCGATGCTATAAGGGTTGTCTAGGTTAATCGGAATCGGAATACCATTCTTTTCTGCATAGGCAATCTCTTCATCACGTGTCATGCCCCATTCACGTACAGGTGCCACAATCTTCAAGTTAGGATCTAGGGCTGTAAAAGAAACATCGAAACGAACCTGGTCATTTCCTTTTCCCGTGCATCCGTGAGCGACAGCAACTGCTCCTTCTTCCTTAGCGATATCTACAAGCACCTTGGCAATCAATGGACGGGAAAGTGCAGAAACAACCGGATACTTTCCTTCGTACATCGCATTAGCCTTTAACGCCGGAAGAACGAATTCTTCAGCAAATAATTCTTTTGCATCTACAACATAGGATTTAACTGCTCCCACTTGTATAGCTTTATCCCGTACAAAATCTAAGTCTTTTCCTTCACCTACATCTAAGCCAACTGCAATTACATCATAGTTATACGTATCTTGAAGCCATTTAATGGCAACAGAAGTATCTAATCCGCCTGAATATGCTAAAACGATTTTTTCACGAGACATCGTTAATTCCCCTTTTCCTTGTGCTCTATATTGAATGTTTATTCATTATCATTTATAAAAATTCACATGTTCTCTCTGTGAAATATTATGCACTATGTGTAATAAAAATTCAACTATTTTTTTCTTGAGAAAGCTACTAACATAGCCTTATGCGTATAATACTTTCCGATAAGTATCATAACCAGGAAAGGAACCCTGAAATTCAGGATTCCTTCTATTCCAAGTGTTCAAATCGTTCGATATTCATGACAAACACCGTTGCTCCGCCTACCGTCACATTTAGTGGCGGGGAGCTCATATTCAGACCCGTTATGCTGGGAGGATATAACGTCATGGGAATATTACGCTTCTTGCACTGGCGACCGATCAGATCCAAAACGTGGTCTACTCGATCATCTTCTACCCCGATCATCACCGTCGTATTTCCTTGCCTTAGGAAACCGCCCGTACTTGAAAGCTTGGTGATTCCAAAACCTTGTTTCGTCAAGTCCTTGGAAAGGTTGACCCAATCCCGATCTTGAATTACGGCTAATATCATTTTCATGGTATCTCCTCCTAGGGACTTTTGTCCATTATACATTACTTGACTGAATTTTTAAATTATTATATGTATATTCTGTACCTTATGTTTGTATAAAATGTGAAAACGGCTCCGAATACTGAATAATGAAGAATGAGGGGGTGTTCACTTGCAAAGCAAGTGGCTTCGGCTCGGCTGGTTACTGTTGGTGCTGCCTATTTGGTGGACTTTTTCTAAGGTTGATGCGGAAAGTGCTTGGTTCAGCGTGATTGGCTATTTGCTTTTTGGGATGGCCGTGTGGATTTGGTTATGGATGGATCCTCCTTCACAGGACAAGGATGTGGATTAAGGTTGGCTGTGATAAGTGAGGGGAAAGCTTTGGAGGGGTTAGAAAGGATTTCAGCTCTCTCCTGCATAGAGGGAAAATCTCCCCTTACAACAATAAATTTTCGAAAAAGAAGTAAAATAAATGGAAAAATTCCCATTACAGCCCTCTTTGATCGCAGGTAAACGCTTACAAACCCTTACAATGGGAAATTTTTCTCTTACCGAGGCCAATTTAACTCAAAATCCATGATTAGTGGGAATTTTTCCACTTACACGTTTTTCACCAAGAATGTAAGCTAATCAGGTCCTCCCCCCCTGAGCTCCCAAGATTTAAAACAACAAACAAAAAAGAGCTGATCTCGAAGATCAACTCTCTCATAGGTATGTATATTGGTAGCGGCGGAGGGGGTCGAACCCCCGACCTTACGGGTATGAACCGTACGCTCTAGCCAGCTGAGCTACACCGCCAAATTGAATATAAATGGGCTGTAAGGAATGCTGTAAGCCAGGTTCTGTTCTTCTCTGTACTCTTAACGGCGGCCAGCCTGGTACAAGAAGTTGTAGTCATTTAACTATCGATCAAACAAATGATCAATCCATCCATTCAGTTGAATTCCCTCCGGATGGTGCCCCTACCGTAATTTGGGTTGCTCACTCGTGGGGTTTACCTCGTTCCACTTCTTCCGTTTCCAGAAGAACTACGTCACTGTGGCACTTTCAGGGTATTCATCCCATAGCCGAAGCCTTAGGGTACTTTCCCCGCCGTCAGTCGAGTCAAAACTCAACTGCCCTACCTTGCGATAGGCACGAACGTTCCGGGCATCGCAGCACCGGGTGAGCCTGGACTTTCCTCTACTTGCTAAGCAAGCAGCGACTACACACATTCCTTACGTTATATTCATATTTTACTTGTTAAAGATTATCATTTCAAGTGAAGCGACATGTACTAATTTATCATGTTCAACACTTTAAATCAACTGGTAAATTTAGTCATATCAGTTGAGCTTTCACAGCTTCATGAGCCGTGTTACTAATATACCTCGTTCCGTCGCCCAATTCAAGCGGAAAATTTATCCTTCCTTGTCCCCTTTGGCTTCTAGTAACTTTAAACTGTCAAACATGCGGTCTAGTCGTTCCTCTACTCGCTTGAAGATGGTTTTGGCCTGTTCCCCCGTTAAAATCTCAATTCCTTCTTCAACGGACTTTACCGCCCAGATATGGAATTTGCCTTCACGAACAGCATCCACCACCTCATCCTTCAGGCCGAGGTTTTTTACATTTTGATGGGGAATCATCACACCTTGGTTGCCCGTTAGTCCTTTTTCCGCACAGACATAGAAAAAGCCTTCAATCTTCTCATTCACTCCGCCAATCGGCTGGATTTCACCCTTTTGGTTCACTGAACCGGTCACAGCAATGCCTTGTTGGATGGGAACACCCGATATAGAGGAGAGCAACCCATACAATTCCGTACTCGAAGCACTATCCCCATCAATCATGCTATAGGTCTGCTCAAAGGTTAAGCTCGCCGAAACAGGAAACGGGCGATTTTGCGCAAATTTTCCATTTAAGTAACCGCTTAAAATTAACAATCCTTTATCATGGAAGTGACCGCTTAATGACGTTTCCCGCTCGATATTGAGGATTCCTTTTCTGCCCAAATAGGTTTGAGCAGTAATTCGGTGAGGTTGTCCAAAGGTATAATCCCCGGTTTGCAGAACAGCCAGACCATTAATCTGACCGACGACCGCCCCATCCGTATCTACCATGATCGTTCCATCGGCAATCATCTCGCGAATTTTTTCGGCCATTCGATTGGAACGAAACTCTTGTTCCTCAAGTGCTTGCTTCACATGCTTCCCTAATACAACCTGGGATCCATCCTGTTCCGCCCAAAAGCTTGATTCGATCAACACTTTTGCTAAGGCATGAAAACGAGCGGATAGCTTTCTTTGATCCCCGGCAATTCGTGAACTGTGGTTTAGAAGGGCAGCCAACGCTTCCCGGTGGAAGGGCAGCAAAGAAGATTTTTCAGTATATTTTTTTACAAAAGCGGCAAATTCCTGAATATGGCTTGCACTTTTCTCCATCTCCGTATCGAATTCCACTTTGACCTTAAAAATCTTTTGGAAATCTTCGTCCCATTGAGCTAACAGCTGATAAAGAAACGGATTTCCGATCATAATGACCTTCACATCAAGAGGAATTTCCTCCGGCTTGATCCCGGCAGAGGAGAGCAGTGCTCTTTCCTCTAGCATATTTTCGATGCGAATTTCCCGGGTTTTCAAGGTCCGCTTCAGCATCAGCCAGGACAGGGGATTCGATAACAGCTCAGCTGCTTGAATCAACAAATATCCGCCATTGCTTAAGTGCAATGCCCCAGGTTTGATCATCGTAAAATCCGTGACCATGGAACCAAATGCCCCTTTATACTCTACTTTTCCAAATAGATTGTAGTAACTGGGATTGGTCTCAAAAACGACAGGGGCACTTTCTGCCTTACTGCTGTCTACCAACACATTGACTTTATAGCGCTGAAGCTTTTCCTTTTCGTTATCAACGAGAGCAAACAAGGCCAATTTCTCTGTTTTCTCTCCGCCAGAGAAAAGACGATAATTTTCTGCAACATCATCATGCATATGCTGGAGATAGGTTTGTACCTTTTCATTTTCAGCATAAACTTCCCGTTGTTTGGTAAAGAGTTCGGCGGTCGCCTCCCGGGCGAATTCCTTTTTCACCACTCCGTACTCTTCTTCCATTTGTCTTTCAATCAATTGGACACGATGGGCCGCTTCCGTTACTTCTGCTTCAATTTCTTGACTTTTTTTATTAATTTCCTCCCGCATCGTTTCCGGCATCATCTTGAATTCTTCGGGGCTGAGCGGCCGTCCGAAGCGCAAAGGAACCGTGGCGATTCCCTGAGCGGTTTTGTCCATGCTGAAATTTTGGTCTTTTACGTATTGCTCAAGCTGTTTCCAGATTTTCTCGAGTTGGTCATTAAAGGACTTATGTACTTCTTTTCGCTTTTTCTCAAATTCTTCACTGGCAAAAATACTTCTCAAGCTTCGTTCGATATCCTTGACCAGGTTTTCCATCTCCTGCTTAAATCGCGTAGCAGCTCCCGGGGCAAACGAGATCGCCAGCGGATGATCAGGGTGTTCAAAATTATAAACATAACACCAATCGTTTGGCGGAGTACCCTGCTTTGCTACCTCTGAAGCTTTGGCTAAAGCATATGTACTTTTACCGGAACCGGATGGTCCCACAATAAATAAGTTATAGCCAGGCTGCTTGACTTTCAGCCCAAATTCAATCGCCCGGGCCGCTCGCTCCTGACCAAAGATCACATCGGATAAGGAATCGATGTCATCCGTTGTCTCGAACGGAAAATCCTCCGGCTTCACTTCACCCCTTAGCTTTTCAATGGGGACTCTCCATGGCTCATTCATATCCTAAGACCTCCACTCTTTATTTTATTCTACTCGCAATATATTGTTGTTACAAACAAAAAGACACTCGTACTAACCAGTCTTATGCGTATAATACTTTCCGATAAGTATAAGAAAGCTACTGGCGTAGCCCTATGCGTATAATACTTGATCTCTAAGTATAATAAAAAACCTGTATCTAGATACAGGTTTTTTGGAGTGAAGAACCTTTGGCATTGAGCTAGCCCATAATCGCTGCCATAATTGCTTTTTGTACATGGAGACGGTTTTCTGCTTCGTCAAAAATGACAGAATGCTTGCCATCAATGATGTCTGCCGATACTTCCTCGCCCCGGTGAGCAGGCAGACAGTGCATGAAGAGATAATCATCATCGGCATATTGAGCTAACTGGCTGTTCACTTGGTAAGGGGCAAAAATTTTCGCCCGCTTTTCCTGTTCCGCCTCTTGACCCATGCTCGCCCATACATCGGTATAGATAATATCCGCATCCATCACTGCTTCCATCGGATTGTCGGTTATCGTTACCTTACTGCCGCTGATTTCTCCAAACCCTTTGGCTAAATCCACCACTTCTTCCTCCGGCATGTATCCTTCAGGAGAAGCAATAGACACATGCATGCCCAACTTAGCGCTTCCGATCATCATAGAATTTGCCATATTGTTGCCATCGCCAACATACGCCAACTTTAACCCTTTTAAAGATCCTTTTTTCTCTATAATCGTTTGAAAATCAGCTAAAATTTGGCAGGGATGAAATGTATCTGTCAACCCGTTAATGACCGGGATAGAAGCATATTTCGCCAGCTCTTCTACTTTTTCATGTTCAAAGGTCCGGATCATGATCCCATCTAAGTATCTGGAAATCACTTGTGCCGTATCGGAAATCGGTTCTCCTCGCCCAATCTGCAAGTCCCGATTGCTGAAGAACATCCCTTGTCCGCCCAGCTGGTAGATTCCCACCTCAAAGGAGATGCGGGTTCTAGTTGATGCTTTTTCAAAAATCATCCCGAGGGTTTTCCCTTTCAAAGGCTGATAAGGGATTCCTTCCTTTTGCATCATTTTCAGCTCAGCTGCCAAGTCCAATAGATAAGTTAGCTCTTCTGCTGAAAAATCAGCCAGGCATAAGAAGTCTTTTCCCTTCAAATTCACTTTTTGCGTTAATTCCATTGCTTTCCCTTCCATGCTCATATCGTCACTCTCTCCCTTTTTAAGTAAACTCCAAGATCGAGCGGCTCTGCTGCCGTCCCCGCTTTCACCTGCAAGTAAGATGAGAAAGTGTCCAATGAAGTGAAGCAAGGGATATTCAGTTGAACCGCCAATTGCCTCAATTCAAAGCCTAATCGACCGCGTTTATTCCCCACTGTAGGAGTATTCACAAAAACTTTAATATCACCTTGATGACAAAGCTCTTTCACTTCCTGTACATCCGTTACTTCTGCGATCACCGTTATTCCCTGTTCCTTTAAGTAGGCGGCGGTTCCCGGTGTGGCCACGACATTTACTCCCTGAAGAGAAGGAAGGAAAGCAGCAAACTCTTCTTTCATGCTGTCTGACAAGGAAAGGAATAACTGATCCCCTTCTGCAAGCGGCGGACAAACGCCTTCCTTCCAGTGCAAGGATTTACCGAAGGCTTCTTCTAAACGATCGGATAACCCAATGACTTCTCCTGTAGATTTCATTTCCGGTCCAAGAGCAGGGTCTACTCCACCTAATTTAATGGTCGAGAATACGGGTCCTTTGACCGCATAGAAGGCAATCTCACCCAGCAGACCGCTCTGCTCCAGCTTCACGCCCAATTGAGCTTTAACCGCTAACTCCACCATTGGCACTCCCGTAATCTTGCTGACAATCGGAACGGTACGAGAAGCACGCGGATTGACCTCCAACACGTAAATAGCGTCTCCGGCAATGACCAGCTGAATATTGATCAAACCTTTCGCTTGCAATTCCTTGGCTATTTTTTCTGCATAAACGGTAATCGTAGCCTTCTGATCTGCCGTAAGGGAAGGAGCCGGGAAAATCGCCATGCTGTCTCCCGAATGGATGCCAGCCCGTTCCACGTGTTCAAAAATCCCTGGAATCAAAGCCTGTTCCCCATCGCAAATGGCATCCACTTCCACTTCCATCCCGGAAACATATTTATCAACCAAAAGAGGAAAACTAAATGTAGTCTCGTTCAGGTAGCTTTCTAGCTCTTCCTGATTATTCAGGACCACCATCCCCGCTCCGCCGATGACATAGGAGGGACGAACCAGGACGGGATAACCGAGCTGTTTAGCCGCTCCTACGGCTTCCTCTTTGGCCTGAACGGAAATCCCTGGAATGTGAGGAATATCCAATTTTTTGAGCAGCTTGTAAAAGAGATCCCGATCTTCCACCAAATCAATCGATTTCACCGAGGTGCCGTAAATCTGGACACCCATTTTCTCAAGCGGGCCTGCTAAATTAACAGCGGTCTGTCCTCCAAATTGGACCATCACGCCATCTACCTTTTCCTTCTCAATTACATTGAGAACATCCTCCAAGGCCAACGGCTCAAAGTAGAGCTGATCCGCTGTATTAAAATCGGTGCTCACCGTCTCCGGGTTATTATTGATAACAACCGCCTGCACCCCTTGCTTTTTCAACGCCTTGGCGGCATGAACGGAACAATAATCAAATTCGATTCCCTGACCAATACGGATCGGACCAGAACCCAGAACCAATACTTTTTTATCGGAGTCGGTTACTACTACCTCATCTCGTCCTTGCCAAGTAGAATAGTAGTAAGGGGTAGAAGCGACGAATTCAGCAGCACAGGTATCGACCTGCTTATAGCTAGGTGCCCAGCCCCACTCTTTCCATCGGTTACGGACATCTGATAAAGAAATTTGAAAAATTTTACTCAAGGTTTCGTCGGCAAATCCCTTCAGCTTGGCTTCCTTGAGGAGTTCTTCAGGTACCGAAGCCCATGAATAAATGAAAAGCTCATTTTCTAGACGAACAATATTTTCAACAACCCGTAAGAAGAACGGATCGATTTGCGTAATGGAGTGAATATCTTCTTGCTTCATTCCCCTTCGAAAAGCTTCTGCGACAAGGAACAAGCGGATGTCTGTTGCTTTTTCTAATCCATCTATCAGTTCTTCATCCGAAAGTTTGAGTTTGATCTGCAAATGATGAACCCCAATTTCCAAGGAGCGAATTCCTTTTAAGAGGGAAGCTTCCATATTCCGATCGATGGACATCACTTCCCCGGTGGCCTTCATTTGTGTTCCCAAAAGGCGATCGGCTTGCGGAAATTTATCAAACGGCCAACGTGGAATTTTCGTGACCACGTAATCGATGGTCGGTTCAAAGCTGGCATAGGTGTAACCGGTAATCGGGTTCAGTACCTCATCAAGATGATAGCCAATGGCCAGTTTCGCAGAGATTCGTGCGATCGGATAACCGGTGGCCTTAGAGGCTAAAGCGCTAGAACGGCTTACCCGTGGATTGACCTCAATAAGGTAGTATTGCTCACTGTTCGGATCGAGCGCCATCTGAATATTACAGCCTCCAACGACACCTAGCGCGCGGATGACTTTGGTGGAAACAGATCGAAGCATTTGGTATTGACGGTCCGTTAACGTTTGGGAAGGCGCAACGACAATGCTATCCCCCGTATGCACTCCAACAGGATCGATATTTTCCATATTGCAGACGATGATACAGGTGTCATTGCTGTCCCTCATCACTTCATATTCAATTTCCTTCCAGCCCTTCACGCTGCGCTCCACTAAAATCTGCTGAATCGGGCTAGCCGCTAATCCCTTCTTGGCTACTTGCTGCAGCTCTTGCGGATCACTGGCGATTCCCCCTCCGAAGCCGCCTAAGGTGTAGGCTGGGCGAACAATGACAGGGTAGCCAATCGCTTCCGCAAAAGAAGCGGCTTCGACGACGGTATTGACTGTTCTACTCTCAGGAACCGGCTCTCCTATTTCTAGCATCATCTGCTTAAACTCTTCCCGATCTTCGCCTTTCTTGATCGTGGAAAGCGGTGTTCCTAACAGCTCCACTTGATATTTTTGCAGAATGCCCGCATCAGCCAGCTCGACTGCTAAATTCAATCCGGTCTGCCCGCCAAGGGTGGGAAGAATGCCGTCTGGACGTTCTTTAGCGATGATAGCTTCTAACGAGGCAATCGTCAGCGGTTCCATATATATTTTGTCAGCCACTTCCTCATCAGTCATAATCGTGGCTGGATTATTGTTCACCAATATAACTTCGATTCCTTCTTCTTTCAAGGCTAAGCAGGCTTGTGCTCCCGCATAGTCAAACTCGGCGGCCTGACCGATGACAATCGGACCGGAACCGATCACGAGAATTTTCCGGATGTGATTAAATTTAGGCATACGTTCTTTCTCCTATAGCTTGGCATTGCTGAATAAATTGCTCAAAAATGAAATCCGTATCACTTGGTCCCGGATGAGCCTCGGGATGGAATTGAACGGTTGAGATCGGATACGTCCGATGGGTTAATCCCTCCACGGATTTATCATTGACATTGAAATAAGAAACCGTAAGCTGCTTTTTATTGATCGATGCTTCCTTCACCATGTAGCCATGATTTTGCGAAGTGATATAAACCTTTCCGGTCGGCACATGCTTGACGGGGTGATTGGCCCCACGATGTCCATATGGAAGACGAGCGGTGTCGCATCCATAAATGAGAGCCGTCACTTGATGCCCCAAGCAAATCCCTAAGGTCGGATAAGCTTCGATGATTTTCTTTAATTCTGCTGTATACGGAAGCATTTCTTTCGGATCCCCAGGTCCATTGGTAAGGAGGATGCCATCCGGTTTTAGAGCAAGTACTTGTTTATAGGTCACGTTGTAAGGAACAACCGTTACTTGACAACCTCTTTCCAGCAGGCAATCCAATATCGATTTTTTGTAGCCAAAATCAATCATCACCACATGTGGACCACTTCCGGGATAGGTGACAGTTTCCTTGGTCGTCACCTTTTTCACTTGATCCGTGATGGGAGTCGTTTGTGGAAAGTCTTGGGCATTCTGCGTGATCTTACCGAATACTAAGCCTTTTTCCCGGATGATCTGGGTAATGGCCCGGGTATCCACTCCCGAAATGCCGCCCACCCCATATTTCTCCGCCATTTCCGCTAAACCGGCTTGGGATAGATAATGACTAGGCTGGATACAAAGCTCTCCCACCACCAACCCTTTACAGGCTGGTTGCAATGCTTCATGATCAAGCTGGTTTACTCCATAGTTTCCGATCAAGGGATAGGTGAAGGTCACAATTTGGCCGGAATAGGAAGGATCGGTCAACACTTCTTGATAACCCGTCATGCCGGTATTGAAGACCAATTCTCCAACACACGCTTCCTTGTTTCCAAAAAGCGTTCCTTCAAAAATATCACCTGTACTTAAAACCAGATAGCCTTTCATATTCCCACCGTTCCTTTATGCGCGGAGACGACCTGTTCGATTTTTTCAATGGCAAAGTCGATCTCTTCTTGAGTAATCGTAAAGGGAGGCAGCAGGCGTAGGACATTCGGGCCAGCTTGCAGCGCCAGAATCCCTTCTTTCCGCAAGGACTCTAGTAATGGTGCTACCTCAAAATCATATTCAATCCCGATAATCAGCCCTTTTCCGCGACAGCCTAGCTTTTCCTGGATATAAGCCCCCATCTTGACTACAGCATCGAGATGTTTTTCTACTTCTTCTAACGTAGCTAACCCTGCAGCCATCGCTAAAGGATTTCCTCCGAAGGTTGATCCATGCGTTCCAGGTCCAAAGGTGTCCGCCAAAAATTCCTTGGCCATCATCGCTCCCACAGGGAATCCGCTGCCTAACCCTTTGGCCATCGTGATAATATCCGGTTCAATATTGTAATGCTGATAAGCAAACCATTTTCCAGTTCGACCGATTCCAGTTTGAATCTCATCGACAATCAGGAGAAGATCATGTTCCTTACATAATTGAACGACTTGGTTGACCCACTCCGGATCGGCGGGATGAACCCCACCCTCGCCTTGAATCAATTCCAGCATGATAGCGCTGGTTTTATTGGAGATAACAGCTTTTAGAGCCTCGATGTCGTTGTAGGGAACCGATTGGAATCCATCCGGCAGAGGATCAAAACCGACTTTCACTTTTTCCTGTCCGGTAGCGGTTAATGTAGCGATCGTCCGGCCATGGAACGATTGATAGAAGGTGATTACCTCATATTTTCCTTTGGCATTGCCATACTTACGAGCAAGCTTAATGGCCGCTTCATTCGCTTCCGCCCCACTGTTGCAAAAAAATACGCGATCTGCACAGCTGATGGACGTTAGCTTATCTGCCAGCTTCTCTTGCACCGGAATCTGAAACAGGTTGGAGCAGTGCCATAGGGTATCCAATTGCTCGACGATTTTTTCCTTCACTTTCGGTGGGCAGTTTCCCAATGAAGTCACCGCAATGCCGGAGATGAAATCCAAATACTTTTTCCCCTCTGCATCATAAAGGTAATTCCCTTCCCCTTTCACAATGGAAATGGGCCATCTCCCGTAATTCGGAAATAGATGATTCATGGTTCACTCCACCTTTCCTATGATTTTCGTTCCTACCGGTTCTTGCTGTACCGCACGACTTAGGTTGGAAGAGTCAATAATGACTACCGAATCCGCTGCTTTCAAGGCATCCATGGCTGCTTTCACCTTGGGAATCATCCCTCCGGTAATCACACCATTTTTAATTAGTTGATTAACTTTCTCTACCGTGAGCTCCGAAAGGACCTTTCCGTCCTCCATGACACCTGGTACATCGGTCACCACGATAAGCTGGGATACTTCAAGTGCCGAAGCAATGGCTCCAGCTGCTGTATCTGCATTGATGTTATAGGATTGTCCTTGATCATCCATCCCTAGTGGAGCGATGACAGGTATGTAGCCCATTTGGCTGATTGCTTTGATTATTTCTGGATTGATCGCCTCAATATGTCCGACGAATCCTAGTGGTCCAGGCATTTGGCTGGCTTGAATGACCTTTCCATCTAAACCGCTAAGTCCAAATCCAAACCCTTGCAGCTTTTTGACGATCTGCTTATTAGTTTGCCCAATCAAGACCATCTCGACAACCTGCAACGTCGCTTCGTCAGTTACCCGCAATCCATCGATAAATTGGGATTCAATTTGCAACGACTGTAATGTATTTGAAATCGCCGGACCGCCACCATGAACGATCACCGGATCAAAACCGTCTTTCTTTAATTGGATCAACTCTTGATAAAAGGACGCTGGCAACTGATCCAGCGTGCTCCCCCCACATTTCAGTACAAACATGGTTCCTCTCTCCCTTAAGA
>JAKFCU010000005.1:0-3603 GCA_036676475.1 Brevibacillus sp.
GATCAGTAATAAACAGCAGAGTTTGATTTATTGAAAATGGAGTCGAAAAATGAGCTTTCCTTATGTGTTGCTTAAACTAATTAGATCCCGTTAAACTTATTGCTGAAACTTGTAATAATTTGATATAAAAATGAGAATAGATTGATTTTTTAGAAAATTCATAGTACGATTCTAAATATTAAATTTCCTTTAGATCGATATAAAAAATGAATCTCAATATAAGGAGGTGAAGCTAAACATAACTATAATTTTGTAAACGCTTTCCTTTGCTTTCGATATTCCTATAAAGGGGGGAATCTCGCAATTAATATCAGAATATGAATAAGTTAGAATGATATCTTTTCATTTGAATGGCTCAATCCAAATGTATAAGGATGGTTAGAAAACTTAAAATTAGATCGATATAAAAAATAACAGCCATTTAAGGAGGCAATGAGAAATAAATACGTCATATGTAAACGCTTTCTTAATGGAGAGGAGTTTTGAGCGATGAAAAAGAAAATATATTTTTTGTTTTTAGTAGTTTGTCTGCTGATATCAGTATTCCCTTTGTCATCAATGGCTAAATCAGAGAACAATTCTCATTTAGATCCAGCAGTGGAAAATATAAAGAGTATTCAGGCATATACGGATTTAACCTTTTACGGTCAACAGTTGACCAAGGTCGAGATCAAATACGATGGTAAGGTAGACCTTTCAGATGTGACCGTCGATACTTATACACTGTTAGATCGTGGCTACTCCAACCCGGATTTTGAGAAGATCACCATTGATTCGGTAAGTGTAAAAGGCAAGAAAGTGACCCTCAACATTAGTGAGGATACAGCGGCCCTCGAAAATAATGCTATGATCTACACTGGTGATAACGCCGAAGGCTCCCGCACGAAGAACCCTCTTGGGTTGTACTCTACTGGCCCTTGGTACCGTGATGTAAATGGCGTGATCTATTTTGGCAATCAGGACACTGACAGCTACAAGGCCAATACAACCGGCAGAGGGTATCAAACTCGTGAGTCCCTTGAACTGAAGCTCTATCATACGGGTGAGACGGAGGGAGAAGCAGCTAGTCTGGCCAATGATGATGGCAGCTATAATACGAATGGCTTGTGGTTACCTACAATTGACGCCAACTATGGAAAAAACGGATTCAAGTCTTTTGAGGAGCTAGGAATCAATGTTCCTACCACTGCCACAGATGGTGAAAAATTCGTCAGAGGTTGGGCCCATTTTCCTAAAGGATATAACAAAAACAACGCCAAGAAATATCCAATGATTATCACTATTTCTGGTGGGGGCACCTCTTTTTGGAGACAGGATGATGGAACCCATAACTTTGGCACCGGTCTAAACTTTGACGGCTCAGGCTTCCGCTGGATGGATAGCGGTGCGATCGTACTTAATATCCACGACCGCAGTACAACCGGTGGGGAAAATTATCAGTTCTGGGTAGATGATTACCATGTAATCCAGCACTTTATCCAGAAGTATAATGCAGACCCTGATGCGATTACATTGACCGGTAATTCTCGTGGCACGATCGCCTCCAATACGATTGCTTCAGAATATCCTGGTCTGATTCATACACTGGTTCTTAACAACGGCTCCATGGGTACCGGTATTGCTGGCAAGAACATGTTTGAAGGAGTATGGGGTGACGAAGAATGGAAAGCAGCCGCTGAAAATGGCATGAGTATTTGGGCATTTGATGGCGAGATGGATACCAATAACATCGAAATCTATCAGAAGGCGATTCCTTATTATAAGGCAGCTGGATGGTCCGATGAGTGGATTGAGGAAAATATCCGACTTACTGGCTTTCCGACTCAGTTATATCATTACTGGGGAGAGACCGACCACTCGACCACCAAGATGACCTATTGGTACTTCTACGACAACCTGTATTACGGCCCGGATGCTGAGATTGTCGACGGAAAGATCGTTTACAATAGCAAGCTAAACGTGGGTGATACTTATCAACTCAAAGGTAAGCTAACGAATGGCAATTACGTTAAGGAAGGGTTCGATTACGTCATCTACGGTGAGACTCTCCGGGATTGGGTGCTGACACGCTAAGTGTTAGATCGATTTAAAATCTTTTAAATAGAAAAACAAGGGGAGAGGTCTTATGAAAAGAATCCTTAAAAGTGTTTCTTTGTTTGTCATCTTTTCGTTACTTATCAATATGATTATTGTTCATTCGGCATTTGCTCAACCATTTGGTCAACAAAAAGCTGAAAAACATCCAGTAAAAGTGCCCATGTCTTTAGAAGGGTACCCGAAACCAGAAATTAACATTAAAGCTGCCAGCCTCCTCCCCCTAAATGGATATTTTGAGCAGAATGTAACTGTGCAAAATGAAACTCGTAAAGTAAAAGTATATATTCCAGAGGGAACCCCCATACGTTCCTTTTTTACCGTTATTACGGTTCCAGAAGGCTGGAATACAGAAGAATTCCTTCATAAAAGCGGATGGTTTAAAATTGCTGATGAAAAGCAAGAAGGTCTTTATATACTTGAAGCGGGTAATGGAGGATGGGGAAGCTTTGAACAAGAGCTGAACTATGTAAATGAAGCTATGAAAAAAATAACCGACACGACTTATTATTCTACCATGGGTGTGTACTACTTAGTAGGATATGGAAGTGGCGGTGCTGCTCTTCAGGGCTGGGCAGTAAACAATCCGTTATTTGTTGTCAGTCAAGTTTTCATCAATGCCGATGATTTAAGTACTGAATACTTAAAAGAAACAGGTGCAAAGTTATATGGAACCGATCTTGCTAGGTATGAAGATGTTCCTTACAGCGATATTCCTATCCCTACATGGATTATTGATGAAAATTTAACAAGTGCTGATAATGTCATTAACTATTGGAAAAATGCCAACGATACCGTGTTAAAGGGTAAAAAAGATAACAAACTCTTCCAAAGTACAGTTTTTGCCCAATCGGCCAACTCCGATGCATGGCCAACGGTATACAGCGGTCCTATTTCAAAAGTGGCAACATTGGAGAAGAAAGTGAATGAAGGAAGCTATGGCTTTACAAAGTCAATTTCTGATTTTACCTCTTACTATACTCGTTATGATAATACTTCTGTTTATGGGAACGGGTTGGGGATTAGAGGAAGTTATGATGTAAGCACGATTGAAATGGTGGAGCCTGACGGAAGAGAGTGGGTTCGCGAGTACATTACTTATGTACCAACTTCTTATACTGGAAAGAAAGCAGTGCCTGTCGTCTATGCATTTGGTGGAAACTCCCAGACTGGTCGTGTCTTTTTTGAGGCGACTCAATGGTGGCAAGTAGCAGAGAAATATGGCTTTATTTTGGTCATGCCAAGTTCTCAGTATAGTTCTGCCACATCAGCCACTTGGAATTCTGCTAATCAAAGCACAGCTACAAGGGCAAATGATTTTAACTTTATTAAGGCAGTTATAGAGGAAGTAGATGAAACGTACAATACGGATACAACCAAACGTTTTGCAACCGGTCAGTCTCAAGGTTCAGGTTTATCCCAGCGCATGAGCTTCTACTTGCCAGAATACTTTGCTGCAATCGGCTCGACCTCCGCTTCAGTATCGAGTGGAGTAGCAGATGGGTATAA
>JAKFCU010000006.1:0-118937 GCA_036676475.1 Brevibacillus sp.
CAGCGCCCTATCCCGTTTCAGGAAATCGGTTTGGAGATTACGGCTAAAGAAAAAGAGGCATTAGTCTCACTTGGAATGTAAAATTCAAGCACTGGATATAGATTGGGACCAAGTAATGGCCCATGGAGAGAAAATGCTGGAGCAAGCCAAAGTATTCCTTGAACAAAATCCTGAAGCGAAATCTTGGATAGTGTCATTATGGGAACAGCTGAAAACTTGGAGCTAAAGAAGAATTTGACTACCTCTCCCAATGGGCTTCGATAAAAGCTTTTCTTATTTTTGACCCCAAGAAAGGAGGGTTTTATTCCGAAATCTATAGTAAAATAGCTATTTTTATGCGCGTTATGGTCAGTATTATCTGTTCATTTAAGTTACGGGTTTGGTAATCCGATAATAAAGGAGGTTTTAGCTGTGCTAAATACCAAAGTATTACTCGCTGATGACGATCCCAATGTACGTGAAATCATACGGTTATATTTTACAAAACAACAGATCGAACTGTTGGAAACAGAAGATGGAGCTTCAGCCTTGGAACTAGCGGGAAATCACTCTTTGGACTTTGTCATTCTAGATGTCATGATGCCTGAGATGGATGGCTTTGACGTTTGTCGAGAGGTACGTAAATTCTCTGATGTGCCAATTATTATGTTGACAGCTAAAGAGGAAGAAATTGATCGTATCCTAGGCTTGGAATTAGGTGCCGATGATTATATGACGAAACCTTTTAGTCCAAGAGAATTAGTAGCACGCATGAAGGCTATTCTTCGCCGGATCCAGCCTAGGGAAAGTAAAGAGGAGGAAGTAGGGAACCTTTTACAGTTTGATTCACTTCTTATGGATACAGGACGCAGGGAAATCGTCGCTAACGGGATCAAGATCCCTTTTCGCCCTAAAGAGTTTGATTTGCTTGTTCATATGGCTAAGTCTCCTGGAATGGTTTTTACAAGGGAGCAACTCCTTGAACAGGTGTGGGGATATGATTTTTTTGGCGATATTCGAACAGTAGATGTCCATATCAAAAAGATTAGAAAAAAGCTGAACGGAATAGAGAAGGAAATGATTCATACGATGTGGGGAGTGGGCTACAAGTTTGAGGTACAGATAAATGAAATGGATCAATAAAAGCTTATTTCGCCGTCTCCTTGTCAGTTATCTGGCTATTATTTTGATTGGATTAGGACTGGTGGGCTTCTCTATTTCCTGGTTTATGAAGGATTATATGTATGAGGGCACACAGGAGGAGTTGCTTCGAAAATCTAAAAAAGTCAATCTGGCCATTCAGAACTCTGCTGGAATCGATGAAAAAACCATAGAGTTACTAGCGTTTCTGGATCAGTCCTATGATACGCGTATATGGATATTTGATCGCGATGGTAAAATCATGGCCACCTCGATGAAAGATGAAGTTTTTATAGGCAAGTCTGTCTCTGCTCCGATTGTGGATAAGGTGCTGCAGGGGAAGGATGTGCTCACCGAACTGCAATTCGAAGGATTAAAAGAACCCATGCTGTCAGTGGTGATTCCGTGGGGGAAGAAAGAAAACATTTATGGGGGAATTGTTCTTCATGCCCCTGTTGTTAGAATGAATGAAACGTTTAACTATATCAGGGAAACCATTGTTTGGGCTACCCTTTTTGGAGTGATCCTTTCGACTGTCATGGTTTCCTATATATCCTGGTCCATATCAAGGCCTTTGCGAAGAATTGAACGAACAGCGGCGGAAATTGGTCAAGGAAATTATACTCAGCGAGTGAAAGTGGAACATCCCTCCGAAATTGTTGACTTGGCGGAAACCCTTAACAGCTTAGCAGAAAAATTGGAGACGGTAGAAAGCAGTCAGAAAAGAGAGCAGAAGGTTTTAAATGATTTTCTGGTCAACATCTCCCATGAGCTTAGAACACCACTAACGGCTGTGCAAGGTTTTCTTGAAGCTCTACAGGACGGTTTAGTGGAAGAGGAAGATATGAAGCAAAAATACTTTGAAATAATGTACCAGGAGACCATGCATCTTAATCGATTAGTGGAAGATTTGATGGATCTCATTAAATTGGAATGTAGGAATATTTCATTATTTAAGACTCCTGTGGATATTGAAAAATTACTGGAGAAAGTAGCCTCCACATTTATTCAGGAAGCGGAGATGAAACAAACAACATTGGAGGTCAAAGCAGATCAGGGTCTTCCCAGAATCATTGCGGACAAAGATCGAGTCATCCAAATCCTGAAAAATCTAGTGAAAAACGCGGTGAAATTCACGGATCACGGAAGTGTTCGTCTCATGGCTGCCAAAGAACAGGATTATCTTAAAATTCAAGTTGCGGATACGGGAATGGGGATTGCCAAAGATGATTTAGAACGAGTCTGGGAACGTTTCTTTAAGGGCGATCGTGTTCGTTCAAAAACTAACAAGGGTACAGGTTTAGGACTTTCAATTGTGAAAGAATTGGTAGAACTGCATGGTGGAAAAATATCCCTTTCAAGTGAATTGGGGAAAGGAACTATCTTTACGATTTGGCTTCCAATAATGGAAGAAGATAAGGAGCCAATTTTTTCTCATTCGATTCTAGGTCCTAAAAAGTTCATAAATAGTTAAAGGGTTGATCCTTTTTCCAACACAAATTGGTTATATATAACGGGTATATTGTAAATGTACCAAACAAACCATGAAGTAATGGAAAGGGGATTTAACATGATGAAAAAATGGTCATTCGTTTTAATGGCGGCTTTGTTAATGATTGGAGGATTAATCGGTTGCTCGCAGGATAAGCAAGGAGTAGAGAACGCACCAGGTTCTGAACAGCAGGGAGTGAGCATTGATCCGCCTCAATCGGACGAGCAAAAGGGAACTGAAAATGAAAGTGTGCCTACCTCAGGTACGGAAGGTGACAGCGGTACAACAGATCCTGCTACAGGTACCGAAAATGGAACAAACGATTCAACTGTAAATGGAACCGATGCTAGTGGAAGCCCGTCTACAGATTCAGGAACGGAAGTGACTGAACCTTCCGAAGGAAGCTCCACAGACGGAGAAGCAACTACGGAGACGCAGGGACAATAGCTTTACTATAATAGGCCCCATCACAATAACTGTGATGGGGCCTTTATTTACTATTCATATACCTCGTATGAAATAGAGAATGGTGAGGGTCATACTAATTTTTTCACCTAAAGATTTTATAAAATCAACATTTTTCGATTAAAATAGATAGAAATTTACGTAAATCAAACTTATACTTTTATTAAGCTTATTTATTTTACAAGGAGGGCTCTCCATGGTTGGAAATAACTTATTAGACATACAAAAAAAACTAAGAGACAATGGGATTTTAATTAGCTTTTCCGGACGTTTTTCTCAAGCCATTATAGAAGAGCTAGGGGAAGCGGTAAAGAAGTATCTAGAGATGGAGAAAAGTCCGAAGAATCACATTTTTCATATATTTTCAATATTTATTGAACAGACTCAAAATATTAAAAACTATTGTATGAGTAAGCAATCAACCAACTTCTATGAAAATATAGCTAATTCATGCATGGTTACAATTGGAAAAACAGAAATCGGTAATTATATTTGCTCCGGTAATATCATAGAAGAACAGGATATTCCAGGTCTCGTGGGGAGAATTGAACCATTAATTAGTCTTGATAAAATAGAGTTAAAAAAACTATACAAAGAATCTTTGAAAAAAGAGATTTCCGCTGATTCGCTAGGGGCCGGAATTGGCTTGATTGATATGGCCCGCAAAGCTAGTTATCCGCTAGAATATTCGATTACCCAATTAGATGATCAATACTCTTTTTTTACTTTAAAGGCTGTCGTGTAAATGATATCGTACATAGAGGTGAAAAGGTTTTGGAAAACATGTTGATTGAGGAGACAAAGAGTACCCCGTGGGTATGTTTTGATTCAGAGCGAAATATTTTAACGCTGAGAGGACAATCCTATCCGGAAAATGCGTTTAAATTTTATGAACCGATTTTTCAATGGATAGACCAATATTTTGATCAATTAGAAAGTGAAGTTATTGTGGTGATTGACTTTCTGCTGCCCTACATCAATACGAGCAGTTCGAAATGCATCATGATGTTGCTAGAGAAGTTTGACCAGGCATTTTTGGATGGCAAGAAGGTTAGCTTAAACTGGTACTACAATATAGATAACGAGAGCGAGCTAGAGTGTGCAGAAGAATTTATAGAGGATTTAACTCTGCCCTTTCATATCATTCCTAGAGAAGAGTAGGAGGAATGTTTGAAAGGGGGGTGGATATGAATTGGGTAAAGATCATAACCAGGAGAATCGTGAGTTATTTGAATCAGAAATAGAAATTTTGAAAGAGGCAAACAAAGTAATAGCTCAGGATATCTATCAGTCGAACGAATTACTTCCTACCTATCATGAGCTTCTTCGGAATTATGAGAAATTATTAAAGCTTACAAAAAAGGTATTTAAAATTAGCGATATTCAAGGAAAGATTTTAAAAGATCAAGAAATGGAAATTAAAGCAATGAATGAGAACCTCTTAAAGGCAGAATGTGCCCGTAAGAGGCTCATTTCTGATATATCTCACGAATTGGGGACTCCTATGACCTCGATTCATGGTTATATTAAGGCCATGATGGATCGAATTGTTCCACCTGATGACCGGTATTTCTCTATTATCTATGAAAAGACCATTTTAGTTAACCGTTTAATCCAAGATCTTTTTGAGCTATCTAAACTGGAAGCCAATCAGAGCACGCTTTCTTTTCAGTACATGCCAGCGAGAGAAATGATTGAGAACTTACTACTAAAGTATAAATTAGATGTAATTAACGCAGGTCTTCAATTCGAAATCAATATTTCAGAAGATTGGACATCTCTTAGCAATATTATGATATACATTGATCCTGTTCGAATTGATCAGGTGTTAGCTAATCTCATCAGCAATGCCATAAAGTTTACATCCAAGGGGGAGGTTACCATTAATTGTAAGGTAGAGTGGAATGCCTCCTGGATAAACGATCAAAAATCAGGACATTTTTTGATTTCGGTTAGAGATACTGGTGTGGGTATAGATGAAGGGTCTCTCTCTATTGTGTTTGATCGTTTTTATCGAGAGGAGAAGTCTAAAAAATTGCCGGGAACGGGTTTAGGTTTATCTATTGCTAGGGAAATAGTGCAAAAACATGGAGGGGAAATAGGTGTGGAAAGTATCATTAATGTAGGCAGTACATTTTTCTTTACTCTCCCTATCGAAATGGGTCCCTCGTTGAGCCACCCTGCAAAATTTGAAGAGGGATATTCATGAAACTAGAATTAAGCCAAAGCAAGGTAAAGCCGGATGTACCCAAGCTTGCTTATGATCCTGGAGCCATGAAGCTGATTATAGCCGCAAGTCTCATTATCATCTTTTCCATTGGGTTAATGGGCTCCATTAGCTACATGATTGCCAATAACGAAGTGGTCAAAAAGCTAAAAACCAAGGATTTACTTTTTATTGGGGAGTCTATATCATCGAAGATCAATGCACGGATTAATCGAGCCATTGAGACCTCTTTGGTGCTTGCTAATGACCCGCAAATCATCGATTGGGTGTCGCAGGGCGAAAAAGATCCTAAAATGATGAAAGATATTATTAAAAGACTAGGTACGGTTGCGCATGACTTCGATTACAGCAATACTTTTCTAGCCAGTGCCACAACCCATCGATATTGGACGGAGTCCGGTTTAATGGATCATTTATCCAATATGGAGCCTCAAGATACATGGTTTTATGAAACCATATCTTCTCAAACGAAAGTATCCGTTGTCATCGATTATAATAAAAGCAGGAAAGACAACTTTGTTTTTGTGAATACCTTGATGGGAGACCTTTCTCATCCCATAGCTGTCATTGGTGTTGGAATAAGCATGGAAGAGTTAACTGGAGATTTTTTGGAGTATAAATATGGGGAACATAGCAATCTTTGGTTGATTAGTGATCAAGGGGAAATTTATTTATCAGATCTGTTGGACCATCGAGGGAAAAATATCGCTAAATTTATTCCCGGAGAGGCTAAGGAGAGAGTTCTTTTCGAAATTCAAACAAAACCGGATACCACTCATGTTTTCGAATATGAAAATCATGAAGGAAACCTGGTTGATTTGATTAGCTATCCCATTCAAAATACGAATTGGAACATTCTATTTCAGATTGATAGAAGTGAAACTTCATCACTGCTTAAAGCGATTAAGCTAAATACATTCATCGCAACGCTAATCTCGCTCGTATCCATTGTCTTTATTTTCTATTACATTTCTCATTATTTGGCTAATCCCTTTAAAAGAGCGATTCAGATGAATCAACAGTTGGAAATGAAGGTAATGGAAAGAACCAAAGAGGTAGTCAAAAAAAACCAAGCTTTAATGGATAGCTTAGATTATGCTAAAAGGATACAGGAATCGATTCTACCAGCAGATGTTAAGCTGGAAGAAATCTTTCGCGATCATTTCATATTGTGGGAACCACGTGACATCGTGGGTGGGGACTTCTACTGGATCAAGAAATGGAGTAATAACCAATATTTATTAGCGGTAGGAGATTGCACGGGGCATGGGGTCCCAGGGGCTTTAATGACGATGGTTACTATCTCCATTCTCAATCAGCTAGCAGAATCGGAAACCAATCGAGATCCAGCAGCTATCTTAAACAAGCTAAATATACTGATGAAGCAAACCTTGCATCAGGATTTAAGGGAAGGGATTACGGATGACGGTGTGGATTTAGGTCTTTGTTTAGTTGAAAATAGAGAAAACATTACGTTTGCGGGGGCAAAAACCTCTCTTTTTATAACTCATGGAGATCAGATAACCATAGTGAATGGCAACACAAAGAGTGTTGGATATAGAAAAACGGCATTAGATTATTCTTTCGACAATCATGTGATCCGCATCGCAACTGAAGCCAAACTTTATCTGACAACGGATGGGTTTCTTGATCAAAACGGCGGAGAAAAGAACTATTCCTTTGGAAAAAAACGCTTTACGGATATCATTCAGCGTTATCACCACCTGCCACTCGATGAACAGAAGAAGCATTATATCAAGGAATTAAAAGAGTATATGGGAAATGAAGGGCAAAGGGATGATATTACCCTGTTAGGTTTTATCCCTTAGAGCTACGGGAAGTGGGGCAAAGGGTATTATGGGTAGAGATCAATTGAAGGAAATTTTTGAATTTGAGCATCGAGTCTTGGAAAAAGGAAAAGAAAAGATCAGAGCAGGCCGCTTTGAGGACCAATCCTTTTTAGACCAATACGAAGAGCTATTAGAGCAATATGAGAAATTGTTAAAAATGAGCAAAAGGATTTTTAAAATATCGGATATTCAGGGGCGTGCTCTTAAAAGACGGGAATATGAAGTAGAATATTTGAGCTATCATGATCCTATGACCTCTTTATATAATCGTGCCTATGTTGATAAGATGATCTCACAACTATTTATGGATCAAACTGATTTCCCCCTTAGTATCATGATTATTGACCTGAATGGTTTAAAATTAACGAATGATGTATTTGGACATCAGATGGGAGACCGGCTAATTCAACATACCGCATCGATTATCCGCAAGTGCTGCAGGAAGACGGATATGGCTGCAAGATGGGGAGGTGATGAGTTTCTCCTGATCATGCCGCATACGGATGAAGAATCAGTAAAGCATCTGATAGAAGCCATTCGTTCCAATTGCCTGAAGTCGAATGCAGAACCTATTGGAGTAAGTGTTGCGGTTGGAGCAGTAACCATCCATAATACTTCCATAACCTTTAATGAATGTTTAGCAAAAGCTGAACATGAAATGTATAAACAAAAGATATTGGAAGGTCAATCCGTTCGCAAGCAGATTCTCACTAGTTTGGTGCAATCTTTGGAAACATGCTGCCATGAGATCGAAGGCCATATTGACCGATTGACTAGAATGGTTGAGGTCTTTTTGAATATCCTTGGGCTATCTGTTGATTCTAGTATGAGAAACAGCTTAATATTGCTGGCTCAATTTCATGATATTGGAAAAGTTGTGATTCCAAAGGAGATATTGTCGAAAAGGGGAAGTTTAACTTCCGATGAGTGGGAGATTATGAAAACCCATAGTGAGGTTGGTTACAGGATGGCGCAATCGATCGGTGAAACAGAAGTGGCGCATGCTATCTTGTCCATGCATGAGAGATGGGATGGAACGGGTTATCCAAAAGGATTAAAAGAAGAACAAATTCCGCTCCTTTCTCGGATTTTAGCGATTCTCGATGTGTATGATGTCATCACTCACGATCGGGTTTATAAGACTGCAGTTTCAAGTGCAGAAGCTATGAAAGAAATTCAACAGCTTAGAGGTTCACAGTTTGATCCTTCCTTTGTCGATTTATTTATTGAACATCATAAAAAAATAACAGAGAATGCTTAGGGGAGGCTAGTACCTCCCTTTTAGTCGTTTCCCGATACATTAGATTGAAACATATAACCTAGACCTCGAATATTTTGAATATACTTTGGCTTCGTAGGATCAACTTCCATTTTTTTGCGAATATTGCTGAGATGTACCATCACGGTACGGGTATCCCCGTAGCTGTCCTTCCCCCAAATTTTTTGATAAATCTGTTCGAGACTAAAGACTTGATTAGGATGTTGGGCAAAAAACAGTAGAAGCTTTCGTTCTTTAGCGGATAGAGGAAGCTCATAGCCCTTTAAACGAATGGTATAGCCTAACAGATCAATCTCCAAATCATCAATAATTAGATTCCGCTTTTCTTCTGTTCCTGACCGACGAAGCAGGGCTTTCACTCGCGCAATTAAGATCCCGGGATCAAAGGGTTTAGTAAGGTAATCATCCCCGCCTAAATTTAATCCTTTAATAATATCCTCTGAATCTTGTTTGCAGGTTAAAAAGATAATGGGGACGTTCGACTTTTTTCGAATTTGATGGCATACTTCAAAACCATTTTTTGGGGGGAGTAGAATATCAAGAATGACTAAGTCTGGATTGGCATTTTCAGCAAGTTCAAGACCCTCCTGACCATCGCTAGCGAGCAATACTTGATAATGATTACTTTTCAAATAAAGTTCGATAAGTTCTCGAATTTCCCTATCATCTTCGATAACTAAAATTTTTTCCGTATCCGTATTCATCGTCCTCCCTCCTGGAATTAACTAGGTGAAATGACCTACTATCATTATTATAACAGAGGCTTATGGTATATTTTTATAAAAATTTTAGTTGAAATTTAGATTCTATTATATATAAGTCATGGTAATATGGTAGTAAATCAAACGAATTAAAAAATGGTTACATTTAATTGTAAAAAGGATCGGTTTTGAGGTGCATCTTTATGAAGGTATTGGTTACAGGCGGATATGGATTTATCGGTTCCTATGTGGCAGAGAGGCTAGTTAAGGAAGGTCATCAAATATTTATTCTCGATAACTTATCTACAGGTCATCTAGATCATGTAAAAACGAAACATAAGGCTCTGATTTGCAGTACAATGGACAAAAAGGCTGAGGAGTTATTCCGCAATCATCAGATCGATATCGTAATCCACCTGGCATCGCCAAATCAGCTTGATGATTTGAATGTTAAAAGTGGGACTGAAGACCAGTTGCTTGGCTTAATTAATATGCTTAGTCTCTCTGTTAAATATAGTGTGAAAAAATTTATTTATGCATCTTCTGGGGCCGTATATGGTCCGCAGGACCACTGTGCCATAAAGGAGGATTTTGTAAGTAATCCACTTACCCCATATGCCTTTAATCAGTTGATGGGAGAGACGTATTGTTTGAAGTGGAGTCAACTATATGGATTAGATGTCATGTGCTTGCGAATTTCTAATGTTTACGGCTTTCGTAGACATGTGCAAAGTTACGGTGGAGTGATCCATCATTGGTTTAAGCAACTGATCGATGGCCAAGAATTGATCTTGCATGGTGAGGGAGATCAGATTCGGGACTTTATTTATGTAGAAGATGTTGTTGATGCCATTTATCGTTCGCTTGAAAGTGGATATTCAGGAATTTTAAACATTTCGTCTAATAAAGAAACCACTTTGATTTCCTTACTCCAGCTATTTAAAAAAATAGATGAAAATCTCAGATATATTCATAAACCTGCAAAACCAATGGATCTTCCCTACTCACGTTTTGATAATAGCCAGGCCATCAAAATATTAGATTGGGCCCCCCTTTATTCATTGGAACAAGGTCTTGATAAAACGTACCATTTATACAAAAATGCAAATGCCATAGCCCAAAAAGCGACTGCAAAAGAGAAGAAAAAGATTAAAATCCCTTTTATAAAGAACCTAATTCCTTATTTGGAGAATCTGCTTGCCTTTGGGCTGACTGCCTTTTTTACCCTTCTCCCACAGGATTTTGGATTTGTCTTATTAGATTATAAGATCTTATATATTATGTTAATGGGGATTTTATATGGTTCTAAACATGCCATTGTGGCCGTTGTATTATCATGGGCTCTCTATATGGTTGATTATATTGCCAAAGGGATGGATCTGGTAGCCCTATTCTATGATATGGAAAATTTGGCGAGAATGGTTGTTTATTTGTTCATTGGTCTGGTTGTGGGATATCGGATCGATAAGAAAGATCTAAAACTAGCCGATCAAACCTTGGATCTCGAAGCTATCGAAGAAAAATATGAGTTTTTACAGCAAATATATCAAGATACAAGAACTGTAAAAGAAGAACTGCATAGCCAACTGCTTAATTCAGAAGACAGCCTGGGGAAAATCTACAACATAACCAAAGAACTAGACAGCTTGGAGCCCGAACAGATTTATATGTCTGCTGTTCAATTATTGGAAGGTATTATGAAATCGAAAGATATATCCATCTACACCTTAAATGAAAATAAAAGCTTTATGCGGCTTGCGGCAAAATCGCGCATGGCCATGGTAAAGCGTACATCTTCATGGAAAGTGTCAGAGGATACGCTGCTGCAAAAAGTCATACAGTCGAAAAAAGTATTTATAAACAAAGACCTGGAAAATGACTATCCATTGCTTATTGCACCTGTGGTAGATTCTAATGAAGTGATTGCGTTCGTTTTAATTGAGAAAGTTGAATTTGAATACTTTAACTTATATTATCAAAACTTATTTCAAGTTGTTATCAACTTGATTTCGGCAGCACTCACTAGAGCCTATCGTTATTTGAACGTAAGTAAGCATGAACGTTTTTTTGAGGGAACCAATCTTCTGAAAACGGATTCTCTTGAGGAAATATTAAGGAGTAAGAGGGAAATAAAAAGAGAGCAAGGTATTGAGTTTATTCTGTTAGAAATTGAATCGTTAACTGCTCAAGTACGAGATTGGGAAGAATTTACGTATCTTTTCACGGGTGTTCTTCGAGAAAAAGATTATGTCGGGATGGGCAGAAAAGGATCATTTAATGTCTTGCTCTCCAATACGGATGAAGCAGGGGCGAAAATTGTTCAAGAAAGGCTGAGAACAAAGGGTATTCTAACGAGGATGATACAGGAGGAATCCCTTTATGTTTAAAGTGTTATTCTTATTTTATATGATCATATGTATATTGTTTTTGTATTATTGGTTTGTTAAAGAAAAGAAAGGCATCATTAATTGTATTACGCGTTCCTTTATCCTTCTCTTTTTCCCAGTTTTGGGACTTATCTATCTTATCATTTCAGATCAGATAGAACGGAAAGATAGAGTAACTTTTGTAAGAGAAATAGAAAATATATTCACCATCGAACATCAGGAGATGACCATGTACAAAAAAGTAAACACGAACAAAGAGATGAATATGGTGCCTCTTGAAGAAACCCTGCTGATGAATGATACGAAAGTGAAGCGGAGACTGTTGCTGGATGCATTAAAGGAAGACTCTTTGCAGCGTATTTCAGTTCTTGAGATGGCGCTCAAGGATGCCGATACAGAAACTTCTCATTATGCTGCAACAGCACTTGTCGAAGTAAAAAGAAAATTATTGTTGGATTTACAAGAATTAGAAATCCAATATGAAAAAGATCATAAGAATATTGAAATTCTTGTCTTATATACAGATGTGTTAAAGAAATTTTTATCTATTCCTTTGCTTGACCAACGGACGTATCGAAAATATAATCATCTTTATTTAGCCATGCTAGAAAATTTATTAGAGGTGTATCAGAAAGAAGAACAATACTTTGTTGAGAAAATTAAAGGCGAATTACAGCAATACGATTACTTGAAAGTCCAACGATATTGTGACCAATTTCGAGCCTGTTTTCCCGATAGTGAAACTCCTTTTCTCATGCTTATGAACTATTACTATGAAATAAAAGATACAGAATCGTTCAACCGTACGCTAAAAGAATTGAAATCATCCCATGTTCAGCTATCTCATAAGGGTTTGACCAGTGTCCGGTTTTGGGGGAATGGAGCTGGATCCGTTTCGCAAACAGTAGGTGAAAAAGCTTGCGGATAAAATGGAGTATATTTATTGCTTTAGGTTTAGCCATCATGATGGGTCTTATCGTTCAATTGATGCGATACGAATATGGAGTGATGAGACATGATGTCTCGCATGAAATCCCTAAGTTTGAAACGTTGCCTGTGAAAAATGCAGTTATTCCAAGTTCTGTTTATACGGAAACGGAAAAATATTTGGTTATATATGACAGTATGGAACCGGTTAGCATAGAGCTAAAAGAAAATATAAAGAAAGTATTTCAGTATTTGCAGAAAGAAGTGCATTTTGCCGAAGCCAGTTCATTTAAAACGCCATCAACTGAATACAACATGGTCATTATTACCTTTGAAAGTTTAAACCGCCTACAAAATATGGAATACATTATCCATTATACAGCTAAGGGGGGGAATGTCTTTTTTGCCATTCGTCCGATGATGGATGAGGTATTTGAAAGCTTGTATCGAAAAATGGGAATCCAAGAACTCGGCACAGAATATACAACGAACGGCATTCATTTTTTATCCAATGTATTGATCCAATTTAAAGATGAAAAAGTTCCTGGCGATGTAATATCCAATTCATCCCTCCATGTTACATTGGATCCCCGTTCCCAAGTTTTAGCTGCATCGGAGGAAGATACCCCATTGCTATGGGAGTATGATTATAAAAAGGGGAAAATCATGGTGTACAACGGATCTACGTTACATCTGAAAGTGAATCGCGGACTTTTAGTTGGCGCGATAAGCATGCTGCTGGATTCCTTCATTTATCCCATAATGAATACAAGTATGATTTGGATTGACGATTTCCCTGCTTATTACTCTCATACGGTCGATAAGCAAATTTTTCAGCTATATCGATTAAATAAGACAAGATTTTTTCGCAATATCTGGTGGCTGGATATGTTGAAGCTAGTTGATCAATATGGGACAAGATATACGGGGGCTTTGATAGAAACCTATAATAGCAAGGTAAGGCCTCCTTTTTCCGAAGATGAAGGAGCAGATCGAAACAACCTCATCATCTATAGCAAAGAATTAATCAATCATAAGGGTGAATTGGGGATTCACGGTTATAATCATCAAGCTTTATCTACAGATAATAGAATTATGGGTTTCTTTGGTTATAATACGTGGAAAAGCAAAGAAGACATGGCTGATTCTCTTAGAGAGGTTCTGCGCTATTCCAAGACAGCCTATCCCAATTATGAATTCAAAAACTATGTTCCCCCTTCTAATGTACTCAGTATAGATGGAAGGGAAGCCGTTATTGAGGCATTGCCGAACGTGAACTCGATTTCTTCCCTTTACCTGGAAGAAGAGTCGGGCCGTTCCTATATCCAAGAATTTGAAATGGCCAAGGATGGTCTCATAGAACTTCCCCGAATTACTTCAGGATACCTATATGACCCTTTTACTCGTTGGGCGATGATCAACGGGATAACGTCTTTGGGTGTCTTCTCCCATTTCATTCATCCTGATGATGTGTTGGATAAGGAACGGAGCTTGGGAAAGCCATGGCCAGACTTAAGAAAAGAGTTTACATCAATGATTGTCGAACTAAATCAACAATATTCTTGGCTGCGTTCGATGACCGCAAGCGGTGGAAGCTTTGAACTGCAAAAATATGTGAATACGAAATGGTATTTTGAACCGCAACAAAAGAGCTTGAAAGGCTATGCTCAAGAGTTTCGCGGGGAGGTTTTTCTAATTTTACGAACCGAAAATAAGGTTGGGAAATGTACTCATTGTCAGATAGAGTTGATAGATCAGGGCGTATATTTGCTTAGAGTTGAACAAGAAAAATTTGAATTAGAATGGGACCTGTCAACATGAAAGTGTGTATCATTGCGGAGGGATCCTACCCCTATATCACAGGTGGAGTATCAAGTTGGGTGCATTCCTTAGTGCATGGGATGCCAGAACATGAATATGCCATCTATGCCATTGCAGCCCAAGAAAAAATGAAGGATCAATTTAAATATGCCCTACCGTCAAATGTTGAGCAAGTAGACCAGGTGTTTTTAGATGCCTTTAGACAAGAAGAGGCTCGCTGGGGTAGAAGATATCATTTATCCTTTAGTGAGCGGCAAGCCTTAGTATCCTTACTCATGGGAGAGCAACTGGATTGGGAGAATGTATTCCGATTTTTTCATAGTGATCGTCTGTCAACTGTCACAGAATTTTTAACCAGTAAAGATTTTTTTGATATCGTTCAAATCGTGTGTGAAAAAAAATATACGGAAATTCCATTTACGGAAATGTTTTGGACCATCCGCTCCATGGTATTGCCCTTATTCATACTCTTGAAGAGCCCGGTTCCAAAGTGGGGATTATATCATAGTGTTTCTACCGGATACGCCGGTGTAATCGGTGGACTGGCGAAATTCCTTTACGGAAATCCTTTCATTATTACGGAGCATGGGATCTATACAAGAGAAAGGGAAGAAGAAATCATCAAGGCAACATGGGTGAAAAGCTATCTTAAGGATTTGTGGATCGATCATTTTTATGCATTATCTTCCTGTGCCTATCAAAATGCCGATGAAGTCGTAACCCTGTTTCCTAGAAACAAGGAAATACAGATAGAAATAGGTTGTGCTGCTGAAAAGATCTCAATCATTCCTAACGGAATACGTGCGGAGGAGTACCAGAGGTTACCGGGTAAGGATCCCAATGACACAGTCATTAACATCGGGGCTATTGTACGTGTCGTGCCCATAAAAGATATTAAAACGATGATTCAGAGTTTTGCCATTGTCAAGCAGGAGCTTTCTTCCGTACGATTTTATATTTTTGGTTCCACAGATGAGGATGAAGAGTATTATCAAGAGTGTTGTCAACTCGCTGAATCATTGGAACTGCAAGATCTTATTTTTACTGGAAATGTCAATTTGAAGGAGTATCTGGGGAAAATGGATATTTTCGTCCTCACAAGCATTTCTGAAGGAATGCCGCTTGCCGTTCTAGAAGGGTTTGCAGCTGGAAAACCATTTGTAACGACGGATGTAGGGTGTTGCAAAGAATTAGTTTATGGCTTGGGCGATGATTTTGGACCAGCGGGATATGTACTTCCTGTTATGCATTATGAGGAGATTGGCAAGGCAATGCTGGTTTTATGCCGCAATGAGGGGGTACGGCTGAAGATGGGAGAGAATGGTCTGAAACGTATTCGCACTTTTTATACACATGAACAGTTTATAGAGGGATATAAGTCTTTGTATAACCAATTGGGGAGTAATTGATGTGGCAGGGATTGGATTTCAGTTAAAAAAATTGTTTCGGCATCAGGGATTTATGATGAATGCACGGGCCTATGCCTATTCTGCTTTTGTTACGGTGGGGCCTATGCTGCTTTGTATGGTCATGGTGATGGTCATTCAAAACTTACTTAAATTATATGGAGCCCCTTTAAGCGAGAGAGAGCTGTTTGTGGCGGTTGCTCAGTATGCTTTTGTCTTCTCACAATTGTTTACAAGCGGGTTCATTATGATTATGTATCGCTTCATTGCAGATATGATTTTCCTAAAGCTACTGGAGTATATTCTTCCTTCCTTGCATGGGATTATCGCGGTGGTTTTGCTCATTGGTGGAATTTCAGGTGCCATATTTTATCTGCGGTCTCCATTAGACTGGAACCTTAAAATTACAGCTTATTTACTTTTTATAGAACTATTGATTATTTGGATTCAAATGGTTTATATATCGGCTCTGAAGGATTATATGCGAATTGTCAAGAGCTTTTGTTATGGTGTCATTCTGGGAATCGGATGCAGCTACGTAATGTTAGAGTTCTTCCACATTGTTAAAGTTTATGCTGTTATTGGTTGCATTGATCTAGGTTTTTTTGTCATGATTCTGTTATTTACTCATCACATTGAAGTGTTTTTTCGGGATAATAATCGCAAGTATTTCCACTTTTTTTCATACTTTGATAAATATCCTGCGTTGTTCTTTATCGGTTTTTTTTATACTCTTGGCCTCTATGTTCACAATTTTATTTATTGGGGTAGTCATTTTCAAGTAACGGTTGAAAAAACGTTTGTATTAGCCCCTTTCTACGATGTCCCTGTTTTTTATGCACTCATGAGTATTATCCCCTCCATGGTTATTTTTGTGGTTTCGGTTGAAACGGAATTCTATGAGACGTATAAGAATTACTATTCGACAATATTAAACGGGGGGACTATTCGCGATATTCAAAATTCTAAAAAAGAAATGTACAATGCACTCATGCAGCAAATTGGACGTGTGGTAGAAGTTCAATTGTTCTTCTCTGTTTTTTCCTTAATGCTTGGAATATTGTTTTTCTCAAGGCTTGGATTAAATAAACTCCAGCTCGAAACGTTTTTTTTACTCGTATTTGGAGCTTATTTTTGTATCACGATGTATATCATGACCCTTGTTCTGCTCTATTTTGATGATCGAAAAGGAGTCTTAGGGATCACGGCCTTGTTCTTGCTAACCAACACGCTCCTTACCTATCTGCTCGTTCAGACGAATAGTCACGGTTTTTCTTTTTTTCTTTCTTCCCTTCTATCATTATTAGCCAGCTTGATAAGAGTGTATTATCTTCTGAAAAATATTGATTACTACACCTTTTGTTCCCAACCAATCTTAATTAAGGAAGAAAAAATAGGAAGATGGGGAGGATTAATCAAAGATATAGAACAGTGGGAGCAATCCATCGAGAAAGGAGAATCTAACATTGCCGAGAAAAAGTAGGTTCCTTCCATCTTTTCTACTCTTCATGCTGCTATTCATGTCAGGCTGTGCAAATAAAGAGCAGGAAAAAGCAATACAACAGCAACAGCAAAATCAAAGTCAAGAAAATATAGTGAAAACGAATGTCAACACGCCTTTACTAGATGATCGGAATGTTTACTTAATGGATGATGAAGTACCTTTAGTTTTTCTTTATGTAACGGTTGTCAAAGATGCAGATCGACCCGCTACTTTTTATGATATCAATCATCCTGTCACAACTTCGACCTTGAAGGAAGACGATCAGCCAACGATAAAAATTATAGTTCAGGAGGGAACAGCATCAGGGCCGCAAAAGGGGTATTTTGGATATGGAACTACAGTAGAGAATGCAACACTTAGACTTCGCGGACAATCGTCAAGGTTTCAACCTCAAAAATCCTACAAGATCAAGCTGATGAATAGGGCGGGATTATGGAAAAACCAGGAGGTCTTAAATCTGAATAAACATCCCTTTGATGCGACCCGGATCAGGAATAAGCTAAGCTTTGATTATTTGAGGGAAATCCCCAATATGACAAGCCTAAGAACCGAATTTGTGCATTTGTTTGTGAAGGACCTCACGTCTACTTCGGCTGCCGATTCTTTTGAAGACTATGGATTGTATACGCACGTGGAACAACCCAATAAACGTTTTCTAGGATCACATGGTTTAGATCCCAGCGGATACTTGTACAAACCAAAGTTCTTTGAATTTCTGCGTTATGAAAATGAACTAAAGGATGTTCAGGACCCTCAATATAATAAGAAATGGTTTGAAAGCATTCTTGAAATAAAGGGTCGAGAAGATCATCGAAAGTTAATCAAGATGCTGGATGATATCAACAATCCTACTGCCGGATTCGATCAGATATTTGATCAACATTTCAATCGGGATAACTATTTGACTTGGATTGGTACCAATATACTTTTTGGAAATATTGATACGAGAACTCAAAATTTCTACCTTTACAGTCCGCTGAATAATCCGAAATGGTATTTTCTACCTTGGGATTATGACGGAGCCTGGGGAAAATATGAAGATGATCCAACGGAAACTACAGGGCAATCCAAGTGGGAAGTAGGAATTTCGAATTATTGGGGGAGTACCCTCCATCAACGTTTTTTTAAAAATCCGAATAATGTGGTTGCGCTAACGAAGAAGATAAACGAATTGCGAAAGATAGTAACGCCTGATAAATCCCGTGAAAAGCTGGATCGTTACTATCCTGTGGTAAGTTCATTCGTCAAACAATCTCCTGATTTGAATTTTCTCCCTATTAGGATCGAAGATTATGATTTCCATTATCGACGCATAGCAAACGAAACCGAAGAGAACTATCAAAAGTACTTAGCCTCTTTAGAAAATCCGATGCCTTTCTTTTTAGGTACACCCAAAAAAGAAGGTACAGCATGGGTCTTCCTTTGGGATACATCCTATGATCTGCAAAATGACGATCTAACCTATGACTTTCAGATCAGTAAGGACCCGCAATTCGTTCAGGTTGTCTTCCAGCAGAGTAATCTTATGATCCCAAAGTCTACCGTAAAAAGTCTTCCAGCAGGCACCTATTATTGGCGAGCATTCGCCAAGGACGAGAAAGGAAATACACAGGTTGCCTTTGATAACTTTGATACAGAAGACGGTCAGAGATTCGAAGGGATACAGCAGATAAAGATTCGTTAAACATGTAGGGGAGATTAAGATGCAATATCTAGGTAAAAAACTAAGACACGAGCTTAAATATTACATCCATTACCATGAATATCATAGTCTTAGGCAAAGGCTCCGCATATTAATGACGCAGGATCGCAATTCCATCAGCGATGAAGGATATCATATCCGCAGCCTCTATTTTGATGATGTCCATGATACAGCCTTATTTGAAAAAAACTATGGGATTTTTAAACGCAAAAAATATAGAATTCGAATCTATAATCAAAGTGATTCGGTTATCAAGCTAGAGAGGAAAAACAAGTTTGGAGAATTCATTAACAAAGAATCTGCTTCTCTCAATAGGAAGGAATACGAGCAAATTGTGCAAGGAGATGTGGCGTTTTTACAAGAAAGCAAGCATGCACTGCCACAGCAATTTTATCAAGGAGTTATGCATCATGTCCTGCAACCAAGAGTGATTGTAGATTATACCCGGGAAGCCTATGTGTTGGAAACGGGAGATGTGAGAGTCACGTTTGATAAAGAGCTTTCCTTTGTTAAAAATAGCATCGACATCTTTGATCCTACGATTGTTGAGGTGAAAGCCATTCAACGGCCCATGCTCATCATGGAAGTGAAGTACAATGAGTTTCTGCCGCAAATGGTACGTGAAGTCCTTCAATTGTCAGGACATGAAAGGTCTGCCATTTCCAAGTATGTAATTTGCAGGGAGAGGAGATTGGGGCACTTTTATCGATAAAGGAGAGAGCATGCAATGGAGGATAATTTAAATTTTAACGATATCATAAAAAAAAGTGTACTAAATCTTAATTCTTTTACAGACGTGTCTTTGCTGCAAGTGTTGTTTGGGATTGGTCTTTCTTTAGGCATTGGATTATTCATATATTATGTCTATCAGAAGTGTTATCGAGGTGTGGTATATAGTCATAGTTTTAATGTCACGCTAGTGTTAATGACCATGATCACAACGCTAATCATTACGACAATTAGTACCAATATCGTACTATCTCTAGGGATGGTTGGTGCTCTCAGTATTGTGCGTTTTCGTACAGCGATAAAAGATCCTTTGGATATTGTGTTTATGTTTTGGGCTATTTCAGCTGGCATTGCTACTGGGGCAACGGTATACTCCGTCTCTATCATTGGCTCTTTAGTGCTTGGGGCAACCGTTTATTTTCTGAGCCGCTATAAATCTAAAACCACTGCCTATCTTCTTATCCTTCATTATGAGGAAACAGCAGAGGAAACTGTAAAACAGCGCTTAAGCAAAATGGCGCATGTTCTTAAGTCGAAAACGGTTAGAAAGCAGGACATCGAGCTCACCGTGGAACTGAAAATCAAAGGAGACCAAACCGGGTTTGCTAATGAGTTTTCCATGATGAATGGGGTAAGAGATGTAGCTGTGGTGAGCTATAATGGCGATTATGCACCATAGTGATAAGGCGTTATTTGGTAAAAGTGAAAGGGATTGAACCTTCATGAAGGGAAAAATAATATTTTTAACCATTGCATGTACCATTTTGTTTGGAGGAGGAAATCTTTTTTCCTCTTCCTCACAAACAACGACTTTCTATCCGATTAAAACAGATCAAATTTTACATAATCCCCTGATGGGATGGGCACCGCCAGCTGATGGAGGGCCGTATAGCCAACCACATCGACTCGTTTATGCCAATTTGACATGGAAGGAGCTAGAACCCAAAGAAGGGCAATATGCCTTTGAAGAAATAGAAAAGAAATATAAGTTCAAGGATTGGGCTGATCACGGAGTAAAAGTAATTTTACGAATCGTCATGGATTATCCAAGGGAAGAAAGCCATACAGATATCCCAAGGTGGCTCTATTATAAGATGAACAAGGATGGGAAATGGTATCATAATAATTATGGTCAAGGATTCAGTCCAAACTATTCAAATCAACTGCTTATCGCAGCACATCAAAAGTTGCTTGTTGCAATGGGAAGGCAATATAATGATGACCCTCGAATTGCCTTTATACAGTTAGGGAGCTTAGGGCACTGGGGCGAGTGGCATACCGATGTGAGCCTACCCTTTCCCTTAACGGGTGTAAGCGATCAATATGTTCATCATTACCTCCAAGCCTTTCCTGATAAACACTTGCTCATGAGACGGCCTCATCAAATAGCCAAAGACTATCACCTTGGTCTATTTAATGATATGTTTGGAGATCCTGAGCACACTCAAGATTATATCGATTGGTTCACTAATGGGTATGCTTTCTGGCTAAACCAAGAACGCCATCCGTCCATGCCTAACTTTTGGATGACTTCTCCGAGCGGTGGAGAATTCGTAGGCCAAGATAGAATGGGACTTTCCTATTTTAAGGACTCGATATTTCCAAATAGCTTGAAATATGCAAAGCAAACCCACATAAGTTGGTTAGGGCCTAATGCCCCGGTTGAGTATCCAGTAGGTGGTACACTACAAAAAAACTTGAATGAATTCCTAAAGACGATTGGTTATCGTTTTCGAATCATTTCAGAGACTCATCTGAAACAACTAAAGCGCGGTAGTGTCATGGATATTTCAATGACCTGGGAGAATTCAGGAATAGCTCCTTTTTATTATCCTTGGGATCTTGAGTTTTCATTAGAAAATAAACAAGGAGAACTCGTCATCCGTTCCCAAGTAAAAGAAGATATTCAAAACTGGCTTCCTGGAACAGGAAATGTAGTTCACCAGCTTCAACTACCGTCAAATCTGCCAAAGGGTGAATATACTTTATGTATTGCCATCCTTGATCCCCAGACGGGAGAACCGGCCATAAAATTTGCCATGGAGGGGAACCGTGGTGATCTTCGTTATCGATTAGGAGCAATAAAAATTGAATAGTTTGATCTATTTTTAAAAATATAGCAGTGGATTAGGAGGAGAAGATGTATATGCTTTTACTAGATCAATATCTTCAAGGCTATGCTTTATTAGCAGAATCTATTCAAGGTCTTTCAGAAGAACAAATGAAGCAGAGAGTAGAAGAAGGCAAATGGACCATTCATGAACATGTCATTCACTTAGTTGATGCGGAACTTGTCTATTCGGAGCGGATCAAAAGAATTATCGCTGAAAAAGAAGCGGTACTGCTTCCTTTTGACCAAGATCTCTGGACAGAAAAATTACATTATCATCAAGGGGATCTTCCGCTGTATGTGCAACTCTTTCAACTAATTCGCAATACAACGGCTAGTCTGCTCCGTGAAATCCCCGAGAAGGATTGGGAGAAAACAGGAATGAAAGATGGAGAACCTGTATCGATCACCCAATTGGTTCAGGCTCTGGTTAATCATGTTGAAGCGCATGTTCGTGCGATCCAAAGACTTCGCCAAAAAGTATAAGCTATTTATAATAAAAAGAAAACGGTTATCTTCTGTCCAGAATAGACAGGAGATAACCGTTTGTTTTTACTTATCGGAAAGTATTATACACATACGGCCACGCCACTAGTAGCTTTCTTATCCCTGTACAGGGAAAAACAAATGAACGGTAAACAAGGCAGCAAAAATCAAGGCCATAACCAAGTGAAATTTCCTCCTAAATCCCGAAGCTTTCCGATAACGGCGATAGCCCCCGATGAGGGTTAGACTTAAAAAGAGAAGTCCCGTATAGCCGCTTAGCATCTTCGGATGCAAGTAACCGATCACGGAACCCATTTGACTTAGCATGATAAGAGCATGGATCAATATAATCGTTGTTCCCGCCACAGCCAACGTAATATGGCCTTTCATCATTCGTTTTGCGATCTGTGCCAGCTTAACTTTGACATCTCGCGCAGTAGATTTATTTTTGATTACAAGAAAAATGAAATACATATTGACGTTGATGAGAAAGAAAAAAACGGCTAATTGTCCTAGAAACAGCCCCGAACCAATGAGTAAGGTTTCGGGAGAACGGAATAACCAAATGTAAAGAGTCGTTCCCAATAGGAACAAGCTGTTGAGGACAATCCAAATGATATGTTTCAATTTTTCCACCTTCAGGTAAAAATGTACTTATCGGCCTAGTTGTCTTCTTCCTTCATCTGTCATAAGCTCTGGGGTCCATGCAGGTGACCAAACCAGTTGGACATCCACATTTTCAATACTTTCGATGGAGGAGACGGCATTCTTTACTCCACTCACGATGCTGTCATGAAGCGGGCAGCCAGGTGTAGTCAGGGTCATGGTAATCCAGACATCCCCTTCTTCAGAATGCTTCACCTCATAGACTAATCCTAAATCGACCACATTGATATTTAATTCGGGATCATTTACCTTCCGCAGCTGCTTATAAATTTCATCGATGATTGTCATGTACTATTCATCCTTTCTATTGTTATCTTTGTAAAACTTGGATAATGACCCAAGAAAATAAAAGGGTCAACCCGGTTAATAATCCCTGGCTTACAACAAATAAGGAATGGGATTGAAATATAAAGCTTAATACAAGACCAACAAGGGCAATCGGAAATAAAATGAGAATGATATTGTTGACTTTTTCATTCATCATATCCTTTAGTGCAGGTACATTTTCTTTCCCCACTTTATCACTGTATCGGTGAGTCCACCATAAAAAAGGAACGATTTTGATCAAATAGCCTATGATACTGAACACGATCCATCCTAAAATATAGAGGAGTACCAAGATGCCGAAAGCGAAGGGCGTTGGCATAACGAATGAAAAGACTAAGGCGATAAGATGCATCAGAAGTCCGAATGAAATTCCGACCAGTGAAAAGATAAAAGGTTTGTCCAGCTTCTTCTTTATCCGTTTATTAATAATTTCTTTCATGTGAATGGCAAACAGTAAAAAACCTGCAAATAGGATCAGCATCCCTAATGGAAATAGGAGTTCGTGTCCGATAAGTAAGGCCACTAGCGTAATAGCCAACCCGCTGACATAGACCATATAAACAGGCTTGCTAAGCTTCATGGAAAAGCCATGTGCGAGCGAAAACATGGGAACCATCTTATAGGAGAACCCAAAGATCAGAAGGGTAAACCATCCGGCTGTACCTAGCAGAATATGACCTTTTAGAAGGCTTTCATGATTTATGCTCATGAGTCCTATGCCAATATTGATGGCTAATAGAATGCCAAGCAAAATGGTGGCGAGCAGACAAAACAGGGCGGTCCCCACAAACAGGGTGAGTATGTTCTTCTCAGCTTGTTTCCTAAGAGTCATCACCATTTGAAAAACAAAAAGCAGGATACCGATTAAGGTCAGCATTCCGGCATGATAGGCCGCTTGCGGAAAAATAGCTAGAGAAAAGGCAAACCCTGAGATCCCTACTGCACTAACTGCAAATTGGAAAAATCCAAAACGTTCGCTCCAAATCGGTGTCAGAAACGCAACAGGCACTAATTGATACATGGCTCCCATGGCAACCATAAGAGCCCAACCGAGCAGGAGAAGATGGGCTGCAGACCAAAGAATTGGGGTCCGAAAGGCGCCATCTAGCATAGGGGCACCTTTCCAGAGTACTAATCCTTGGGAAAGCACAAAAGCAACCAGACTATACAAGATAAAGAAGAGGGGCAGCTTGATGTTGGTTTCTGTTTTAGATTGAGTAAACATAGGCTACATTCCCCTTACTTGGTGATTTCTATTTGAAAGCTGCCATCTTCCTGTTCGCTCGTCTGATGTTTGTATCCTCTTTCGTCAAGCTCTTCATACAAAAACATGGGACGGCGATCATTGATTATGATTAGTTTTGTTCCTTTTTCTAATTCCTCAAGAGCTTTTAACGTTCTCATCATCGGCTCAGGAGGTTGGAGTCCACGATTGTCGATAATCACCTCAAAATCCTCCTTCATCTAAATGCTGGTGCACTACGTCATGCTGGTGCACTACGTCGAATCCAAATTGATTGTCTAAGATGTTTTAGTAAAGGTAATTTTCCAGTGATCTTCTTGAAGTTTCTCTGCCTCATTGGTAAATCCTTTTGATTTCAACACGTTAAACAAAGGCACCGGCTCAAATGGAGTATGAAGAATAAAAACATCTCCAGCCTGTAACTCTTGTATAGCCTCCATAATTTTTTGGAAAGGCTCTATTTTATTTTTTAGGTCTTCCCTTACATCAAGCTCCACCAATTTATTCTCTGCCATTTGAATTCCTCCTTGAGATATTTCCATATTTAACATACCCTAATGATAATGATTTTAACTCTCTCCTGTAAGTGACATTAATCACGCAGGGTTATCACTAACTACATGTGATTTAGGTCACTTACTCTTGTCAAGTGAAAATGTAGAATAAGATAGAGAAAGAACTAAAATTGAGAGTAGGCGATCTTATGTTCAATATAGATTATAATCAAAATCCTTTTATCGTTATTTGGGAGCTTACAAGAGCATGCCAATTAAAATGTCTTCATTGTCGTGCGGAAGCCCAATATCATCGTGATCCGCGGGAATTAAGCAATGAGGAAGGAAAAAAATTGATCGATCAAATACGTGAAATGGGAAATCCTATGTTAGTCTTTACGGGTGGAGATCCACTAATGCGTGAAGATGTGTATGATCTTGCCGATTATGCCATCAAGAAAGGGATACGCGTTTCCATGACCCCTAGCGCAACACCCAATGTAACAAAGGAAGCGATTCGCAAGGCAAAGGAAGTGGGTCTCTCCCGTTGGGCATTTAGCTTGGATGGCCCTAATGCAGAAATTCATGACCAATTCCGTGGAACAGAAGGTTCTTTTAACCTTACGATGAACGCTATCGAATATTTACATGAACTTGAGATACCCATTCAGATTAATACAACCATTTCCCGGTATAATATTGATCATTTGGACGAGATGGCTGAGATGATTACGAAATTGAACTGTGTCCTTTGGAGTGTTTTCTTCCTGGTTCCGACAGGACGGGGAAAGGAATCGGATATGATTTCACCGGTTCAGCATGAACAAGTTTTCTTATGGCTATATGAATTAAGCAAGCATTCCTCTTTTGATATCAAAACAACAGCAGCACAGCATTATCGTCGTGTCGTGATCCAGCAGAAGATGCGGGAACAAAAGAATCAAGATCAAGCGATCAAGTACGCAGATGCCTTAATGAAGGGGGAAACGGGACAAATTGATGGATTAGGCCGAGCGCCTAAAGGGGTAAACGATGGAAACGGGTTTGTCTTTATCTCCCACATCGGCGAGGTTTATCCGAGCGGACTTCTTCCTATTTTTGCTGGGAATGTAAAAGAGACGCATTTAGCTGAAATTTATCGAAACTCCCCTGTGTTTCAGTCCTTAAGAAATCCGGATTCCTTTAAGGGGAAGTGTGGAGTTTGTGAATTTAAACATGTATGCGGAGGTTCCCGTTCAAGAGCTTATGCAATGACTGGTGACTATTTGGAAAGCGAGCCGTTCTGTGTTTATATTCCAAAAGCGCTTCGCAAAACAGGATCTACTGCGGAATGATGAGGTGAGTTCTATGAAGCATGTTCTCCCTAAGCAGCATGGCGCTTGGGCCATGCTGATTCTTCCTTTTGCTATGGGGGTAGAAGCAGGAGAACCATCCTGGTTTCATCTTCCTTTGTTCCTGGGATGGTTATTTCTTTATTTAGCCACATACCCTTTACTAATGGCGGTTAAAGGTAAGAAAACAGATTTCTATCTTCGCTGGTTTTTGATATATATAAGCATAGCTCTTTTAGCCTTGATCATTCCTGTCATGAGGGACTGGAGGCTTGTATACTTTGGTTTCTTTATGTTACCATTTTTTCTTGTGAATGCTTACTATTCCCGCATCAACCAAGAGCGTTGCTTTATCAATGACCTAAGTGCGGTCGGAGCCTTCGGGGTAGGGGGATTAGCAAGCTATTATTTGGGGACAGGCCAAATGGATGGGAAGGCATTCGCCATTTGGGGCTTATCTATGTTATTTTTTATAGGAAGTATTTTCTTTGTGAAAACGATGATTCGGGAGAAAAAGAATGCTGCTTTCCGTTGGCTGTCTTGGAGCTATCATTTGTTCATCCCTGTTGGATTTATGGGAATAGGAATGCCTTTGCTTGCCGTGGCCTACATTCCGAGTGCAGTACGGGCTATTGCTTTATACGGGAAGCCCCTGACCATGATGCATGTTGGGATTCTAGAGATCGTTAACTCACTTTTCTTTTTGATCGTCGCTTTTTATTACTTTTAACCTAGGCAGTATTTGTGGAAAGGAAGTGAGCCGTTGGTGGATCGAAGAACACCGATTTCAATCGGGGAAGCTGTGAAAAAAATAATGAGGATGGCTGGCACAGGCGAGACAGAAGAGATATCTATCGAGCAATGTGATGGCCGATTTTTGGGAGAAGACCTGATTGCCTGTGAAGATGTTCCCCATTTTAACCGGGCAGGAATGGATGGTTTTGCCGTCCGTTCAGAAGATACGAAAGAAGCGTCCTTAGAGCATCCCCTTAACTTTGAAGTTATTGAAGAAATTGGGGCCGGAGATGTCCCCATCAGCAGGATAGCCCCCTTTCAAGCTGTTCGCATCATGACGGGTGCGCAAATGCCAGAGGGGGCCGATACGGTCATTATGCTTGAATTGACAGAAGAAGTAGTAGATGAAGGTAGAAAAGTCATCAAAATCAATAAGTCCCTGAAAACAGGGGAGAACATGACGACTCGCGGACAGGATATGAAAGCGGGAAAGGTAATTGTGCGGAAAGGGGCACTTATCAATCCAGGTATCAAGGCATTGCTTGCTACCTTTGGGTACAGCCAAGTTACCGTAGCGAAAAAACCTTTAGTTGGTCTTTATGCAACAGGATCAGAGCTTCTTGAAGTGAATGAGCCTCTCGTTCCAGGAAAAATTCGAAACAGTAATTCCTATATGATTTCTTCGCAAATCATACGATCTGGAGGAGAGCCGAAATATTTCGGAAAGCTCCGGGATGATTTGGATACCAGTTACGAAGCGATTCGAAATGCTTTAGATCATGTGGATGTATTAATTACAACGGGTGGAGTTTCGGTAGGTGATTTTGATTATCTTCCAGCCATTTATGAAAAGCTAGGGGCTGAAGTTCTGTTTAATAAAGTTGCCATGCGTCCAGGAAGTGTGACGACGGTAGCGTATTGGAATGGAAAGCTATTGTTTGGCCTTTCCGGAAACCCATCAGCTTGCTACGTGGGCTTTGAGCTGTTTGTTCGCCCTGTCGTTCGAACGATGCTGCAATCACCCCATCCTCATTTGCAGAAAGTAAAAGCCATATTGGATACGGATTTTCCAAAAGCGAATCCATTTACGCGTTTTGTTCGAAGCTACTTCAGCTTTCGGGATGGAGGACTCTTTGTTTCTCCATGTGGGCTTGATAAATCAAACATTGTTTCTTCCCTTGCCGAGTCTAATTCTCTTATGATTTTACCGGGAGGAACGCGTGGTTTCCAAAAAGGGCAAGAGGCTGAAGTGTTACTCTTAGAGGATCAGCAAGGAAGCAGTTGGCCTTGGGATTAGTGTAAGATGGCGAAGCCAATGCATATAATACTTTTTGATAGGAAAAAAAATTGAGCTACAGCATATCGTTGTAGCTCTTCTCTATTCTATATTGCACATAGCAGACGGACAATCCTCACAGTTAATTTCTTTCCTTAAGAAAGCAAGATCTAAAATAGTGATTTTCCCTTTTGAGATGTTCAAAACTCCTTTCCGTTTCAACTCATTCAACATACGGTTCACGGTTTCTCTTGACGTCCCGCAAAATGTTCCAAGTTCGTGATTGGTTAAGGGAATATCAATGAGAATCCCTTTTTCCTTTTTTACACCATAGCTATTGGTCATACGGATGAGAGTGGAATAAAGGGCTCCTTTTTTGCCGTGAAGTACAAGATCACGGATTTTGGTCTGGGTACGCCGAAAATGATCACTCATCCATTTCATGAACTCAAAGGCAAGTGCACTATTTTGCAGCAGCTGCTTTTCAAGCTCATCTTTATTAATGACAGCGACCTCTCCATCCTCTAAGACCTTGGCTGTCAGCAAGTATTTGGCACGATCGGTAAACAGGGTCAGTTCACCTACAATATCATTCTTACTGCATATGCGGAGAGCTAACTCAAGGCCATCTGGAGTGATCTTGCTAATTTGAATTCGGCCGGAACGGATAATATAAAGCTCTTTTGCTTCCTTTCCTTCCTGAAATAGGAGGTTCCCCCTTTTCATTTTAATGGTATGATTAGCGGAATTAAGGAGTTCTTTTAGATCTCCAGGAAATTGGGAGTCTTCATAGATACAAGGAAACATCGTATCACCTACCTTTATGAGTGGATAGAGGAAAAATGCGGGTCGTTTCAGGCCCGCATTTTAATTTTTTTATTCGTATCGGAAAGTATTATACGCAATAGGCTACGCAAGTTGCTTTCTTACACAATAACGTTTGATCCTAGCTTGTTTTCGACGCTTTCTGCAAGCTTCATGTAGTGCTCGTATAGAACGCTTCCTTCAGTATAGATGGAAGAAGGGGCAACGTCATCTTGAGCCGGTTCAATTGGCAAGCGAGCAATCACCTCTGAGTTTAATTGGCTCGCTAACTGATCGCCACCGCCTTTGCCAAACAGATAATATTTCTCTTGACTGTTCAAAGGAGTAAAATACGCCATGTTTTCAACGATGCCTAAAATTTCATGCTTCGTATTAATCGCCATCGTTCCAGCTCGTTCCGCCACATGAGTTGCGGTAGGGTGTGGGGTGGTAACGATAATTTCCTTACTTTGCGGGATAAAATGGTGCATGTCCAAAGCTACATCCCCTGTACCAGGAGGCAGATCCAAGACGACATAATCGAGTTTTCCCCATATCACATCATTGGTGAAATGTTCGACCATCTTTCCAAGCATTGGACCACGCCACACGATTGGATCATTTCCATTAACTAAAAAGCCCATAGACATTACTTTTACTCCATGTGATTCGACAGGAATAATTTTTCCATTCATTGTTTTGGGTTTTGAAGTTAGATTTAATATTTTCGGCACACTAAATCCATAAATATCAAGATCAATAAGTGCTACCTGCTTTCCTTTTCTTGCTAAGGATAAGGCAAGATTCACCGCTACCGTTGACTTTCCAACACCGCCTTTTCCGCTTGTAACCGCAATAACTGTTCCTGTTAACATAGATTCAACACTCCTTCATTTAAATGCTGGTGCACTACGTCGAATATACCCTCTTTCACCAGCGATTGTTGTGCCCGTGAGATCGGCAGATTGAATCGTCCGAGAGGGCCTTCACGAACTTCATTTATAATGGATAACTTCATTCTATAGGATACCCTAGAATAAACGTGTGATGATTGTCACTCTTAAATTATACCTTTGTTCATAAACTTGTCATTAGTATGTGTGATGTTGTTCACAACGTAAAAGATCGATAGAACATATAATGACAAATGTGAATGAAATATTCACAACCGCTGTTCCAAAAGGAGTGAAAACATATGAAGCAATTTGAACGATCTTTCTATTCCAAAACAAGCATGAACGCCTTTTTTGTCACGCTGATCTTATTCTTTACCATGTGGATTGGAACCAAAAACTTCAGTCATATTGATATGGCACTGTTAGGTTACATGGTTTCTTCCTTTATCTTTGCGATTGGGATCACGGTCCGGATGTGTTCTTGGTTAATCCGTCCGGCAACACATCAGGTGGTAAAGCGAAGCATCAAAAATTTAACAACAGGGAAACGCCAAAAAAGAAATATCAAAGCGATTCTCACAACGGTTATTGAGAACATCATTTTACAAAAGTTTATCTTTAAACGAGGCATTTATCGTGGGATTCAACATTTTATGATTGCTTGGGGTTGTATTGGATCCTTTGCCATCACCTTTGGTCTAACTTTTGGTTGGATGCATTTCGACTTGATTGATCCGGAAACTTATCAAATTATTGTGATGGGAATTCCGACTATTAAGATGGCAGCACACGGAATTTTTGCCGAAATGGTGTATAACGGATTAAATATTACAGGTATGATGGTGCTTATTGGCGTATGCATGGCCCTGATCAGAAGAATTAAAAGTAAGGATGTAAAGGTGACCCAGAGAGCTGAATTTGATTTGTTACCTTTATATATACTGCTAACTGTCACCAGTACAGGGTTGATTTTAACAATCTCCTATACTTTCCTAGGAGGATGGATGCACCATTATCTAACGCTCATCCATCAAGTTACCGTGGTTATTTTCTTAGTTTATTTCCCATTCGGAAAGCTATTCCACCTTCCGATTCGACCATTAGCAACATCTGTTCCGATGAATTATCAGGAGGTGCTCAAGGTGGATACCAGATCCTGTAAGAAGTGTGGAGATAAATACAGTAATGATGATCAGATTGAAGATGTTAAAGCGATTCTTGCTGCACAAGCTTTCGATCTACAGTTAGCAGATGGTTCTTATTTAGCGGATTATTGCCTACCTTGCAGAAGAAGAATTCGCGTAATGAAGCAAATGAATATGGAAGCACCACAAGGAAATCCGTACGGTCCGATTCGTACTATGAACGATATTCATATTTCTGGTTTTGGTAAAAAGCGTTCCGAGGAATTTTACAGTCAGCCTAAAGAACTTCAAAAAAAATAATGTGAATAAGATGTGGAGGGAACAACCATGAGTAAATACCTTGTAAAAGATGGGGTTAAAAATCTTCGCAACCCAGGTGAAAAGTTAATTACAACTCACTGTGCCTACTGTGGAATGCAATGTGGGATGCATATTCGAGTAAGTGAACAAACGGGAAAAGTAGTTGGAGTAGAGCCGCGTTATGATTGGCCAACTACAAGAGGAAAGATGTGTCCAAAAGGGGTAACAGCCTACCAAACGGTTAATCACAAAGACCGGCTCCTTCGCCCTTTAATCAAGAAAAATGGTCAGTTTGTTGAATCCAGCTGGGATGAAGCTCTTGACCTGATTGCCAAAAACTTTCAGCGACTACAAAATGAACATGGAAAAGACGCTCTAAGTGTATTCGGCGGCGTATCGATGACCAACGAAAAATGTTATCTTGTAGGGAAATATGCCCGCGTAGCTCTAGGAACCCGTTTTCTCGATTACAATGGTCGTTTCTGTATGAGTTCAGCGGCAGGCGGTTTCTTGAAAACATTAGGTACAGACCGGGGATCCACGCTGCCATGGCCTGAATTAGAACATACCGACTGTTTCTTTATGGCTGGTACCAACACGGCTGAATGTCATCCAACCAGTATTCAATGGATTTGGAAAGCGAAGGACAAAGGGGCAAAGCTGATTGTAGCCGATCCTCGTGAAACACCGACCGCTCGTATTGCCGATGTTCATCTTGACCTGAAATCAGGTACAGACTCTGCACTGGCAAATGGAATTATGCACATTTTGGTTAAAGAGGGCTATGTTGATGAAGCGTATGTTAATGCCCGTTGCAATAATTATGAAAAACTAAAAGCGAATGTAGAATATTTTACGCCAAGCAATACTTCCAAAATTACCGGTGTAGATGAAGAAAAGATCATCAAAGCCGCACATATCTTTGGACAATCTCCTAGATCCGTGGTGATGTTTGCACGAGGAGTGGAGCAACAAACCAAAGGGGTAGATAATGTTTCCTTGTACACCTCTATGGCTTTATTGAGAGGACAAATCGGGAAGTTTGCATCAGGGGTGGCTACCTTCACGGGTCAAGGGAACGGACAAGGTGGACGCGAGCATGGTCAAAAAGCTGATTTGCTTCCTGGTTATCGGAAACTAACAGACCCAGAAGCGGTAAAATATATTTCTGGGGTTTGGGGAATTCAACCAGAGGAAATGCCTAAACCAGGTGTCTCTGCCTTTGAAATGTTTGATGAAATTCATAAAGGGAATATTCGTGCGATGCACGTAATCTGTAGTAACCCTGCTGTATCTGCACCAAATAGCGAATATGTATGGTCGGCATTTAAAAAGTTAGATTTCATGGTAGTGAGCGATTTCTTCCTGTCCGAGACGGCAGAATTTGCTGACGTGGTATTGCCTGCTACTTCTTGGGCAGAGGATGATGGGACCACCACTAACTTAGAAGGCCGTGTTATCCGAATTCGTAAAGTCATAGAGCCATTGGGTGAGTCTTTGCCTGACTGGGCAATTATGCGTGATATTGCAAAAAGATTAGGAAAAGGCAAATTCTTCCCATATGAGACTGCTGAACAAATCTTCGAAGAATTCCGTGTTGCTACAAAAGGCGGAAAAGCCGATTATTATGGAATTACATGGGATCGTATCGATAAAGAAGATGGTATATTCTGGCCTTGCCCTTCGGAGGACCACCCGGGAACGCCAACCATGTTTAAAGAAAAATTCGGAACGGAAGATGGAAAAGCTAATTTGGCTGTTGTCGATTGGAAACTGCCGGCCGAATATCCAACTGAGGATTACCCGCACATCTTAACTACCGGTCGTGTCGTATTCCATTATCTATCCGGTAACCAAACGCGCCGTGTAGATTTCTTGATGGAGCAATGCCCTGTTCCTTATGCTGAAATGCATCCTGAGTTAGCCAGCCAATACAATTTACACAATGGAGATAAGGTGAAGTTGATCACTCGCCGTTCTGAGATGCTTTTGGATGTGAGATTAACGAAGGCCATTCGTAAAGATACCGTATTTGTTCCTTACCATTGGGGCAAGGAATTATCCGTGAACCAGTTGACCAATCCGTGCTTAGACCCGATATCGAGAATGCCAGAATTCAAAGTTTGTGCCGTGAAGATTCAGAAAGCATAAGGAGGACACGATCATGAATAAAATTATGTATTTGGAGTTTGAAAGATGTATCGGCTGTCGTTCCTGCCAAGCGGCTTGCCGCGAGTGTGGGGATCATGAATATAAAGAAAGAAACTATGTTGAGTATGTCGATTTTGTGGAAAGCAGACAAACCTATCCAATGCTATGCATGCAGTGTAAAGATCCGGCTTGTGCCCGGGTTTGTCCTGCCAATGCGATCCAGATTACAGAAGAAGGCGTCGTCTTATCCGCTATGGAAGAAAAATGTATTGGCTGCCGTAACTGTACCTTTGGATGTCCATTTGGTATTCCTAAATTCGATTTCGAACAAAATAAGATGTATAAATGCGACATGTGCTATGATCGTTCGAAGCACGATATCCCGCCTATGTGTGCTTCTGTATGTCCGAGTGAAGCGATTCGATTCATTGATTTTGATGAAATGCAAGCCTTGCGCCGTCGTCGCACACAAATGAATCTAGTAGAAGGAAAGAAACCGCAGGAAGGCAACAAATGGCAGTACGTTCCTGAATTCTTCGGGGTTTATTCCGACTAGGAAAGGAGAGATGAACACACATGGAAGATGAAAAGAAATTGGGACGAAACAAAAAAGATACACAAGATGATATGATCAATCTGGTTGATAATCTCAACCGAGCAGAAGATCTGAAATATAATCGTAGAGGGTTCCTGAAAACAGCTGTAGGAGCATCTGTTGCTCTTGGCTTGGCTACTCTTCCTTTTACGATTAAAGCAGCCCTTAACGATGGAGAAGAGGATGTCCAACGGCTTGAAATCGGGAAGCTTTCCGAGCTTCCCAAAGGGGAAGCCATGAATTTTAATTTCCCTACCGAGCATGATACTTCTATTCTCGTTCATACGAAAGACGGCGAATTAAAAGCGTATAATAATAAATGCACACACTTGCAGTGCCCGGTATTTTATGAGAAGGAACAAGATGTTTTGCTATGCCCTTGTCATCGTGGTTTCTTCGATTTGAAAACCGGTCATCCTTTGGCTGGACCTCCTCAGCGTGAGCTTCCAAAGGTTGAGATCGAGGTTGTTGGCGATCAAATTTTCGCTGTAGGAAGGAAGATCCGTCATGGATAGAAAAGGAAGTTGGATTGTAATCATTCTTACTCTCGCTCTAAACGTGGTCATGCTGCAATGGACAGTGGAAGCCTATTTCGGGGAAGAGTTTGAGCATGTGTATCAATATACAGGCGTAGCTATGATTTCTGTGCTGATTGCTTTGTTCGCTTATTTTAGATGGAGAAAAGTGGAGTATAAATAAAAGAAAAAATCCCACCAGGTGGGATTTTTTCTTTTAAAGGGGGCCGATGGTCCTCTTTTTTTATACTTATCGGAACGTATTATACGCTTAAGGCTGCGCCAGTAGCTTTCTTATATAAAACTATTTTTGGGATATATTGAAAGATTTATCAAGGTGTGTTAGGATCTAATTGTTAACCTGAATTGAAGTATTGGTTAACAATTAAAAAGAGGTGAAATAGATGAATCGATCTGCTTTAACATATGACGAGCTGTTGGAAAAAAACAGGCGCTATCTATGGAATCCTTTCACTCAAATGAAGGAGTATCTTGCGGATGAACCTGTCATTATCGCGAGCGGAAATGGCCGAAAACTGCAGGATGTCCAAGGGAAGGAATATTGGGATGGCGTGTCTTCTATCTGGTTGAATGTGCATGGACACAGGGTGCCGGAATTGGATCAGGCTATTCGTGCACAGCTGGATCAAATTGCCCATTCTACAATTCTTGGGATGGCTAATATCCCTTCCATCCTATTAGCTGAACAGCTGATTCAGATCATGCCTCCCGGCTTGGCTAAGGTTTTTTATTCCGATTCAGGTGCAACTTCTGTGGAAATAGCGATTAAAATGGCCTATCAATATTGGCAGCACAAGGGGAAACCGAAGAAAAAACAATTCATCACGATGAAGGAAGCTTATCATGGAGATACGATCGGTGCTATTTCGGTTGGGGGCATTGATCTATTTCATAGCGCTTATGCTTCCCTGATGTTCCCATCGATTAAGGCTCCTTATCCGTATACTTATCGCTCTCCCTATGGGGATGATCCGCAGGTCATTTCCCAAGTTCATTTGGAAAAGTTGGAACAAACGCTTTATGAGCATCATGAAGAAGTCGCAGCCTTGATTTTGGAACCTATCGTTCAAGGGGCCGGTGGAATCATCACCATGCCGGAAGGCTTTCTAAAGGGAGTTCGTGAGCTTTGTACGGAATTCGATGTACTCCTCATCGCCGATGAGGTAGCGACAGGTTTTGGGCGAACCGGAAAAATGTTTGCCTGCGAGCATGAATCCGTTACCCCCGATATCTTGACAGCCGGCAAAGGGCTGACAGGAGGTTATCTGCCCGTTGCTATTACCGTGACGACCGACGAAATTTACCATGCCTTTTACGCCGATTATGAAGATCAGAAGACATTCTTTCATGGCCACAGCTATACGGGAAACCAGTTGGGATGTGCGGCGGCCATAGCGAATCTTAAATTGTTCCGCAAGACGGATTTGGTGAATCAAGTGGCTGACAAATCCGTTATCCTGCAACATCGGTTGACATCTTTCCAAGATCTTGTCCATGTCGGGGATATCAGGCAAAAGGGATACATGGTCGGAATTGAGCTTGTCAGGGATAAAAAGACCAAAGAGCCTTATGATTGGGCAGAGCGGATTGGCATCCGAGTCTGCAGGCGAACCAAGGAGTTGGGTATGCTCTTAAGGCCTTTAGGCAATGTCATCGTGTTCATGCCGCCTCTCGCTTCCACGATAGAAGAATTGGATCATATGCTTGACATTCTGTATCGAGCCATTGCCGATGTAACGGAAAAATAATATGGAAGTAAGGGGGGAACCCATTGAACGGGCTTTTTGTTACAGGTACCGACACAGGTGTTGGAAAAACCATCGTCGCAGGAGGCATAGCAGGAGCACTTAGACGGCAAGGAATCAGGGTTGGCGTATATAAACCTATTCAAAGCGGAAACTTGGCCGAAGATAAGAACGGAGATGCAGCCCGCCTAAAATATCTTTCCGGAGTGGAGGATTCACTGGCAGACATTTGTCCGTATTCCGTTGAGGAGCCATTGACTCCGCAATTGGCCCTGCAGCATGCCGGACGACTGGTTAACCTGGAGGATATTGCTAGGAAATTTAGAGACCTTCAAGAAAAATATGATTCGCTGATTGTAGAAGGTGCCGGCGGACTCGCTGTTCCTTATACCGAAGACGGGATGGTCGCAGATGCAGCAAGAAAGTTCAATCTCCCGCTTCTGATCGTCTCCCGCCCTCATTTAGGGACGATTAACCATACCGTGTTAACCGTAGAATATGCCAGGAAGCAAGGACTGCAAGTGTTGGGAATTGTTTTTTCCGGAATTGGGAAAACCTTGCCTAACGTGGCAGAACAAACCAATGCGGAAATGATTGTCCGCTATGGAAAAGTTCCGTTTCTTGGGTCGCTGCATTGGCTCGGCGATCACCCTTCGCGCGGGCAGGTCATCTCTGCAGTAGAAGAATCAATTGATCTGCAGGGGATTAAAAAGGTATTGGAAAGCAGGATGGGAAAATGAGTCGGACATGGGAAAATGAAATCAAGAACGAACTGGCTCAATTGGAGCAAAATTCACAAAAGAGAATTTTAGTCAGAGCAGAAAGGGCACCTTTTCCCTGGCTTTACCTTGAAGGCCGCAGGATGCTGAACCTGGCATCCAATAATTATTTGGGATTAGCCGGAGATGAACGGTTAAAGGATGCAGCTATCGAGGCGTTGCGGGAGCATGGAGCAGGCGCGACAGCATCACGGCTAATCATAGGCAATCATCCTTTGTATGAACAAGCAGAGTCGGACCTGATTCAATGGAAAGGGATGGAGAGCGGAATGATTCTCAACAGCGGGTATGCGGCCAATACGGGGATCATTTCAGCATTGGTGGGCAGGGATGGAATCGTATTTAGCGATAAATACAATCATGCCAGCATGGTGGACGGGATTGTCCTAAGCCGGGCAGAGCACCGACGCTATCGGCATGGTGATTTGGAACATCTGGAGTCATTGTTAAAGGCATCCCCTCCGGGCAAACGAAAATTGATTGTCACCGATACCATATTTAGTATGGATGGGGACATAGCCCCGTTGAAAGGATTGGTATCTTTAAAAGAACGGTATAACGCTATTCTGATGGTGGATGAAGCCCACAGCAGCGGGGTCTTTGGGGATCACGGTGAAGGATTGGTCCATTCGCACAAACTTCAGGATAAAGTGGACGTTCAGATGGGAACCTTCAGCAAAGCATTAGGCTGCTACGGAGCCTATGTCATGGGAAGCAGGTGGCTTATCGAATATCTCACCAATAAAATGCGCAGCTTTATCTATACGACGGCCCTTCCCCCTTCCGTACTCGGCTCGATTCGAGCGGCAATTGATCTTGTACGCCAGGAGCCGGATAGACGGACCACGTTAAGGGAACACAGCCGATTTTTCCGTGCGTCATTGGCTGAACTTGGATTTCAGCTTGGAGCGAGTGAAACACAAATCATTCCGGTTATCATCGGGGCCAATGAGCAGACGGTGTTTTTCAGCCAGAAGCTGCAGGAAGAAGGGGTTGCCGCCATCGCCGTGCGTCCGCCAACGGTTTCGGAGGGACAGGCGAGAATTCGCTTTACGATCATGGCTACCCACGAACGAAAGGATCTGAAACAGGCTATCGAAAAAATTGCGCTTGTCGGTCGTCGACTGGGGGTGATTGGATGAAGCTCCCATCATTGATTCTTCTTCCTGGATGGGGCATGGAACCTTCGGTTTGGTCGCTTCTTCATGAGGAATTGGCTGCCCGATACCAGCTCTATTCGGTCCATTGGCGAGATATCCGTGCTATATCCGGATTTAAGGAAAGGGTTATTCAGTTGATTGAGGAGCATGAGCTGGAATCCTTTAGCCTGCTAGGGTGGTCCCTCGGTTCGCTTGTTGCGTTGGATATCGCACACAGCTATCCAACGCAAGTCACCGGATTGATCATCATAGGCGGTACAAGCCGCTTTACTGTGGATCAATCAGGGCAATATGGCGATGGCTGGTCCCCTCGGATCCTCGAACGAATGAAGCGGCAGCTTGAAAAAGACATGAAAAACACTCTATCTTCATTTTATGTCTCCATGTTTTCACCAATGGAAGTGGAGCATGGGGAATTGGACCATTTTCATCAATTGATTCGCAAGACCTTCCGTGGCGATGAAGTGGAATCCTTGCTTATCGGTTTGGATTATCTCTTGCATATGGATTTGCGTGACAAGCTGGAGCAAATTCGAGCTCCATTGTTGCTGCTTCATGGGGAAGCAGATGACCTATGTCCTGTGACGGCATCGCATTATATTTTCCAGAGGATGAAAGAGAGAGCCGTATTGAAAACCCTTCCTCGAACCGGTCATCTCCCCTTTCGTACTCAGTCACAGGCGTGTTTGCGGTGGATAGTGGAGTTTATGGGAGGATTAGAACATGATAAATAAGCAGCTGTTGCAAACTCGTTTCAGCAGGCAAGCCCACAGCTATGAAGAATATGCAAACGTACAAAAGAAAATGACCCATCAACTTCTGGCGCTTTTAAGCGATGCCGGGTTCAAAAATCAACCCCAATTTCGAATCCTAGAAATTGGGTGCGGAACAGGATATTTGACTGAGCGATTAGTCCAGCTCTTTCCCCAGTGCCAGCTTACAGCTGTTGATTTAGCTCCAGGCATGATCGAGGTAGCCAAAGAACGGGTTAAAGACAAACCAGTCGGGTTTATTTGTGCAGATGTGGAAGAAATGGCCTTGGAAGATACCTATGACCTGATTGTTTCCAATGCCACGTTCCAATGGTTCAACCAGATGGAGAATACGATTCGGCGTCTTTTTGAAGCACTCAAGCCAGATGGCATGATCCATTTTTCCACTTTTGGAAGCCTAACCTTTCATGAGCTGCATGCCTCGTTTGAAAGGGCGATACTGCGGCTTGATCTACCAGGGAACTATTCGCCAGGACAATCGTTTATTTCCCAGGATGGATTGCAGGACATTTGTAAGCGTTCCCTAAAACCCCTTTCATATCATATGAACCAAATCGAAAGGTTGGAGATAGAGAATTTTGCGACAGTCAGGGACTTCCTGACCTCCATAAAAAAAATCGGCGCTAATAACAGCAATCAGGAAGAGGACTGCAGACGCCCATCCGTATTTAGAGAAATGATACGGATTTATGATCAGGACTACCGATTGAATGACAGGATCCAAGCCACCTACCATTGTTTGTATGTTTCGATTAAAAAGAAAGATCATGAAAAACTTCAGGCTCCAGATGAAGATATGAGATGATGCAATATGTTTATCTTCATCTGATGAGCGACCTTAGAAGAAAAAAACCGTATTCACGATATCGTGGTACGGGTTTTTGCACTTATTAGAAAGTATTATACGCATAAGGCTACGCCAGTAGCTTTCTTATTTGTTGCTTATTCGCTTACCATTCTCCAGTAGGTTCAATTTTCAAATTCGAACCCGAAAACTTTCGCTCCCCAAATGAAGTAACGAGAGTGCAGGATTTGATGGCAAAAGGACTAGCTTCTTCGTTATTGGTATCATAATCCATAAGTAACCCACTGCCTAATTCCATGCCTTTTTCATCAATGATCCGTACCTTTTGCCCCTCCAAGGATTTATGTCTAGCCCCTTGTAAGAAAGCCACCCATGCATCCCAATTGGTTACAATGCAAGCTTCCTGTCCGTTCCGTAGGTAACCTAACAGACTCTTCGAATCTTCAATGGTACCTCCTACTTTTTCATGAATCTGGACGATCATGCGGTGGATCTCTGCGTACTGATCCATATTAAGGTTTGGGGGGAAGGTAAACTCAATGTTGGATTCATTTTCCAATAACTTTATTTTTGCTAGTTCTTTTTGATCTGGTGTAATCAAGACATATTGTGAATCCTGTCTTATTAATCCTAGTGACCGAAAAGTGGTATCCGTGTCAAATGTATCTGTAAAATGAATGTTTGCCGTTAGCATAATGCCCTCCTCTTCTTCTGACAGCTGGCGATTGACGTTGAATCGACCACCCGTTACCAATGATTGGATGTTCTTATAAAGTATAGCGCTGTCTCTCCTCTATGTTAAGCCAAGTTCCTATCAAGTGCAAAATTGAATTTTATTTAAATTTGACGACATTTTGTCGGAGAATGTGGCTAATTCTTGACTCTGTTATAAAATGTGAGGAAACTCACACACGTAGCCATCGGATTTTTTTATGATGTAAATGTAGCAACCGAGAGAAACAAAAGGTTGGGAATAAGAAATCATAATTTACAATACAAACGTTTAAGCAAAAGAGAGAGTAGCAAAAAGAGGAGGAACACAAATCATGAAAGCCACTGCTGAAGCTCATAGTTCAACTGTTGCAAAACGTGGTCGAATCAGAGAATGGAATCCGGAGAATGAAGCTTTTTGGGAAAAGGAAGGAAAGAGACATGCCAGAAGAAATTTATGGATCTCTATTCCTGCTTTATTTATAGCCTTTGCTGTTTGGCAAATCTGGTCCGTAACCGCAGTTAAATTAAATGATGTAGGTTTTACTTTTTCAAAGAGTGAATTGTTTACCCTTGCTGCTCTTCCAGGATTGGTGGGAGCTACTTTCCGGATCTTTTTCACCTTTATGCCTGGATTAGTAGGTGGGAAAAACTGGACGGTAATAAGTACAGCAGCCTTGTTGATTCCCGCTATTGGAATTGGATTCGCTGTTCAAAATCCAGAAACATCCTTCACGACCATGGCCGTATTAGCAGGTTTGTGCGGGATAGGTGCAGGTAACTTCTCGTCATCTATGGCCAATATCAGCTTCTTTTTTCCGAAGAAAGCGAAAGGAACAGCCAATGGTCTGAATGCAGGTCTTGGAAATCTTGGAGTTAGTGCCGTGCAATTCCTTACTCCTGTCGTTATTGGAGTCAGCATTTTGGGAGGCTTGGAAGGAGCACCACAGCAGTTAAAGGATGGTTCTGATGTTTGGATTCAAAATGCCGGGTTTGTTTGGGTCATTCCGATCGTGCTTGTAACAATAGCTGCTATGTTTGGCATGGATAACCTGCCTAATGCAAAGCAATCTATTAAAGAGCAATCGATTATTTTCAAAAATAAACATACTTGGATTATGACTTGGTTGTATACGATGTGCTTTGGTTCTTTCATTGGATATGCGGCAGCATTTCCACTACTGATTAAATCCGAGTTTCCTGAAATGAACGCGATTGGACTTGCGTTTTTAGGTCCTCTTGTAGGGGCGAGTGTTCGCCCGATTGGTGGATGGATTTCTGATAAACTTGGTGGGGCGTTAGTGACATTTTGGGATATCATTATCATGATTGGTGCAACACTTGGTGTTATCTATTTCTTAAATGCTCATAATTTCACAGGATTCTTAACGATGTTCATTATCCTATTCTTTACAACAGGTATCGCAAACGGTTCTACTTTCCGTATGATCCCTATGATCTTTGAAGCAAGGCAAGCGGCACCGGTTCTTGGATTTACAGGAGCGATTGCAGCATATGGTGCCTTCTTGATTCCTAAAATCTTCGGATGGTCGATTGATACAAATGGATCAGCAAACATGGCGCTTTACCTTTTCATTGGATACTACGTCATCAGTCTTGGGGTTTGCTGGTACTATTATTCTAGAAAAAATGCTGAAATTAAATGCTAGGATTAGAAGGTGTACTGGAAGGTACACCTTCCCTTCAGACATACTTTGTTCACAATTTCACAAGGAGTGATGAAACATGAGAATTCAGGATTTTGCAAAAAGTGGTCATCCACCAACTCTTCTATCGTCCTTTCTGTACTTCGACATCAGCTTTATGATTTGGGTCATTCTTGGAGCAACAGGAACTTTCATTGTAGAAGATCTAGGCTTAACCCCTGCACAAAAAGGGATGATGGTAGGGATTCCTGTTTTAGGCGGTGCACTTTTAAGAATCCCTATGGGACTGCTAGCAGATAAGTTTGGCGGTAAACGTATGGGGATGATAGGGATGCTTCTTACCATGGTCCCATTACTATGGGGTTGGCTATGGGCAGATAAATTAAGCGAAGTATTTGTCCTTGGATTTATGTTAGGAATTGCCGGAGCAAGCTTTGCAGTAGCTCTTCCCTTAGCTAGTCGTTGGTATCCACCAGAACACCAAGGTTTGGCCATGGGGATCGCCGGTGCAGGAAATAGCGGTACCGTATTTGCTACTCTGTTTGGCCCGAGAATCGCAGCAGCTTATGGTTGGGAAACCGTTTTTGCAGTAGCTCTCATTCCACTAGTCATCGCTTTTATCGTTTTTAGCATCTTTGCAAAAGATTGTCCTACTGCAGCTAAAACAATGAAGGTATCTGAATATTTCCGTGTTATGAAATATAAGGAAACTTGGTTATTCGCTTTCTTTTACAGTTTATCCTTCGGCGGATTTGTCGGACTTACGAGTTATTTAACCCTTTTCTTCGTTGACCAGTATGGTGTAAGTAAAGTAACCGCTGGTGATTTTGTTACCTTAGTCGTGTTTGCAGGAAGTTTTGTCAGACCGATTGGAGGTTTTCTAGCAGATAAATATGGTGGACTACGTTTACTTGTTATTCTCTTTAGTGGAGCCGCAATATCCATGACGTTGGTTGGTTTATTACCATCTGTATATGTGGCGTTAGGTATGTTGTTTGTCACCTTAATTTTCCTAGGATCGGCCAATGGCGCTTTATTCCAAGTCATTCCGGTAAGATTCCCGAAAGAAGTGGGGTTACTAACTGGTTTTGTTGGGGCGGCAGGTGGTATTGGTGGTTTCTTCTTACCAAATATTTTAGGAGTGTTTAAGCAGTTTACGAATAGTTATTCTTTTGGTTTCTGGTGGGTTGCGATGACAATGGTAGTTGCTATTTACTTCATTGCCAGTCTGAAGAAAGCAAGTTTGGCGAAAGAAGCTGATAGTAAGCTTTCACTAAAACAAGAGAGTGTGAAAAGTGTTAAATCAATATCATAACAAACAAAAACAAGCCATTTTTTTGGCTTGTTTTTGTTCATTCGTTTGTACAAGAAAAGTATATTAAATTTGAGAATTTTATCGTATGATTCTAGAAAATGGGAATTTCGGTTGTTATCCAAAAGAAGAACATAGAAAATTTGGATTTGGCAATAGTAGGTCCACAAGTTGGTTCCAGTGTGTTACACGAGGATAATGTGTGACATGACGATTCCATGGATGATCAAACATGATCTTGATTCTAACCGTTGATTTCTGCAAATTATGAGGGCCATCATCGACAAAGATATCACCCATAATTAAGTCCTTCCGGTGAGTAAGCACTAAGCTAGGTTTATTTAGAAAAGGTAGGTTTTCTCGAATCCAGTAATATTTATCTTGATAAGCGTAATGTTCGCTTGCCGTCACGAAAACGATATCGTAGAAAAAGGACAACTCTTTAATCCCCTCGAGAGCCCCTTCTTTGGCAGGGAGACTTCTAAAAAAGCCAGGTTCTTTATTGAGTTCCTCATAGATTATATGAGTGATTTCTTGAGGAAGGACAGAGGAAAGATCCCAATTAGATAAATCCTCCCATTGATATAAGATCCCTGTCTTTTCTTGAATTCGCTTAATCCATGTCAAGGATTGATCTACTGTGACATCATCCATGTCTAACAGAAGAATATGTTTTCGATTCATGATGGTCATGCAAAACTCCTTTCTTTACAACAGGTCGAATACAGTTCAGTTAAGCAGAACGGTTGAAAAGAGGGGTTAATTTGTCGTGTTAACATGTATAGGATAGCATGGATAAGTTTAGAACTTACTTTCTTTCTGTGGTTCCTTGTGAACGAAATATAAATAATAGGTTGAATGAAGATTGACATTTGTGTATGATTGAAATAAATCATGAAACATGAAAAAAATGGAAGTAATTTCATAATATGATAAACGGGTGCCTAGTGGAGTTTATATTCTGTCCACTTGGCTTAAAAGGGAAGTTCGGTGAAAATCCGACACGGTCCCGCCACTGTAATGAGCACTAGATACTAGTCTAGTAATCTTTCAAAATGAAGCCACTGGTCCACAACTGGGAAGGTATTGAAAGAGAGGCTCTAAGTCAGGAGACCTGCCTGTTTTTTCAACACTGACAAACCTACGAGGAATAGGGAAGTGTTAGAATGCGGGTCGGGTGATAATACAGTAACCATGATCATGAGTGAACAGCATTTCTAACCTTTTAGGTTTGGAATGCTTTTTTTATTTTTGCGTTTAGGATAGGTTTACTTTACAAAATAAGAAGGAGGAAACTGAAATGGTGATTGAACTTGTATCTTTCTCCCTATTTGCCATCCTGATCGGCTTTCGGCATGGAATGGACTCGGACCACATTGCGGCTATTGCGGATATGGTCGGAGCGGAGAACCAACGAAATCGACAGCTGCGCATGGGCATTACCTACGCTCTTGGCCATGGATCGATTGTCGTCATCATCGGGCTGTTGGCCATCTTCGTCGGTGCGCGATTGCCTGAAGAGATTCTTTCGATGATGGAATTTCTTGTAGGATTTAGCCTGCTTTTGTTAGGAGGGTTTATTTTAGTTACCTTATTTCGGCAAAGAAACCATTATGAATACCAAAGCCGTTGGCAAATTGTATCAGGGGCTTTGGCTAAACTGCTGAACAAAAAAAGAATAGATGAAACAAGAGTTTCGAAGATTGGTATAGCAGGGGCTTTTGTTATCGGAGTCCTTCACGGAGTAGGGGCAGAAACACCGACGCAGGTTTTGCTCTTATCGAGCAGTATAGGAATGGATAATGCGGTTGCTGCTGGCATGCAGCTTGTCCTCTTTACCTTTGGATTATTGATCGCAACGATCCTCGTTACTTATCTTGCATCTTGGGGTTTTATGAAATCACAGTTTAAGCGAAGGGCTTATTTATTGTTGGGATCAATAACTGGCGTATATAGTGTTTCACTAGGAATTTCTATTATTTTGGGGATCGATTAATGAAAGGCGGTAGAAGTGGATGCGAGGAAAATTATTAGTCATCGGTTTTGGTCCGGGAAGCTTTGATCATATTACGAAACGGGCCGTTGAGGCGATTGAGGAATCGGATACGATCATCGGATATAGCACGTATGTAGATTTAATACAAGGATTGGTTAAACATCAAGAAATCTTAAGTACGGGAATGACTGAAGAAGTAGCGAGGGCAAGGGAAGCGGTACGGCAGGCAGAGCTAGGCAAGAAGGTGGCTGTCATTTCCAGCGGGGATGCTGGAGTTTACGGGATGGCCGGATTGATCTATGAGGTGCTAGTGGAAAAAGGGTGGTCGGAAACGACAGGAGTGGAAGTAGAAATCATCCCTGGGATTTCGGCCATCAATTCTTGCGCAGCCTTGTTAGGTGCGCCTACCATGCATGATGCTTGCACCATTAGCCTAAGCGATCACCTTACCCCATGGGAACTGATTGCTAAGCGACTCGATGCAGCTGGTCAAGCGGATTTTGTTATTGCCTTATATAACCCGAAAAGCGGGAAAAGAACGCGCCAAATCGAAGAAGCACAGAAAATACTTCTGCAATATCGTTCGCCTGATACACCGGTTGGGCTAGTCAAAAGCGCCTATCGAGACCGTCAGTATGTCGTTCTTTCCACCTTGAAAGATATGTTGGACAACGAGATCGGAATGCTGTCAACAGTCATTATCGGAAACTCTTCTACCTTCGTTTATGAAGGGAAAATGATTACTCCGCGCGGCTATCAGAGGAAATATACGCTTAATTCGGATGAACAGCGGCTCAAGCCCCATCAACGCCTAAGGAAAGAAAATGAACCATGGGCACTGGATGCCTTTCAGGGAACGACGAACAAGACCCCATATCAATGGGCAACGGAAGCCTTGCAATCTCTTGATGAATCAAAGGGATTGAAGAGACCGGAGACTGTTTCTCTTACGCCTTCCATTCCTCAAGAGATGATTTTTGAACTTGCCGTGAGTCCGGGGGTGGCCAATAAGCAGTTTACGCCACAGCAATTGATCGCATTAGGTGAAGCGGCCGGGGACCAGGGGAAGATCGAGTATACGCCGCATCACCAGATCATCCTCCGCCTTTCAACCAGAGACCCGCAAAGCATTATCGATAGACTACGGGAAGAAGGACTTCTTTTATCTTCCGTCGGAGATGTGGTCCAAATAAAGGCTTGCGATTTTTGTGAAGGAGAGAAAAAAGACGCTATTCCATTTGCTGAGGAAATCAACCTTAAGATTGGGGGACTTGAGGTTCCCAAAGAACTAAAGATTGGTTTCAACGGATGTGGCATGGCTTGCTACGGGGCTGTGAAGGAGGACATCGGGATCGTGCATCGACAAGGAAAGTTTGATTTGTTCTTGGGAGCGAAAACGGTAGGGAGAACTGCTCATGCAGGAGTTCCTGTAGCTGAAGGGATCGATCCGGAAGACATTGTATCGTTGGTAGAGCGGATTGTCACCTATTACAAGGAGAACGGTTTTCCAAACGAACGGTTCCATAAGTTTTTTAAAAGAGTGGGAGTTATTGAAGGTTTTGCCTACAAGGAAGTTCCAGTTCTGGCGATTGAGAATGCGCTTTGTGGAGATTAATCCTGGTTGAAAAGCGGAGGAGGATAAGGGAATGAATGCAATTTTATTTGTTGGACACGGAAGCAAGGACCCTCAGGGAAATGAAGAAGTTAGATTTTTTGTTGAATCTATTTCTTCGCAACTGGAAGTTCCGATTGTGGAAACCTGCTTCTTGGAATTCGAGAAACCCAATGTATGGCAGGGATTAGAGAAATGTGTGGAGAGAGGCGCTAGTCATATTGCGGTTATCCCTATGATGCTGTTTGCAGCCGGACACGCCAAAATTCATATTCCTGCAGCAATCGATGAAATCAAGCAAAAATATGCCCATATTCATTTCACCTATGGACGGCCGATTCAGATTCATCAGCGCGTGCTCGATATCTTATCTGAGCGATTGAAGGAGATCGGAATCGATCCGCAAAAGGAGGAAGAGGAAACTGCGATATTGGTCATAGGAAGAGGAAGTAGCGACCCGGATGCAAATAGTGATCTGTTTAAAATGTCTCGTCTGTTCTGGGAAAGGCTGAAGGTGAAATGGGTAGAGACCGCCTTTATGGGAGTGACAGATCCCCTGATCGAAGAAGGGGTTCAAAGATGTTTAAGGTTAGGGGCTAAACATGTAATCATCCTTCCCTACTTCCTGTTTACCGGTGTTTTGATGAAGCGGATGGAGGGACAAGTAGCCGCTTTCCGGGAACGTTACCCTGATGCCGATTTTACACTTGCTCATTATTTTGGATATCATCATCTGCTTCGCGAAGTGTTTAAAGATCGAGTTCAAGAAACCCTTTTGGGGGAAGTCAAGATGAATTGTGATACCTGTCAGTACCGGATTTCGGCTATGGAACACATGGACCATCATCATCATCACGATCATGAACACGATCACGAACATGATCACCACCATCATCACCATCATCATGGAGAAAAAGATAGCCATCCTGAGGCAGATCAGGTTCCATCGCTGAAATAGCCTGTGTGAAGGAGTTGATAAACATGATCTTGGTATTGGCAGGAACAAGTGATGCACGAGAATTAGCGCTAGCGATTCACCAAGAAGGATATAGTTTGCTGGCCACGGTCGTCACGGAAAACGCAGCGAAAGGGATGAAGGAGGCTGGACTTCCTGTTCGTGTCGGCAGATTGACCGGAGAAGATATAGCTGAACTCGTGAAGCAGCAAGGAATAAAAATCGTGGTGGATGCAAGTCATCCTTATGCTGAGGAGGCTTCCCAAAATGCTATGGCCGGCGCCCAAGCCGCACAGGTACCGTATATCCGCTACGAACGAGCACAAGGCTGCTATCCGGAGCATGAAAAGCTGACCATCGTACGCGATTACAAAGAAGCAGCCGAGGTGGCGGCCCAAAGAAGGGGAGTAATTTTGCTGACTACGGGAAGCAAAACCCTGCCTATCTTCACAAAGAAGCTGATAGGCCTGCCCGATACCACATTAATAGCCCGCATGCTTCCCCGCAAGGACAATATGGAAAAGTGCGAGGAGCTGGGGATTGAGCAGAAAAATATCGTAGCCATGCAGGGACCCTTTCCCAAAGGGTTGAATCGAGCCCTCTATGAGCATTATGGCGTAACACTCATGATCACGAAAGAAAGCGGTAAGGTTGGAGCTGTCGATGAGAAGTTAGAGGCTGCTTTGGAGCTGGGGATTGAGACCATCCTGATTAGCCGGCCGCCCCTGGATTATGGAATGAAGTTTTCCAATTTTGAGGAAGTTCTTACACAATTAAAACGTATTTACTAGGAGGAATTAAGGATGGATTTTCAAACGGAATTTAAGCCAGTAACGACTCAACCGCAGGAAATTGAGGCCAAAAGCTTTGAGATGATTGACAATGAAGTGGGAGAGCATTCCTTTACAGCAGAGCAATATCCGGTGGTTCAGCGGGTCATTCATGCCTCGGCCGATTTTGATCTAGGGAAGAGTATCCTATTCCATCCGGATGCTGTACGAGCTGGCATTCAAGCTATTCGCAGCGGAAAAATCATCGTGGCAGATGTGCAGATGATTCAGGCCGGAATCAGTAAACCCCGGATTGCAAAGTTTGGCGGGGATATCAAGGTCTATATATCCGATCCTGATGTCATCGAGGAAGCGAAACGTCTGAATACGACTCGGGCGATTATCGCTACCCGAAAAGCGGCAAAGGAGGCAGAGGGGGGTATTTTTGCCATCGGAAACGCACCAACCGCTTTATTGGAGTTGATTCGTTTGGTCAAGACGGGAGAGGCTAAACCAGGACTCATCGTGGGGATGCCCGTCGGGTTTGTATCGGCAGCTGAATCCAAGGAGGAATTGGCCAAGTTGGATGTTCCTTTCATCACCAATTTAGGGCGCAAGGGAGGCAGCCCGGTGACGGTTGCGGCGATCAATGCGATGGCCATCGTGGCTGAACGTATGGGGTAAGTCATGGAAGAGAAAGTAGCTAAACCGCTAAGGCATGGATATACAACGGGGTCTTGTGCGACTGCAACGGCCAAGGCTGCTTTAACTGCTTTAATTTTGCAGGAAAGGCAACTGGAAACCACTATTCAACTGCCTATGGGTCAACACGTCACCTTTATTCTGGAACAGTGTGAATATACCCAAGATATGGCTGTTGCCGGTGTGATCAAGGACGGTGGGGATGACCCGGATGCGACCCATGGAGCTCTTATTCTAGCTACGGTCACTTGGAAATCCGAACCAGGGATTGAACTGGATGGAGGAGTTGGGGTGGGTCGAGTAACCAAGCCGGGATTGCCTATTCCGGTCGGCGAAGCGGCCATCAATCCTGTCCCTCGAAAAATGATTCGGGAGACTATTCAATCTGTTTTGAGTCAGTTTGAGTTAGACCTGGGAGTCAAGGTGGTCATTTCTGTACCTGACGGGGAGGAGATCGCGAAAAAAACCTTGAATGGCAGGCTGGGTATCCTGGGAGGGATCTCTATTTTAGGCACGCGGGGAATTGTAGTGCCGTTCTCGACTTCCGCTTATAAAGCGAGTATTGTTCTAGCCATTGATGTAGCCGTGGAGAATGGATGTGAGCATCTCGTCTTGTCCACGGGCGGGAGAAGTGAGAAATATGCCATGGAAATGTATCCAGACTTGCCCAAAGAGGCTTTTATCGAGATGGGAGACTTTGTAGGTTTTGCTATTTCTCAGTGTAAGAAAAAAGGGGCAAAGAAGATAACCTTGTCGGGTATGATGGGGAAATTTTCGAAAGTGGCCCAAGGGGTGATGATGGTTCATGTCAAAAGTGCACCGGTCGATTTTGGATTTCTAGCTCTTGTAGCTCAGGATGCAGGGGTCCCTCCTGCTTTGCTGGAACAAATCAGATCAGCAAATACAGCCTCGCAAGTTGGAGACTGGATGGTGGAATGGGGATATCCTTCTTTTTTTCAGTACCTGTGTGAATATTGCTGCCAAGAAGGATTAAAGCAGGCTGGCTGGGGTGTGGAACTTGAGACCATCATTACCACCCTTAAAGGGGCTTTATTAGGAAGGATGAGCATGGATGGAACAAGCCATTAAAATTATTGGGGTCGGGGATGATGGGAGACTAAGTCTGCCCCCGCTTTATCAAAAATGGATTATGGAAAGTGAAGTGCTAATCGGCGGAGAACGGCATTTGGATTTTTTTCCGGAATTCCCGGGAGAAAAGGTGGTGCTCAAAGGAGGGCTGAAGGGTCTAACGGATCGCCTGCAAAATGAGACTAAAAAAACGGTTATTTTAGCTTCTGGTGATCCTATGTTCTATGGAATTGGAGGATATCTGTCCAAAAAGTGCAGAGTAGAAATCCTGCCACATTTAAGCTCTATTCAGTTAGCCTTTGCTAGAATGGGAGAATCTTGGCAAGATGCATATCTCACAAGTCTGCATGGTCGGAGTATGATAGGACTGGCCCAACGAATCGATGGGAAGGACAAGGTTGCCCTCTTGACCGATCAGACGAATTCACCGAATCAAATCGCCAAGTATTTGCTCTCTTTCGGAATGAGCGAATACAAAGGTTTTGTTGGAGAAAATTTGGGAAATTCCGACGAACGAACAGGCTGGTATAGCTTAGAAGATATGATGGATCAACCTTTTTCCGATCTGAATGTCGTTATCCTAAAGAAACAAGGAGAAAATCCTGTTTGGCCCTTGGGCATCCCAGATCACGAGTTTGATCAGCGAAAGCCGGATAAAGGTCTCATTACCAAAAGGGAGATCCGGGTTCTAAGCTTAGCGCAGCTTCAACTTCGCACGAATTCGATCGTATGGGATATTGGGACTTGCACTGGTTCTGTCGCCATTGAAGCGGCTCGTATCGCACGGGAAGGGGCGGTTTATGCGATTGAAAAAAACGAGGCTGATCTAGCGAATTGTAAGATGAATATGGCGAAGTTCAGGGCGGATATCACAGCCATTCAAGGTAAGGCTCCTCAAGGATTGGAGGAATTTCCGAATCCGAACGCTATTTTTATTGGCGGAACAGGCGGAGAGATGAGAGAACTCCTTAGAATCTGTTGCTCTCGTTTGCTTTCCGGGGGGAGAATCGTGTTGAATGCGGTAACCATTGAAACCTTATACGAAGCCCTTCAAGCCTTTTCCGATGAAGGTTTTGCAACGGAGATATCGCAAATCCAAGTTTCCAAAAGTAAGCCTATTTTGAATATGAATCGTTTTGAGGCTCTTAATCCCGTGTACATTATTACAGCGGAGAGAAAAAAGGAGGAAATGGCACATGACTAAACTTGGCACCTTATATGGCTTAGGTGTTGGACCAGGTGATCCTGAGCTGATGACCGTAAAAGCCTTTCGAATATTACAGGAATCTCCCGTCATTGCCTACCCGAAAAAGAGGGCGGGAAGTAAAAGCTATGCTCATCGCATTATGGAGAAGTACGTGAAACCGGATGAAAAAGAAATGCTAGGACTTGTTTTCCCGATGACAAAGGATCAGGAAATCTTGAATCGGGAATGGACCCGAACGGCAGCTGAAGTATGGGATCATCTTTCACAAGGAAAAGATGTTGCCTTTGTGACGGAAGGAGATCCCCTTTTTTACAGTACGTTTATTCATATGATGCGGTTAATGAATGAGCTTCATCCTGAGGTTGCAGTGAAATCCGTACCGGGTATTTCCTCTTTTCTAGGTGCAGCTTCCAGTTTAGGAATTCCATTGGCTGACGGAGATGAACAGATTGGAATTATTCCGGCAACCGAAGATGCAGACGCCATGAGGAAGGCTATTTTGGATCACGATTGTGTCATATTCATTAAGGTAGCCAAAGTAATGGATACGATCTTGATGATCTTGCGTGATTTGGACTTAGTGGATAAAGCATCGGTTGTTACGAAAGTGACTTCTTCAGAGGAAATGATTTGGCGGGATGTGCGTGAATTGGAACGGGCCGAGTTGGAATACCTAACCTTAATGGTGGTGAGAAAATAATGAAGCTATATATTGTGGGAGCTGGCCCTGGTGACCCGGATTTGATTACAGTAAAAGGATTGAAGCTATTGCAGGAAGCGGATGTGGTTCTCTACACCGATTCACTTGTCAACGATGATTTGGCAGCAATGGCAAAACCAGAAGCAGAGGTGCTGAAAAGCTCTGGGATGTCATTGGAAGAAATGGTGGATGTCGTGGCCAAAAACATCCGTGAAGGGAAGAAGGTTGTCCGATTGCATACCGGTGACCCCTCTGTCTATGGAGCTATTATGGAGCAAATCGCCTTATTGAAGAAGGAAGGGATCGAGGCCGAGATCATACCCGGCGTCAGTTCCGTTTTTGCTGCAGCCGCTGCACTAGGCGCTGAACTGACCATCCCCGATTTGACACAGACCCTGATCTTAACGAGGGCGGAAGGCCGCACACCTGTCCCGGATCGGGAGCAGCTTCGTGATTTAGCCTCCCATCATTGTACACTTGCTCTTTTTTTGAGTGCTACCTTAACCAAGAAGGTGGTAAAGGAGCTAATAGATGCAGGATGGAGCGAAGAAACCCCTGTAGCCGTAGTCCAGCGAGCATCTTGGCCAGACCAAAAAATCGTGCGATCTACTTTGAAGCATCTTGATGAGGATATGAGACAACATGGTATTCGCGCCCATGCGATGATTTTGGCTGGTTGGGCATTGGACCCTCATATTCATGAAAAGGAAGAGTATCGTTCCAAGCTGTATGATAAGGAGTTTACACACGGATATCGTAAAGGTGTGGTCTCCACATGATGATCGAATTGAAAGAAGGAGAAATCCCTGTCATCCGGCAAAAGGGTGACGTGGCTATCATCGCAATTACCAAGCATGGAGTTCAGTTAGCTAGACAGCTTCATCAGAGATTTTCTCATGCAGATCTTTATTATATGAGCAAATTTTCCCACGGGGATGAAGGGCAAAAATCCATCCAAATGTTCAGCGGCAGCGTCCGATTGCTATTCCCGGCCCTCTGGTCGAGGTATAAGGGGATTATATTGATCGTTTCTTTGGGAGCGGTGGTTCGTATGATTGCCCCTTTATTAAAAGATAAGAAGACGGATCCCGGTGTGGTTGTCATAGACGATAAGGGAGAAAATGCAATAAGTGTACTCTCTGGACATTTGGGTGGTGCCAATGAACTCACACGGGAAGTTGCCGCTGTTATTGATGCCAAGCCCATCATCACGACAGCATCGGATGTTCAGAAAACCATTCCCGTGGATTTATTGGGCCGCCGATTTGGCTGGGAGTGGGAAGATGAGTCAGAAGACAAGCTGACTTCTGTCAGTGCGTCTGTCGTCAATGAGGAACAAGTGGCGATCATTCAAGAATCAGGGGAGAGGAATTGGTGGTTGTACGATTCAGCTCTGCCAGACCATTTTCAGGTCTATTCTTCCGTTAACGAGGCGATGAAGAATCATCCCCAAGCTGCCTTAGTGATCACTCACCGAATGTTAGATAAAGAGGAACAACCGATTCTAAAGAATGGTGTTCTTTACCGTCCCAAGGTCATCGTTTTGGGAATGGGCTGTAATCGGAATACCCCGCTGGAGGAGATCGAATCGGTGGTCCATGCTACATTGGATGATCTTGGCTTATCGATTCGGAGTGTAAAAGCCGTTGCCTCGATTGATTTGAAAAAGGATGAGGAGGGTCTTCTTGCGCTTTGCCGCAAATACGGATGGGAGTTTGTCACGTATTCACCAGAACAGCTGAATCGGATTCCGCTTAAAGAGCCTTCGGAAACCGTTTTTAGATACACAGGGGCTTATGGGGTGAGCGAGCCTGCCGCTAAACTCTATGGAAACACCAACCAGCTTCTCATCAACAAAAAGAAATCCGGTAACGTCACGATTTCAGTTGGAATCATGAACGAATTGGATTAGGGGGATCACCATGTCAAATCGAAGAATGGTCATTGCAGGGACGGGGAGTGGTGTGGGAAAAACCACTTTAACCATTGGGCTTATGGCAGCCTTTAAAAAACGGGGGCTCAAGGTACAAGGCTTTAAATGCGGTCCGGATTATATTGATCCAACTTATCATACCGCGGTTACAGGACGCCCTTCCCGAAATTTGGATAGTTGGATGCTGTCTCACGATACGGTGAAAGAGGTATTAGTGAAGGGAAGCTCCGGAGCGGATCTTTCCATCATTGAAGGCGTGATGGGTTTCTATGATGGGAAAGAAGCGACGAGTAACCGGGGAAGTACAGCTGAGATCAGCCTATTGACCCAATCACCCGTTCTCTTAGTGGTGAATTGCCAGAGTATGGCTAGAAGTGCTGCTGCGATTGTCAAGGGATTTCAAACCTTTAGTGAAGGGGTTAATATTGTAGGAGTGATCGCGAACAAAGTGGGAAGTGATGGGCACTTTCGGCTAGTCCGGGAAGCTGTCGAGCAGGAGTGCGGAATACCGGTCATCGGATACTTGAAGCGGGAGGATCAGATTGAAATCCCAGAACGCCATTTGGGCCTCGTTCCTTCTGTAGAACGGGGAGAGTTAGATGGACTGTTCGACTATTTGGCGGAACGTGTTGAGGGAACCATAGATTTGGAAAAGCTACTTCAGTTGGCGGAAGCTCCAGCCTTGCAGATTTCATCCAGCCTATTTACTACCAAGGTGGAGAAGAAAGTAGCTCGGATTGCGATAGCAAAAGATGCCGCTTTTCACTTTTATTATCCTGAAAATATTGAATTGTTGGAAGCCTATGGAGCCGAATGCTTGCCATTTTCTCCGTTAGCGGGAGAGCCAGTGCCGGATGGTGTGGATGGCTTATATATCGGTGGTGGATTTCCAGAAGAATTTGCAGCAGAACTGACAGAGAGAAAAAAAGTAATGGAATCCATCCGTTCTGCTATCCTATCGGGAATGCCCACGTTAGCCGAATGCGGCGGATTCATGTATTTAACAGAAGAACTGGAAACGACAGACGGTCGGGTTTTTCCTATGACAGGAATGATCCCAGGACGGGTTAAAATGCAGAAAAAGCTGGCAGCTTTAGGATACCGGGAAGTAACAGGAAACGAGGGCAACTTTTTGTTGGGTGCAGGAGAACAGGCAAAAGGACATGAATTTCATTATTCAACTTTTGAACCGAAAGCGGATTTTAACCCGGCCTACGTGTCAAAGGGACTTCGCGGAACCAAATCGGAAGGCTATGCCCGGGAAAGCTTAGTAGCAGGTTATACTCACCTGCATTTTGCTTCCTATCCGGAAATGGTCATGAATTGGATCGATCGATGCCTGGAGAGAAAGCAGGGCTAAGGTTATTCCCTTGATCGACAGCGAATGGAGCAAACGATGAAAAATTTCCAATGCCAGAATGAGAAGAGTAGGGTATGATAGTAACTATCAGTCAGAATTATTTTTTTATTGAAAAGCAGTATTAGGTTCTGGACCCGGCTGGTCCTGAAGCCAGGTAAGGGAACTAGCGACTTTCTCTTCAACGGAAGTATCGGGTAAACTAGAGAGGGGAAGAAATAGATGAACACAGGCATAGTGTATTTAGTAGGAGCGGGCCCAGGAGATCCCAAGCTGATCACGGTAAGAGGAGTGGAGTGTATTAAGGAAGCGGACGTGATCGTCTATGATCGTCTTGCCAATCCGATTTTGCTTGATTATCGAAAGCAAGATGCAGAATTAATCTATGTCGGCAAGCTTCCTCATCATCATACCCTTCGCCAGGAATCGATTAATCAACTATTGGCAGATAAGGCCAAGGAAGGCAAGATCGTCACCCGTCTGAAGGGGGGAGATCCTTGCGTATTTGGACGAGTGGGAGAGGAAGCGGAAGTGCTGGCCCTCAATGGGATAGAATTTGAAATCGTGCCAGGGATTACATCTGGAATTGCGGTTCCTGCCTATGCTGGCATTCCCGTTACCCATCGGGATTACGCGTCTACTTTTGCCATGGTAACCGGCCATATGGGGATGGATAAAGAAGACTCTGAAGAAAAGTGGAAGGCTTTAGCAGGCGGGATAGATACCATTGCCTTTTACATGGGAGTTTCCAATCTTCCTTATATATGTGAGAAGCTGATTTCCTACGGAAAGTCACCTAAAACCTCGGTAGCAGCTATTTCTTGGGGGACCACGGATGAGCAGAAAGTCGTTACGGGTACATTGGAAGATATTCAAGAGCGTGTTGCCAGCAGTGAAATTTCACATCCAGCCATTATCATAGTTGGAGAGGTCATCCAACTCCGTGAAAAATTAGCATGGTTTAAAAGTGAAAAGCATGATCAATCGAACCTCATTTAATAGAATGAGGTTTTTGATATAGGATAAAGGAAAAGAGGACCATTCAGAGGTCCTCTTTTTGTCTTGTATTTCCATTTTAATACCCTTCTTCTACAACTTCCAGCTTTCCTGTTTTGGGGTCAATAATTAATCCATGAACGGGAATTTTAGGCAAAAGGGGATGATTGCGGATAATGCGTACACTGTTCCTCACGCTTTCTCCAACTGAATCAAAGCCCTTTAGCCATTTTTCGAAATCGATTCCGGATGCCTCGAGTGTTTTAATGGTATCTTCCTTGATACCTCTTTCTAAAAATTTTTGTTTAATTAATGTCGGATTCACGCTTCCCATACCACAATCATAATGTCCGATGACAAACACTTCATCTGCATTCAATTCATAAACAGCCACTAATATACTTCGCATCACACTGCCAAAAGGGTGAGATACGACGGCACCTGCTGTTTTTAGAAATTTCACATCCCCGTTTTTTAAATCCAGGGCGGCAGGAAGCAGCTCCATTAAGCGTGCGTCCATACATGAGATGATGACCATTCGCCTTGAGGGCAGCTTTGAAGTGATAAAGGGCTCAAATTTCCTATCATCCACAAAAGCACGATTAAATTCGATAATTTCCGTTAATAAAGTCAAAACATTCACCTCCAAGAGTAATTTTAACACAATATTAAAAGCTGAGAATAATTATTTATACGTTTGACTAAAAATGTCTTTATCTATTATAAAAGATATGAATTAATATAAGAAGCAAAGATAAGTAAATTAAATATGAAGATTTTATGAATTGGGAGATCATCGATCGAATATCATTTATATAATTTTATTTATTGAAAGGGGTGGGCTTATGTCAGAAAAACTATTAGAGATTAAGGGCCTTCGCACCCACTTTTTTTCGGATTATGGAGAAATTCCTGCTGTAGATGGAGTTGATCTTTATATAAATAAAGGGGAAGTTTTAGGGGTAGTTGGTGAATCTGGATGTGGCAAAAGTGTGACCTCCTTGTCTGTGATGAGGCTAGTGCCTCATCCTCCAGGTAAAATCGTGGGGGGTTCCATGGCTTTTAAAGGAGAGGATTTAGTTCAGGTGAGCGAAAGTAGGATGCGAAAGGTTCGGGGAAATGAGATCGCTATGGTCTTTCAGGAACCTATGACTTCGCTTAATCCTGTCTATACGATTGGGAACCAAATTGGTGAAACGGTACGCTTGCATCGAAAATTGAGCAAAAAGGCAGCTCGGATTCACGCGATAGAAATGCTGAAGAAGGTTGGAATCCCTCGCCCGGAACAAATCGTAGATGATTATCCGCACCAATTGTCAGGTGGTATGAGACAACGTGTGATGATTGCTATGGCTATGTCTTGCGATCCTGAATTGCTCATTGCGGATGAGCCCACTACTGCTTTGGATGTAACCATTCAGGCCCAGATTCTCGATTTAATGAGAAAACTAAATAAGGAGTCCGGAGCGGCCATTATGATGATCACCCATGATTTGGGTGTAGTGGCGGAAATATGCGATCGAGTCGCTGTTATGTATGCTGGAAAAGTGGTGGAAGAAGGCAGTGTACAAAACATCTTTAAAAACCCACAGCATCCTTATACGAAAGGATTAATTCAATCAGTCCCTAGAATGGACGAGAAGATAGATCGTCTATATTCGATCCCAGGTCATGTTCCTAATCCAGGCTCTTTACTTAAAGGATGTCGTTTTGCTCCCCGTTGTAATGCCGTAATGGATAAATGTCATGAAGAAATGCCAGAACTCATAGCTTTAGAGTCAGATCACAAGAGTAGATGCTGGCTTCAGCAGTGAAAAGGAAGTAAAGGCCCTTATTTAATACCCATAGGGCACAACTGGTGCTGGTGAAAGAGGGTTGATTCGGCGTAGTGCACCAGCGGATAGATGAAGGAGGACTCTAAAGTGACTGGGGATTTGCTGGAAGTAAAACATTTGAAAAAATATTACCCTATTAAGGGTGGGTTGCTAGGTAGAGATATTGGTCAAGTGAAAGCAGTCGATGATATCTCTTTCACCGTGAAAAAGGGAGAAACCTTGGGACTCGTAGGTGAAAGCGGGTGCGGGAAGTCAACTGCCGGGCGCTCTCTTCTCCGCTTGATTGAACCTACAGAAGGTCAAGTGCTTTTCGAAGGAAAAGATGTGACCGCAATGGGGAAGGAACAGCTCCGAAAAATCCGGCGGGATATGCAAATTGTGTTTCAAGATCCATTCGCCTCCCTCAATCCAAGACATACTGTGGAACGAATTCTAGAAGAACCCATGATCATTCATGGGATCGGAAATTCGAAGGAACGCAAGCAACGTGTTCTTCAGCTATTGGAAGTAGTAGGATTGAGTAGCTATCATGCCAAAAGGTATCCTCATCAGTTTTCTGGGGGTCAGCGTCAGCGTATCGGCATTGCTAGAGCCCTTGCTGTCAATCCCAAGCTGATCGTTGCAGATGAACCTGTTTCTGCACTTGATGTTTCGATTCAATCTCAAGTATTGAATCTGATGCAGGATTTACAAAAAGAATTTCAATTAACTTACATCTTTATTGCTCATGATTTAAGTGTAGTTAAACACATCAGTGATCGTGTCGGTGTGATGTATCTGGGGAGAATCGTGGAATTAACGGAAAAATATCGGCTATATGATCATCCGAAGCATCCTTACACTCAAGCTTTGTTATCCGCTGTACCGATCCCTGATCCGGATGTGAAGAAGGAGAGAGTGATTTTGCAGGGAGATGTTCCAAGTCCTGCCAACGCTCCTAAAGGGTGCGCCTTTCACACTCGCTGTCCTGTAGCCATGGATATCTGCAAATCAGATCGTCCCGCTTTCAAAGATCAAGGAGAGGGACATTTCGTTGCGTGTCATCTTTATAACTAGTTTCCGAAGTAACTGAAAATGGCACGGGTGAATAGGCAGGGATTTGTTTACATACGTTGTAAACAAGATAAGAAAGAAGAACTGTGTTTCCGCAATACAGTTCTTCTTTCTTATGGAACTTTTTCCACATTCTTATACCATCAGAGAGTATTATACGCAATTATTTTATCATGACTAGCGAGAAGACCCCCACCTCAACACCTTTTGTTTGGTGTAGGTGGGAGAGTGTTCAACCAACTAGTATGCGTAATTCTTGATTCCACTTATCCAAGGCGGTGTACATGTTCGGATTTGCCCGATAAACCATAGGTTTTCTGCCCGTTTTGCTTGTTTTATATGATGATCTTTCTTCGGTTATTAAGTTAGCCTGCTCTAACGTTTTTAAATGGTCTCGCATCACATTGGGATGAATGGAAAAAGCAGCAGCTAATTCTTGGCAATTATAGGTTTCACGAGTTTCTACTAAATAATGATATAAACGGATTCGGGTATCATCCTGCAATGAACGGAAAATAGGTAATAAGCATTCAAGACTCATCTATGTTCATCCTCCTTAGCGGATCTTTACTTAGTATTGTTACGATAATTATGATGTTAACACGGAGTGAAGATACCCTCTATGACAAAAATCACATAATTAAAAACTGAGCTGACAGTCATAAAAAAAGCCTAGTTTATCGAGGCATTTTTTCAATCCATCTTATTCTCATATTCATATTCCGCGTTTGTTGATTTTTGGATTTTCTTTGAATGAAATCACTAGAATTTGTTCATACTAGTGTTAAAATGAAGGAATACGAGTCGGAGAATGCCTTGAGGAGGGTCTTGATATGGAAGCATTACCCATTGATCCATATTTGCAAAGTTGTGTTCAAGGAGATCGAATTGTTAGATGTCCGAACTGCTTACGCATTAATGTTGGACAAGTAGCACCAAAGTACTTTTATTGTTCGGACTGTTTTATAGAAATGAAACTGGCAGAAAGAATTCACTTCTTCGAATTAGATGAAAACGGAGAATTAGCCTGCTTAAATGACATATTCTATAATTAGTATAAGTAGCTACTGGCATGGCATTATGCGTATAATACTCTCTGATGAAAAAAAAAGAAGCCGTTTTCAACTAGGCTTCCTTTTTCATTTGGAGAAGCTCTGTTATCCTCTCATTAATCAATTGAACTTGTTTGTACAAAATCATGCGCTCATCCCAGCGAAGGTTTGGCTCGACAACTTGGTTCTTTATGCTTTCTTTTAGTTCATTTAGCTGATCCGGATTCGTAATCGAATGGATATGTTGATAGAAGTTGCTCAATGATGGCATCCCCCTTTTAGACTATTACTAATAGATATCCACCAAAATATAAAATATGACAAAAAGATACAAATAAGAAAGCTACTGGCGAAGCTGCATGTGTATCATACTTTCCGATAAGTACAAGAAAAAGGATTTACCTCTTTTTTTCGACGTTGATGCTAGTATAATGGTATCAACTGAAAGTAGTAGAAGGAGAAAGAAAAATGGATATGAAGCTAGAGTATCTTTCATTTTTTGTGGTGAAGGTAGATGGGGACGGGGAGCAATCAACTAAAACGTATCGTCATTATCAAACATTAAATGAAGAGGCCTATTTGGAAAGTAATTTGAAATGGTTTTTAGATGGAGAATTCGCTCGCACAGTGAAAAGAAAAGTGGAACGTATACGGAAATCAGAAAGTGTCCCAACAAAGATCGGTCGCTTTATTGTGGAGAATGGATTTGCATTAGACTCAAATCCTAACTACAATATGTTCAAGAGACTTAGACAAGCTGAAAATGAGAAAGAATTTCACGAAGCCAGTGATGATCTGCTTCGCGCTTATATGAATACGACTTCCATACGTGGCGGAGCTTTCATTGTGGCTAGAACGAAACTGACAAAATACTTTGATGATCCGTTTGTTTTTATTATGAAAAGTGATTTTGAGATGAAGGTTGCTAGCATTATGGATGAACAAGTACTGATTAAGGAAGTCGAAATGGCTATTAGTGCCAAGAATATTAAATCCATCCAATATCCCCATATGCCAGAGGAGGGGATGGTGGAAGAGTGGGAGTTGAAAATATTCCAATCTTCGCATGCCCGGTATTTTGAGGACTTTTTAAAATTTGTCAATTATGAGCCAGCCCTTCCTGAGATGATGAACTCTCATGTCATGGGGATCGTTCAGGAATATATTGAAGAGTCTTATCAAGAGAATGAGGAAGAAAAGCAGAAGGAATCGGAAGAGATGGACCTTTGGTTGAATAAAAAAGAGCGTGAGTTAAACGAAAAATGGACCCATGAACAGGTCATGGATGCCGCGCAAAGCTTAACCGAGGTAGCGCCAGATTTGGAGATGAAATTTAAATTAGACGCCGTTTCTGTCAAAGCGCTTTTGGCGGAATATGGGGAAACCATTCATTTTGCTAAGCTCGGTGATCGCTATGTTGTTTTAATTGAAGGGGATCATTTTCAGTTTGATAAAGGCGTTTCTCCAATTGAATTGCTGAGACCTGCTCAACTTGAAGATGTGATTCAGCGAATTATTGGAAAAAAAGGAAGACAAGAGGCAGCTGCAACAACAGAGGACGATATGCCGCCGTTTTAATCCTTATCGGAACGTATAATACGCACACAGCTACGCTAGTAGCTTTCTAACAATCATATAAACCATTTTGACGGTGTGATGGATGTTGTTTATAAATTGTTTGATCTGGTTTATGATATAAATGATATAATTTCTTGGGGGAATTACACGGATTCCGAAATTAGGAGGAAAAGATGAACTTGAATATACCACAAATGAAAATTGCCCATATGACACCTCGTGTTCCTATTATACAAGGAGGTATGGGGGTAAAGGTGTCCCTTAGTGGGCTTGCGTCAGCCGTAGCAAATGCCGGAGGAATCGGGATTATTTCGGGAACAGGACTTCCCGTTGATGAAATGATTACCCATATTCGCCGTGCAAGGGAGCTAACAAATGGTCAGGGCTATATAGGGGTTAATGTGCTGTTTGCCATGAATGGATTTGCCGAGACGGTAAAAGCAGCTATGAAGGAAAAGGTCGATTTTATTATATCCGGTGCCGGGTTTTCACGAGATATGTATGCTTGGGGAAAAGAATTTGGCGTCCCTATCATTTCTATCGTTTCTTCAGGCAAGCTGGCGAAGCTAGCCGAAAAGCTGGGAGCATCAGCCATTGTGGTGGAAGGACATGAAGCTGGAGGACATTTAGGTACAGACCGACCTTTATTTGATATTCTGCCGGAAGTAGTGGAAGCTGTAAAAATTCCCGTTATTGCGGCTGGCGGCATTCTTAAGGGAGAAGATGTGGCCAAAGCCATTCGGATGGGAGCAGTGGGAGTCCAAATGGGGACTCGTTTTGTGGCGAGTGTCGAATGCGATGCCCATCCTGCCTTTAAGCAGAAATATATCGATTGTAAAGACGGGGATACCCTTCTTGTGAAGACCACAGTCGGTTTACATGGAAGGGCCATTAAAAATGCTTTAACCGAAAAAGTGAGTGCCGGAGAGAAAGTAAGAATAAAGAAATGCATTGATTGCTTAAAGAATTGCAGCCACCAATTCTGCACCCTGGATTCTTTAATTGAGGCTGTTAATGGAAATGTTGAGAATGGGCTTGTTTTTGCCGGAGCAAGAGTGACCGAAATTAATGAAATCCTCCCAGTGCAAACTATTATTGATAATATTATGGCTGAATATGTGGATGCCACTGTTCAGGATAAAATTGGGTAAAGAATAAAAGCTGCCCTTCCGTATGGAAGTTGGCAGCTTTTATTCATGTTGGTACGATGGATACAACTTGAGTGGTCTTCCCCTGGGAACAAACATTCAGAAACGCTAGTCACTCAGCTTTCAGAGGAGGGGCAGGGAAATGTAACACTTCCTTATTTTTAAATGATTCGGGTAATACAATACTGTCGACTTGGTTAAAGTCATAATAATTTGCAGATTGGTGCATCTTCATGATGTTCAACGGTTGTTGCTCCAAATCCCCTTTAAAATGCATTACTATGTCTTGACCCCATTAGCTAGGTAAAGCGCGAAAGTGCTTTGCCGTGATCGATCAAAGAAAATCCAATAATTCACTTAATCATTTGTGATGAAATTTAATAACAGTGGACAACCTATGTCTTGGAAGGAGGTGTAGACATGGCTAAAAAATCAAAAGTACAAGCAACACAAAAGGTTCCTATTCAAAATGCAGCACCGTTTGTTGGATCTTCAGATTTCGAAACCGAATTTGCTAACGAAACTAGCATTCAAGCCGCAAGAAATCAAAGAGCTCAACAAAAAAATAATGAGTAATGCTAAAAAGGTGGACCAAAAGTCCACCTTTTAGTGTTCTTGGCAGCGCACTATACTAATCGGGTTCAAGCCCCTATGCGCCGTAGGTCGGAAGCATTAGCAGACCGACAGTGCGTCATCGTGAGGTGGGGTGCGGAGTGTCTGAATGCAAAGTCCAAAGACCTGTACAAAGCGAAAACGAACCTAGGATGGCGTGAAGGGTGGATGATCATGCTAAAAGATGGGAAGTAGTCCAAAGACCGACAAACACCCAAAGCGTTAGGAAGGTTGGAATAGGGCAAATCGCATCCATTACGTGTGTTATCTTTACGGGATTGCCATTGAAACATAGAACAAAGTAAAGTGGTTGGTAATATTCATAAACTAATACTACGCTTTACTTGAGGAAAGCTTAATTCATGCGTGAGCAAGATATACTTTCTATAAAGGAAGAAACGTATGAGCCAATATCAACCCGGATATTTACAGCTGCTTGAAAATGGTGAATTAGAAAAAAGAGTGAAGGTCCTAAAGTCGATGCTGAGTAATTGTGTTCTCTGTCCTCATCAGTGTGAAGTGAACCGGTTGGATGGAGAAAGAGGGTATTGCAGGACACTCGAAAATGTTGTTGTATCCTCCGCTTTCCCGCACTTTGGCGAAGAGGATGAGATACGGGGAATCAATGGATCGGGGACTATCTTTTTTTCATATTGCAATATGAAATGTGCTTTTTGCCAAAACTATGAAGTCAGTCATTTTGGCGAAGGGGAGGAAATCAGTGCAAATAAATTGGCCGATATAATGCTTTATTTGCAAAGGAAAGGTTGTCATAATATCAATCTTGTTTCTCCTGGCCATATCGTCGCGCAAATTGTTGAGGGCATTTTCCTTGCCGCCAAGAAAGGGTTGAATATTCCTATCGTCTTTAATACGAATGGATATGACCTGCAGGATACATTAAAACTATTGGACGGTATAATTGATATTTATATGCCTGACATTAAATTTGCTGATGATGAAATTGCTTGGAAGTACATGAAGGTAAAGAAATATTCGACGATCGCAAAAGCGGCGGTTAAAGAAATGTACAGACAGGTCGGAAATTTACAAACGGATCAACGAAATATTGCGTACAAAGGACTTCTCATCAGGCATTTAGTGATGCCGGAGAATTTGGCAGGAACAGACCAGATTATGCGATTTATCGCTGAAGAGATTTCTCCAGACGTTTACGTGAATATCATGGAGCAATATTCTCCTGCCCATAAAGCGTTTCAATATGAAGAATTAAGCAGACGGATAACGATAGAAGAGTATAAGTACGCGGTGAACTCGGCCAAAAAGGCAGGACTGACACAGTATCATAGCGCTTTGGAGCGGGAGTATTCTTAGTAGATGCAAATGGATAGAGAGTAACTCAAAGGTGCCTAGCACTTTGTTTTTATAGGGTGACTACATTTGGAATTGCTGGTCATTAGTCATTATGAATGAGAGGATTCGTGAGATTTGCAATGGGGTCCGGTGCAACGTGTTTGGAGTGAGGAATTTAATGAGTCTTCTACCGATGAGTAGAAGGCTTTTTTAACCTTAAAGGGGAACTGATCGCCAACCCTTTTTATTGCTGCTGGTTAAGAAGAGTCTTACATATATTGAACCCATCATACCGGTTACCTTGAAAACAAAAAACGAAATAAATCCGCTTCTTCCAATGGAAAGGTTTTTAAATCCCTTTTCGCTCAATTTCCCGTTTAGCCCTGACAAAGGCAATAAATTGCTGAAGTTCATCCAATGACATAATCTTGCCATCGACTGTCAATTCAGTTGTAACCCATGAATTCACATCCGTTAATTCGAGAGGATGGCTTATCTTGATTTTTTCTTCTTTGGGGTTGAAAATTGGATCATCACTTCTTTCTAATAAAAAGTCAACCGATGTTTCCAAAAGATCAGCAAGTTTTTTGATCGATTCTAATGAAGGTTCGCGATACCCCGATTCGTACCCTGCATATGTACTTTTAGCGATTCCCAGTCTATCGGCAATATATTGCAATGACCACTTTTTACTTTTTCTCAATTCGGCTAATCGCTTTAACATCGTTTTTATCCCTCCCGTTTATTTTTCCCATTATAACATCAGATGTAGAACATCAATAATAAAAGGTTGGTCGCATATCGAATAAAAATACTTGTGATATTCATTTTGATCCCATATAATAAATCTAAAGTTCGCAAAATGCGTATATTTCTTTAGATTTTGAATTGTATTTGTATTACCCGAAGACCAATTTGCCATGTCTGGCGATTTGAGTGTATAGATGATTTATTTCTATATATCAAACTGTATTATACCTTAAAACTTAGTGAAATCTACCTTATATAAAGGGAGGAGTCGATATGAAAAAAATACTTCTGCTGACTACCGGAGGAACCATTGCCTCGGTGCCTGGGGAGCAAGGGTTATCTCCAGGAATTTCAGCTGAGGAAATCGCAAGCTATTTGCCTGAACAAAACCAAAGGTATCAGGTTGAAAGTAAAATTTTAATGAACATTGACAGTACGAATATGCAGCCCGAATGTTGGGTCGAAATAGCTGAAGCAGTCTATGAGCATTATGATGAGTATGATGGATTTGTTATTACTCATGGGACGGATACCATGGCTTATACGTCTTCAGCCCTTTCCTATATCCTCCAGAATCTGGCCAAGCCGGTTGTCATTACAGGATCTCAAATCCCGATTAATTACAAGAGAACCGATGCCAGGAAAAATATTGGGGACGCCGTTCGGTTTGCTTGCGAAGATATAGGTGGTGTTTTCATAGTCTTTGACGGCAGGGTGATTATGGGAACACGAGTGGTCAAGCTAAGGACCAAAAGCTACGATGCTTTTGAAAGCATCAATTTCCCTTATATAGCACGTGTGAATCATGCGGAAGTTTTGTATCATAAGCCCATTCCTCCAGGAAAAGATAGGAAAATTAAATTCGATGCGTCCCTTTGTCCGGATGTTTTTCTATTGAAGCTTCACCCTGGAACCAAGCCTCAACTGTTTGATTGCATCAAGCCCCTCTATAAAGGGATCGTCATTGAGAGCTTTGGGACAGGCGGAATCCCTTTCCAAGGGAGAAGTCTTGTCCAGAAAATTCATGAGCTTATCGAATCAGGTGTTGCTGTCGTCATCACCACCCAAGTACTGGAAGAAGGGGAAGACCTCGGTTTGTATGAAGTGGGCCGGAAAGTAGCTCAAAACAAGATTATTCGTACAGGGGATATGAATACAGAGGCTATTGTTCCGAAATTAATGTGGGCATTAGGCAAGACTGATAATCTCGAAAAAGTGAAAAAGATTATGGAGACACCTATCGCCTATGACTTAACCCCGGCAAAATCCAAAAGCAAGCCCTAGAGCACGATGAAATAGAGCCTTCAAGGGCTTCCTTGAAAGCTCTTTATTTTGTACTTATCAGAAAGTATTATACGCATAAGGCTACGCCAGTAGCTTTCTTATACTTAGAGATCAAGTATTATACGCATAAGGCTACGCCAGTAGCTTTCTTAAGGTTAAAATCGCTGAACCCGTTCAAGAGAAATACGACTGATACGATGGCTTTATGATGATCCAAGAGACGGAAAACACAAAGTACGCGAAATGAATAATTTTTCTTGATATTACAATATAACAGACCTATAATATGATTATCAAGTTCTCGTAACGCGAATGGTGTAGGTGATATGGAGGTGTAGGTGTAGGGTGAAGAAGATAGTATAGCTGGCTATAGGTGGAATAATTGCTCATGTTGAGGGACAGGAAGGACTGAGGACGTGAACGACCTCAGAGGAGTTGTTTGGTTTTTTGGAAGCGGATCCAAAAAATTGAAAGCACCAACATGCAGCCTGTGTATGGGGTGAAAATGGCGGATAATCATAAAAGGGGGGTTTTTGTGTGCAAGTAATGGTTGATTGGTTGAATGGAATCATTTGGAGTAAAGGATTGATTTTTCTTTGCTTAGGAGTAGGACTTTTTTACTCCATCGCAACCCGCTTTTTGCAGATCAGGTATTTTTTCCACATGATTAAATTAATGATTGACGGCAAGAGTTCCGATGCTGGGGTTTCCTCGTTCCAGGCTTTAAGCATGGCACTGGCCGGTCGTGTAGGGACAGGCAACATTGCCGGTGTGGCGACTGCCATTGCGTTCGGGGGACCGGGTGCCGTGTTCTGGATGTGGATGATGGCATTTCTGGGAGCAAGTTCTGCCTTCGTGGAAGCTGCTCTTGCTCAGGTATATAAAGCCAAACAAGACGGTCAATTCCGCGGGGGTCCTGCCTATTATATTGAAAAAGGCTTAAAGATGAAGTGGTATGCCGTATTGTTCTCTATTGTTACGGTTCTAGCTACAGGGGTATTTTTACCGGGTGTGCAATCGAATAGTATCTCTGTAGGTATGGAAAGTGCATTTGGAATCAGTCCTACAGTGACCGGAATCGGATTAGTTGTTATTCTTGGCGTGATTATTTTCGGTGGGGTAAAGCGGATTGCAAGAGTTGCTGAGATTGTAGTACCGTTTATGGCTTTTGGATATATTTTGATCGCTTTGATCATTGTTTTTGCCAACATTGATCAATTGCCTCATGTGCTTTCACTCATCTTAAACAGCGCAATCGGTGCAGATGCCGCTTTTGGCGGAATTCTTGGTCAGGCGATTATTTGGGGAGTTAAGCGTGGAGTGTATTCCAACGAAGCGGGACAAGGTACGGCCCCACATGCTGCCGCTGCTGCTGAAGTTACCCATCCAGCCAAGCAGGGATTGGTTCAGGCCTTTTCCGTCTATATCGACACGTGGTTTGTCTGTTCAGCAACTGCATTCATGATTCTGTTGACGGGTATGTATAACGTAACTCCCGAGGGGACAGCACCGATTGTCAATAACTTGGATAAAATCGAACCAGGTGCGATTTACACCCAAAAAGCGATTGAAACACTGTTCCCTGTTTTTGGTGGGCCATTTGTAGCCATCTCCCTTCTTTTCTTCTGCTTCACTACGATTATGGCTTATTATTATATGGCGGAAACTAATCTTGCCTATCTGAACCGCACTGTGAAGCGGGTTTGGTCTGATTATGCCTTAAAGATTATCATCTTGTTTATGACCTTTTACGGAGCTGTGAATACAGCAGGACTAGCTTGGGCGCTTGGAGATATTGGGGTAGGAAGCATGGCTTGGTTGAACATTATTGCCATTCTGCTTCTCACTAAGCCTGCATTGAAGGTATTAAAAGATTATGAAACCCAGAAGAAAGAAGGCAAAGATCCTGTGTTCGATCCGGTAAAGCTGGGTATCGCAGGTGCCGATTTTTGGGAGAAGGAATATAAGCACCACGGATCTGGTGCATCAAACAAAGATAAGTTCATATCTGCCTAATGACAGGAGTACTCTAGATCAAGAATATACGGTTTCTTTGAGTGTAAAAAGTTAAATAGATATATTCGGCCTTAAAATCATGTTTGATTTTAAGGCTTTTTTCATCTATCAGAGCAAATCTACAAAAATGGGTCCGGTAGGTCGCGAATTGAATAATTTAACTTGTGTTTTGTAAATCGATTAAATATAATACGTATATAAGTACGCGTTTCGCGAATTGATAATATATATAAATCTTGATATAAGGTATAAAATTTGAGAGATTTCAGAAAGGTGTTTGATATGAAAAAAATACTTTTGCTAGCCACGGGAGGTACGATTGCTTCCGTACAAGGAGAAGAAGGGCTTGCTCCGGGATTGACTGATCATGATCTTCTTCGTTACTTGCCGGACCATGATGAAAAATTCAGACTTCACAGCATCAATCTGATGAATCTGGATAGTACGAATATGCAGCCGGAATCTTGGGTGGAAATTGCTAAAACCGTTTATGAAAACTACGACATGTACGATGGCTTTGTGATTACCCATGGGACGGATACCTTAGGGTATACCTCGGCGGCCCTCTCCTATATGCTCCAAAATCTCTCCAAGCCGATTGTCTTGACAGGTTCGATGGTTCCCATTGGTTTTGAAGAAACCGATGCGAAGAGAAATATGATAGATGCCCTTCGGTTCGCTTATGAGAATATCGGCGGGGTTTATGTTGTTTTTGATGGGAAGGTGATCAGCGGAACTCGGGCAGTAAAAGTAAGATCGAAGAGTTATGGCGCCTTCATGAGCATTAATTACCCCTATATCGCTCGTTTCGATGGATCGTGTGTCCATTATTTAGAACACGTTCCGGTAAGGGAGACAGGTCCGGTGAAATTGGATACCTCCTTATGTACCGAAGTATTTTTATTGAAGCTTTACCCTGGTATAACACCGGAGATATTCGACTATATCAAACAGGCCTATCGAGGGGTTATCATAGAAAGCTATGGCAATGGCGGCATTCCATTTGAAAAGCGAAATCTGCTTCCCAAGATCAATGAATTGATCGAGTCTGGGGTTGCCGTTGTGATCACCACTCAATGTCTAGAGGAGGGAACCGATTTACAGCGATATGAAGTGGGAAGAAAGGTATCCAAAAAGCTAATTATTTCTTCACGGGATATGAACACCGAAGCGATTGTCACGAAGTTGATGTGGGTATTGGGCAAGACGGAAAACTTGGATCAAGTCAAAGAAATGATGGAGACGCCCATAGCCCATGAGGTTCAAATCACGGACAACCATTGCTTCGTCGGATAAATGGACTTTATGTACATTCAACCAAAGGCAGAGAGGGAGAGATGATCATGGTGTATGCGAACATGCGGATGGAGAAAGATTTTTTAGGTTCTATGGAGGTCCCAGCGGATGCCTATTATGGAATACAAACTCTTCGTGCAGTCGAAAATTTTCCGATAACCGGGTATAGAATCCACCCGGAGTTAATCACGGCCATGGCTATGGTGAAGAAAGCAGCCGCATTGGCCAATATGGAAGTGGGACAACTGAACCCACGATTAGGAAAAGCCATCGTACAAGCGGCAGAAGAGATTATTTACGGACAATGGCACGATCAGTTTATTGTAGATCCAATCCAGGGAGGGGCCGGCACTTCTCTTAATATGAATGTGAACGAGGTGATTGCCAACCGTGCCCTTGAAATTTTAGGGGAGGAAAAGGGGAATTACTTTGCTCTGAGTCCGAACACTCATGTCAATATGGCCCAATCGACCAATGACTCTTTTCCGACGGCCATTCATCTTTCTGTTTTATCTTTAATTGACCGGCTTTTAAAAACAATGGATGAATTATATGAGGCGTTTCATAGAAAAGCTTGTCAATTTGAAAGAATTATAAAAATGGGCCGAACCCATTTGCAGGATGCGGTACCGATTCGGCTTGGTCAGGAATTTGAAGCTTACGGCAGGGTGCTTGGCCGGGACATGAAGCGAATCAAACAGACGCGGGAACACTTGTATGAGGTCAATATGGGGGCAACCGCTGTAGGGACGGGGTTGAATGCCGATCCCCGCTATATGGAGAGGGTTGTGGAATGGGCTGCGGAAATCAGCGGATTTCCCTTAAAGAATGCGAAACATTTGGTCGATGCTACCCAAAATACGGATGCCTACACGGAAGTGTCAGCTGCATTAAAGGTTTGCATGATTAATATGTCTAAAATTTCCAATGACCTTCGTTTAATGGCATCAGGTCCCCGTGCCGGGTTGGGTGAAATCCATCTTCCGGCCCGACAGCCGGGATCCTCGATCATGCCGGGGAAAGTGAATCCGGTCATGTGTGAAGTAGTCAATCAGGTAGCTTTTCAAGTCATCGGAAATGATCATACCATCTGCTTGGCATCCGAGGCGGGACAATTGGAATTGAATGTGATGGAGCCTGTTTTGGTGTTCAACCTGATGCAATCCTTAAGCATGATGAACCAAGTATTTAAAGCATTCCGGACCCATTGCTTGGAAGGAATCGAGGCTAATGAAGAGAGATGCAGAGAATATGTGGAAAAAAGTGTGGGTGTCATTACGGCGTTGAATCCGCATCTGGGCTATGAAACAGCTGCGGGAATTGCTCGCGAGGCCATCCTCTCAGGTCAATCTGTTCGCGAGCTATGCTTGCTGCATCAAGTTTTAACGGAAGAAGAATTAGATCTTATTCTCGACCCATATGAGATGACAAAACCGGGAATTGCGGGCAGCCGTTTGTTAGAGGTTTGATTCTCGATGAAGTATGGGTGAGCAATAGGAGAGATGTGTAGCCGTCATATTGAATGTCGATTAAGACACTAGTTTTAAAAATCTAGTGTCTTCCTTTGATTTTCTAATTCGGTATAAGGAAAGCTGTACTGTGTAAGCATTAGTCGGATTAATTCTCTTCTACTGTTAACGCCTGTCTTATTGAAGATGGATTTAAGATGATCTTGTACAGTATAGGCAGAGATAAATAAGGAATCAGCAAGATCTTTCGTGGAATCACCCAGCAGCACTCGGTCCACTATTTGTTTTTCACGCGACGACAGACCGTAACTCTCGAATATCAGCGGCATTATATCAGATGGATTTGCTCGTTCACATACGACAGCAAATTGTATGGGGGATGAAAAACTGTTCATTTCGCTTGCTCGAATAGAAAGAAATGATCCGTTTGATGTAAGAATGCATGTTTTGGCAAGAGTTGTCGCCCTCTCCCTTATTGGTCTCATTTCCCTTTTTACAATATTCGCTTTGGCTCGTGTACAAACCGCTCTTATTGGCCGGGGCAGTATACTGCATTCGATTTGCTCCGATTTACACAGCAGGGATAGCCACTGGTTCGCCGCTGGGTTGGTGGAAAGAAGCTCAAAATTTGCTGAAATAATCATTATGCCGGGTTCAAGAAATTGGGATTGTGGTTGTGCAGGTAAGTAAAACGTTGCCTCCCGTAACGATTGGGCAAGAAAAGGAATAATGGAAGAGACAAACTTAATCTCTTTTTCTTCAAATAACGGTTGGCCTGTCGAGCGGAATAAAGTCAAAAATCCCCAGCATTTTCCTTGAGACACAAGGACAGCACGCAGTTCATCACTAAAACCGGCGGGAAAAAGAATGTCACGATAACGTGCGCTTCTTTTCAGAGTACCGTTAGTAGTGAGGCTAAGTGCCGCGACCGGTTCAGATGCTTTAGCCAGATCAGCATATTGATTGAAATCATCAGTCAAGTATTCACTTTCGAACAAGCGGGAATGAATGGTTTCCACACGTTCATCGGTTAAGGCACCGGTAGAAAGAAGCGTGTGTGGATCAATCGTTGTAAAGCAAGCTGCGTCAAAACTGAAGACACTCCGCAGTTTGTCTAACACTTTTTTACGAAAAGAGTGAGTATCACGATCTACACTAGCCTGCACAATCGTCTGTTTAAATTGTTCAATATGCAAGATATGGTCTGTAGCTCCTTTCTTTAGAGAATATCCCAGCTTTATGGGATACTTTTTTTGTCTGCATCCGTATAATTGATAATAATAATTATTATTATTATCTTACATGAGAGAAGAGAGAATGAAAAGGAGAAGATGCGATTATTCGAGTAGTGAAGGTATCTACCCAACAGAACCCATTTGCCTATTGGCAAGCACGAAACAAGAATTAATATATTTTAATACAAAGGAGCTAAAAAATGAAAAATAAGCCATTTCCGTCAAGCTGGAATGACTCAGTGGTTGCTCATTATGATCAAACGATCCCTCTTAACATTGCAGGTTATCACCTTCTTTATGATATAACCAGCCGCCTGCTGAAGGCAGGATTGAGTCGCGGCTGCTTGGGTTGCGATGATTCGCCTGCTGAATTACTCATTGTCGGAGCAGGGGGCGGACAAGAGCTGGTGATACTCGGTCAATTTCAAAAGCTGTGGCATTTTACGGCAATTGATTCATCTGAACCTATGCTGGAGATTGTCAGGAGAAGAATAGAAGAGATAAAAATAGGTGATCGGGTGCGCCTTGTGAAGGGTTTAATCAGTTCGCTTAGTCGATTGGAGATCAGGCAAAAACGACAGGCAGTGATATGATCAGCAGTGATGCAACAGTTGCGATGCTTGCGGAATGTGGATTTACAGATATAAGCCGTTATTTTGCTTCCTATTTAGTTGAAGCTTTTATGGCTTTTAAGAAATGAGGTGGCAGTGAATCATGGAGCTGCCGCTATATTCTCGTAATTTCTTATTAGCACGCAGTTTTTCTTCTGTCCGCATAAGAATCCCAACCGTCTAACTGGGCAGCCACAAAGATTTTTAATAAAGATTCCGTTGAAAGTTTTTCATCCTATAGTCTAAGAATCTGGAACCTTCCAAGGGTAAGGAAGAAAGACATTGACAAATGACTTTCTTATGCCATATATTTTTGTTATCCATAAAAAACTCCTTTGTAGAAGACTTGTTTTGGATAACAAGGTCGTATTCCTACAATAGGAGTTTTTTTATGTCTGTCCATGAAATTCAATCCTGATATTACAAAACAAGGGTATTATTGGGGGTATCTTTATCAATGTTAGGCTTAATGCAACGCTAGTGGGTCTGACCCCTTTGTTAAGGTAAAGTGCGGAGCTGTTTATCGTTTTCGATCATGGTACCCTTTATTTAAAGTATTTTTGAGCTATTTTTTCCGCTGTTCGTGTTGCCAATGCTTGGGTTGTTAACGTGGGGTTCGGTCCTCCTATGCCATTAAAATGGACACTGTTATCCGTAATGTAAAGTCTCTTGACTTGTAAGGCCTCGCATAAAGTATCTGTGACAAATCCCATTCGCATCGTGCTTTCCATGTGAACAAACAAACCCGGAGGCCAAACCGGTCGTATGATTTGCTTAGCTCCCGCCTTCTGAAGAAGCTCTGCTGCAATTTTTGCTAATTGACTTCGCCTGGAAATCGCCACTTTAGTAGGATGATATTTTACCACCGGAACAGGACCGTGTTCATCTTTGATGACAGGATCAAGGGTGACGCCATTTGCCTGGTCGATTTCATCGTCAGCTACGATCAATATATTTAATGTCTGGCGATAATTCGCCATCAATTCTTTAAGCTGGCTGCCTACTATTCTTCCACGCATCTCCCATGGAGCACCAGGTATCCGATTATGGAGAAAATTGTATCCATGCTGACTGAAACCATAAGTAAAATCCGAAGTTAATCCAGGGCTTAACCCGTTTAATTCAATAAATCCCAAACCCGGATAATCTAATCTAGCGCTAGAAGTATGTCCGATAAATTGATTAATTTCAGGCATTCCTAAAATTGCCATTAAATCCTTTTCCTCAAAAATTCCGCTGACCCAATCGAAAAAATGGTTAACCATTCCCCTTCCTACCCATGGATTATCAGGAAGCCCGGAGTTTAGCCAGAGCCTTGGAGTCTCAATGGCACCTGCTGCCATTACAACAACCTTGGCTCTAAGCTCCTCCATTTCCCCTGTCCATGAATCGCGAATTTGTACGCCAACCGCTCGTAATCCTTCGTTCGGAACATCTTCCGCCAGTATCTTTGTGGTAAAAACATTTGGCCTAATAGTTACATTTCCAGTCTTTAGAGCGAGCGGAACATAGCTTACATTTGTCGACCGTTTCGCAATTCTTTCCACGGAAGGACCTGACGCGCATCCTTGGGCGCAATGTCCACTTAACGTACATCCTTCCATATTAAATAATTGTTCCATGGAATAATCGGGATTGGTGAGATTTTGATTTGGAGGCAAGATGGCATTTGGCTGCGGCCGATAACCAGGGCTTGTGACGTTTAGGGTAGGGAGCAAAGACCATCCGGCTTTTTTTGCGCCATAATAAAAGAGTTCCTCTTTGGGAGTCGTTGGAGCAAATTGAACGGGTAATGTTGCTTCGACTTTTTCATAGTAAGGTATAAGTTCACGATAGGAAATTGGCCATATGCCGTCGATCGCTTGGGGATATGCCCTTGGTGAATTAGCCCAGTAATGCTGTGTTGTCCCTCCTACTCCAGAATTTTGCATAACAAAGCCCATTTGGGGGACATTTCGAAACCAAGGTGACCGCCGAAGATCTGCCGGACCCCAGCGCAATTTTCCAGAAACTGAATTATTCATGTCATTTTCAAATCTTGAATAAAGCTCCTTATAAAGCCGAATATCCAAATCTCCTGCACTAGAACTGCTTCGTCCCCCACGATGTTCGTTAGGATTCGGCCATTTTTTATTTCCTAACCATGCCCCTGCTTCCAGCACCAAAACTTTGAGGCCCAATTCTCCCAGTTCTTTAGCTGCAACAGCCCCCCCGCCGCCTGAACCAATTACAATCACATCTACATAATCATGTTTCATCAAACTCCCCCTTTTCACGCGGGATTGTTAACAGAAAGCCACGTAATTCACGGTACCCATAGGAAGGTCCAGGATATGCGGATTGAGTCCAACCAACTGGGAATTCTTCTAGCCTTCTCCTAGTTGGTGGGGCAAGCCTTGTTGTTCCATATCCAGACCACTCTGAATAATAGCCAAACATGACCAAGCGATTTATCGCATTGGTAATATTCAGAACCAATCCTGCATTATTTTGGAAAGGCTGCGGCAAACAGCCAAGATCAATATCGAGTAACTCCAAGAGAGTTATCGCACGAAACCTGTCACTTCGAGCAAGAGCCGCAAAGGTACCCCCACCTGGGAATTTTAATTCATGATGCGGGTATTTAGCTCTTCCTGTCGCAATCAAGTGAGTTGCTGCTGCATCCGCAAACGCTTGGAAGGTAGCGACTGTATGAGGGTTGCATTGGGAAACATAGTCACGTTTATTCTCCAGGGGTTCACCTCCTAAACATACTTTTTCTTTTCATTTATTAACTATATTTGAATAATACGCATTTTATTTCTAGAAAATAAAATGATTTCGATATGAAAAAAGCACCTACAAGCGTAGATGCTTTTTCTCAAATAAGATGGTATCACACTTCAATTAAGTTACCTTGTGAAACAGGTAAAACCACGTCTATCATTGTCCCTTCGCCTATTTTACTTTTTATATTAATTCTTCCTTTATATCTTTCAATAATTTTATAACTAACCATGAGTCCCAGACCTTTTCCTTATTACTATGCTCGCCTCGGGGATACCCTCTCGGGTAGGGGTCTGAACCCGAACGATGTGTTGGTACGATGGATACAACTTAAGTGGTCTTCCCCTGGGAACAAACGTCCAGAAACGCTAGTCACTCAGCTTTCAGAGGAGGGGCAGGGAAATGTAAAATTTCCTTATTTTTTAATGATTTGGGTAATACAATACTGTCGACTTGGTTAAAGTCATAATAATTTGCAGATTGGTGCATCTTCATGATGTTCAACGGTTGTTGCTCCAAATCCCCTTTAAAATGCATTACTATGTCTTGTTCAACTTGGATGGGTAATAGCGAGTTGGGATCAATCCACATCAAGCCAGACAGCGAGATGCTAACTTCTTGTCCATCCAACTCTGTTGTTTGCTTTGATAATTCAGGAATCTGTTGGCTTAACATGTCTATCATTTCTTTCATGGAACCAAAACTCATGCGAAGAGCTACCTTATGTACCTTATTTCCGTCCATGACCTCCGTACCCAAGTCTCGATAAAAAACTTGCTTATTTAATAAGGCCTTGTTCACTTCCAAGCTATTTTTTTGCATTTCCATCATTTGGTCAAAGGAGAACAGGAATGAATCATCCATCTTCATCCACGTTTCTTCGCCTGTTTCAGGGTTCTGCATCTTTATATACATCCCGTCAGGGACTATATACTGCTCCATTTTGATTTCCATCGGTCCATCCGGGAGCATACTCGCTATTTTACTAACGGATTGCAAATGTATTCCTTCCTTTTTATGAAAATCCATGGTGACGTTGGATTCCATTTCCATCGTCTTAGTTTGAGTTTCCGGGATAGGCTCTTTAAATTCCATGACAGCGTTTTGCGTTATCTCTGAACGGTAGGAGTCTTGATTCATTTGAGCTTCTGTTGATTTCATCACAAGATCATAGGCAGCCTGATCCGTAGTAAAAATTTCTTTAATCAATTCCAATCCTTCGGTATGATCAATGACTTGATCGAATTCAACTCCATATTCTTCTCGTAAAATCTGTGCCACACTTTCGAATTCAACACCCCAGATTCTCGCAAGTAACCATTCTGCTTCTTGCTTACTAATTGGCTGTTCCACCTTAAATGTTCCATCTGCATACCCTTGGATGACTCCACGTTCCATTAACACTTTCACACTCTTAGCATAGCGCGAGTTTTCATCGAGATCTGTTGGCAGCACAACGTTAGGGTTTTCAGACAAGATCGGCATCTGCTGAACAATGGCCTGTACAAAATCCCCTCTTGTCATCACATTACTATTTTGCTTCTCGGCTGACGCTACTCCTGCACCGAATAGCAAAGTAGCAGATAGCGTACAAGCCAATATTCTTTTTCTTTTCATCACTTATCCTCTCCTTTCTCCTAGTAATACGAATAATGTATAGATTAGTTTCAAAATCATAGAAGAATCACCATTATTTGGATGCTTTGGTGTTTTTTTCCGAACACGTAGGGTTATATTAAGACTTTCGATTAATTCCAATTTAGATTTTGGTGTTTTGAGGTTAGTCGGACTTTCTCCTTTATGATCTTTGGGCCCCTCACATTCATATTATGTTGGTAGAGGTGATCATACTAGGAAAGGAAGATATAAAGTCCAATCAGGCGTCTAAGCAACCAGGAGCTTAAAGTAAATAAAGAGAAAGGGGAGTGCCCCCCTTTCTCTTTATTTACTTTGTTATTCAGTTGTGGTATTTTTTCGAGCTTGAGCTCTTTCGATGATTCTTTTCATCCGATCATGGTGTTTGATAAGAGCCAACCGTGCTTCTTCTGCTTCAGGATGTGTAGGTTTAAGATCGCGAATTCCCCAAAAATCGACTAGCACTTCCAGTACTTGTATAAAATACTGTTCAGGACCATAATTTGCTTCTTGGCCAATGACTTTCATCCGTTCTTCAAAGCCAGGCATATCGCGTCCCGGCATTCCGAAGTTCAGCATGACATGACTGATGTGATAGATATAATTGGGTTCCAGCTCCAAATGGGCTTTTACAGCATCCCGGTAGAAAGCATAGTGAAGGCTTTCATCTTTGGCTAAACGACGCAGTAAAGTGGCAAGATCTTTATCATAAGGTTGAGCTACTTTGGCAACGTTATTGTAATAGACCATGGTGGCCAATTCTTGCATGGCGGTGTAGGCCATGACTTGGGCTGGTTCGATAAATTCAGATTCAAAGCCCTGTTCCACTACTTGTTTACGCAAACGGCGAAGCTCGCTTGGATTGGCATTTCGGGTTACAATTAAATAAGTTTCCAGCAAGCTGGAATGTTGGTCTTCTTCTGCCGTCCAAGTATGAACAAACTCTTTGATCACACTTAGGGCTCCCTTGAAGGTAATATTAAGATGAGTAGTAAACCATGGCAGGTTCACTTCAGTTAATAGGGCTGTTTCAATGGCCGTATAGATGGCGGAGGGCAAAGTTCTTTGACTTTCTTCCCAAGGCTCCTTCTTGAAGCAACGAGCTTTGTCCCATGGAATAAACTCATGGTAGCTCCAATCGATATTTTTTGCTCTTTCACGATGATTATTATATAGTTCGATTAAGCGACCTTCTAATCTTGGGTCCACTTGATTTAATTCGATCATCAGACAATTCCCCCTAAAAACACTATAAAGTTAATTATACATGTTTTTATATTGTAAACCAAACAAAACTTTATCATTCTTCACTAGGAGGTGCAAAAAGATGAAAACTTATACTTCATTTTCCCCTGCGATGGGGAACAGTCGAGGTTCTCTCCTGTTAGTCCATGGTGCGGGTGAACATATCGGTCGATATAGCTGGGCTGTTGAGCAGTGGAATCAAGCAGGCTATGATGTATGGGGTGGCGACTTGCCGGGATATGGTCAAAATGAAGGGAAAAGGGGCCATATTGATCGTTTTGAAGACTACATAGAAGCAGTGAATGGGTGGTACGATAGGTTACGCGCTGCTTCCCCGTATCATCCTTTCGTTTTCGGTCATAGTCTTGGTGGATTGGTTGTAGCTAGATTTATGGAGACAAAACAGAGAGAAGTAGCAGGCATCATTCTTACTTCACCATGTTTTGCGGTTAAAGTCAAGGTTCCTGCCTGGAAGGAAATGATCGCTAAAACGCTGAATATCCTTTATCCCTCCCTTGTTCTCGCTTCAGAAATTAGACCTCATGAGGTAACCCGAAACCAAGAAATCCTTTTGCAAACGGTTGCGGATCCGTTAAATGCCAAAGGTGCCAGTGTCCGGTGGTATCGCGAATTAATGAATCATATAGAACATAATTGGCGCGAGAGAGGGTCTTTTCCTGATGTTCCATTCATCATCCACCAAGCAGGGGATGATATCATTACCGATAAAATGGAAGCGCGAAAATGGTTTGAGTCCGTTCAGCTTCAGGACAAATCCTTTCGGGAATGGCCGGGGTTATATCATGAGGTATTAAATGAACCGGAGCGTCAGCTTGTAATGAATGAGATTTTGGAGTGGATGAGTTTAAGAAAAGCTTGATTTTTTCGTAAATATACAAGAGCTGTGAATGAATCCATTCACAGTTTTTTATACTTATCGGAAAGTATTATACGCATAAGGCTATGCCTAGTAGCTTTCTTATACTTCTTGTACGCATCAAGGCAAAGCCAGTAGCTTTTTTATTTTTCCGCTAGCGCAACCTTTTATTTTGTTAAAACGTCTTAGAGATAGACGGGGAAAAATGGCGAAATCACTTCATTTTCCCTATAGAAACCATATTGATTTATTTATAGTTGTCAAGTATGCTTGAAAGGGTCTCATTTAGGACGTGGAGGTATAATGACCAATGCAAATTCAAACGAATCGTAAACTAAAACATACACAAGGAAAAAAGAAAAGCAAAAAAAAGCTTATCATAGGTATGATACTAAGTTTTTTTATTTTTAGTGCAATTGCTTCCGGAGTTGTTTGGTGGAAATTTGAAGATACATTAAGCGTGATCACAGGAGATACTGAATCAGCCATCGACCAGGATGCAGCGAGTAGCATTCCTGCCAATTATAATCAGGAACCGATTTCACTTGTAATTATTGGAAGGGATTCCAGAGAAAATTTAGGACTGATGAATACCGATGTTATCATTGTCGCGGCTTTAAATCCTAAAACCAAGCATGTAACGATGATGTCCATTCCAAGGGACACAGGTGTAAAAATTCCAGGTTACAAGAGCTATCATAAAATAAATTCAGTATATGCTAAAGGGGAAGCAGATCGTCGTTCAGCTGAGAAAAACGGCGAACCGGTAACCGAAACAGGAACCACATTGTTGAAGAAAACGTTAGAGGAGGCCCTGGGCATCCCAATCCATTATTATGCGATGATTGATTTTGAAGGTTTTGAAAAAGTAGTAGACAAATTGGGTGGTCTTGAAATTGAAGTAGATAAAAGCATGCAGTACGATGATCCTACTGATGGGACTCATATTAATTTGAAGCAGGGATTGCAGGTACTCGATGGAGACCATTCTCTAGACTTCGTTCGCCATCGAATGGATAACCGCGGTTCGAAATATTATTCCACAGACTTTGACCGGGGAACCCGGCAGCAGATTGTTATCAAAGCCATGGTGGATAAGATGAAGTCCTTTACAGGAATCTCGAGCTTTTTTAGCGTCATGAATGTAGCTGGAGAACATATAAGGACAGATCTTTCCAAAGATCAAATTAAGGGATTAATTATTGACTTTAAATCAGTAGGCTCTGAAAATATGATGAGTATGGAATCGGGTGGATACTGGGATCGTGCATCATCTCATACTATTATTCCGAAAGAAAAATTGGAACAAATTCAAGTGGCTTTCCAACAAGAAATGGAGATTGATGGAGGAACCTTCCACTCTACTTTAAGAGTAGATGCTCCACGGGAAGCTGCTCCGGTTGTTGTGAAAAAAGCACCTGTAAAGAAAGCAGCCGCAGCACCAAAAGAAGAAGCACAAGAAGCACCAAAGAAAGAAGAACAACTAACAGATCCTGAGCAAGAACAAACAACTCCTGAAAACGATGATCCTTCTGCTAATCCAAATACTCCAGAAACAAACGGAGAAAATGGGGATAGTCCTTCTTCAGAAAAGTCAGGCGGTCAAGAAAAATCATCGGGAAATCAAACGGATGTCAAACCATCTGAATCTCAAGCGCCGTCTCAACCAGTTGAGCAACCCAAACCAACGACGACTACAGAGCAGTCAGGCATGTTACAGCCTCCTGTTAGCGAAAAGTAAGCTACAACTCAGCCAAACGGTTTGGTTAGAGACAAAAGAAAAAGGACCTTTATAGGTCCTTTTTCTTTTACTTATTAGAAAGTATTATACGCATAAGGCTAAAAGCCAGAAGCTTTCTTATATTTATCCAAAAATTATTTATTGCGTTATTCCATATCGAGCATTTTTTCCTGCACGTTCACGTTCATTTTTCTTGAGGTATTTTTTGCGAAGTCGAACCGATTTTGGTGTCACTTCACAGTATTCATCGTCATTTAGGTATTCTAATGCTTCCTCAAGTGAAAGGGAGCGAGGCGTTTTTAATTTAACGGTCTCATCTTTGGTAGCACTTCTGACATTCGTCGCGTGTTTTTCTTTACATACATTCACAACAAGGTCATTATCGCGGTTATGCTCGCCTACAATCATACCTTCATAAACATCTGTGCCGGGATAGATGAACATGGCTCCACGGTCTTCTACAGACATTAGTCCATAGGTAGTTGCTAAGCCTGTTTCGTGGGAGATTAAGACCCCAGCCCGGCGACCGCCTACATTACCCGTGATAAATGGCTGATAACTATCGAAGGAATGATTTAAGATCCCATAACCTTTGGTTATGGTCATAAAGTCAGTTCGATATCCAATCAACCCGCGAGAAGGAATGATGAATTCAAGTCGAACAGAACCGAAACCATTATTGATCATATTGACCATTTCCGCTTTGCGGTAGCCTAAGGATTCCATAACAGCCCCTGTGTACTCTTCTGGAACATCAATCAATAATCTCTCGGCCGGTTCCATTTTCTTTCCGTCTATTTCACGAACAATGACTTCAGGTTTTGAAACCAGCAGCTCATATCCTTCCCTTCTCATCGTTTCAATTAAGATGGAAAGATGCAATTCACCACGGCCAGATACCCTAAAGGATTCTCCTCCTTCGGAATCTTCCACAAGAAGACTTACGTCTGTTTCTAGTTCCTGATAAAGACGGTCTCTAATCTTACGGGAAGTAACATGTTTCCCTTCTTTTCCGGCAAATGGGCCATTGTTTACGGAAAAGGTCATTTGGAGGGTTGGTTCATCGATTTTTAGTAAAGGCAATGCTTCAGGAGATTCAATATCAGCAATGGTTTCCCCTACATTAATCTCTTCAAGGCCTGGTACGGCGACTAAATCGCCAGCTTTTGCCTCTTCGATTTCAATTCGCTTTAAGCCAGAGAAACCAAACAACTTCGCAATTCGAACTTGCTTAATGGTGCCGTCCCGTTTTATTTGAGCTACCATTTGCCCTCTGCGGATGATGCCGCGATGAATTCGCCCAATTCCAATTCTTCCTAAATAATCATTGTAATCAAGAATAGTAGCTTGCATTTGCAAAGGACTATCCAAATCTACTTCTGGAGCAGGAATATGGGAAATAACGGCGTCGAACAAAGCTTCCATGGTATCATCTTGCTTAGAAGGATCAGTACTAGCTGTTCCATTAATGGCAGATGCATAAATGACGGGGAATTCCAATTGATCTTCATTGGCATCCAAATCAATAAATAAATCATACACGTCGTTAACTACTTCTTCCGGGCGAGCATTTTCTCTGTCAATCTTATTAATGACAAGAATAGGGGTTAGGTTTTGCTCAAGTGCTTTTTTCAATACAAACCGCGTTTGTGGCATGCACCCTTCAAAAGCATCCACGACTAGTAGAACACCATCAACCATTTTCATGATACGTTCTACTTCCCCACCAAAGTCAGCATGGCCTGGGGTATCTAGAATATTGATAATATGGCCTTTATAATTTACTGACGTATTTTTGGCCAAGATGGTAATTCCACGTTCTCTTTCTATGTCGTTGGAATCCATGACTCGTTCATGGACTTGTTCATTCGAACGGAATGTTCCGGACTGTTGCAATAATTTATCAACTAACGTTGTTTTTCCATGGTCAACGTGAGCGATGATTGCAATATTGCGTAAATCATTTCTTTTCATGTTTGATTTAACTCCTTCGGATCTAAAGATAAAAAGTAAAGCTATTTGTATAACTTTATTATTATACAACACTTTCGTTTAAACACCTAAATAAATCTGCATAGCGACTGTAAAAGATGTGTAAATGTTGCCATGGATAATGATATGGACGGACTTTCATACTAATTTGTAAGAAAGCTACTTGCGCAGCCTTATGCGTATAATTCTTTGCTACTTAAGTATAAAGAGGAGGATGATGCATGATGCAACGAGGAATGTTGATGCTTTTGTTTGGTGCTGCTTTTACCCTTTTGGGATTATTTGCTATGCCAATGAAGAGAACCAATGCACGTCAAAATTTGATTGACAATCCGTTTGGCTGGGGACTTTTTGGATTTGGTCTCTCCAGTTTATTAGTCGGCATTAGTGCTATGACGAAAGAACAAAAAAAAGTGGAAGAGCAAAATACGTTTGTTTATCCCATTGAAGAAAAAGAGTTAAATCAAGATTCTCCAGAACAAGCTGTTCATTAAAGAAATCTTAAACAAAGTATTGCAAATAAAAAAGAGTTAGTCTTTCTTCCGCAGGTGGAATTCTTTCCCTGCATAAGTGTAACTAGGCTGCGCCAAGGCTTGTCGCTAGCCTAGTTTCCTTTACGAAGACTAGACCAAATCTTTTTTATTTCAACATTATTCCACAAGAAATATAAGCTATTTCAAGATGCTGTGACTATATTCAACGGCGCCTTTTCCTGCCGTGAACCCGGTAGCAAAGGCAGCTGTAATATTAAAGCCTCCCGTATAACCATGAATATCTAAAATTTCCCCACAGAAAAATAATCCAGGCATCAACTTGGAATGCATGGTTTTGGGTTCAATTTCTTTTAAAGAAATACCTCCCCCAGTGACAAAGGCCTCTTCAATAGATAATGTCCCATTTACTCGGATTGGAAACCGTTTTATCAGATGTGCAAGTAGTTCAAACGGTTCTTTGGGTAGATGGGCATATGTCGTGGTTTCATCAAGCTCTGCTTTCTGCAGCATGACAGGTATCATTCGCTCAGGCAAATAGCCCTTTAAGACATTTTTAATAGCTTTCTTGGGTTCCTGCTCAGCAAGATGGGTAAGTTCTTCTAAGACCAAGTTTTCTTTCTTATTTGGAAAAAGATCCAAGATCAATAAGATTTCATGGGTATCATATTTTTTTAACGATTTTACCACAAATTGGCTACAACGTAGTACGACGGGACCAGATAGGCCAAAGTGAGTAAAGATCATATCGCCTTCATGTCCAATGATTTTTTTTTGTTTTATGGGATCTAGTACAGTCAAATGAATATTTCTCAGTGAAAGTCCCTGAAGCACCCGATTTAGGATAAAGGGTTCATTCGAGGTTATAGGAACTTCAGTAGGAAACAATTCGGTTATCGTATGGCCCGCCTGTTTGGCCCAAACATAGCCATCCCCAGTAGATCCCGTTTGTGGAACGGATTTTCCGCCTACGGCAACGATGACGGAAGGAGATTGAATCATTTCACCCGTTTGTAAGCGAGCTCCATAAACTTTATTTTCTTTATATATCACTTCAGCGACAGGACGATCGGTCAGGATATCTACACCTAGGCTTTTGATCTTTTTTAGTAGTGCTTGGACAACATCTTTCGCCTTATTCGAAACAGGAAACATTCGACCGCGATCTTCTTCTTTTAGTTGGATTCCCAATCCTTCAAAGAAGCGAATAATATCCTGATTGCTAAATGTAGAAAAGGCACTGAAAAGGAATTTTCCGTTTCCAGGGATGTTTTTTATAATGTAGTCAATCTCACCCGCATTGGTGACATTACATCGGCCGCCACCGGAAATAGCCAATTTTCTTCCTAGCGTATCCCCTTTATCAAGCAATAGGACGCTTGCCCCTTTCATTCCGGCTGAGACAGCTGCCATGAGTCCAGAAGGGCCACCTCCAATGACAATGACATCATATTTCATGCGAAAACCTACTTTCTGAAGGGAACCATTATTTTTTGCGCAGATTCCCTAATTCACTAACAATGGCTTCCATTTCGCTAATACTAATTCGTTCTTTTCTCGTAACCATTTGGTAAAGGTCCAATAGATCTTCATAAACATCCAAGTCAAAGGTATCTGGATTCATGACGGACGTATTAGCCATGGTCAGCTTTTTCTTCAACTCATCAAGTATAAGGGCCATATTCTCTTTGCTAGGTATTTCCATACTCATTCCTATCATCTCCTAAACTATGTATTGAAATGTATTCTTATTGTACCACATTGGATTGGAGATAATATGCGTAGATACAATCTTGATTCTGAGTGGACAATAAGGGTAATATATGTTGTTAGGTTATATTTTTTCGTTAGGTATTCAGAAAGGGGCTTATCCATGAATCAAGAAGTGAATCATGCTGCTCCCTGTTTATGGGGGGATAAACGCTATCATACATGGAATTATCATTTACGCCAACAATTTGGGGAAAAAGTATTTAAAGTGATGCTAGATGCTGGTTTTACGTGCCCCAACCGGGATGGAAGCATTGCGATAGGCGGTTGCACCTTCTGTAGTGCACGAGGCTCGGGTGATTTTGCCGGATATCGAAGAGATGAGCTAAAAAAACAATTCCGTGATGTGGCAGAGCGAATGCATAAAAAGTGGCCCAAAGCAAAATACATCGGTTATTTTCAGGCCTATACCAATACTTATGCACCTGTCGAGGAGTTAAGGGAATGCTATGAACCCATCCTAGAAGAGGATGTGGTTGGACTTTCCATTGCGACTCGTCCCGATTGCTTACCGGATGATGTGGTGGAGTATTTGGCGGAAATCAATCAGCGAACGTATTTGTGGGTAGAATTAGGTCTCCAGACCGTACATGAATCAACAGCGGAGCTTATTAATCGGGCTCATGACTTTCAGTCCTATGTGGATGGGGTTGAAAAACTTCGAAAGCATAATATTAAAGTATGCTCTCATATCATTTTAGGTTTGCCCGGGGAAAATGAGGATATGATGATGGAAACGGCAAGAGCGGTAGCTAGCCTTCCAGTCCAAGGCATCAAAATTCATCTTTTGCACTTACTGAAAAAGACGCCTCTTGTTAAGCTTTGGGAACAAGGAGGTCTTGAATTTCTTACTCAAGAACAGTATACAAAGCTTATAGTCGATATTTTGGAAATCTTGCCTCCCGATATGATTATTCATCGCTTAACGGGGGATGGACCTCCAGAATTGCTTATTGGGCCTATGTGGAGCCGAAAGAAATGGGAAGTCCTGAATGGGATTGAGGCTGAATTAGAGAGGCGAAATACGTGGCAAGGGCGCCTGTGGGAACCGAAATAGTACTTCTAAGGTCCTGGGACTTTATCAGCGGAAGTAAGTTCCCTTAATTACTATTCTAAGCATTAGAAAAGCGTTTGCGTAAGAGGATAGGGTAATTTTTTCTCTTAAAGGGCTATTTTTAGATCAAAATTGAAAGATAGGGAAAATAAATTCCCCTATCTTTGATAGCCCTATGAGCCGAATAATGCTTAGTGCCAGCCAAGTTTTTTATTTTCCGCTTGGAGGCATAGGAGTATCGGTTGGTTTGGCAAAACCTTCTTTATATTTTTGATCAATGGTATCTCTGATTTCCTTATAGCTTTTTCCATCGTTATGCATAGACATCGATTCTGTAGCGATCGCTAGACAAGCATTACAGGTTGTCCCATGGGAATCCCAGACCATGGTGCCATCCGGCTTCATTTCATGGATAAAACATTCCAGATTACTCTTATGATTGACACTTTCGCCGCAGCCGCAATAACAGGGGATATACTGAAGTAAGTCATGGTGTTCGGGAACATTGGCGTAAACAGCTTGAATTTGCGGTTGGAATTCGTTTAGAAAAGTAGGGAGCTGTTCTTTCGCAGCCGTTTCTTCACGGATATCACCAGCTACATGAACCTGTTTGGCATGGTTTTCAGTAGAATGCTCTTCCTCATTACCACAACCTGAAAGAAAAATGGATAGTACAAGAACCATAAAGCCAGAAAAGAGCTTATGCTTAAACATGAAATCATCATCTCCTTATCAAGATATACAAAAGCTATGCGCTAGTAGTATCAATTGAACCCTTATTATTTTAACAGGACCAAAGGAATTACTCTACAGCAATTTTTTCACATAAGAAAGCTACTGGCGGCGTAGCCGTATGCGTCTAATAATAAAAGAAAAGCCATCTCTTTAATAGGGGATGGCTTTTCTTTTAAAATGCAGGAGTGAGGATTGATCGATTAACTCTGGCTGAACATGAGCAATTTTTTTGTTCAGTAAAAAGGCCTGTATAGGGATAAGCGGCCCCGGTCCAGCAATAATCATGAGTGGAAAGGATGTTCGGTAATGAGTGAGAGCTTTTGCAGTAAAAGATATTCGATCCACTTTACTAGGTTTTAGCTTGGTATAGGGATGACTGTGCCAGTCCCCAATATACCGAAGATGCTTTCCCCGGCTCTGCAGTTGGCGAGCCCTTCTTAGGCAATATTTATCATCAAAATGAATGGAGTTAGGGAGGTGAATGGCGGAAGGTCCGGGTCCTGTCGTTTCTGTAATAATCAGGGCTTCAGGGGTTCGAAATCCGATGATGATGCCCCCCGTTTCTTCTCCAGGATGCCGGTTGACCTCATTTTGAATCTGCCGGTACGCTCTGTCCGTAATCAAAACTTGTAAGCTCAAAATGTCACTTCCTTTCTAGCCGTATGCATATATACTTGATTTCTAAGTATAAGAAAGCTACTGGCAATGCCGTTTGCGTATAATACTTGATCTCTAAGTATAAAAACGAAAATAGCCCCTCATCCATGATACGCTTGCAGTGGAAAGAGGGGTATCTTAAACTAGCCTATATTTTTCTTATTTATTGAAGAATATTATACGCATACGGCTAAGCCGGTAGCTTTCCTAGTATGCGTTTTTTGAATTCCTGCCATTCTTCTTCGGTTTCCAGATTGGATATCTCATCGTAAAGCTCGTCAAAGACCTCTTCATTAGAGAAGGATACTTCTTCCTGTTCACCGGAAATCATTTGCTCTATTTTGACTGCCTGCTCCATTTGATTACGATAAAGAGGGAGAAGAGAGGCCGATAATTCTTTCATAAGCTTTCGTTCTTGTGCCGGATTTCTTTCGACTAACTGCTCATAGTGATCTACATACTCTTCTTGAGTGAGTGGTGTAAAGTTCTCTGGACTATTTCCCATAAAGATACCGAATCGAAACCGTTCAAGTTCTCTATCCATATTCATGTTCAACTCCTTTGATAAGAATAATTTAAATGTGTGATTTTGTTAACAGTATTATTAAGTTAATAATGTTATATTTTAAGGTGGATAAACACATTTCTTTCTACGTATATCACAAATGGGCGATTCATGCAAAGTTTGGAGAGGAGTAAGCAGGTGAGTAAAGTAGACACTTATTCATTATTGGTTAAACAACATGCCATGATTAAAGCAGCCCTCGGGGAAGCCCAGAAAGTTATGGATGTGGTTAGGGCACAAGGGAATGTGACGGATTACTTAGATCTTGTTGATAAACTAGAAAAGATCAAGTACTTATTGCTTGAGCATGGAGAATTTGAGGAAGATCAATTGGTTCCTGTAATAAAGCAGATGTATAACGGGCAAGAAGAGCTTGCTAAATATGTAGCGGATGAACATGTTACGTTAGAAAAGGAATTGAACGTCCTCATTCGTATGGTCAAAGAACATATTGAAAACAATCGAGAACAGTTCGATCGGGACGTTTATTACCGCATGAAAAAATATTTACACCAAACCATGACTCATTTGGTAGAAGAAGAAATCAGTTTATTTCCTATGATGAAAATGATGTTAGAACAATAAGTATAAGAAAGATACTGGCGAAGCAGTATGCGTATAATACTTGATCTCTAAGTATAAGAAAGCTACTGGCAAGCTGTATGTGTATAAAATTTTTCCATAAGTATAAAAATGAAGGGACGAACTCAGCAAGACGAGTTTGTCCCCTCTTTTTTTAGATTCGACAAATATCTTCCGGACAACCATCACATTCTAAAAATTCTTTTAAAAATGTGATATTATGAACTGTAATTAAGCCGTTATCAATACTGATAACTTCATTCTTGCGGAGTTCATTCAGCATACGGTTGACGCTTTCTCTTGTTGTACCAATAAAATTAGCTAAATCTTTATTGGTAAGAGTTAAATCGATCAAAATTCCATCCTTTACTTTGAGCCCATATGTATTCGTCATACGGACCAGGGTGGAGTACAATGCTCCATGCTTTCCTAGAAGCATTAAGTCGCGGAATTTAGATTGATTGCGGCGATAGGCGATTCCCATCCATTTCATAAATTCTACGGCCAATCGGCTGTTCTTCGTTAGGAGGTCTTCAAGTGCCATACGGGAGATGATACCAACAATACCGGCTTCTAACATTTCAGCTGTAGAAGTGTAAGTGATATGGGATTGGAAAAGGGCAAGCTCGCCAATCATTTCACCTGGTTTACAGATGTAAAGGGTCAGTTCTTTCCCTTCCAAAGTAGTTTTGCTGATTTTCACACTTCCTGAACGAATAAAGTATAAATTTTCAGCCTTGTCTCCATCGATGTATAACATGGTATCCTTAGAATAATGAACATCAACGGCAATGGAATTTAATTCGTCTTTGAATTCATCAGGAATCAATTGGAAGAAGGTTTTGTCAGTAGCTTGATCCAACGTCCTACCTCCTTTCATCACATTAGTATAAAAACAACTTTAATACAGTATTCAATGTACTGAAGTGAAAAAAGTTCGAGCAAACTATTCTTATTTTAACTTATACTAAGTATTATGGGTAGGTGTAAACAGTGGTGCAACAAGAAAAAAACGAAAATGCAATTCCTCTCACCGAACACTTGGCAGAATTAAGAAAACGTATTATTTATTGCCTGGGATTTTTTATTCTAGCTATGATCATTGGTTTTGTTTTTTCTGGAGATGTCGTCAATCATTTGAAAAATGATCCGGCCGCTCGAGAACTGGAATGGCATGTATTCGGAATGTCGGATGCTCTGTCTGTGTATATGAAAGTTTCTCTTGTCTTTGGGCTTATTTTGTCCATTCCTTTTTTTCTCTATCAAATTTGGGCATTTGTAAAACCGGGACTAAAGGAAACCGAACAAAAAGTGGCTTTACGGTTTATCCCTGCTGCCACGCTTTTGTTTATCATTGGAATTAGTTTTGGTTACTATGTGCTGTTTCCTATGGTTACCCATTTTATGTTAGCCATGACGGAAACTTTACAAGCCCAAGAGATGTTTGGAATTACTCAATACTTCAGTTTTATGTTTTCGATTGTTTTGCCTTTTGGTCTATTATTTGAGTTACCCATTATCGTGATGTTCTTGACACGATTGCGTATCGTAAATCCGATCCGATTGGCTAAAATGAGGAGGCTAGCTTATTTTGTTTTAGTTGTTGTTGCTATTACCATCACGCCTCCAGAGATTATTTCTGATTTTTTAGTCACGATCCCTCTGCTGTTATTGTATGAATTCAGTATTTGGCTTTCCAAAGGGATTTATAAAAAGCAACTGGAAGAGGACCAAAAGTGGTTAGGCAAAGAAGATGAAGAATAAATTAAACATTGACGGAGAGATAATATGCTGCAAAAAGCGGTTATTCAGATTGTAGGGTTCAAGAATAGCGGAAAAACGGAAACGAGCTGTGAAATGATTAGGAGATTTGTGGAAAAGGGATGGGAGGTTGGAAGTATTAAACATGATGCCCACCATTTTGAAGTAGATTATCCCGGGAAAGACACATGGAAACACCGGGAGGCGGGAGCTTCCGTTGTGGCCATTACTTCTCAACAGAAAACAGCGATTATGGAACAGCGGTCTTCGAGTCTGCAAGAGCTTATAGATCGAATACATAAAGTAGATGTGGTGATCGTGGAAGGCTATAAATTTGCCGATTTTCCTAAAGTGGTCATTATTCGCAGTGAAGAAGATCTTCATCTTCTGGATGAAACTACGCAAATTGTTGCGATTTCCACCTGGTTTCCATACGAGCATCCAACGATACCCGTGTTTGAAAAAGATGATTACGAGCGAATTTTCCACACGATCTTGCAGCAACTAAATGACAATGCAAAGGGGAGAACAACTAAATGAAAAATTTTGCCATTACCAAAGACAAAATTGAGATCCAACCGTTAATTGATTACGTTACCCATCCGCATGCGGGAGCTATTGCTACTTTTATTGGAACGGTACGGGAAATCACCAAGGGGAAAAAAACCTTATATTTAGAGTATCAAGCTTATGAGGAAATGGCGGAAAAGAAGCTCAAGCAAATTGGTGATGAGATTATGGCACGATACCCTGAAGCTCGCGTAGCTATCATCCACCGGATAGGTCATCTGGATATTACCGATGTTGCAGTGGCCATTGCCGTTTCTACCCCTCATCGTGATGCCTCTTTTGAAATGAGCCGTTATGCCATTGAACGGATCAAGGAGATTGTACCGATCTGGAAAAAGGAAAACTGGGAAGATGGGCAAAGCTGGATTGGTGACCAGAAGGAACAGGTGGCTTATCCTACTGGGAAGCCAGATGGGAAGGAGGTAGAATAATATGATTCGTATTCTTTTATTTGCTGGATTGGCAGAAGCTGCTGGATTGCAGCAAGTAACCTTGGATACCGGTGTTGAGTCCCTAACGATTAAAGACATTCAATCATTATTAGCTGAGCGCTATCCTAATCTCGGAGATTTGTTAGAAAAAAGCATGGCGGCAGTGAATCAGGAGTATGCCGCCCCGGATAAACAAGTAACTTCAGCCGATGAAGTGGCGTTTATTCCCCCAGTAAGCGGTGGGTAGTTCAATACTTCGTCCGTCTTCTCTATGATACGAAATAGGAGTATAACGGAAACAGGACGGAGATGATCATGTTGAAATTATGGAGACGGAATCTTGCCATTTTATGTGTGGCTCAATTTTTTGTCATGGCAGCCATGAGCTTGATTATCCCTTTTCTCCCGTTATACTTGAAACATGATATGGGCATCGTCGATGAGAAAGCCTTGCACCTTTGGACAGGTGTCATTTTTGGTGCGAATTTCTTATCGGCGTTTATATTTTCTCCTATCTGGGGAAAGCTGGCAGACAAGCATGGGCGCAAAATCATGCTTATTCGAAGCGGTTTTGGCATGGCTCTTGTCGTGGGTGCTATGGGGCTAGTTACATCGCCGTTACACTTACTATTCCTTCGTTTTCTAAATGGTACGATCTCGGGGTTTATTCCTGCGTCGATCGCCCTTGTTTCAACTAATACGCCGGAGAAGCAATCCGGATTTGCCTTAGGTACTCTTCAGGCTGCCGGGGTGGGAGGATCTGTATGCGGTCCTTTTTTGGGAGGGCTGTTGGCTGAATGGATTGGCTTTCGGCATATTTTTTATGTGACAGGAATCCTTTTGTTCTGTGCGGCTGTTCTCGTCACGTTATTTGTGACGGAAATCAATAAACCGGATAAGAAAAAAGTAGAGAATACAGGCTACATAGAAGATTTCAAAAAAATCATGCGAACTCAACCCTTGCCTGCCTTGTTTATTTCAAGCTTTTTGATTCAAATGGCCATGTTGGGCACCACACCTTTCATTACCAGTTTTGTTGAAGAATTATGGAAAAAGCAAGAGATGATATCCATTTTGTCCGGTTCGGCTATATCTATTACCGGTTTTGCAACGATGATTTTTTCTCCTTTTCTCGGTAAATGGGGAGATCGGATTGGATCCCAGAAGGTACTATATTTCTCGCTTCTTGGTGCTGCAATTTCTCTTATTCCCCACGCTTTTGTTCTCCATGTATGGCAACTCTTTATTTGCCGATTTTTGTTGGGAATGTGTGTGGGAGGAATGCTGCCAAGCGTAAATGCCTTAATAAGGCATTATGCACCGAAGCAGATGGAGAGCCGAACGTATGGCTATAGTAATATGAGCATCTTCCTAGGGAACATGCTCGGACCTATACTGGGAGGATGGGTATCTGGCTGGATTTCTTTGAGGGGCTTGTTTTTAGTAGCTGCTGTATTCATTCTAGCCACTGCCGTTTGGGTCAAGAATCAACTTCTAAATGATACGACTAAGCCTACTGCCATCAGACAGTAGGCTTTTTACCATTACAGTAGTGCTTCTTCTTGATAATGCTTGTTATAAGTATATCCTTTTCTTATTTATCCCAAAATAGAGGGAGTACATGCCAGAAGGAGTGGAAATCATGGGTATCATTGAACTGCAACCAGAATTGCGAACTGCGGGTGGAGAGGCTTTGTCCATTCATTGCCATGGAGATTGGGTTGGGGATCTATATTTGATTTATCGTGAAAATGATTTATTGACAGGAACGATTCACCTCGATGAAGAGTATGTCAATGCGGATGAAGTGGATGAAATCATTTCTGAGCTTCGTTCTTACATCACCAGTCTTTCCTATGCCCTAAATGTTAACGACCATAATGTCAATGTGTTTTATGGAGCCTATTCCCTACTGGAGGATTATATCGATCCCTTTTTAGAGGAGGAAGACGATGAAGATATTCAGGATATTAAAGGTTATGAGCGTTGGATCGTTGGGCAAGGGGATCAAGGCATTGAATATCAAGTGTATGATGATGAAGGTGACTTGGTAGCTGAAGCGGTAGTGGATATTAAGGAAACCAGAATTGTAGGAGAGATCCATTTTACCCACGAGCCTACTGAACAGGAAATGGAAGATATTGAAGCGATCTTGTTGAAAGATTACGATCATGATTTGATTGATCAATATAATTTTACATTCTTTGTAAACGGTGCCGAGTATGAACAAGTTGAAATCGAAACAGTGGATGAATTAGAAGACGAATTAGAGGAAGAAGAGAATGCTAATGTCATTCAACTTTTAGATAGGCAAGAAGAAGAAGATGATTATGAGGAAAGGGAAAGAGCGGAGGTTGTTTTTGATCTGGTAGATAAAAATAATGAGCCTTTAGCTGAGGCTACTTTCCTCTATTCCGAGGATGGAGTAGATGTGTCGGTTGAATTGGCGATCAAGCCTACAGAGGATACCGGCCACCATCTCATGCAAACCATCTTCAATGAAGCTTTAACCGATCCAATGGAATGGGTCAATATACGCATGTATTATCGTGGAAAAGTGGTAGATGGCTTTCACTTTGAAAGAGGGAAAAAACCTGAGCAAGTATAATTAGGAAATAGGGTGCGCCATTCTAGTCATGGGCACCCTTTGTTTTTTTGGGGAAGTTGGCGGATACATTGAAATTTTGGCGGATAAAAACGGGAAGCAAGGATGTTCATCGTATTTAATAGCGTTGGAAATCATGTACTTTAGTCCAAATGACTAAGGTATTTTTTGTTTAGATTAGTAATAGTTGACAGAAAAACCCACATAGGTGTAAATTACATATATAAGAAAATTTTATTAAATGCAGGACTCAGCAACAACGGTTCCAATATAAATGATCATATCAGAGGGAGGATGTAAAAATGTCTAAACAAATTACAAAAAGAAGTAAAGCCGCTAATCAAGTGGCTAAACCGGAAGTGGAAAATCAAGTGGCTAAACCGGAAGTGGAAAATCAAGTGGCTGAACCAGAAGTGGAAAATCAAGTGGCTAAACCGGAAGTGGAAAACCAAGTGACTAAACTGGAAGTGGGAAATCAAGTGGCTAAACCAGAAGTGGGAAATCAAGTGGCTGAACCGGAAGTGGAAAATCAAGTGGCTGAACGAGAAGTAGAAAATCAGGTGGCTAAACCAGAAGTGGAAAATCAAGTGGCTGAACCGGAAGTGGAAGATCAAGTGGCTGAACCAGAAGTAGAAAATCAGGTGGCTGAACCAGAAGTAGAAAATCAAGTATCTCAACCGGAAGTGGAAAATTTTGTTGATGTATTGGATCTTGTATGGGATGGATGGTTAAGCAGTGTTAAATTAGTACAAGCTTACCAACGTGAAACTGAAGATATGGTTTTCAAAGCGATCGAACGTCAAAAGGATATTTGGTTGCAATCAAGAGAAAATCTTGAAAAAGCGGAGAATGAAATCAATAAATTTGCGGATGATGCAAAAATTTATTTTTTTGAAAATATTAAAAGCCTGAATGGGGGCTCCAAATCTAAGAACGTTGAAGAATGGAACGAGCAGGTTGAAGAAATAACTGACCACCTGCAACAATTATTTGGAACACCTGGTATTGCTACTAGTAACCTGGTAGGACAATCACTTGAGCAAATGGAATCCATATTGAAAACGATGATTCAACATCAACAAAAGAGCCAAAACGAACTTCAAACATTACTGGAGAATTTTATCGATCAGGTAAAGGCAAGCAATAAAGTTATTAAGGATACATGGGAAACAAGCAACAGCTCTGCATTTAATATGTTCAAATAATCAAGTACATTCATCTTCAAACCACACAGTTAATTTTGAACATAAAAATCGTATCTAACCAACCTAAAGACCACTTCCAACATTGATGGAGTGGTCTTTAGGTTGGATCAAATGTTAATGAAATCATGTTCATTGTTCTTTCATCTGCCCTATCGATCCGATGAGTTCGTCACCAAATGTTTGCTGCAGAAGATCGCTGCACCATTCCCAAGCGGGTCGATAACCGCTTAGAGAAAAAAAGTCAGATGAAATCGCAGCAACCTCTCTCTTTTTCAGACTAATGCAGAGGTGATCCATGTATTCGTGTCCCCATCGGGAAAAAGGAGCCGTTTCAGGCGTAATCGCTGTAATAAACAGCGTGGAATCGATTTGGATAATATCCAACGGAAATAGGGAACAGCTCATTGGTTTTAATTCCAACGGGAACCGTTGATGGTCAAGTGCGTATCGATGGATACTGCAATAGGATTCTCGGTCTCCTTTGACATAGAAGAAGCAATTTCCTTCACAAAGCTTAATGGTTGGAGAGAGTGGACCTGTAGCGTACTCCTCCATATAGCCTGACTCGTCAGCTTCCTGTTGCCGGTTCTTATCTAAATACTGCTGTATGATGAAAGGAGCCACTTTCTTAAGCTTTTCCTCACTTTTTCGATCCGTGGAATAAGGCTGACCGCCTTCGCAGCATGTCAAAGAGTGAACATGATGGCAATTCATGCAATCCAGGTTCACCCCTGTAAAAATGGCGGGATCAATAACAAAGCGGCCGAATGAGAAATGCATAGTTCGCTTGTAATACTTTTTAAAATGAAAAGCTTCTTTTTTAGATAATTCGTCCTGTGTTCCAAAGTATAAGAAAGACATGTTCCGCTCCTTCATCTCAATGCAGATGACCTACGTCGAATTTATTTTTCCTCACCAACGGTCAGGATCTTATAGCAAATTCTCTATTTGTATACTGATAATGTTTGGGATTTGTTTGATCTCGTGATAAATATCAGCTGTAAAGCGATCTCCATCTACAATGATTAAGAGTTGAACTTGGTGGGTTCCTAAGTGTTTATTGTCAGATGCTAAATCGCGAATCTTAGTATATTTGATCTTAATATTTCGGTTTTTGATCTCGTCAATGATATCAATGACTCGATTGTCTTCCTTATGGACAACTAGTTCGAGACGGATTTCTTTTTCGCGTAATGCTTTGGGTCCGATATTCTTCATGACCCGGGGAATGATCTCCACACTAATTATGATCAGTAAAACGCCTACAAATGCTTCTAGATAAAAGCCAGCCCCAGCGGCAATTCCAAGTCCAGATGCCGACCAAATCATCGCAGCCGTCGTTAATCCCATGATCACATCATTTTGCTTGCGCAAGATGACGCCGGCACCAAGAAATCCGACCCCTGAGACAATTTGTGCAGCTAACCGAAGGGGGTCCATGGGTCTAATATAGGCCTCAGCATATTGCTGGGCCGATTCAATGGAGACAATGGTCAGAATACAACTGCTTACGCAAATAACGAGAGAGGTTTTTAATCCTAATGGTTTTTTTTGCAGCTCTCTCTCTAAGCCAATAGCCATACCTAAGAGGATGGAGGCTCCTAATTTAATAAGTACGGATGGTTCAAACCAGTACATGTTGATCGCCTCTTTCTACACATTGCACGTTCATTATACTATACTTATTTAGAGAAAATGAAAAATATAAGGTTTCCAGTCTAGTTTTCCTATGCTATACTGAAATGTAAAAAATATAAATTTGTTCGATAACTTAGGAAGTGTAGGACTGAGTCAGGAGGGAGCTATACGTTGGATCAGGTATTACTATACGATACAACTTTGAGAGATGGAACGCAGGGGGAAGGAATCAGCCTTTCGGTGGATGATAAATTAAAAATTGCCCTGCGTCTTGATCAGGTTGGTATTCATTATATTGAAGGCGGTTGGCCGGGCAGTAATCCGAAGGATATGGAGTTTTTTGAACGGATCAAACAGGTGAAGCTAAACCATGCGAAAATTACCGCATTTGGAAGCACGAGAAGGCAAGGGGTAACGGCTGAACAGGACGAGAATTTGCAGAAGCTTCTGGAAAGTGGAGTGAGTGTCGCTACGATTTTCGGAAAAACATGGGATTTCCATGTTACACACGCCTTGAAAACTACTTTAGAAGAAAATCTTGCCATGATTTATGATTCGGTTCGATTCCTTAAACAAAATGGCCTTGAGGTTATATTTGATGCCGAGCACTTTTTTGATGGATATAAGCATAATCCCCAATATGCTCTAGAGGCATTGAAAAAGGCAGAGGATGCTGGGGCCGATTGGTTAATCCTATGTGATACGAATGGTGGGACTCTGCCTTTTGAGTTAGCAGAAATTGTGGCAACCATAAAAAAAGCGATGAATTCGCCGATTGGTGTTCATTGTCATAATGATTCCGAATGTGGGGTAGCAAATTCCTTAGCCGCGGTAAGAGAAGGGGCCAGACAGGTACAGGGAACCATGAACGGCTATGGTGAGCGATGCGGTAATGCGAATTTGGTCTCTATTATTCCAAATCTTCAACTGAAAATGGGATACTCCTGCGTTAAGGACGAGCAGCTCAAGCACTTAACCAATCTTTCCCGGTATGTTCATGAGATTGCGAATGTAACCCCTGCAAACAACCAACCTTTTGTGGGACTCAGTGCCTTTGCTCACAAGGGAGGAATGCATGTAAGCGCCATTCTCAAATCGCCTGAAACTTATGAACACCTGCAGCCTGAACGGCTAGGTAATCATCGAAGGGTACTTGTATCGGAGCTTTCCGGTCAAAGTAACTTATTGTTTAAAGCTCAGGAATTAAACATTGATTTGGACAAATCAGATCCCAATGCTAAACAAATCATTCAAAAAATTAAGGAAAAAGAGCATGAAGGCTATCAGTATGAGGGGGCAGATGCCTCTTTTGAATTGCTAGTCAAAGAAGGACTTGGTGAGATGGTGGAACCCTTCAAGCTTGAATCGTTTAAAATTCTGATGGATAAGTCTGCTGATTCTTCTATTCATACCGAAGCTATTGTGAAAATCCGGGTGTTTGATGAACTGGTGCATACGGCAGGTGAGGGAAACGGTCCCGTAAATGCCCTCGATAATGCCTTGAGAAAAGCGCTAGAGAATTATTATCCGTTGATTAATGAGATGCATCTTTCTGATTACAAAGTTCGTGTCTTGGACGAAGGTGGAGCCACGGCTGCTAAGGTTCGTGTGCTGATTGAATCATCCAATGGCAAAGAGCAATGGAATACTGTCGGCGTATCGGCAAATTTGATTGAAGCAAGTTGGCAGGCGTTAAATGACAGCATCCGTTATCTTCTGTTGGACACTGAAAAACCCGAATTGTCCGGCGGAAAGGAAGAGAGACTGGGAATTGTGAATCATTAACTAAAAATAAGAGGCTGACTCATAAGGGTCAGTCTCTTGTTTTTCTGACACTTATCGGAAAGTATTATACGCATAAAGCTACGCCAGTAGCTTTCTTATTGCCCACCAGGCTCATTCGTCAAATTTCTGCTATCACACGGATATACTCTATCCTATGTTATTCATAGGGTTATTCCAATTATAAAAAAGGGTAGGCTATATACTATATAATAAGTAGTTGGTGGTAAATGTTGCCTTAGAGGAATTTTCAGGTACAATAAGATGAGCAACAACAGAAAGGAGCACATCCATGTCAGGATTTGCAAAGTTCGGATTAAAGAAAGAGATTCTACAGGGGATCCAAGACCTGTTTTTTACGGAGCCTACTCCTATTCAGGAACGAACGATTCCTATGGCTTTGGAAGGGAAGGATTTAATAGGTCAAGCGCAGACGGGTACCGGAAAAACAGCAGCTTTTGTTATTCCTATGCTTCAGAAGATAGATGCAAATAGTCGTTCTATTCAAGGTCTTATTTTAACGCCAACGAGAGAATTAGCGATTCAGATTGCTGAAGATGTAGCGGATCTTGGTAAGCATATGAATATCAATGTCCTTTCCTTGCATGGAGGCCGGGATATTCAAGCACAGATGAATAAGCTTCAGGATCAAGTCCATATCGTAGTAGGGACACCAGGGAGAATTCTGGATCATCTCCGTCGTGAAACCCTGCACTTTGGGCGGATTAAAATGCTCGTGTTGGATGAAGCGGATAAAATGTTGGAGATGGGTTTTCAGGAGGATGTGGAAACCATTATTGCCCAAGCAGGTACGCATAGACAGACCCTTCTGTTCTCCGCAACCATGCCCGATCGAGTAAGACAGTTAGCCCATCGTTTCATGTTTCAGCCCCCTCATATCAAAGTAGAGATGAAGCAGGCTACGGCGGAAAAAACAAAGCAATATTATTATGTCGTGAATCAGAGTGATAAGCTTGATGCCTTAAAGAAGTTATTGAACGACCTGAAGCCTTTTTTGGCTATCGTCTTTGTGAATACCCAGGATCGGGTGGATCATGTTACAGAGCAATTGCAAACAGAAGGCTATGAAGCAAAAGCATTGCATGGAGGATTATCACAGAATAAGCGTGAGCAGCTTATGGATGCTTTTCGCCAAGTTAAATTTCAATTCTTGGTTTGTACCGATATCGCTTCCCGGGGGGTGGATGTGGAAGGGGTAACCCATGTGTTCAATTATGATTTGCCATCGGATACCGAGAGCTACATCCATCGTGTAGGCCGGACGGGAAGAGCGGGTCAAGAAGGAACCGCCATTACCTTTGTTTCACCTCGCCAGAAAGCCATCATGGCCAAAATAGAAAAAGCAATCAAGCAAAATATTGAGGAGAGGCTGTTAACGGGTGCAAAAGGATTTGCTGAAATTCCTCAGAATAAAAAGCGTACCCCACAAAAGCCAGTTGAAAAGGAAAAGGAAAAGGACAATCGAAAGGTTTTATCGGTTGAAACTGAAAGTAAAACCAAGGTTAATAAAAAGAAGGTTAAACCAGGATATAAGAAAAAGGCTTTGTATGTGAAACAGAAGGAAGAGCAGCAGGGCAAACGCAAACGAATCCAGCAGTCCGTAAACAAACAAATCCGTGAGCAAAAGCGGAAGGAATCAAGGGTGAAGAAGGGATAGGTAAGGTGAGAAGGGCTGTTTAATATTGACAAAAATATAAAAAGCCGGTATTTCCTATGGGTTAGGATTACCGGCTTTTTTCTGGATGTTACAATAGTCTCAAATACTGGAAAAAGTCAATAATTAAGATGACTTGCCCTAAGAAAACCATGTCAACTAGACCCATCTTAATCCCTTTGGATAATGATTTTTACATTGTCCGTTCGAAACTTTGCCCCAGCCAAGAGGGTAGTCGTCCACGCAAATCAACGTCCAGCCCTTCATGGTACCCTCAACCATCAGGGATTCACCCTTCAGATATCGCTCGATTTCAGGCTGATCAGAGCGAAAAGTTAAATATTGTTTTACCTCATTCTGTTTCAATCCCAAGGATAAAGAGTGACTAGGTTCAAAACGGCCCTTTTTAACAGTTCCCAAATGCCATCCAGGACGAACTACCTTTAATTTATCAATGTTTGGCATGCCTTGGGGTGCAGCATAGAGCTGGTCCCCAAACAATAAGAATGAGTTATCATTTAAAAGCTGTTCTAAAGTCAGAAATTCCTTCTGAAACTCATCAAACAATTGCAGGGAAGGCTTGTCTACTTTTGATTTACGCTCTCTAACCGTAAAGATGGTTTCTTCTGCTTCATCACCGTCTATCTTCCGTAGTTTAGCTGCAAAATGACCCTCCCCTTTTAACCGATGGGGCCAAAGCCTGGCGGTTTTGTGCAAATCCTCTCTTCCTTCTCCCCAGTCAGGGCATCCTGAGGAAATACCATGTTGATGATGAAGATCCTCCAACTCAAACTCTGGATGCTTAGATAGAAACTGAGCCATCTTCCCTTCATTTTCTTCAGGAGAAAACGTACAGGTCGAATAAACGATGATCCCTCCAGGCTTTAACATATGGGCAGCACAATCCAAGATTTCTTCCTGCATGTTAGCGCAGAACATAACCTTATCGTTGGACCAATCATCGCATGCTTCCTCAAGCTTTCGGAACATCCCTTCACCGGAGCAGGGGGCATCAACCAGAATGCGATCAAAGAAGGCAGGAAAGCGGTCCGCAAGTCGATCCGGCGTTTCATTCGTAACCAAGGCATTTTTCACACCGCATCGCTCGATGTTCTCGGATAAGGCTTTTGCTCTGGAGTGATTGATTTCGTTTGTAATGAGCAGACCCTGACCTTGCAAAAACGCTGCAATTTGAGTTGATTTTCCGCCTGGTGCTGCACAAAGATCGAGGATCCTCTCTCCGGGCTGAGGTTCAAGCCATTCCACAACAGACATGGCACTTGGCTCCTGGATATAATACAGCCCGGCAGCATGGTAGGGATGCTTTCCAGGACGGTACTGGTCTGAATAATAATAACCCGTTGGACACCAGGGAACGGGCTCTAATGAAAACGGAGAGAGGGGAAGAAACGTAGATGCCTCTATTTTTAAAGTATTCACCCGCAGCCCCTGATGGGAGCTTGCTTCATAAGTTTGGATGAAAGCATGGTACTCCTTTTGGAGCATGGATTTCATCCGTTGCTGAAAGAGTTCTGGAATTTTTTTCATATCTTGACCTCCGTTACTGCTAATGCCATTATTTTACCCTTGAAAGATTAAAGGTAGAAGCTTCAAAATAAAAGGAAGGTAGAAAAGGAAACGGCCGATAAAAGTAGAATTATTAAAAAAGGTCTTAGTAGAAAGAAGGTGAATTCTTGGAGCTCCTGTCTAGGGTGGAAAAGTACAAAGTAAACAAAAGCAGGGGTATGAACCTGAACGGGGTCGTTTGGCTCATCCTTTATGGACTGCTGCTCTTTCTCATGCTTCGATATTTACGGATATCTGAGGTGGCTGCATTTCGCCAAACCCTGCAAATGAGCTTGTTTTTCAGCAGCATCTTCTTTTTAGACCTATATTTGCTTGCCTTTACGGTTGCTTCAACCAAAACTTTTATTCAACAGGAAGAAAAGATAGTCAGGGCGAAGCCTCTTATCATCATGACCTGGGTGGTTTCCTTACTTTATCATTTCTCCTTATGGCTGGCTAGTTATCCTCAACTCTTTCCTGCTTACTATTATGTTGGCATAGCGTTCACACTTGGAGCTTTTTTCTTAACGTTGAATCATTTTCACTCTTATTTTTCCTATGTAAAATGGGACAATCAGGCTCTATCTAAATCACAAATATCGGAACATCGCCGCCAAGCTTACGAAGCATTGAAACGGATTATCTATACTCATCAATTGGTCCATGAAACGATGGAACGAAGTCCAGAAGTGAAGCAAATGATGAGGTGGAACCATTTTGATCAGCAAATGGAGCGACTGATTGTCGATATGGAAACCTACCTGCAGGTTACAGCCTTTACCAAAGAGGATCTGGAGAATATACTGGGAGTGAAAGCATGGATGGACAATCTACTCATGATTATCGAACAGCATCCGATGCATCACGGACTATTCAAGAAAATCAATGCTTAGGAGAGAACCGAATGGATTTTCAGCGATACGGTAACGAAGCCAACGGAAGAAATGAGACAAGCCATGATGTTATATGAGGCTGGAGCAAACGTTTAGGTGGGGGGTTACGCCAGGTCGGTTGGCTCAAGATATTATTTACTCAAGCGAAGTTAACTTCTCGTAAAAAGACAAGAAAAAAGCTAGAAGCTCACCCGAGCTTCTAGCTTTTTTCTATTCAATTTTATATTTAAACGGAAGTACTATACGCATTGGAATACGTAAGTAGCTTTCTATAGCAAATGGTGTTCTTTCATCTTATTGTATAGGGTCCCTCTTGAAATCCCGAGCAATTTGGCAGCAGCGCTTTTATTTCCATAGGTTTTGCGAAGAGCTTCCTCAATCATGGCGGCTTCCTTTTTTTCAGATACGCGTGCCTTCAACCTGACATCCTCGGATGCCTCAGAGGAGAATTCGTTTTCCTGCTCATATATCATATTCTTCGGTACATGCTCCATTGTGATGCAATCATCATCACCCAGAAGGATAAATCGCTCTATTACATTTCGAAGCTCCTGGATATTTCCAGGCCAGTCATAATTCATAAGAATAGCCATCACCTGGGGATCGAGTTTGGGAACAGGTTTTTCGTAATGTAAGGACAACTCGCGCAGGAACATTTGCACCCATTCCGGAATATCCTCGGCACGTTCACGCAAAGGAGGAATTTTCACGGGAAAAACACTAAGTTGAAAATATAAATCTTGTAAGAACAGTCCTTGCTCCATCAAAGAGAGCAAATCATGAGATGTGGAAGCAATGATTCTGGTATCGGAATGGATAGGGTCGTTACTTCCCAAACGATAAAAGTGCTGATGCTGCAGATAGTCAAGGAGTTTTCCCTGAATTTCTAGTGTCATGGCTTGGATCTCTTCGATAAAAAGGGTTCCTTCATGTGCCTGTACTAGCTTTCCTTTTTTACCTGTTTGTTCTATTCCGGAAAATGCCCCACCTTGATAGCCGAACAATTCTGTTTCTAACAAACCTGAAGGGATGACGCTGCAGTTCAAGGTAAGGAAGCTTTTTCCCTTACGGTTACCTCCAAAATGGATGGCTTGGGCTAATTTTTCCCTGCCTGAACCGGGTTCCCCTACAATCAAAACGGGAGAATCAATATAAGCTACTTTTTTGGCTACATATATGGACTGCTTCATGGTGTGGCCCAAACCGATGATAGAGGCAAAGGGGTCGCTCTGCTCCACCTGAAGTGGGACAGCGGAGGATAACTCATCATTTAGCCGAACGATTCGTGTAATATCCTGTTCCGTAGCGATCCCGCCTATAATTTGATTATTTTCCACAATCGGAGAAGCATTGATGAGGACATGGGTTTCAGGTGTAGGCTGGTGATAGATCTGACGAACGGGTCTGCCTTCATCCAAGATTTTCAGCAGCATAATGGATTCTCTTTGAAAATGTTCCCCAATCTTACGGTTCATAATATTTTGACGAGGAATATGGTAGGTTTCTTCGGCAACCGTATTCCAGCAAATGACACGACCTTCTCGATCGACTGCGGTAACGGCATCATTAACTGTTTCCGAAAGAGCGGAAAAGTAAGCGGAGATCTCCGTATACTCCTTCAAAAGGCAGGGAATCATTTGTTCAGGAGTAACAATCCCTTGTACATCTCCTTCAGATACCCAAACAGGCCTGCGCCAATCCAAAGTACTCTCCAGTAGCTGGGACTTCCTGCACGTTGATGAAGGCACCCAATGATGATCTTGAAGCCATTGACCAATCGGCTGTGTTGGTTTTTGATCTTGGATCAGCATACATTCTTCCTTTGAGATAATATATAGAGGATCTCCCGTTACGACAACGTAATCGACCTGTAAAACATTACGATGAAAATTAAGGATGGTCGTATCCGGCGGTATGGTTACAAAAGCTTGATTGATTAAAAATTGTTCAATGTTGAACATTGTATAATTCCTTTCCCCAGGTTATTACGTTATTTCTAATGTAACATGTTCAAAACAGAATGCCAAATGCTTCGTGAAATGTTTAACAATTGAACACTGACTGATCAGAGTTCCTAAAATTGAAAAAGCATGGCGAAGAAGGTTATTTCCTTCATTAAGAGAATACAATAATAATGGAATCTAAACATAGAAGGTGTGGCAAAATAATGGATTATAAATTGATGTTAAATCTAGCAAAAAAATGGGTGATGGAAGCAGGGAAGATGAGTCAGGAAAAAGCGAGAAACGAGCTTGAGGTTACTTTTAAATCCTCCCCATCTGATCTGGTCACGATCGTGGATAAAGAGATTGAAAGCTTTATGTCCGAAAACATTCTTTCTCATTATCCTGATCATGGAATTGTGGGAGAAGAGGGAGTTTTTGAAAAAGATCCAGATCAATTTGATACCCTATGGATTATTGATCCCATTGATGGGACAACCAACTTTGTTCATCAGAAGATGAACTATGTGATTAGTCTAGCTCTCGTTCATAAGGGGGAAGGGCAGTTCGGAATTATTTATGATCCATCAAGAGATGAACTGTTTTGGGCAGCAAAAGGTCAAGGTGCCTTTCTTAATGAGGATCGTTTGCAACTTGAGTCTTCTGTGAACATGAATGAAGCCTTATTATGTACAAACTTATTTTGGAGTAGGCGGGCTGAAGCGAATGGTCTTTTAGAGCTGATTTATGAATTGCCTAAGAAATGCAGAGGAATTCGAGTTTATGGATGTGCGGCCCTAGAGATGGCCTATGTAGCTGCAGGCAGAGTAGACGTTTATGTAAGTATGAATCTCAATCCTTGGGATTTTGCAGGAGGAAAAATTATTTTGGAGGAGGCAGGGGGAAAGGTCACCAAGCTGAATGGGGATGAACTGACTTTCCGAAGGGCAAGTCCACTCATTGCCTGTCATCCGTCCTTACATACAGAGTTCCTTACTTATCTAAAGAAGTAAACTTACTAGGCGAATTGAAAAGTATAAGTTTTTTCATTTTTCCTTCTCTACATAAGTGCAGCCGAATTTTCTTTACACTTATTGATCAAGTGTTATACGCATAAGGTGAAGCCTGTAGCTTTCTTACACTTATTGGTCAAGTGTTATACGCATAGGGCTAAGCCTGTAGCTTTCTTACAAATGTTACAGGTTGCAATTCAATGGAAAATACCGCATAATAGCAAATGAAAAAATGAATATCTTGCGTTGTTTTGTGGGGGAACCAACGGAAAAAACATCCACAGGCTCATTATTATATTGGTTTTAGTGTGATACCGCTCCCCATTAGCCTGTTGATCAGTTTTCAATGGCAAACGGCAGAGTGGTTTTCTGTGTTTTCTGGAAAAATCCCGCATTGCATCGCTAATATGGAGGAATATATCGTGGCAACTGTTCAACATAATTATGATAAATACAAAGGAATTCGTTTTGATACGCAAGATGCTACGGTTATCCTAGTAGATATCCTAGAAACCATCCCCTATGAATACGCAGGAAAACGTACGGAGGTTATGATTCCCACGAATGAATTCACCTCTGTATGCCCTTGGTCGGGTCTGCCGGATTTCGCCGACATTAAGATTACTTACGTACCAAATGAAACCTTGATTGAAATGAAGTCATTGAAGTACTATTTGACTTCTTATCGAAACGTAGGAATTTACCAGGAACATGCCACCAATCGCATACTGAATGATTTGGTCGCCTGCTGTGACCCTCTGTATATGAAGATTGAAGCCGATTGGAATGCAAGAGGCGGCCTGGGTACCAATGTTGTCGTTGAATACACCAAAGAAGGATAGAGTGCGATGAAGCAGCCGATGTCCTTTCTGGAAGTCAAAGAATTGCTAAGGGCATTTGGGATTTTCATTTATACCGGTGATGCGATTGGAGATTGCTTGCTTATGGAAGAAGAGATCAAGGAACTTCATGAAGCAGGGCTGTTAGGTGAACCCGAGCTCTTCCGATCAGCCTTGATGGCTGTCCGCATTAGAATCTCGCAGTTAAAAGAAAAAGCCTAAATTTAATGGCCGACTCCTAAGGGTCTGACTCCCTCCATCTAGCACTCTATATAGTGATAGAATGTATGGGGGTCTGACCCTTAGTTTTTAGTAGCCTCCTGTTTTATACGCTAGTACTTTCTTACACTTATGGGTCAAGTATTATACGCATATAGCTACGCTAGTAGCTTTCTTACCTATTTCTGCAACTTTTTGGGATGTTGCGGAGTAATAATTGATATAGATAGAGATACAAAAGAATAAGACTGCTTTGAGAGGGAGAAACATGCGAAAAAAGACGAAACGTAAACCGTGGAAGTGGATAATGGTTATGCTAGGGCTCTTTATCCTGCTGATCATAGGTGGTTGTACGGCACTAATGTCTGTTGGGAACGTCATAATGGATAAAGATAAGGTGATGGAACATAACGAGTCTTCCATTATTTATGACAAAGATGAAAATGAGGTATCCAAGCTTTATGTAGGTGAAAATCGTCAATATGTTGAATATCAAAACATTCCCCCGATCATCGTCAAAGCCTTTGTAAATACCGAAGACGAGCGCTTTTTCAGTCATAGTGGAGTCGACATCATATCTATCGGAAGAGCTTTATACAAGGACATTTTAGCTGGCAGTGCAGTGGAAGGGGCAAGCACGATTACACAGCAGCTGGCCAGAAACGTCTATCTAACGACCGAAAAATCACTGTGGAGAAAAACAAAAGAAGCTCTCATAGCCCTAAATCTAGAGAGGAATTATTCAAAAGAACAAATTCTAGAGTTTTATTTAAATGAAATCTTGTTCGGCGATGCGGTGTATGGCATTCAGGCTGCCTCAGAGTACTACTTTGGGAAAAAAGACTTGAATGAATTGAGCTTAGCGGAAGTAGCGACCCTTGCTGGTTTGCCAAAAGGACCGAATTCCTATTCGCCATTCCGTAATTATGAGAAGTCAGTGGAACGCCGCAAGATCGTTTTAACGCTGATGGAGCGTAATGGAACCATTACCAAGGAACAAAAAGAAGCGGCAAGTGAGGAGGAGCTTGAGCTCGCTCCGAAAGGAAAAAAAGGCAAGGAAGGATATCAAGCCTATATTGATTATGTGATCAAGGAAGCGCAAGAGAAATACGGCTTAACAGAAAATCAGCTATATCGTGGTGGCTATAAGATTCATACCAATCTCGATACTCAAGCCCAAAATGCCATGGTCAAGGCTTTTAACGATACCGATCTATTTCCGTCGGGCAAGTCTAAGGATAAAATTCAGGCCGGCATGGTCATCATGGATCCTCATACGGGAGGAGTGGTGGCGATGATGGGAGGCAGAGACTATGCAAGCGGAGACTTCAACCGGGCCATCCAAGCAAAGCGAAGCCCCGGCTCTACCTTTAAGCCGATTGCCGTATATACGCCGGCATTAGAAAAAGGCTGGAATCCTTATGATATGCTCAAGGATGAAAAGATGACGTTCCCAGGCGGCTATAGTCCGAGCAACTGGAATGGAGACGGCTATTGGGGCGAGGTAACGATGTATGATGCCCTGAAGCGATCTAAAAACGTTCCGGCTGTTTGGTTGCTCAACGAAATGGGAATGGATACCAGTTTTCGTTATTTGGATCGATTCGGCATTCCTTATGATAAGCAGGCTGACCGGAAGCTTGGAATTGCCTTGGGGGATTTAACCCATGGTCTGTCCCCATTTGACATGGCTACAGCCTATAGCGCTTTTGCCAATCATGGGGTGATTATTGAACCTCATGCCATCTCGAAGCTCAAAGATCGAGATGGAGAAATCACGGAACCCGAAATTTCCTCCTCTACGGTAATGACGGAACAAACCTCCTACTATATGACCATGATGTTGAAGGGGGTTGTAGAGGAAGGGACCGGTAAAAATGCCAGGATGAACCGCCCGGTTGCGGGTAAGACAGGGACCACGCAAATGGAAGGAACGAGAAACGGAAACCGTGATGCCTGGTTTGTCGGTTATACGCCTGAGTATGTAGGCTCCATTTGGATGGGCTACGATGTCCCTAACAGCAAAACCAATTATTTAAGAGAAGGCAGTGCGGTTACAGCCAAATTGTTTAAGGCGGTTATGACAGATGCGCTCAAAGGTAGAAAAGTGCAAGAATTTGAGCGGCCGAAAAATATCCAGGAATTAGTGCGTCCTGTTCAATTCGAGCCGATTCAGGATTTAGCTGCTGAGCAATTAGTGGACTCCATTCATTTAACTTGGACAGCGAACCAAGAGGAAGGTACCCTCTATCGAGTTTATCGGTATCTAGATGATCCAGCGAAAAAGGAACTCCTCGGAGAAACGGAGTATAATGAGTGGGTAGATCTTTCCGTAGCCTTTGAACAGCCTGTTCATTATGTAGTGGTCCCTTATAATCTTCAACTGCAAAAAGAGGGAGGAGCATCAAATATAGTAGAAGTTACAACTGTGCCTGTAAATCCTGAACTATTGCCTCCTGAAGAAGATAATGGAACCCAACCTGGGGAAGAACCGAATCAAACGAACGAGCCAGGAACGGATCAGGGAGTAGAACAGGATAATAGCCAACCAGATGATTCAACAAGTGACCAGCAAAAACCGGAGGATGGAAGGGAGGATTCTTTACCAACCCCTGACCTTTTAGAAGCCCCTTTGCCTGATCCGCAAGGAAATAGATAAGGGGTCTGCCAGAATTTTATGGGTTGGAAATTTTCTAAAACATTCGATATCTCGTTTGTAATGTATTATAATAAAAAAAAAGCTTGGGAGGGAAGAAGATGTCCATCCGTATCGATCATGATATAACCAATTACTTTCAAGATAGAATTAATAAGGCTAAGATTACTTTTGAGCGGGCAGTTGATTGCAAACATATAGAATTCGATGATCTTTACCCTTATATGAATGAGCATCCTCAGTTCTTTTGGTATAAACGCTATGTGGCTTGGCAGGAATTGTTAACCGTTGCGAATATTGCTGACGAACTTGGGCTAGAATGGACCTCCCAGTTTACCGATATGCAAGTAGGCTTTATGAAGGGGAAGGTTTTAGAGGCTAAGGTTCTCGATAATTGGTATCCGGAAGAAGAATAAAATATAGAAAGAGGCTGACTCATAAGGGTCAGAACCCCTACAACCAACACGATATATAGTGACATTTTCAATGATGTCATACTATTTGGAGTGAATGTAGGATTTGACCCTTAGCCTTTGAGTCAGCCTCTTTTATTTTCGTTAGATTAAGGAGAAAATAGATCAATCAGAAATGTATTGGTTTGGGAGGAATATTCAAGATGGCAAAAATGAGACTAGACAAGCTTTTATCCAACATGGGGATTGGAACAAGAAAAGATTTGAAAAAATTTGCAAAGGAAGGTTTGATCCAAGTAGATGGAGAAATCATCAAAGATAGCAGTTATCACGTTGATCCGGAAATAAATAGGATTGAGTTTGATGGTGAAAAGATTATATATCGAGAATTTGTTTATATCATGCTTCACAAACCAAAAGGGGTGGTTTCGGCAACGGAGGACTTGGTCGAACGAACAGTAATTGATTTATTAGGTGACCAATATCGTCCGTTTGAAGTGTTTCCTGTAGGCAGATTAGATAAGGATACAGAAGGGCTCTTGATCCTTACCAATGACGGAAAAATGGCTCATGAAGTTCTTTCTCCCAGAAAGCATGTTCCTAAAACCTACTTTGCAGAAATCGAAGGGAAAGTAACGGATGACGATAAGGAGGCTTTTGTAAAAGGTGTTGTGTTAGATGATGGCTACAAAACGCTGCCTGCAGAGCTAGTGGTTATCGAATCGGATGTACAATCTAAAATTGAACTGACCATTTTTGAAGGCAAGTTTCATCAGGTTAAACGGATGTTCGAAGCGGTAGGAAAAAAGGTGACTTATTTAAAAAGGATTAAAATGGGGAAATTAGAATTAGATCCTGGCCTTTTTTTAGGAGAATATCGCGAATTAACCGAAGAAGAGCTAGAGCTTTTGAAAAAAGTGGAATAAGATGAAAAGCTTTGTGGATAATAATAAGACGTGTTACCAAACCCAATAAGGTGAGGGACTAATCTTGAAAAAAGTCATCTTCTTAATGATAGATTCCTTAATGCCTCATGTGTTAGAGGACTGCATCCAAAAACGTTTGGTACCCGCCTTGCAGTTTTTCAAGGAAAAGGGAATGTATTGGAAGGAGTGTACGACCGTTTTCCCGACGATGACGGCATCGGTCGATTGCTCCTTGATTACAGGAGAATATCCGGATCGCCATAAGATTCCAGCCTTGATCTGGTACAATCCTAATGAAAATCGGATAGTCAATTACATAAACGGTTCATTACCTGTATGGAAGCTGGGATTATCCAGATGCACTCATGATGTTTTATGCTCGTTGAATGATCAGCATTTGAGTAAAGAGGTGCAGACGATTTATGAAGAATTGGCTGATAGGGGAAAAACTTCTGGCTCGATCAATCTGATTGCCAGGCGTTCTTATCAAAAATATGAAGTGTGCCCACCGTGGCTCCTTCGATTGATAACAAAATTCCGTTCTTTCGAAGACATCAGTGGGCCCGATTTTCTAACGATTGGTTCGATTGCCCGTTCGCCCGTGCAGCCACCGATCCCTTGGGGATGGGATGAAACTGTTTTTCGTCATTTTGGCATCAATGATGCTTTTGCTGTCCGTGTTTTAAATCATCTCATTTCGAACAAAATTGTCCCTGATTTTACCATGGTTTATCTGCCGGATAATGATCATCAAGTTCATCTTCAGCCTAAGAAGGCATGTAAGATATTAACGAAGGTAGATAAAAAGCTGCAAACGATATTAAATCTGTTTCCTACCTGGGAGGAAGCGCTAAAGAGTTATGTGTTCATTATTACAGGAGATCATGGACAGACCGTGATCGGTCCATCATCCGATCATAACATTGACCTGGAAAATCTCCTCATCGGAATGAAAGTTAACAGGTACGGAGAACAACCAACAAGTCAAGAGGATGTGATCCTAGCCAACAATGAAAGAATGAGCTATGTCTATCCCTTGAAAATGGGAGTAGAACAGGAAGTGGTTTATCGATTAAAGCAGGACCCGCGGATTGATATCATTGCTTGGAAAAAAGAAGATTGGGTTCACGTTTGTTCAGGTGAAAAGGAAGGTATACTTCGGTTTAGGAAAAATGGAGGCCTGCAAGATCCCTATGGACAATCTTGGGAATTGGATGGGAATGCAGAAATTCTGGAACTTGAATGTTTAAGTGAACAAAAAATTACCTTTGGAAACTATCCTGATGCATTGTCACGGTTATATGGGGCTCTCTTTTCCCAAGACATCAGCCTGATTTCCTGTACAGCTAAACCGGGATACGAGTTTAAATCCATGTATGCTCCGACCCACCTAAATGGGGGAAGCCATGGTTCACTTCACCGAATAGATTCCACCATCCCCCTTATTATTAGTGGTGTGGAAAATCATAAACTGCCGTTTGAATACCCTCGATTAGTGGATTTAAAAAAGTACATCCTTCATTTATTACAGTAGGCGGAGTGAAGCTAGAATGGGATAATGATCGGACAATTCCAGATCAAGCACTTCATATTCGATAAGTTCAAATGAGGAAGAGGCAAAAATAAAATCAATTCTTTTGTTCAGGGGAAAGATGGTGGGATCACCTTCCTTCCCTGCCTTTTTGGCAAGGTCGTCAAGCAAGGGGAAAGCGTTAGGAGAAGTGGTGTTAAAATCACCGGCCAAAAGGTTAGGTTGGTCTGGGGAGAGAAGCTGCTCTAGCTGATTTATCTGAAGGGTTCTTTCTTGTCTTCCCAACCCAAGATGAGTGTTAATCATTTGAACTGGGCGATTGTGGACAAGAAGGGTAGTGCAAAGGGCCCCACGCTGTTCTTTTTCGCTTGGCAACATGATATTTTGGCAATGGAGGATCGGGAACCGTGAAAAGGTGGCATTTCCATATTGTCCATCCCCAAGGGAAATATTACCGCCATAGATCGCTTGCATGGCCAATGAATTCTTAATCTCATTAAATTGCCAGCCTTTATTGGAATTGTTTTGTACCTCTTGAAGAGCAAGAATATCTAAGTTTTTCATTTGGAAGAAGTTGATCATTTTTTTTAGTGTAGGCCAATAAAAAATATTTTTTCCACTATGGATATTATAACTGCACACCGTGATCTTCATATGATGGATCCATCCTTTCGAGTAAAATTAAGAAAGGAAGCGGTAAGTCCGCTTCCCAGAAGGAGGGTTTAATCCAGGTTTACCGAAGGTTCGCCATTTGCTGTTCAGCGAACTGAACAAGTCGCTTCGTAATTTCTCCGCCTACAGAACCGTTTGCACGTGCTGTAGTATCAGCGCCAAGCTGAACCCCAAACTCACTAGCAATTTCATACTTCATTTGATCTAGAGCCTGGGCTGCTTGTGGTACTAATTTTTGATTAGAATTATTATCTTGAGCCATGATCTAATCACTCCTTTTTTTGTTTTAGACAAAACAGGTTCGTCCTTAGAAAAGCTCTTATCCACAGTTTGGCGACCAGTGGGCTTATTGCCCTCGCCCTCGCTGTGGATTATTAGTATAGGACAAAGTAAAAAAAATTATGCAAGATCATTTATCCACAGATAGGTCATGGTTAAAGTGCATTTATTCACACACTTCTTAATGTTACCAACATAATATTAACAGAAATGTGTGGACAAATATTCCTTATTTTGGTATCTTAGTGATATATCCACAGTTGACCAGGTCAAAGGAGGGTTCTATGAACAGTTTTAAAAATGAAATTGAAACGTTAAGCGACATAGAGTCTCTACTTAGGAAAAAGAACAAGATCAAGGATTCGGTGGTAAGTCCTCATTTAAAGTGGCAATCGCGAATGCAGCTATATGAACAAGTGCAAATGATCAATTTACGCATTGCCCATTTAATAACACAAAAAAGTCACTAATAATGCCATTAAAAAAGTCTTGCCAATTTAGGCAAGACTTTTCTATTTGATCTTCGATTAAATTTTCAAGATACCACCTGTGCTTGCAGATGTTACAAGCTTAGAATAGCGGGCTAAAAATCCGGTCTTTACTTTCGGTTCAAAGCCTGTCCATTGTTCTTTACGCTTTGCCATCTCCTCATCGGAGATTTTGACTTCTAATATGTTTTCCACCATATCAACTACGATCATATCGCCGTCTTGAATAAAGGCAATCGGACCGCCTTCTGCCGCTTCTGGTGAAACGTGTCCTACACTGATTCCGCGTGAGGCTCCAGAAAAACGCCCGTCTGTAATTAAGGCTACCTTTGGCCCTAAGCCCATACCGACAATTTGCGAGGTAGGTGCTAGCATTTCCGGCATTCCTGGACCACCCTTAGGTCCTTCATATCGGATGACAACCACATGACCTGCTTTTACCTTCCCAGTAGAAATTCCTTCGAGTGCTTCTTCTTGGGAGTTGAACACAATGGCAGGTCCTTCATGTCGAGTGATTCCCTCATCTACTGCTCCCCTTTTAATAACACCGCCCTCAGGTGCTAAATTTCCGAAGAGGATGGAGAGTCCGCCCTTCACAGAATATGCGTTATCTAATGTGCGAATAACATCTGTATTTTTAATATCATGTCCAGCAATATTTTCTCTAAGTGTTTTACCGGTTACAGTCAGGTTATCGAGATGAAGAGCCCCTTCCTTTTTACTTAACTCATTTAGGATCGCTGTTACGCCACCTGCGGTATGCACATCCTCGATGTGATAATCAGAGGCAGGGCTGAGTTTTGATAAATGCGGAACTCTTTCGGCAACCAAATTGATTCTCTCTAGAGGATAGTTCAGGCCTGCTTCATTGGCGATGGCTAAAGTGTGTAATACGGTATTTGTTGATCCTCCCATAGCCATATCGAGGGCAAAGGCATTATCGATAGCTTCTTCGGTCACAATATCACGGGGCTTCAGATCCATCTCAATCAAATTCAGGATTTGCTTTGCAGCTTGTTTAATTAAAGCTCTTCTTTCTTCTGAAACAGCCAATGTAGTTCCATTTCCAGGTAGAGCCAAACCAAGAACTTCTACCAAACAGTTCATGGAGTTAGCCGTAAACATACCTGAGCACGATCCACAGGTTGGGCACCCATATTTTTCAAGTTCATCTAAGCTATCTTGATTAATTAATCCAGATTGAAAAGCACCAACGCCTTCAAAAACGGAGGCCAAAGAAATGGATTTACCTTCGGAGGTCTTACCAGCCTTCATCGGGCCACCGGTTACGATGATCGTAGGAATATTGACGCGTAAAGAAGCCATAATCATTCCGGGAGTAATCTTATCGCAGTTAGGAATACAGATTAAACCATCGAAAGCATGGGCTGAAACAACGGTTTCGATCGAATCAGCAATGATTTCCCGGCTTGGCAAAGAATAGCGCATGCCGATATGGCCCATAGCGATTCCGTCATCCACACCGATCGTGTTGAATTCAAAAGGTACGCCTCCAGCTTCACGAATGGCTTCTTTTACAATCTTTCCAAATTCCTGTAAGTGAACATGTCCAGGAATGATATCAATATAAGAATTGGCAACAGCGATAAACGGCTTGTCCCAATCTGATTCATCTTGGATTACACCTGTTGCTCTTAGCAAGCTACGGTGGGGAGCGCGATCAAAACCGCGTTTGATGATGTCACTTCTCATTTTTCTTTTCATGTTTGTTCCTCCCACATCTTATTTTCGTATCATTCTAACATTTTTTATTCAAAAAGTATATTTATAAAAATGAGAAAAATTGGAGCTAGGAACTTGAAAAGTGGGCTCCTAGCATCTGTTTATTAGGTGGAATTTGGTTGAACGATAAACGAATCAAGGGAATAGGACTAGATTGCTGTATTGAGCCACATGTTCAAGCATTTTTTTGCTTAGAGGAACGATAAAATCAGTTTTTCCTTTTTCAAAAATCCCCTGGCGATTATATATTTTTACTTTATCTACTGATACTTTGTAATAATCTGATCCAAAGGAAGCAACTACCTTTTCTCCTGAAAAAGAGAGTGATGGCAGACTAACGGGACGTGTATCCAGGTGATGCGGGATCATGCTTATTATATCCGATAAACGAATCTGATAAGAGTGATGAGGTTTTTGGAAAATGATTTCCTTCGTTGTAATCGAAGTACTAAATCGGCTTTTCACCTGTGACAGCTTTAATTCGCCTTCTAATGCTTTGACACGAATAAAATCATGGTTCATAACTCTTCACCTCCACTTGGTAATATAGGCAAGGTTTAACCTTTATTTTAGTACAGTATAGCCTAAAACTTCTATTATTGAATGGGGGAAAAACAGGGATCTAAGTATCCAAAACAGATTGCGAATAGACATCATAAACACTACGTTTTAAAGTGGTGGAAGAAGGAAGAAATGGAGCTTTTAATCTTCCTGAAAAAAGTCTTAAATCAGGCGTTGCAAACATGAATCTTACGTGATAATATAGTCTATGTCTTTTGAGAGAATCATTTTCTTAAAATGTGCCGAAGTGGCGGAATTGGCAGACGCGCACGACTCAAAATCGTGTTCCGCAAGGAGTGTCGGTTCGACCCCGACCTTCGGTACCATGATAGTTTGCATGCCTTTTTTATTTTAAGAAAGCTATTAGCTCTGCTATATGCGTATAATACTTTTTGATAAGTAAAAAAAGCTTGTGTTTTTATTCTGACTATGTTATATTATTTACTGTCGCTAAGCGACAAATCAAGATTTAATCGGGAAGTAGCGCAGCTTGGTAGCGCATCTGGTTTGGGACCAGAGGGTCGCAGGTTCGAATCCTGTCTTCCCGACCATTAAATAATGAAGTAATGCGGGTGTAGTTCAATGGTAGAACTCCAGCCTTCCAAGCTGGTCGCGTGGGTTCGATTCCCATCACCCGCTCCAAAATAAGGGCCCATAGCTCAGCTGGTTAGAGCGCACGCCTGATAAGCGTGAGGTCGGTGGTTCGAGTCCACTTGGGCCCACCAAAGTTACCAAAAAATATTGCTTGCGATGATGAGTATACCGATGTTAAATTCATTTATGTCGCAACAAATAAGTGTCTGGGGCATTAGCTCAGCTGGGAGAGCGCTACACTGGCAGTGTAGAGGTCAGCGGTTCGATCCCGCTATGCTCCACCAAATTTAATATTGTTCCTCAGTAGCTCAATGGTGGAGCAACCGGCTGTTAACCGGTAGGTTGGCGGTTCGAGTCCGTCCTGAGGAGCCATTATTACATTATGATGTCAAAGATAAAGCGCTCGATTTTAATAAGATGAAAACCATTTTATTAAAATCGATCCGGTAGCTTGATGTTGAATTGCATCAAGAAGTAGAGAGGTGTCCGAGTGGCCGAAGGAGCACGATTGGAAATCGTGTATACGTGATGAGCGTATCGAGGGTTCGAATCCCTTCCTCTCTGCCATAAATAAGGAGAGTTACCCAAGAGGCCGAAG
>JAKFCU010000007.1:0-3912 GCA_036676475.1 Brevibacillus sp.
CGACGCATATAAAAGAGCAGCACCTCCTGGTACCATAAATGTATCTATTTAAGGAAGGTGCTTTTCTTATGCCGCAACAAAAACTAACCATTGTCCCGGTTACCTTACATACCAAAAGTGAACCTATTTCTGCAACCATTCCAGTAGAGCGTTCCTCCCATCCCACTTGCACAATCAAAACGGCAACCACTGAAGTCTCCTTCTTCAACGGCGTAGATGAGCACATCATCCAAACGATCATGAGGGAGTTGAAAATTTGATGAAACGCGATTATACAAGTGTAAAAAACATTTACATCATTTGTGGGAAGACCGATATGAGAAAAGGATTGGATGGACTAGCAACATTGATTCAAGACTCCTTTGAATTGGATCCCTATGGCGATTCGATCTTCCTATTTTCTGGACGGAGTAAAGACCGATATAAATGTTTGTATTTTGATGGAGATGGATTTGCCATGCTGTATAAGCGTTTGGATAACGGCAAACTTCAATGGCCCAAAGATGAAAATGAAGTACGTAGTCTATCACAACAGGAGCTTCGCTGGCTGCTTGAGGGGTTATCTATTCAGCAACCAAAAGCTATTCTACCTTCCCAAAAAGGGGCATTCTAAATGGGTTCAAGTCGTGTATTTTCTTTATTTTAGGGTTTAAACTGGATATAATAGATTGAACGAACATGAACAGAATGCGGTGAATCCTATGGCGAACTCTTCTTCTACGAATGAAAATCGTAAGCGTCAAACTGACTACACATACAAAAGCTAAATTCAGTCTGTCATAATACTACCCAGGAGGTGCTATTATGGCAGAGGTTACTAAAAGATTAAGCACACAAGTGTGGGACGAACTCATCCAAAATTACCGAGCCAGCGGATTAACTGCAGCACAATGGTGTGAGACCAACGGCTTTAAAATCAACCAGCTCCGTTGGCAGATAACCAAACGACAAAAATTGAATATGAATGACCAAACGATCAAATGGATGCCTCTTCAAACGGATTCCATTCCTTCAGAATCATCATCTATTACTGTAAAGATTGGTAAAGCTGAGATCTCCGTCTCAGAAGGATTCAACAAAGGGCTTTTTGCAGAAGTTGTTCATTCTCTACTTACGTTATGTTAAATCTGAAGAAAACATCGAATGTCTACCTTGCCATAGGAAAAACCGACATGAGGAAAAGTATCGACGGATTAGCTATTATTGTTCAGATGAGTTTCAAACTAGATCCTTTTTCTAATGCTATTTTTGTATTTTGTAATTCAAAACGAGATAAGATTAAGTTGCTTTTTTGGGAAAATAATGGATTTTGGCTTGCCTATCGCCGGCTGGAAAGAGGGCGATTTAAATGGCCGGAACATCCAAACGATAAAGTCATGCCTATTACCGAAAGACAACTTCACTGGTTGTTAGATGGGTTAGATATTCATCAAAATAGTGCCCACCGAGCGGTTAAGCAGCAAAAAATCATCTAATTCGAATGTGAAAATGAGCATAACATCTAAATGGAAAAGAGGATTTTTTTCTTTGTATAAAAACGTCTTAAACCCGCACGGATACTAGCTTTTTAAGCTGGTTCAACTTTCCCTTTCCTGTAAAAAAAAGTATAATGAAACTATGAAAAATTCAACGGTAAAATCCATCGACTTATCTAAATATAGCCGAGAAGAGTTGGAAGCCGCCTTCGTGAAAGTCAGTCTTGAAAAGGAGCAGGCTGAACTTCAACTGAAATGGTATGAAGAACAATACAGGCTGAGCAAACAAAAACTATTCGGCAAATCGAGTGAACAACATATAGATGGCCAGCTGTCCCTTCCGATTTTCAACGAAGCTGAAACGGAGCGCCAGCCTTTTCATGTTGAACCCAAACTGGGAGAAGGTGAAAATGCCTCTACCACGAAATCAAAGAAGCCCAAAGGCAAACGGGCAAAAGATCTTTCAAAACTACCAATAGAAATTGTAGAATATAAACTTTCTCCAGAAGAGCAGGTTTGTTTGACATGCACAAGCCCACTCCATGAGGTACGCCCCGAAATCCGCAAGGAATTAGAGGTGATTCCTGCGAAGATGGTGGTAAAGGAAACCCAGCGCATGATCTATTCCTGCCGTACCTGTGAAAAAGAAGGCATTGAAGTCCCCATGATCAAGGCTGATACACCAACCCCGGTTATTAAGGGTAGTATTGCATCCCCTTCTCTCATAGCCGATATCATGACTAAAAAATATGTCGATGCTACTCCTCTGTATCGTCAGGAACAGGAGTATAAGCGTCGGGCTCTGCCGATTAACCGCCAGAATATGGCCAATTGGATCATCAAAGTATCCAATGATTGGCTAAAACCTGTTTACAAAAGGATGCAGGAACTGCTTGTTTCCTACGATGCCCTCCATGCGGATGAAAGCGAACTGGAGGTATTGAACGAACCCGGACGGGAAGCCGCCACAAAATCCTATATGTGGATGTACCGAACAGGCCTTGGTCATCTTCCCATTATTCTCTATGACTACCAGCCATCAAGATCAGGAGACAACGCTAAAAAATTTCTGAAAGGGTTCAAAGGCTATCTGCATACGGATGCATTTAGCGGCTATGAAAAACTCCTGAAAGAGTCAAAAGCCGGACCGGCCATGGAAGTCACGCTGGTACCCTGCTTTGCCCATGCAAGGAGGTACTTCACGGAGACATTGAAGGCTGTCCCTGATCAAGAAAGCTATATGTATACTTCTGCTTATCAGGGTGTGAAGTATATCGATGAGATGTTTGCTCTTGAACGGGAACTGTCCACTTTGTCCTTTGAACAACGCTATGAAGAGCGACTTCGCCATCTTAAACCACGAATAGAGGCTTATTTGGCATGGATTGAACAAGAAAATAATCTTTCGTTACCTAAATCCAGTTATGGTAAAGCCATTACCTACTCCTTCAAATCTGAAAGAGAAATGGATGAATATCCTGAAGGACGGTAGGCTTGAATTAAGTAATAATCGAGCAGAACGGGCCATCAAGCCTTTTGTCATTGGAAGACGAAACTGGCTATTCACGAATACACCGGCTGGAGCAGATTCAAGCGCCATCGTCTATAGTATTATCGAGACGGCAAAAGAGAACAAGCTGATCCCATTTGAATATCTAAGATATTTATTTGAAAAGCTGCCGAACATGAATATAAACAACACCGAAGAACTGGATAAAATACTCCCATGGTCGGAAGAACTGCCTAGTGATTGCAAAGCAAAACAATAAAATGATGTGAATTAAGCCACTCTTCGGAGTGGCTATTTTATTTAGCCGTGTGTTCTATTTGACGCTTACTGAAAATCAATATGAGAAATTAATTCGATTGCTTGAAGAGCAATTGGCTCATTCGAATCAACAAAACAAAGATCTATCCAAAAAGCTAGATCAATCGACTAAACAGATTGAAGCGTTAACTGAACAACTTCGCCATTTAACTAAGCTATTATATGGTTCTAAAACCGAAAAGTCTAAATATAACGCACCAGATGGACAAGGTTCATTATTTGATGATGACCCGCTTTTTAGCGAAACTGAGCACACAGTAGAACAAAGCCAACAGACGATTTCTTATACTGTTGTACGAAAAGTTCAAAAGAAAAAACGAAATGATTCCTTGCGTGATGATGTAGAAGTGGAAGAGATTCACCATCATCCGGAAAAAACAATCTGCGACTGTTGCCAAGGACAAATGATGGAAATAGGCTGCACCATCGTACGAGAAGAAGCTGAATTTATTCCAGCAAGAATGAAGAAAATTCAACACATAGAACACGCCTATGGATGTACCCTTTGCAAAGGCGATGGCCTTCAAAAGGCACAAATCAAACGTGGAAAAGCTCCACAACCGGCTATTCAGCGCAGTATCGCTAGTCCCAGCGTACTTGCCAAAGTCA
>JAKFCU010000008.1:0-2441 GCA_036676475.1 Brevibacillus sp.
TACATCACCTTCAACACGAGATAACTTTGTATCTAACGTGTCAAAACGGCTGTTCATTTGTGCTCTGGTGTCTCGCAGTTCTCCCTCTAATCCATCCAATTTATTGAGTATTTTCTTCAACAACTCATCGCTCATGGTTTTACCTCCCGTTCCCAATCCATAGTTATATAATATTATACTATGAATTAACAGTGTGAGGGGAATTTACAATTTTTAGTGAATGTTTTTCTTTTTAAATCGTCCACCTTTAATGTCATGTATATTCCCAATAGCTAGGAAAGCTGTAGGATCAACTTCCTCTACAATAGATTTTAATTTTGCCTGTTCTAACCTTGTAATCACGCAGAATATAACTTTTTTATAGTCCCCGGTATAACCGCCTTCACCGTTCAAATACGTTACTCCACGTCCAAGACGCCCTGAAATAGCATTTCCAATCTCGTCGTGCATATCGCTAATAATAGAAGCCATCCAGCGGAATTTCTTAATATATCCTACTCTCTTACTAGAATATTACATATTTTTTGACAAATTTGATATAATAAATGGAGTTAACATGCGGAGGGACGGAAATTGGAACAGTTAACGCTGCTTTTGTTTGAACGAATGGGAATTTTGTTAATCCTAACCTTTATCCTGACCCGTATTCCTTTATTCCGTAAATTGCTAGATCGAGAGGTCAGTTTTGAGACTTCACTCTATTTTTCTATTATTTTTGGCTTGTTCGGAAGTGCCGGAATCTATGCAGGGGTTGTAGTCGAACAACAACATATTAGCTCCTCCTTTTGGGTGGTATCATTGAATGAACAGGAAGGCCTTGCCCATTCCGCTTTGGTAGGGGTAGTGATTGGAGGATTGCTGGGAGGTCCGGTCGTCGGAATAGGAGCGGGTCTCATTACGGGTGTTCATTTATTTAGTCTGGGCGGATTTACGGGCATAGCCAATGGGATATCTGCCATTATGACCGGTCTCATTGCTGGCTGGATTGCCCGCTTCTTTTCCCAAGAACGAGTCATTACGCCTTCCAAGGCTCTTTTTATCGGCATGTTTGCCCCCATTTTGCAAATGGGTTTGATCCTTATTTTTTCCCATCCTCCCCAAGAAGCGATCGAGCTTGTCAACCTGATTGGGATTCCTATGGTCCTCACGAACAGCGTTTCGATTGCGATTTTCACTACAATGATTCGGGTTGCTTTAAAAGAAGAGGAACGATCAGCTGCCTTTGAGACGCAGCGAGCACTTAAGATAGCGGAACTCACTCTTCCCCACTTGAAAAAGGGACTCACCCAGGAAACGGCCCAAGCTACAGCCCAATTACTCATGAAGGAGTTGAAGACGGTGGCGGTTGCAGTTACGGATACCGAAAATATTTTGGCTCATGTGGGAAGTGGCTCTTCACACCATCTTCCTGGGGAACAAATGCAGACAGAAGCGGCCCGTCAGGCGATTCGTACAGGAGAAATTCAGATTGCCTTAAATAAAGCACAAATACAATGCCGGGATCCGGAATGTACGCTTGGAGCAGCCATCAATGTTCCTTTTAGCGAAGTAGGCCGGGTTTCGGGATTGATAGCTCTTTACTTTCACCGCCCTCAGCAAATTACCAAGGTAGAGGAAGCTTTGGCCAGAGGGTTGGGGAAGCTGATTTCGAATCAGTTGAACTTGGCTTTTGCTGAAAACATGGCAAGCTTGATGAAGGATGCCGAATTGCGTATTCTTCAAGCCCAGATTAATCCCCACTTTTTATTCAATACGCTTAATACGATCGTTACACTCATTCGAATGGATCCTAACTTGGCTCGGCATGTTACGGTCCAGCTAGGCACTTTTATGCGCCTGAACCTGAAAATGTTATCTTCCCCATTAGTGCCTGTCTTTCAAGAGATGAACCATCTCAATGCTTATTTAGAGATTATTAAAGTTCGCTTTGCCGACCAGTTCCATATTCATTGTGAAATGGAGGACGGACTCGAGGATGTATTAATTCCTCCCCTGTTGTTTCAGCCATTAGTTGAAAATAGTATTCATCATGGCCTAAAGGGGAAGCCGAGCGGAGGAGAAATTGGCATCTTGCTGCAAAGACAAGAAGATCGTGTGCTCATTGTTATTGAAGATAATGGATCGGGTATTCCGAAAGAGATTATCGATCAAATTGGACATATTCCTGTTCAAAGTAGAGAGGGAAACGGGATAGGAGTCCATAATGTGAATCAGCGATTAATCAGTTTATTTGGACCTGAAGCCAGATTAAATGTACAAAATAGGGAGGATGGGGGATGCCGTATTTCTTTCTCCCTTCCTTATGCTGCAAATAAGGAGGAGATGTTATCATGAACAAAATCCGGATCATGATTGCAGACGATGAACGATTGGCACGTGAAGAATTAAAATATCTCTTGGAGCAGGAGGAAGATGTGGAAATGCTTCCGAGTGCCTCTAAT
>JAKFCU010000009.1:0-5179 GCA_036676475.1 Brevibacillus sp.
AGCCGGTTGTGCTGAGTTTGCTTATACTCCTGTAGAACATGCGACAGTAGTAAGACGGCTTATCGACGCGGGTGCCATCCCGGTTGGAAAAGCAAATCTGGATCAATTCGCTACTGGACTTGTCGGAACCAGAAGTCCTTATGGCGAAACAAAGAACGCTCTGAATCCTGAACTAATTAGTGGAGGGTCAAGCTCAGGTTCAGCCGTTTCAGTTGCCAGAGGTCAAGTAGCCTTTGCCCTTGGCACAGATACAGCAGGATCCGGCCGTGTGCCAGCTGCACTTAATAGATTGCTAGGATTTAAGCCAAGTCTCGGTGCATGGCCAACGAAAGGGGTAGTTCCCGCCTGTGCGAGTCTAGACTGTGTCACGGTATTTGCTCATACTTTATCTGATGTTGAAATCGTTGACAAGATCGCAAGAGGCTTTGATGAAGAAGATCCATGGTCGAGGGAGCTTGCGAGTAAGCCAAAAGCTTTACCGGAAAAAATCTACATTGTCCAACAGCCACACCGCTTCTTTGGGCCATACGCAGCTGAATACCAAAAAGCTTGGGAAGTGGCTATTTTACAATTGGAACAGCTAAATATTCCTATTGAATACATTAATGGAGACTATTTATTCGAAGCAGCCAGCGTTTTATACGATGGTCCGTGGGTGGCAGAACGATGGGCTGACCTAGGGAATTTCATTACCGAGAATAAAGGAGTAGCTTTTCCTGTAACTGAGGCCGTTTTGCGTTCGGGGGCGAAGCCGGAATATGATGCTGCATCAGTTTTTAAAGCGATGCACAAACTTCAGGTGTTTAAACAAAGGGCTGACCAACAGTTTAAAGATGGTGTTCTCGTGATGCCTACCTCTGGTGGAACCTGGACAAGAGATGAGGTACGTAGTAACCCGATAGAAACCAATAGTGCGATGGGACTGTACACCAATCATTGTAATTTATTAGATCTTTGTGCTATTAATATCCCGACTGAGGATGCTGCTGAAAACCTTCCATTTGGAATCACTCTTTTTTTAACAAATCTGAATGAGCACCTTATTAAGGGATTAGCCGATTTACTTCATCATGGAAATCGATATGATTCAAAGAAAACTACTACACTAGTAGCCGTTTGTGGTTTGCATATGAGAGGCTTTCCACTGGAAAAGCAAATGACCCAGCATCGTGCAAGCTTTGTAAGAGAAGCTAAAACGGCTCCATTCTACAAACTTGTAAAACTTGATACGGTACCGGCAAAGCCAGGGCTTATTCGAACGAATGATGAAGGAGCTTCTATCGAAATTGAGATTTGGGAGATGCCTCTTTCAGAATTCGGGAAGTTCGCCCTTCTGATTCCAGCTCCACTTGCGATGGGGAAGGTGCAGCTTGAGGATGGAACAGAAGTGCCAGGGTTTGTTTGTGAAGCGAGTGGCGTAGAACCTAGGGAGGACATTACTCATTTAGGCGGTTGGCGGAATTTGAATCTGCATTAGAAAATCAATGCCCTTGTGGAAGTTTATCTACAAGGGTTTTTCTTATTTTAAATTATGTATCGTACAGGGAAAAGAAGAAATACTTTAAAATTCAGAATATTGTCCCCCTAACCCGAGAAATGTCTCCTTACAATTAGGTTTAATTTTTATTATTGTATTACATGTAAGCGGATACATTTTATTCCCTAATTCCCCCACAAGACATGTAAAAATAAAAAGGTTCCCCAATCACTTTTAGATCAATCTATGCAAGTATGCTTTCAACTTTAGCAATTTTTATTTGCACCACAGAGTTTTTCTGTGTGTACATACATCAAAATGCAAAAGGAGAGTGAGAAAAATGTAGACCAGTAATGATCCTCTATGAAAAAGGCGGACTAGATTGAATTATAAGGAGGAAAACCATGCGAATTAAACGTTCATTAATTATCTTTCTAACAATGGTTTTAACAGTGAGTCTTTTATTTCCAATTTCTGAAAGTGTAAAGGCATCTCCACCTAGTTCCATTACAAACTTGACGGTAGAGTATATGGATAATCCTATCGGGATAGATTCCGAACAACCGAGATTTAGTTGGAATATGGTGTCAAACAAACGGGGAGCAAAGCAGCAAGCATACGAAATTATTGTTTCCGATAGTGCAAAAAACTTAATGCAGGGAAAGTTTATTTGGAGTACTGGCAAGGTAGCATCAGCTCAATCCGTTAATATTAAGTATAGCGGTAGCACTAAGTTAAAACCTAGTACTCGATATTATTGGAAAGTAAAGGTATGGGATCAAAATAATAAGTTACTAGAATCTAAAGAAAATGCCTATTTTGAAACCGGACTTATGAGTACAGATGGGAAAACAAATTGGAATGGAGCACAATGGATTACTAACAATAAATCAACAACCGAACCAGTAAATGTTACCTTATTTCGAACAGAGAAGGAATTAGGCAACAATCCGATTGAGAATGCTCAACTTTATATAACTTCTTTGGGTGTATACAATGCCTTCATTAATGGTAAAGAAATCCAATTAGTTCAAGATCAGAATAAGCCTGTTGATGAAACATTTAATCCAGGTTGGACTGACTATAATTCGTATGTAAATTATCAAACTTATGATGTAACAAGCTATATTTCCAATCAATCAAAGGTTAGCTTAGGTGTAATGTTAGGAAAAGGGTGGTTTGCAGGACGTATAGGGCAAGTAGGTCAGTATACAAAAATCACAGGGAATAAATTGGCTTTGCTAGCAAAAATGGTCGTCACTTATAAAGACGGTAGTAAAGACATCATTGTTACTAACGAGTCGACTTGGAAATCAAGTGAAAAGAGTCCAATACTTGAAAACGACTTTTTTGATGGTGAAACCTATGATGCTAATATTGCTAGGGAAATAGAAGGGTGGAACAATAGCAATTTTGATGACAGTGGATGGTCATCAGTCAGTGCGATTAACTACGTTGGTAAAGTTAAGGGAGACCGAGGTGCTGCAGCACGTATTGCTGAAGAGTATACTCAATACCCAATTGAAGCGTTTAAATATAGTGAAATCGAACTATCTACTCAAAACGGTGGAGAGTCAACTTTGGATTATGGTCATGCAGTTACAACAAATGTTAATCCAAAGTCTAATATTTCTTTAAAGGCGGGGGAAACACTTATTATTGATATGGGTCAAAATATGGCAGGAGTGCCAAGCATCAAAGTAGGTGGGACGAAAGGAAGTATAGTTACACTAAGGTATGCAGAGATGCTTAATGACGGGCGTAAAAACTCAAATATTGCAACAGGAGGTAGTGATGGTCCAAAAGATACCTTATATAGAAAAGCTTTAACATCTGCTGCCCAAACTGATAAGTATATTCTTTCCGGGCAAGGAGTCGAGGAATACCAACCAGTGTTTACTTTCCATGGATATAGATATATGGAAATAACAGCCGACAAAGACATCAGAATAAATTCAGTAGAAGGAAAAGTAATTACATCCGTTGGTGAGCAAAGCGGGACAATAACCACTTCGAATAAAGATGTAAATAAATTGTTTAACAATATATTATGGGGACAAAGATCAAATTACCTTTCTATTCCTACTGATTCTCCACAAAGAGCGGAGCGTGCAGGATGGACGGGGGATGCTCAATTATTTGCACAAACTGCTGTCTATAATTATAACGATATCCGATTTTTAGAGAGTTATAGTGAGATTATGGATGTTCATAACAGAAATACAAATGGTATTTATGGAAGTATTATGCCAGGAGCATTTGTTGGATTTTTTGCTAATACAGTTGCTTCAGGTTGGAGCGATGCGGGGATTATTATCCCTTGGGTGTTATATCAACAAACTGGTGATACAACAGTAATTGAAAAGAACTTTGCGCAAATGGAAAAGTATATGGACTATGTTGGGGTAAATGGTTATAATACGGGACTATTTGGTGATTGGCTCGCTTTCCAGGCAACCTCAACGGTTTATTTGAATACCGTCTATCGAGCCTATGATGCACAGCTCATGATTAAAATGGCAAAAGCAATTGGCAATGAGTCGGCGGTAGAAAAATATGAACAGTTATATGCCCAGGTGAAGTCTGACTTTGTGAAGAAGTATTTAGATGAAAATGGCAATTTATTAACTGCTAGTGCCGATAATTTTACTCAATCGAGGCATGGATATCCTGGAGCGGATAACGCACAGACTGGATTGCTTTGGGCTTTAAAACTAGGTTTATATGAAACAAATCAGCAAAAGGAAAAAATGATTCAAAATCTGACTGCAAATATAAAGAATGAGAATAGTATCATTAGACCAGGTCAACCAGAAAATACGTTAGCTGTTGGATTCCTTGGAGTAAATGTCATCTTACCAACTTTGTCTGATATTGGAGATGATGAACTAGCCTACACACTTTTATTACAAGAGGAAATGCCATCTTGGTTATATAGTGTGAAAAACGGGGCAACGACTATCTGGGAAAGATGGAATTCATATTCCATAAAGGATAGTTTTGGAGATTCTTCTATGAATTCTTTTAATCACTATTCCTACGGTGCCGTTGCTGAATGGATGTATAAATACATGGCTGGAATATCAAATAAACTCGAAAAGCCAGGGTTCCAGCATTTTCTATTACAGCCTACAATAGATAAGCAAAAACGTATCACATGGGTAGATGGATCATACAAATCAGTCTATGGTGAAATCGAAAGTAAATGGAAAGTTAAGGATGGGACATTTACTTATGAAGCAACGATTCCAGCTAATACAACTGCCACTGTCGTTATTCCAGCTTCTGATCTAAAGGATGTGACAGAAAGTGGAAATCCTTTAACGAAAGCTATTGGAGTGAAGGTTATTGAAATAAAGGATGGTAAAGTTATATGTGAAGTTGAATCAGGATCCTATACATTTGAAGCGCGAATAAATTAAAGCTGATGTAAAAAAGCCTAGTTGAACTGATATTTATAGTAAACCCGTAAGGTCAGAAGAAATTGAAACCCTGCTAGTGTAAACTTATATTGCAGCCCTGGGCTGCAATATTTTTTTTCTAGAGTGCATGACGAAAGGAGCAAAAGAGTGAAAAAACAAGGGGTCATATCACTAGGTGAGGCTTTTGTGGATTTTATCTCCCAAGATCAGACGAATACAAATTATCAGCGACTATTAGGAGGAGCCACTGTCAATGTGGCGGTAGGAGTTCAAAGGTTAG
>JAKFCU010000010.1:0-20312 GCA_036676475.1 Brevibacillus sp.
TTGTCCTCCAAGTGCAAGGTTTTTTGTAGACTTTCAATCAAATCCTTACACTTATATTCGACAAAAAAGGTCCAAAACCCTTGTGATTACTAGGTTCTTTGTTTATTCAGCAAGCCCTATTTAACGATTACGTTTTTCGTCAATGATTATTCGGTTCAAAAATATTAGACTTGATTCAAACATAATGTTAACATTCTATGCATTTCGGTCTCCTGTTCCCGATTCCACGTGGGGCCTCGTAAAACAAATCCAAGGGTTTAACGATCTGACATTGATTACACATTTTGGCTTCAACCTTTTTCCCAGCATAGATTATGTGAGTGAGCTTAGCATGTTTGGCTCCTTTTTTCCCTGCCAATGACTCCAACCTCCTTTCCCTCTTAATTTCTCATCGTGACAAACTATGTTTATTACTTCTTAAAAAAAAGACAATTGCTCATCCATTTCGGCCCCTTCATCCTCTACATCGTTATTATAATCATCTTCTGTGTCCCCTAAAAACTTTTCCGTTGTATCATCTTCACTATCGTGATAAGATTCTTCATTTTCCCATCGATCGGTACAGAATTCTTTCATGTGTTTATCAAACAAATGGTAAGGTAAAGGATTACGCAAGAATGTTTGCCATGTCAGGGCAGATGACCGCATCATATGAAGAGCTACAGCAATTTCATTATCTTCTTTGGCGTTTATCACCTTTATTTTCATGGGGACGACACGTTGCATTTTGCGGTTATGTGTTTGTTTAGTCTGAGATTGGTTAAATTTCATTTGAGCTGCTTTTGGAGGCACACATAGAAACTCTTCCTTTGTTTTCACCATAAACTTGCCGGTAGAAACTTTTCCTTTACTCATATTAGAAATATAAGGGATATCTTTACCATGGTAAAATAAAGCCAACTTATATGGAAATTTCCCCTTTTCTACTTGCATTCGGATGACCTCCGGAAGCTCCCAGTTTCGGAATACAAGGACGGCTTTTTCATCCTTGCAGTAGGGCATGAAGAAAGGAAGAAACATTTCTTCTTCTTGTTCAATCAGATGGGGTTTATTGGACGCCGACAAATGAACAATTGCTTGGTCCAACTCGAGCCAATCTGTTTCCTTGAATTTTACGTTCAATATGCCTTGGTGCATACGGAATAAGACTAACATAAACCCGGAATTCCCATTGTACAAATCAACTTTTACCTTCATGGGGAAATAGTATGTAAACCGTTGGGTAGCGGCGGCTAAATATTTAGCTCGCTGATTATGGAAGCCTTTTCGAACCAATAGATCACTAACGGATGACAGCATGATATGCTGCAGTTTATCCTTGTCGGGAAACGTATGAAACATCTGGGAAATCCGTTTGGTCTCTAACAACCCCTTTTTTACGGATTTCTTAGGGTCCATCTTACTTCCATATTTGATCCCGCCTTTCTTTGGCTCCTTCCCAATGTGAACTAAAGTTAAGGTCGGGCCTTCCCGAGGTACAGCAGCTAGTACATTTCGAATCTCTTGGATTCTTTTCTGTTGCTCCGAATCCCTATCCAAGACCATTTCTAGGGGTCTAGCTAAATTCTCATACTGAGGATAATGCCGGATAGATAGTTGGGCGGCAATCCATCCGGTTTGTTTGTCCAAAAGACGATAAGAATATTGCAAATGATCGTCGTCCGTGCATTCGTTTGGATCGTTGCTCTCCTGCAATTGGTAGCGGGTTACGTTGTTTTCCTTAAACTGCTCGTCCATTTGTTCGCCTTCATCCGTCGTTCCCTCCACTAGCCTTCTAAGAGCTAGTTTTGCTTGTTCTACATAATGTTTACTCTCTGCAAATACCTCAATATCGATATTTTCTTCCTTACGCTCTAATACATCACTTAATAAAATCCGCTGATATTCAAGATCTTCAACTAAATTATCATTTTCAACTTTTTCAAAGTCCGTATGTCTTAATTCCAAGAAGGGGAATGCTTCCATAAATGCCTGGAACATAATAAGCTGCTCATTGGGATGCGCTCCTACTTCCACGTTATTATGGTCTTCTAGCCCTTTATCATAAACTTGATAAGGTATTAAATATTGATTTCTATATTCATACAGATTCGTAACAATGGATTCCAACGAAGGCATTTCGATACTTTTTAAGTAATCCGCGATATCGAATCGATTTATGATTTGAAGCTGATTATTATACTCGTGAAAACGTAGACGTACCATTTTGTTCAATTGATGATTCATAATATACAAGGAACGGGAGTTTTTCCTTGGCATATATAATTCACCGTTCTTCTCCATATGCATCAACCAACGTTTAATAGATACAAAAAATCGGATACTAATCGACTCATCTACTTCTTTATCAAAATCAAGGTTAATAAAATAAGAAAATAATAGTTTACTTGTATACTCTCCATCGCCTTGTTTATTTGGTTCACTTTTTGTAAGCTGTAAACCGGAGGCGATTTGTGAATGGACATCATAGGTGGTCGTATACCACTCATTAGGAAAGTAATACATACTAGATGGAACTAGGCTTGTCTTTTTATCCTTTTTCGTACCGTAAAATTTACGCATTTGAAAATGATCCATTTGAATGACATCGTGAATTCGGTGCTGGTACTGATCTGCAAACCATGCAGATAAATAAATTTTATATCCCTTCATTTGGGATAGATCGTATAGCGTCTCTTCTGTGCGATGGATTTCCGAGTCATTTTCTATTTCTAATTCAGGTAAAACAAAATCCTTCGATGGTTTATTTCCATTATTGTTTAGGTTTTGAAGGAAATATTTTACCTTTTGCTCGAAAAACCGAATGAACTGATGATAAATTAAAAATACTTTATGATCACTCACACTTGGTCGAAGTAATAGAAAAGGCTCTTGTCCTAAAAGTGCTCGAGACGTGAAATTCGTACAAATCACTTCTCTATAACGAGAATGAGTGATTTCCCTAAAGGAATTGGTTTTTACCCGTTGTTCTGTTGTTGAATCAAGCCCAATCAATTCCTCCCAGCAATGAATAAATCGTTGAGGCAGATAGAAGGCCGGAACGCGGATGCTCTGTGCTGTTTCTGCGTTTAATGTGGCTTCATGAACAAGCAGACCGTTCTCTTCGTATAACTCTGGGCGGTTCGTTTTCAGCTCTTGTACCTGTTGCATCTGTTTCTCCCCTTAAGTAAAAATCTTTTTTAGACCTTGCAGAAATTCCCCATATAAAATTTGGTTAATTAACGATGACAAACCCGTTTGTTGCTGATTTTCGAGTAATCGAATCCAGGTTTTGATAATACTGGACGATTCGTCATCCTCCTTGCCAGATTCCTTCGCGCATTCTAAGGCGAATTTGGCATCAACATAAAAAATCCTTGCATTTGATTGCCCTCTTAATAAACGCCCGATCATTTGTAAAATGTTAATCAAGGTATACCATCCAAGGATTTCTCGATCCTTTTCGTCCATATAAAGCCAGACGTTTCCACCTAGAATCCGGAACATCACATCATTTGCTTGTTTTCGAATCTGAGCCACTCCATCATAGAATCGCTTGGGTGTTTCTGAATCTTGATTGTCTTGCTCAAATTCTAAATAGCTCCCGTTTACCACTTGGATCACGTTACCTATATCATCATAAGGAAAGTATGGGCGTACCATAAAAAATGCACTGCCAAAATAAGAATCCTTATCAAAACTTTGAGAGGCCTCATTGTACTTTAAAATGTTGTACCCACGATTAATCGTCATCAAAGGGACAATCAATACATCCGCCTCTTTTAAAGCCAGCCGTTCCACTTCACCAAGCAATACATCACTATCGTCGAGTAAGTTTCCTTGATCAAAATCCGAATGATATTTGGTTTGCTTCAGGCAATAAACCTTTGAGTCTCCTAACCTTCTTTTCAATACTTCCGCAACGGGTTTTACTTGAGCATAAGAATTCACCACAATCAGTACCTTCCTACCTGCGTGATTCCAATAGGCTAATTCATTTTTAATATGCGGAACTAGCAGTTCGGCCATTTTTCGTAATTGAGTTTCCTTATCCACTTCACCAGAAACACAGACAGGAACTTTATTTCCATCCCCATCATAGTAAAATTCATTTTCATACACCGGTAATAGGAACTGTTTAATTTTTCCAGGCTCCTTTCGGGGGTGGATAATATATTTCAGTGGAACATCCACATGGTAGTGCATAGAACCTTCGGCAAACATCGTAGCCGACATATAAACCATAGATGGCCCTTGAATTGGAACAATATGCTCATATAATTTTCCGAAATCGGTTAGCAGTTTTCTTCCGACCCCTAGATAATCATAGGTCTGAAGAATACCAATCGAACCTTTATTCTGTATCCGATTCTCTTTAAAAAAATACTGAAAATGACTCCCTGTTGCTGAATCTGGAATGAAAGGTAAATACCTCTTCAGAATATGATAGGATCTATTAATATCGTTTATTTCATTTTCCAATAATTGTGAGGCGCGTTGTTTTAAGGCAACTAAACCTTTGAAATGGAAGTCGAACTTCTTCAATAGTAATAGGAAATAAAAATACTGTTTTAAATCCCGTTCTTTTTCTTCGTCTAATTGCTTTAAAGGTTTATAGTGATATGACTCCTTACAAACACGGATACAGTCATCAAAAAAACGTTCTACCTCTTGTTGAATGTAACCCGAGATAATATCTGGTCTAATACGAAAGTTTTTTATTTGTTTAATGGTGGTATAAAACTCATCCAATCGCTTTGTCATTACATACTTCAGGCCATGAGCGTCGTCAGGGGCATGCAATAATGCAAAATCAATGTCATAGTTCAAACGGAAGAAGGGATGATCGACAATTTGATAGGATTCTCTTGGAATTTCAAATAAGGCGGCAGTTAATTCAACCATCGTGGTATGGATAGCAAAGGACTTATCCGCGATTTTCTTGCGTACATAGGCACTGTTCTTAAATTGCTCGTAAATCAAATGGGCAAAATACTTCGCTTCACTAACGTGGCTCATCCATTTAATTTGTACATCAGCACCAGACAGTTCATAATTCGTTTCGAATTCATGGCTAGCCATTAGAAACTCCTTTTCAAAGATCGTTTCCTTACCGCCTAGAATATCATTCTTTGTATTAAAGGATCCCTCGACTCCCGACTGGATGCTATCTGCTTCATCTACAAAAATAACGTCCATCTCGTGATAAGCAAGCTCCGCATAGGTCATACTTCGTGGGTTCACCAAAGGCATAGGACGTGAGTTCGTAAATGCTTTTTCGGTTCCAATCCAGACACTGCTTTCCGCTAAATGTCTTTCTGTTACGTACATCCCGCAGTTATGATAAAGAGGACAAGATGCTTGTTCATAAATGGGTTCTCCTTCGCGATTCCTACGATCTCTATGAACTCTGATTGAAGTACAAGGTTTTCTCGGTAAATCTTTTAAATCATATAAAATTTCTAGTGAGCACTCTCCTTTGAAAAACTGCAAAACATATTCCATGGAGAGTTTAGATAGAGGATTTTGATTATTCCCCTCACATTCACTCTTCACTCGACTAATGAAATCTTTCAGGTGTTTTTTGATCTGTCCTTTACCAATGATCGGAATCGCTTTAATTCCAGCCAATTGATGGAGACGGTACACCAGCATCAGCGCCTCCGTTACATTCTCCGTCCAAATGGCGACCTTTCCATTCTGCCCACACGAAGGGTCAAATTTGGACAGGTTGGTTATACGTATAGTCTCCAGTATTAGGAATGTACTCTTTCCCGCACCTACGATCCCCGAGGTACCTACTTTATCCTCGTATTCAAAGTGAGTATTCTCATACAGTGAATGAATATCAATTTCATTTTGGGCTTTTTCCATATCTCGTGGCTTTTCCAGTTCAGGAAATTGATTACGATAAGCCTTTGTTATTAAAAGAGCATTTTGTTGCCATGGGGTCGGGCCCAATTGCAGCGCTAAACATTTTTTCGGTATCTTCTCCCTTCCTGTCGGAAGCTCTAGTTTCTTAACTCCCTCCCTCAGTTCATGTTGAGTCTTTCGTAGTAAATTCGGGTGTAATCCCCTCTTTTTCTTCTCTCCTATGAAATGAGTCAGCTGTAATCGTGTACGATCTGCTAAATACTGGTCATTAAGGAAAATAAAAGCTTCTTCATCAACACTTACAAAATCCAGAAGTTCACGGGGCTCCTTTAATACCATTTCTGGTTGCAGCCATTCTTTATATACCCTTTCTCTTTCAGCAAATAAATCTGAATTTTGGATGGCGAATATCAGACGAGAATCTTTACGCAGGATTTCTCTATGGTACTTCTCACGCCCTCCTAGAAACTCATCCTGATTGGTTAGTTCGACCAACGGTGAACCCAGTTCATCTTCTACTTCCACTAGCTTATAAACTTTTAATTGTTCATTAGCTAGATTCATGTACCATTGCACTTCGTTTTCCCATGCAGGCAAGGTAAAATGGAATTTAAAGTAGACTCGCAGCACGTGGAGCGCCTCTATGTTTTCCACTTTAGGAAGTACACTATCAAATCCCGGATAAATGGACCAAACGTTACGGACAGTAGGTTGAGCCTTGTGGAATTCCTGCATAAAAAAATAGATCGAAAGCTCCACTGAAAAAATACGATATAACAGATTCCTTCTAGCAAGCTTTTTGATCTGATTCTTCTCTTTCTGCCTCTTATTTTCATACTCACTCCAGGTCATTTTTCTGGAGGCCATATACTCTTGCATATAGGTTCGATAGAAATCGGTAGAAATGTCAAAAAGATCCTCATAAACCTTAACTAAATCGTCTGCGTTTTCCTGCGTAGCATTGCGATACCCCTTAAGCATCTTTTTCACTCATTTCTACAGTTAATTTGACAACATCTTTAAATGATAGAATTCTAATAGGCTCAAGACCCGGTTGTTCAGATAAATAACTTCTTACTCTTTTTAAATATCCCTTCGTTGCCTTTTGATTTGGAATCGCTATGATATCCGTCTTTAGAAGCCCCTTTTTAAGATCTGATATGATTCGCGCTCCAAGTGCTGTAGGATATTTATAATCTTTGACATCGACATAAATAAGATGATTGTCTTTACTTCGGATTTCTATATCCCCATTCCGTTCAATATTCGGATACATTAGTACCTTTAGTTTTTTCTTTTCTAGCATCAGCTTTAGCTCCATCTCCTTTAATCCAGGTATCACAGTCGTTCTTTGGATACGTGGATGCAGACGATGCGTTATTTCCTTAGGGATCGGATTGGACAACATCATGGATTCATCAAATTCATTCTCACAATCTTCAGACAGGCAATAGTATTGATTCCCCCTCTGTCTATCTACCTTTTCTTCTAATGTCCATTTACAGTGAGGACAGGCAAATCGATAACGGTGTATTTGAAAGGGTTGATAACAATCCTGAATGATTTTGAGGTACCTTTCCTTGTTTCCAAGATTTTTAATGACCCATACCTGCGTTTCTTCCATATTAACCAAGGGATGATCAATAATATAATTCCGAAATAACTCATATCGTTTTTGTGCCTCTGGATCCCCTGAATTATCCTTATCACCACGGCATAGGATCATGAATTCTCGGATGGGAGATGTCGCCAACTCATCATAGCTTTCATATTCCCTCAATAAATAGTGTGCCTCTTTAGTAATTCCGGTAGATTCACTTAGTATCCGGAGATTTAAATCAATCTTTTGATCCTCTAGAAATGAGTTATTAAAAAAGCCCCACTCTCCAATCGGACGTTTAAGTAGCAAGAGGAGCTCATAAAGGTTACTGGCGTACCTAGCATTGGGTGTGAGAAGCATCTCCCTTTGCAGTTCTCTTAAAAAATCCCGAAATTCTTTAGCATCTTGCGTATTTTCAGCCCCTTCCACATACACTAGGTTCTCTATATTTTGCTCCATCTTTTCCATTTGCTCAATTATATTGATAAGTTTTATGTGATCATCCATAAGGTCTCTCCTATTAGAATGAATATGATGTTGATCCTGAACATAATTATCTAACATTCCGAATTCGGAATGGATGACTTTATAATAGTTTCCAAGGGAAATATTGTCAAGGAAAATTTTAGATAAAAGAAAAACCATTTACCAGTATATGGTGTAAATGGTTTTCTACAGAAAGAAATTAAAGTTCTTATGTTTTGGGTTAACTTGTTTATCGACAATAAAACAGAGACTATAAATCAACATATTCGACATTTCCAATGTAATTTTTGGAGAGATTAAGTTTACTGATATATTTCCCCATTTATGATCTTAATAACTACTAAGTCAGCTATCATCTGTTAGTATGACTAGAGAGTGGCCATAAAGTTTTCATAAACCGGTACTAATAAATAAAGGTAGTTTAAATAAGGTAGTTATTACTTCTTTACAACAATTCAATTGAAGTACATTGAAGCTTAAATTGCATCTAAAATAACATATACTTTTAGATTGTTTTGATCTATCAATTAAAAAGAGAATGTATTGGCATGACCAACTAAACCCAAAACTTGTAGAGTACTATATTACTTACTAAATTTAAAACTGAAGTGTATTTTATACAAGACTAACTAAGTACAAAACTTGAAGTGTATTATAGGACACTAGATCCTTAAATTAAACAAGATATATCTACCATTAAACTATTGGTTTGTTTATGAAGAACTTACACCATATATAAACTTAATAAATAGCTTATTATATTACAATTATTACATAACCAGCAGACGCACGCACTTAATCATTTTCTTAGAAGGTTAAGTACTAGTTAATTTAGTAAACAGTCTGTATTAAAGCAATGTTTTAGCAAATTACTTTTTCCGAGGTAATACTTCCAGTTTTAAATCCAGGTAATTTAAAATTTTTAACAAAGTTTCTATATTATAGTTTTCTCCATGTAAAACTCTTGATACTTGAGCTGCACCTATTCCCTCAATATTCAAAGCTGTTTGTCGTATAGATAATCCTCTTTCATTTAATTCAGACCAAACTTTTTCAGATATTTGTCGTTTTTGTTCTAACAGTTGTTGATCCTCATCAGATAGATTTAGTAATTCTTTAATACTAATTTTATCTCCCAACTTAAACATTCTCCTTTCCTTATAAACAATTTTATCCGTCCTTTTAAACTCTTTTTTCTATACTCATTTTAGGATGCAAGAGAACTGGTATTAAACCAGCCCCCTGCTATACTTTTCTTTGAAGAGGTTGCGAGCAATTAGGCTTAACAATTAATTCTGTAACTTGATAGACATCTGTCTCTCTTTTCAAGACAAGCATATACTCTCCATCGTCACAGATTATTGGATAGGATACAAGATTATTTTCGAGCTGAGTTAGAATTTCACTGTCCCCTATCATTACCCATTTCCTATCATCTAAGCAGTAATCGTTCAGGCGGCTTAGAAAATTATATAACTTTAAGCCAGCTTCCTTTGACCGAACAAAACTTTGTAACTGTTCTATCACCCTTTCGCTAAATTGTAGTCTGATAAAATCCGAAACAGATAACATAAGCCCCCCCTAAAAATGAAAACTATAAGTTGACTCCTAAATGAGATGATAAAAATAGAGTTGTTACTAAATAATATATTATCATATTTATCATATTTTGGTTTGATAATCTCTAGCTGAAAGATCGTTCGGTACCTGATCCCTTTTTCAAGGTAAAGCGGCAGCATTACCGTTAACTATCATAACGACCTGATCGCAGATATGACTACCGCCATTCAGGGGTGGAAGCAGGAAGGATAGGATGCTGGAAGCATGGTAAGGGTAAACGCCCAAACTCATTGGAGTTTGGGCGTTTTTTCTAATTCTAGACTTTTTGCACGACAGTGTTCATGTAATCGTCATTATTCAGCAGCGGTCAGAGTCCATTACCTGAGGGTGTAAGCAGTAGAAATTATCATGTATGATCTGCAACTAGTCGCACAATTCTACTAACGAACATACCGCCAAATGTCGGGTTGCGGCCCGTAAAGAAGATATATTTTATCCTCTTTAATGAACCTTTGCCCTTATGCTAATCGTTAACAAATCTCTTTAAGTTTGCTAAATCTACTATATTGCCCCTTTATACTATAGTATATTTGTGGTCCAATTATCTAACCCGCTTGCGAAAACACACATAGAATATAAAGGCTTCAATCTGCCGCTTTGGTTAAGCTTTTATGAAAAAAGTTACAAAAAAATACCAACAGTTATTAGTTTTTTGGGTTACACTGGAAATGCTAGTCTACTATTGGGGGTGTTGGCCATTCGAATTATTGATAAATTAACAGAAGGTTTTTCCATTATTATTTCGGTAAGTGTAAGACTTATGACGATTTACTTGATGCTTATTTTATTAATTGCAAACAAGTTATGGAACTGCAAGATGCTACGCCAGATGAAAAAATGCGTGTACTAACCATTGCTGACGGAATATACGAAGGTTCCGAGAAGAAAATGAAAGGTATAAAGATTACGCTCAATTAAACTTCGCACAAATCGGCTTCTTACTTCGCTGACAAATCGCCCTTCTCCCATCAATGTCGATTTGCCAACGTCCTTATTTCCCTTGGAGTCCTCTCATGAAAGAGCTGATTCATACCCAAACCTTAGTCACCTTGGCTTTCATGGGTCAACGACCAAGGATGTCAAAGAACTAAAACTGGTCTTCTACGCTGGAACCGACGATATGGGCAAACCGATCCGCAAGAACCGCATCTACAAAAATGTCAACGTGGCCAATGCTACCCTCGACAATGTCCATGCTTTTGGACAAGCCATGGCTGCCCTTTCCGAATGGCCATTGGAACAGATCATCCTCTCCAATGATCAAGAAATCATCGAAATGTAAGGAAGGAAACCACAACCCCGTTTGAACAGCATCGCTTGAAAAACCTCTATTATCCGCTCACGAAAGGAGGTGTACCTCATGCCTCTTGAAATTAACGAATCCGTACTTTCCCTGTACTTCTATAAAGTAGACGGAAAAACAGTGAAGATGGATGTCCCCGCTCCGAAAGAAGGCTTAACCTCGGCTCAAGTCAAAACCCAAATGGACGCCATCGTAGCCATCGGCGGATTGTTCGATATCGCATCCATCAAAGATGCCGGAATCACCCATCGAACGGTCACTGACTTTGGTGTAGAAGAATAATATAGGCCATCAATAAGTAAGGAAACTTATCGATGGCCCGATAATTAGGAGGGAAACCCATGGAACAGATAGACTTGATCTCAATGATCGGTAACCTGGGTTTCCCATCTTTGTCTCCTGGTACCTTTTAACTAGGGTAGAGAACAGAATTGAAGCCTTAACAACCTCGATTGCGGATATGACTACCGCTATTCAGGGATGGAAGAAGGAAGGATAGGATGTGGGAAGCATGGTAAGGGTAAACGCCCAAACTCAATGGAGTTTGGGCGTTTTTATGTCTGCTTGTACGTCAATGATGTTCGGTTTAACAATTTTGGGGCAGGCACCCACCCAAGAGGTATTTTAATAATCTGTCAAGTTTCCGCTTCAGTAGTACTTAAGTTTTATAAATTAATTTCATCAACAATTCGCTTAGCATATACAATGCGTTTTTCAAAAAGTATATCCCAGGTGTCTAAACATTTTTGAAAGATAACCGTATCTATATCTTTAGATTGGTCATACAGTCGCAAAAGAAGTTTTATCGCGTCATCTACCGCATAGTTTAGCCTTGAACGACTGTCTCTGACGCTGGCTGATCGCGACGCAAACATATCAAATAGCGAAAAGATCAAGTCTGCAAACTCTAGCAATGATCCCTCATGTTTACTTAATTCATACATAAACATTGAATTCTCATTGCATGCATCTGATTTCAAGTAATGCTTAAAAAGAATCGCATTTTCTTTAACGCTGAGTAAATCATGTCTAAACATATCTGAAATTTCATCTGACAACTCTTTGCCATTGGTGTCTATCAAACGGATTAACAGATGACGACATCGATCTGCAACTTCTTTATTCCCAATATAGTGCGATGCCATTGTGGCAATTCCTTTTTTCTGGGAAATCGATCCATGTAGGCAGCAACCTTCGATTTCGTTCTCAAATAAGTCATAAAACAAAAAGGAACCTGCAATGATTTCTCCGCCATTTTTGGAAACCTCTTCATTGTAGGAACTAAGCATGGCTTTTACGATTGGCTCTAGATCCCTATGGTGTGTACGCATCATGTACGACATGAATTTTATACCATAACGACTCGCAATGGCTCTAATATCTTCTATTGCAATGATGTGGAACCATTGAATGGCTAAATCCTTATCTATATTAAATACAGGCAGGAGTGGATAAACAGCAGCCATTCTTATAACAATATGGGGATCAATGACTAAGGAATCGATAGCGGGTTTCAGTTTAGGCAGCAATAATGGATTCTCCCACAACAATTCCCCTATAGCATGAGCGGCAACTCCCCGAACGGAATTAATCGTATTATTGAACAAGTCATTCATTGAAGTTGTATCCATATTACCGTTCCATCCCGAACTATGGACATTCAGTTTACCAGCCTCTAAATCCGGATGCTTAATGGCCAGTTCTATTAATTTATCTATCACCCGATCCGGCCACTCTTCTTCCGCTCTGTCCCTTAATAGCCGACAGAAAGCTATCGCTTCTTCTCGATCATTCATAACAAAAAATTTATCGATACATTGTAACAAGGTTTGTAGAGACACAGGTTTCCAAATATTTTTGAATTCTTCCGGTACTGTGCTTTCTGGCACGGTACGTTCAAACACTCTGAAAATGGCAGCAACATAACTCGGATGAACATCATCAGGAAATGAAAGCAACAGGTTTGCAAATCTTTCAGGCTGCATGTTGGCAGCCCTCTCTAGCGTTCTAGAAAATTGCCAGATTGTAGACTCAATATAGCTTTCTCCATCTTCTGATTCTCTAAGCGACCCTGTACGGTCATATGGGATCTTTTTGTTGCTTATGATCTCAAGCCATGCCCTGTTGCTGATTTTAAATGCATTTTTTTCCAAGGTTGACCCAACAAAACGTGCCATGAAAAATCCAGAGGAGGATTCGAGTCCGATATTGGATGCCTTCTTGAATTTCCGTTCTAGCACTTCCAGCAATGAAGCTGTTTCTGCGCTGATTCTTTGCACGCATAAACTAGACAAGAGTTGATATTGGGTTTGTCCCCAACGTTGATTATAATGTCTGCTCTCTTTATTTTTAAGATAAAACTTTCTAACTTCAAGCTCATCTCCATAGTAGTTCAATAATACTTTCTCTAATTCACTGAATAACGTTTGAGAACAGGACTGAGAAAACAATGCTATTAATTCCCCAGATATCTTGTATTTTGGCTCTCCTAACTCCTTGCCAATTTGCAACCTGGACAAGTCCTCCAGAATCCAAGAAATAATCTTGTCTGAATAATCTGAGGGGATTGCAGAAAAGATTTCCGCAATCATATATTTAAACAATGGAGATGATTGGTTAGGGATATTCTGTAATTTTTCCATTGCCATTTCTGCCTTTGCGAGAGCCAGCGATTTACCTGCTGCAATTAACAGTTCGATGGAACAGACGAATACATCATTTTCACGATATCTTTTCCATTTTCTCAGTCCATATATATCCACCTTATCAGCCATGCTAACAATATAAGGCATTAAACGATCCCAGGTTTCCAATGGGTTTTTCTCCGCCATCGGAAGTAAATATTCCATGTCATGATCGTGCCATTGTTCACCTTTTGAATTCTGTTCGATATCATCTTTTCTGGAAAGATACCATTCTATCATTTGGATAGCTCTACTCGGATTACAATCAGAAATTTCCTTCCAATTTATTAAATAAGGGTAGTAACCCATGTTAGCCAGTTTCATTCGAAGCGCAAAGAGTTTATCCGAATCTTTAGCTATATGCCATCCTATAGTTTGATGAACTTCTTCGATACGTGCTTCATGCAATTCTAAAAATCGCTCCAACAATAGTGCAGTTTCATCCGGAAGCTCCTCTACCACAGACCGTAGTAACCTAAGTGCTTTAGTATCTAGATTTTCATCCGATGAATAGAGCCATCTCTGCATAAAGCTGTTATCGATCAGAAATTTAGTATAAAATGCATTATTGAAGAAGACAGTCTCAATCAAATGCGGATTCCAATACTCGTCTTCCAACAGTTCTATTGTAAGGGTACGCAATGGAACACTGCTGTCCCTAATGCCAGACCAAATTTCCAAGACAAGTTGTTTTAAATGAAACCTTACATATTCACTAAATAATAGCACCCGAACTGCCTTCGTGAATTCCAAAATTCTATCTTGGGATAAAAAGCTGAGGACTTGTCGCAATTGCTCCCTTCGAAATAACGTTTGTTTATCTAACGGGCCTAGCCAGTCTAATATTGATTTGCCCTGTTGTAATTCATCCACTGCCTTTCTGGCGATTAAGTAGTCCAAATAACTTTGATGGCAAAAGCTAATTCTTGCCGATACTTCTTGTATGATGCCATGAGACTGCAGCATTTCATAAGCTTTCGGCGAACAACGGGATACTGTATGGCGAGGTGCGGAGTTTTCACTGTTATTCTCCATATACAAACTTATTCGATCCAAGACATGATTGACATCCGTCAAGGGTACTCCAGACCTTTCAATCTGCTCTAATCTCTCTTTCCAAAATATTTCGAGCAATTCTGCTGTTGATTCAAATAAAGGATAATATCCGGTATCGATTAATTGACACCACATAAACAAGTTTTGGGCATTAGACAAAAGTACTCGCTGCTGATGGAGCAAATCGGCATATTTTTCAATACCGCTTATGCTTTGAATCAAGTCCTCAGACAGTTTCTTTAATTCAATCTTTCTCCACACTTCTTTATTATCCATGTCTTTTTCATTCAGCCAATGCCGAATTTCCGGATCATAATTTAAATCAAATGAGCGGCAAGACACGATAACTCTAATGTCTTTATGATCGCGTCGGGCATTTCTCACTTGACGAATTAACTCCTTGCACACCTCCAGTGCATTTGAAGAATGCGAACTAGTCCAGCGAATAGCATCAAGCTGATCAATGATCAATACAACAGCACGATCTATCGCTTGAGCAGCTATGCACAGAGTTGGGGAGTCAGGAAGCCCAATATTTTCTCCAAACCGTTGTGCTGAGTCTTTGGGAATCTGTCTGTCTACTCGAATTGGAAGAAAAGGGATGTTAAGTTTATTTAGCTTTTCTGTAATTCCATAAAGCACTCCGCTTTTGCCTGTTCCCGCATCACCATGTATCAGGACAAGTCCATTGCTGTCCAAAGCTTCCAGGCATGCTGATATTTCTTCCCTATCAAGAAATTCGCTCCGAATGAGTTGCGGCTTTATTGATTCTGAAAACTGTCTCTGCAGCATCTCCATAGCCGGAAGAACTCTTTGATCATGCGCAAGGTCTTTGAGGTATATCTCCTTTTCTTCCAAGTAAGCTATGAGTTCATCTGCATAAATTGGCCTGCCAAACTTATTATGACTTTCGACATAATGCAGCATAGCTGCAATCGCTACTTCAGGATCCCCTGAAAGCAAATATCGAGTTGTTGCTAGCAACTGATCCAAATCACCCGAAAATAACTTCATATGAATACGTTTAAAATAGTTGAACGCTCGTTCCTGGTCTTGTCGGTTTTCAAAGTCGAGTTCGGCGGCTTTACAAAAATCTTTAAATGCCTTAGTCCGAGGACCACTGTTTTTAATTTGATACTTTAAGAATGCCTCAACATCATCTGAAGACATTCTGGCGCTATCACATATATCTCCCAAGTTGGTCACCGGTACTCCTGAAACAAACATAAATTCGTAGCTTTCCTGCTGACGATCAAGCTGATAAATGATATTTTGAATGACACCTTTGCCTTTCAAATTATTCACGGACCAGCTTTCTTCGCTCGCATTTCTTGCTTTGCATTGATGAAATTGTCGTATACCATTTTTCAGTTCAATAAAAAATTCCACTCCACGTTCATCTTCCCCGATCGGTTCAACCACAATATAGCGAATTTCTTCCTCCAATAATCTTAAGAGTTGGGTAGCGACCCAACGTCCTTCATAGCGATTGCCTAATTTATCTGCCCGTCCGCCAATTTCATAAGACATTTTAAAGTCCTCCGTTAAAAATGAATAATTATATTATAGCTATCTATCAAGCATATCGACAATCTAGTGCCAATAACCATAAGACCAATTCTTCCGAATATCGTTCTTTTGGTAGTTTATATTGCTAATGGCGTCCGAACTAGACTATGATCCAAAATATTTATGGAAAATGAATCTCCCGTTCAGGTGAGAACCAAACTAACAAGAAAGAGCCCTATTTCATTAATGCAAATTGGGCTCTTTATATATTATATTCAAAAAATAAAATTTAATTTGTAAAATGGATCATCAACATTGATGCGCTTTTTTATAAACAACATAGTGCGAGCAAACCAACAAGAAGAATAAAAAATAAAACAAGCCACGCAATAGCGCAGCTTTAATATTTGAACGGAATATTAGTCTTGGCGTTCAATATAGTTTGTACACTCACCGCAAAACGATTCTTCTCCTTCTGTGGTTGAGTTATATAATTTATGACATCTTTCGCATTCATCCAGTTCATTTTCATACCCACAATTCACACAAGTGCCTACTTTACAAATTGACTCATCAATACAGATATACTGCTCACCACACTCTTCACATTCAGAATCAGCAACTGGATACTGATTACCTACGGCTTGCGCCTGTGATTTTGCCAGATCCACCACTTTTACTAAGTTTGGGAGAACTTCCTCAATAGTAGCGTACACAGTTGCTTCAAAGTCTTCTAAATGCCCCCCATTAAATTCATTGTATGCGGTTGGCATATAATATCCATTTTCTTCATCCAGCTCTGCTCCGCCATTTGTGTATGATAACTCACAGGTATCTACCAATTCATCATTAGAGATTATGTCGAGTCGTACCGTACTTTCTTGAGCAGCTTCTTCATTAAGGTCTAAAGTTGCGTGTATTTTTATTAAGTTATTAGTAATTTTACTTTCTGCGCTAAAAAGCTCTTGTTTATCTTCATTTTCTATCAAATCTTTGGTGTCAATATTTAAATCTTCTCGAAAATAAATACTGTCTTTAATGCTTTCAATAAAACTGGAGACATGCTCATCAAAAATTTCGAATATATCCGTTGAGCTAAGTATGCTAATGTTGGCTTCCGATTCCATTCTTTCAAGCATCATTAGTTCTAGATCAGCCCTCATTGCTTCTTCTAGTTCAAATTCTAGCTCTTTTTCCTCTTCAGATAAATTAGTACGTTTAAATTTCTTTTCCGCATCAGAAATATATTTCTGGATTCCCTCGATGTTCTTATTAATTATGTTAAAAGCATTTAAATCAATTAACTTATTGTGAGCAACATGATTTCTATTTTTGCTAAAGTCTTCCCAATCTATTTGGAAACTTTCTGGGAATAGCTTACCAAACAAAGTTTGCCACAGATCCACCTCAACTTCACATTCAGATTTTAATTTATCAATTGCATTTTTATATTCTGCTGCAACGGTAGGCAAATCCGCAACTTCCCTCAATGAGTCTAACAGATTGATTACAACATGTTCATTCTTTGGAGAGAATTTCATTATTTTATGAGTCATAATTTCTAAAAGATCATCTGTATCGATGGATAATAAATGATCACTCACATTTGCGTAAGCTTGTGCAACCCGCTTATAAGAGGAAAATCTTGCTTTATACTTGTTTTGAACCTTGAAAGGAACAAATTTATCCCACCATTTAACACCAAAGTTCCTAATCATTACTATATTGATTAATTGTCTTAGATGATTTTCCGTTTTATGTATAGCTGAATATAACTGATCAGCGAAAAGATTAGATTGTTCATCTTCTAACCAAATACACTCGTCCCAATCTTTTCTAAAAGAATTTTTAATATGCAATTTTACATCATACAAATCCTTATCGAATTCGTCTGTTATTTTCTGTGGTTCAATATGGATAAATAAGTGTTTTGCTTTATTGTACGTGTGTAACGAGATTTCTAGAAAATAAAGATTCTTATTTTTAGTTTTTAGTTTTATCCTCCAACCAAAAGTTGTCGTATTATATATTTCGCATTCATCAATTAAATGAACATCGAAGTTGAGATGGGATACCATTTCTTTAACATAATCTTCACCGATCTCATTTTTGGGATTAACCATTACAAATTTTATCATGTAAACACCCCTACCAAGAAACTGTTACCTATACTGGGTAATTATACCTGGATAATTAGCATTAATGAAGCATTTTCTGCTCAACAACATATACGAGATTCAACATTTTTTAGAGCAACTTGGGAATCTTATATTAACAAAATTGTAGTTTAGGCTTGTCCAATTTCACGATTGTTTTATCACCATTTGATTTGTTTCTTAGCATTTTAACCCTGGAACGGTAAACGAGTGTGATCGGATAATAAGATTTTACTTTTTTACATCCGTTTATAATTTACAACATCTTTTCTTTTTACTCTACCAGTAAACTGTCCCGTTTCAAAAGTAAAACACACCTTCGCCGGCTTCATCACTAGAGTTCATTAGTTAAACCACAAGATAGACCTAAGGTGATAATTTTATCAAAAAATCAAGAAGCTAAAACATTTTAAATAAATGGTACACTCTTAAGTAAAATTTCCTCTACCTACAAATTCAGTAATAGAACAGCTAACACTCCCTATCACCCATTATCTCTAATATCTCATCTTCAATAGAATCTTTGCCATATTCTATCTTAACAATTAGACCCGCAATCATTTTTCTCAGCTGATTAACATTCGTCGCAAGATAACCATCAATCTGGGCATTCGTCAGTTCATAGATTCTACCTTTCTCTAACTGATTCAGCTTCGCTGTAATATCCATGATTTCCTGAATGTATTTATTCCTCACATCAATCGTCTTTTCAGACATGATTTTCCTCCTCATGATTACTTCACGTTTCATCTAATACTTTACGGACAGGTTGGTCAAATTTGAGGTAAGGGTAGTAACCTGAATTCCGCAAACTCGATCTACAGTACTTTCCCCGCTCCAATCCCTTTATTAACCCTTCCTCACAGAGACCTAAAACAGTATTGCTTGGACAACCTTTAACACCATCACCGAAGATTTCAATTTTGTCGCCTTATTCCACGCTTCTACAGGTGTTTCAGCATAATTAGCATGTAAATAATGAACTGCTCTTACTGCCACCTATCCAAATTTTCCCACATGACCTCCATCCTGTCTTTTTCTTTTTAATTAGAGTTTTGCATCTCTATCAGGATCTTTCATCGTTTCCAATTATCAGCGTCATCCTAATCATATCCTATACAATCGCCTTGTTCGTCACCGGAACCAACGCTAGAGGCATTTCTTGCTTCAACAGCTACACAAAATTAATTGGCTTATTCCCTTCATACCGAACATACTCCGCTTCCCCAAGAAAGACGAATGGTGAGGTGTAATCCCTCGCTGAACGCTAATTCAGGGTCGGACTCATACCTGACGGGGTATCCTCTAAGCGGGCATTTTTGAATCTTTTTGGTTCATTTGATCAAACAAATAAGCTATCCGTCCCATTTCAATATTATAAGGCAGCTGCGGGGCTGGACAGCCAAAATACATCCATCAGAGAGCGGTCAATCGATCCAGTCGTTTTTCTGAACCTTTCCCCTTTTCCTCTTGGACTTGTTTTCGGCACTTTGCCTTCTATGTTCTAGTTCCTCCAAACTATAGTGCATTTGTCGAATCTCACTTTGTGATCGCTAACGGTAAAGCTCTCGTCTTTACCTTGAAAAAGGGGTCAGACCCCGAACCATCGCTCAGCAACTGTCATAAACGATCTTTACTCTGCTAGAGTTATTCCCCTACCCACCGATGCCAACATATTTTGCTTCCTCGAGTGATCTATGAGTATCGGAAAGTCTCCTTAACCCTTTCCCTTAAAAATTTTTCTAACTCTTTATCACAGCAATACACGTAGCAGCCCTTCATTCCACGAGTCATTAATGTCTTGTATGTATTACGAATTAAACTTTCAAGTGGATCCTGATGCCCTTTCTTAGGTTTAGCAGGCTTAGCCCCTTTATCTTTAAAGTTTTCTCGGTTTATGATAAGTGATCTATTATCCGGATCATACCCTAAGTCAGGTCCAATAATAACCCCTACATAATCCATCTCTAAACCTTGTACCGTGTGGATACACCCTACCTGATAGGCACAATCCGGATGAATAGCCCAATCTATTCGATTAGGAT
>JAKFCU010000011.1:0-35458 GCA_036676475.1 Brevibacillus sp.
TACATGTTTCTTCGATACTGACCGCCAACTTCATAGAGAGCTTTAGTAATTTGACCTAGAGAGGCTACTTTTACGGTCTCCATCAATTCGGCAAAGATGTTTCCATTCATCAGAGCTACTTGCTTCAAGCGCTCGAGAGCAGCCGCTGATTGATCCTTGTTTTGATCCCAGAACGCGCGAAGATTGTTAATTTGAGTTTGCTTTTCTTCCTCCGTGGAACGAGCCAATTCAATTTCATAATCACTATCACTGGAGTTCGGATTGATAAAGGTGTTGACCCCAACGATCGGTAATTCCCCCGTATGCTTCTTATGCTCATAGTAGAGCGATTCTTCTTGGATTTTTCCGCGTTGATACTGGGTTTCCATAGCCCCCAACACGCCTCCGCGGTCGTTAATGCGCTGGAATTCAGCCAGCACGGCTTCTTCCACTAGGTCTGTCAACTCATCGATAACGAAAGCTCCCTGAAGCGGATTTTCGTTCCTCGCAAGTCCTAGCTCCTTATTGATGATCATCTGAATGGCCATCGCACGGCGTACAGAATTCTCTGTAGGTGTCGTGATCGCTTCATCATAGGCATTCGTATGAAGAGAGTTACAGTTATCATAAATCGCAACAAGAGCCTGCAGCGTTGTACGAATATCGTTAAAATCCATCTCCTGAGCATGGAGGGATCTACCAGACGTTTGGATATGATACTTCAGCTTTTGACTGCGATCATTTCCGCTATATTTGTGCTTCATGACCGTAGACCAGATTCGGCGAGCCACTCGCCCTAAAACGGTGTATTCCGGATCCAAACCATTGCTAAAGAAGAAAGAAAGATTTGGCGCAAAATCGTCAATGTGCATACCGCGGCTAAGATAGTACTCCACAAAGGTAAAGCCATTGGCAAGGGTAAAGGCCAATTGAGAAATCGGGTTTGCCCCAGCTTCCGCAATATGATAACCACTGATACTTACAGAATAATAGTTACGGACTTTCTTCTGGATAAAATACTCCTGAATATCCCCCATTACCTTTAAAGCAAATTCCGTTGAAAAAATACACGTATTTTGACCTTGGTCTTCCTTCAGGATATCGGCTTGAACGGTACCGCGTACCACTTGCAGCGTACAATCTTTAATTTCATTGAGTTCTTCTTGATTAGGCTGATGGCCATTCTTCTCTACAAAACGCTCGACCTGCTGATGGATAGCGGTATTCATGTACATAGCAAGAATAATCGGAGCCGGTCCATTGATCGTCATTGATACACTAGTAGACGGATGGCAAAGATCAAATCCCGCATAGAGCTTCTTCATATCATCTAACGTACACACGTTTACGCCGCTGTTCCCAATTTTCCCATAGATATCAGGACGGTAATCAGGATCTTGACCATATAACGTTACACTATCAAAAGCCGTGGACAAACGCTTGGCATCTTCCCCAACACATAAGAAATGGAAGCGGCGGTTGGTACGATCTGGTGTTCCTTCCCCAGCAAACATCCGCTTAGGATCTTCATTTTCACGTTTGAATGGGAATACCCCAGCGGTATAAGGGAAGTAGCCAGGAAGGTTTTCCTTCATCGCCCAATGGAGCAATTCTCCTAGATCCTCATATTTCGGCAGGCTAATCTTAGAAATCTTATTTCCAGACAAAGATTCAGTATAAAGCTCAGTAACGATCTCTTTATCACGGATCTTCGTAATAAACTGATCCTTGGTATAGGCCTCCCGAAGCTTTGGCCAATTCTCAAGGAACCGCTTACACTCCGGATGAATCTTACCTTCATAGAAGGCAATCATATCATCGAGCTTTCTCAAAAAATCTGCATCCGTTGAAAACAACTCACGCGTGCCCCGTAATTGGAAAAGCTTTCGGGCATACCCGACTTGTTCTTCCGTAAACTTCTTATAGTTGCGAATGGTATAAACAATCTCACCTAAATATTGAACACGCTCAGGAGGGATGATCATGTTTTTCTTCGTGACCTTCTCCCTTTTCGTATCTAAAGACGTAGGCCAGTTTCCACCCGTTTTCTTCTCGACAATCTTCATCAGATTAGCAAACAACACATTCGTTCCGGGATCGTTAAACTGGCTGGCAATCGTTCCGAATACAGGCAGCTCTTCATCCGCTATGGTAAATAAGTTATGACTTCGCTTAAACTGCTTGCGAACATCGCGAAGGGCATCTTCCGATCCGCGGTGCTCAAACTTGTTGATCACAATCAGGTCTGCGTAATCGATCATATCTATTTTTTCTAATTGAGTAGCAGCCCCAAACTCACTGGTCATCACATACATCGCCACATCGACAAGTTTAACAATACCGGAATTCCCTTGCCCAATTCCGCTCGTTTCCACGATGATAAAATCATACCCGGCCGCTTTCACGATATGAATAGCTTCCTTGGTAGCTTTACTCAGCTCCGAGTTGGAGCCACGAGTAGCCAAGCTGCGCATATAAACGCGAATGTCGTTAATGGAATTCATACGAATACGGTCGCCTAATAACGCTCCACCCGTCTTTTGCTTAGAGGGGTCAATGGAAATAATCGCAATGGAACGGTCCGGGAACTGCTCCAAATAGCGACGAACCAATTCATCCGTAAGAGAGCTCTTTCCTGCTCCACCTGTACCCGTAATCCCTAAAACCGGAACAGCTGGTGCTTCTAACTTCAATTTTTCTAGCGTGACCGCTATGGATTCATCCTTCGAATCGTTCTCCACATGTTCCTCCGCAAGCGTGATCAGCTTACTAATGGCTCCCCAGTTTTTCTCCTTTAGCAGCTCCATTTCCTTTTCCGCCTGCTTCGGTGTCGGCCAATCCGTTTCACGAATCATATGGTTAATCATTCCTTGCAGACCTAGCTCCCGGCCATCATCAGGAGAGAATAGTTTGGCAATTCCGTAGTCATGAAGGTCCTTGATTTCTGCAGGAATAATAACCCCACCACCGCCAGCGAAAATTTTAATATGGGTGGCCCCTTTTTCCTTAAGAAGATCATACATGTATTTTAAGTATTCAACATGACCGCCTTGATAAGAGCTGATGGCGATCCCTTGAACATCTTCCTGAACCGCGGCATTCACGATCTCATCCACCGCACGATTGTGTCCCAAGTGAATGACCTCTACTCCAGATCCCTGCAAAATACGTCGCATGATATTAATCGAGACATCATGACCATCGAATAAAGCGGCCGCCGTGACAAAACGAACATGATGTTTTGGACGATATGCTTCCGTCTCCATATTTCTCCCTCCGACCCATTTTATATATTACATGCTTCCCCCTTGAAAACCACTTAACAGTAAATTCGTTTGCATTTCTATATACTCATCCAAGGTGTAATGCTTTCGTAACGCCCAACGGCGGAATACCCACATTTCCCCCAACACGATGATATTGTGTGCCATCAGCTTTACAAAATTCGGATCAATATTTAACGATTGATCCTCAATCCCTTTGCGAAGGATTTGTTCAAAGAATTCAGATATATATCCTTCGCGTTTTAGCACGTATTGCATCGGTTCACTCGGTAGCGATTTGATTTCCTGATAAATCAAAAGCACCTTATCATCTACATCATTCATCACATGGAATAAACCGTGAATAGCATGACGCAGCGTTTCCGCCCCGGTTCGCGACTCAACCATCGCCTCTTCCATCTTCTTTTCCACTTCCGTATGGATAGAATCACAAACGAGATAGAGAACATCTTCTTTTGATTCAATATATTCATACAGCGTCCCAATACTAAATCCCGATGCTCTAGCGATCTCTCTTGTTGTGGTTTTGTGGAATCCTTTAGAAATAAACAGTTCTACAGCTGCTTCTACAATCTGTTCCCTGCGTTTTTCCACTAGCTTTTGATCCTTTACTAAAGAAGGTATTGATTTCTTTCCGGCTGCCAAGGATAGCCCCCCTTTTTTCTTATCGGAAAGTATTATACGCATATGGCTGCGCTAGTAGCTTTCTTATCGATATGACTGAGCGTTAGGTCATATACTACTTTGTAATATACCCCTAACTTACTCTTTTCGCAACGGGGGATGCCTGAATGCTAAGAGATCGCAGGAGCAGCAGCCCAGCGATCCCCTTTTACACCGCCATTAATCCTTCAATAGATATCCGGCAATCACTAAACGTTGAATTTCATTGGTTCCTTCATAAATTTGTGTAATCTTTGCATCTCTCATGAAGCGTTCCACCGGATATTCCCGAGTATATCCATATCCACCGAACACCTGAACTGCCTCGACGGTCACTTCCATTGCAATATCACCCGCGAACAACTTTGACATGGCCGATTGCAACCCATATGAAATCCCTTGATCTTCACGCCAAGCCGCTTGATAAGTAAGCAAACGAGCCGCCTCTATTTTTGTAGCCATATCCGCTAGCTTAAACTGAATGGCTTGTTGCTTCGCAATCGGCTTGCCAAACTGAACGCGTTCTTTTGCATAGGCTGTCGCATGATCCAAAGCACCTTGAGCAATTCCTACTGCTTGAGACGCGATACCGTTACGTCCGCCATCGAGTGTCATCATAGCAACTTTAAAGCCATCACCAATTTGACCTAACATATTTTCTTTCGGTACACGACAGTTATCCATAATCACTTCGGTGGTGGATGAAGAACGAATACCTAGCTTCTTCTCCTTTTTACCTACAGAGAATCCAGGGAAATCACGCTCTACAATAAAAGCGACCGTACCTTTATATTTTAACTCCGGATTGGTCTGAGCAATCACGATAAAAACATCCGCATAGCTTCCGTTGGTGATGAAGATTTTGGACCCGTTCAGCACCCACTCCTCACCATCTAATACAGCCGTGGTCTTCATTCCCGCTGCATCCGAACCGGAACCTGCCTCAGTCAAGCAATAAGCCCCCATGCTTCTTCCTTCTGCCATTGCACGAAGATACTTTTGCTTTTGCGCCTCCGTACCAAATTTATAGACAGGCCAACCGGCCAATGAAGTATGAGCGGAAAGGGTTACCCCTACGGATGCATCGACACGGGATAGCTCTTCAACGGCTATCGCATAGCTTAAATAGTCAGCTCCTGCACCGCCGTATTCTTCTGGCCAAGGAATTCCGCAAAGGCCAAGTTCAGCCATTTTGTTCCAAATACCCATATCCCATACTTCTTCTTCATCGCGAATCGCAGCAGTTGGACCGCATTCATTCTCAGCAAACTCCCGTACCATCTTCTGCATCATTTGATGTTCTTCTGAAAGCATAAAATTCATCCGTTTCTCTCTCCTCACTATTTATATGGTATTTTCTACCTACTGATTATTCTAATCCTCAAGCAGATATTTAGATATGACGATTCGTTGAATTTCATTCGTGCCTTCATAGATCTGCGTTACCTTCGCATCGCGGAACAGCCGCTCCACGGGATATTCTCTCGTATATCCATATCCGCCAAAGACCTGTACGGCTTCAATTGCCGATTTCATCGCGGTATCGGTGGAGAAACGCTTTGCCATGGATGCTTCCTTACCACACTTGATTCCTCGACTGCACAGGTCAGCTGCCCGATATACCAAAAGCTTAGCTGCTTCCACTTGGGTCGCCATGTCAGCGATCTTAAAGGCAATCGCTTGCTGGGCAGCAATCGGTTTCCCAAACTGTACCCGTTGCTTGGCGTAGCGGATCGAATATTCAAGAGCCGCTTCGGCAATACCCAATCCCTGAGCGGCAATTCCAATCCGTCCAGCATCCAGGTTGGCCATGGCAATTTTAAAGCCTTCTCCTTCCGCACCAAGCAAGTTTTCAGCCGGAACCTCGGCATTTTCGAAAATCAATTCACAGGTATTAGAACCGTGCAGCCCCATCTTCTTTTCTTTTTTACCGATGGTAAAGCCAGAAGTGCCCTTCTCCACGATAAAAGCGGATACTCCGCTCGTATCTGTCACCGCAAACGTAATATACGTGTCAGCCGCTCCGGCGTTGGTAATAAAGATTTTGGACCCGTTCAAAATGTACTTATCGCCTTTCCGTACGGCCGTTGTGCGCATGCTTGCTGCATCAGAACCGGCGCTTGGCTCGGTTAAAGCAAAAGCCCCGATATATTCACCTGCCGCTAGCTTAGGAATATACTTTTGTTTTTGCTCTTCATTTCCAAAATAAAGAATCGGGTTGGTTCCTACTGAGGTGTGAACAGAGAGGATGACCCCTACCGTTGCACTCACCTTAGCCATTTCATGAATGGCCAGAATATAAGAGGCGAAATCTGCTCCCGCTCCTCCATACTCCTCCGGAACCGGAATCCCCAGGAGTCCGTATTCCCCCATTTTCCGGATGGCTTCCAAGGGGAATTCATCCGTTTCTTCCATATGTTCGACGATCGGTACAATTTCGTTTTGGGCAAAATCGCGCACCATTTTCCGCATCATCTCTTGTTCTTCAGTAAAACGCAAATTCATGATGCAGGGTCTCCTTTCACTAGCTATACTTATCAGTCAAGTATTATACGCATAAGGCTACGCCAGTAGCTTTCTTATACTTATCAGTCAAGTATTATACGCACAAGGCTACGCCAGTAGCTTTCTTATTCGTATATATAGAAGCCGCGACCGGATTTCTTACCGAGCCATCCAGCTTTCACATATTTGCGAAGCAATGGACATGGGCGATATTTAGAATCTCCTAAACCAGCATGTAATACTTCCATGATATAAAGACAAGTGTCTAATCCAATAAAGTCAGCTAACGTTAAAGGTCCCATCGGATGATTCATACCGAGCTTCATGACTTCATCAACTGCTTCCGGAGTAGCTACCCCTTCATATACACAATAGATCGCTTCGTTGATCATCGGAAGCAAAATACGATTGGAAACAAAGCCTGGGAAATCATTCACTTCAACCGGTACTTTCGCCATCTTTTTCGAAAGATCTTCTACCACCGCATAGGTTTCATCGGATGTAGCCAAGCCACGAATCACTTCGATTAATTTCATGACCGGTACAGGATTCATAAAGTGCATACCGATGACTTTTTCCGGACGCTTGGTTACCGCTGCAATTTCCGTAATCGGGAGAGAAGACGTATTGCTCGCTAAAATCGCATGAGGGGGACAGACCTCATCAAGCTTTTTAAAGATCCCCGTCTTCACGTTCATATTTTCCATAACCGCTTCAACGACAAAATCGACATCTTTTCCATCGTTTAAATCAGTAGAAAGAATTATTCTCCCTAGGATCGCGTCCATTTCCTCTTGGGTTTTGCGGCCTTTTTCTATGTCACGAGCTAAATTTTTCTTAATAACACCAAATCCTTTTTCCACAAACTCCGGCTTCAAATCGTGTAAAACTACCTGTAACCCAGCGGTTGCTGCCACTTGTGCAATCCCGCCTCCCATTTGTCCTGCTCCAATCACCATCAACTTTTGTATACTCATGATTCCTGCTCCTCTCCGATTCTATTTCACTTCATCTACTTTCACCAAAATCGCATCACCTTGTCCTGCCCCGCTGCAAATCGCAGCAATTCCCAATCCTCCGCCACGGCGGCGAAGCTCGTAAATTAAGGTCATGATAATACGTGCGCCACTTGCTCCAATCGGATGTCCTAAGGCAATCGCACCCCCGTTGACATTTACCTTATTTGGATCCCAGCCCACGATCTTTCCGCTCGTAAGCGATACGGCGGCAAAAGCTTCATTTACTTCAAACAAATCTATATCCTCTAGAGAATACCCCGTCTTCTTTAATAGTTTTTGAATCGCCAAGCCTGGGGTCGTAGCAATATAAGGGGCATCCTGACCGACAGCCGCAGACCCTAGAATCTTCGCCAAGGGCTTCTTGCCTAGCCCTACTGCTTTTTCTTCAGACATCAGCACCATGGCTCCCGCTCCATCATTGACTCCCGGTGCATTTCCTGCAGTAACCGTACCATCCTTTACAAAGATCGGCGGCAATTTCGCCAGGCCTTCCAGGGTCGTTTCTTTGCGCGGACCTTCATCCCTATCCACGATAACCGGGTTCCCCTTGCGCCCAGGAATCGTAACCGAAACAATTTCATCCTTAAACTTGCCATCTTCAATCGCCTTCACCGTGCGCTGTTGACTGCGCAACGCCCAAGCATCTTGATCTTCACGGGAAATCTGATATTCCGCTGCCACCGTACTGCCGTGAACGGCCATATGAACGTTTTGGAAGGCACAAGTTAATCCATCTGAAACCATCAAATCCTTCATCGAGGTATCTCCCATGCGTGCTCCCCAACGGCCATTTGGCATCGCATAGGGAATATTACTCATGCTTTCCATTCCACCAGCTACCATAATTTTCGCATCCCCGGCACGAATGATCTGATCCGCCATCGTCACGGCACGCATCCCCGAAGCACAAACTTTATTAATCGTTTCGGTTTGAACCTCCCAAGGAAGTCCAGCTTTGTGGGCGGCTTGTCGTGACGGTATTTGTCCGGCTCCTGCCTGCACGACCATGCCCATAATTACTTCATCTACTTGCTCGCCTTTAATCCCTGCTCGTTCCACCGCTTCCTTAATAACAATTGCTCCTAAATCTACGGCCTGAAGATCCTTTAGTGCTCCGCCAAATTTACCAAAGGGTGTGCGTGCTGCACTCACAATCACCGTTTTCCCCATATGATTTCCTCCCCCTCTTTCCGATACCGACTGACCGCTCATTCGACTCTCATCTAAAGAAAAACTTGGATGGTGCCAAGCCCGTGGCGCAGATTAGGCTACCGCCTAACCGAAATTCATCTCCCACTTAACCTACACTCGCTATCGCATGGTCTCGGTTTAAAGATGGGAGACTTTTTTCGGAGTGCTTTTAAAAAAGCTTCGCCATGGAATAACGAAGCTGTTTCGAAAAGAATGGCCGGCACCTTACCGGACACTGAATACTAATATTTTTATTATACATCCACTTGGCTGACTATGGCTACAGTGATTTTTCCACAATTTCCGCAATATCCCATGTTTTTACTTGTTCTTCTACTTCCATCGTCTTCGTTCCATCACTTAACATCGTTAAGCAGTACGGACAGTTGCTTCCAATCATGGTTGGATTGACGCGAAGGGCTTGTTCGGTTCGCTCCACATTGATCCGCTTCCCTTGGGTTTCTTCTAACCACATCATTCCCCCGCCTGCTCCACAGCATATCGCATCTTCCTTATTACGCTCCATTTCCAACACCTGAACCCCTGGAATCGAACGCAGAATTTCCCGCGGAACATCATAGATATCGTTGTATCGGCCCAGGTAACAAGAATCGTGGTAAGCAATCGCCTCCTTGACTTCCTTCTCCGGCTTAATCTTACCTTCCTGGATCAGCTGATGAATTAACTGTGTGTGATGATAAACCTCTGCTTCCAATCCGAATTCAGGATACTCATTCTTGAACGTATTGAAAGCGTGAGGATCAGTCGTGACGATCTTCTTGACTTCATAAGCCTGAAAGTTCGCGATGTTCTCTTGAGCCAGCTGTTGGAACAAGAATTCATTTCCCATTCGACGTGCGGTGTCTCCCGAGTTTCGCTCCTCATTTCCGAGAATGGCAAACTTGACACCTGCTAGATTCATAATCTTCGCGAAAGATTGGGCGATCTTCTGACTGCGCTTATCAAACGAACCCATCGATCCTACCCAGAATAAATAATCAAACTGTTCTACCTCATTTACGGTAGGCACTTCAATATCCTCACGGTCTTCGCGCCACTTAATCCGTTCCTTACGATTAATTCCCCATGGATTACTCTGCCTTTCAATATTTTGGAAGTACCGGGTAGCCTCATGCGGCATATTTCCTTCGGTAAGCACCAAAAAGCGGCGCATATCCACGATCTTTTCCACATGCTCATTGGCTACAGGACATTGGTCTTCACAGTTGCGACAGGTCGTACAAGCCCATAATTCTTCTTCGGTAATTACATCGCCAATCAAATTTACATCGTATTCGAGGACTGCCTTTGCGGTCTCAGATGCAGCCGCTGCTTCTGAAGCTTGCATCGCTAGCTGATTGCCTTTCGTATTAGAAAAGGCGAAGTCAGGCATCCAAGGTGTGCGGGAGGTAACCGAAGCTCCTTTTTCCGTTAAGTGATCTCTCATTTTGACAATGAGATCCATCGGAGATAAGGTTTTGCCTGTACCCGAAGCAGGACACATATTCGTACAGCGTCCACACTCTACACAGGCATAAAGGTCAATTAACTGATTCTGACGGAAATCCTCAATTTTGCCTACCCCATAGATTTCCTGCGTTTCGTCTTCGAAATCAATGGAAGTTAGCTTTCCAACTGGCTTCGTGTCTCTGAGATATACATTCACCGGACCAAAAATCAAGTGAGCATGCTTGGACTGCGGGACATATACCAAGAAACTAAGCAAGGTCAATAAATGGATCCACCAAAAAACATAAAACAGAACGCCTGCCGCTCCTTGACCCACTCCTGCAAACCATCCCGCAATCGTCGAGGAGAATGGAGCATACGCATTGAAGCCTTCGTACCCTATCCACACCTGTTCAAACGCCAACGATAAGAAAATGGATATCATTAAGGCCGTTAAGAAAATGATGACTAGACCTGATTTAAAACCGCGCTTCAAGCGTTTCAGTTTTTCGATATAACGGCGGTAGTAGGCGTAAATCACAGCCAACAAAACAAGAAGGGCCGTGACCTCCTGAGCTAAGCTAAATAAGTGGTGAGCTCCCCCAATCGGGTAAACAAACCCTTTGCTAAACCCTTTAACAATCAGTTCGATAGCACCCAATTGCAAAATAAGAAAGCCGTAAAACATAATCACGTGCATGCCGCCGCTCTTCGAATCCTTAAGCAGCTTTTTCTGACCAAATACGTTAACTAACACCTCATGAATTCGCTGCTGCGAGTCTTCCTTTAAACTGGACTTTTTTCCCAATTCAATAAAGGTAACACGACTGTACACCAGATGGGCAAAAAGATACAATGCATAACCCGTTACAGCTAAAAAGGCTATAAAGTTAATAAATGCCAACACACTACATTCACTCCTCTTCTGTATCTTGATTTTCACTTTATGAGTAAAGGTGAATTTTCTGACTACATATACTATAGCAAATTTCTCGAAAAAAATGATCGATCGTTCAGTTAAAGAATTGTGAAATGTTGAAAAACGTTAACAATTGGACACAGAAATTGCCTATATACTTATAACAAAGTCAAAAATGTTCATTCAAAAAAACCGTCAGAAAGAAAGGGAAACTTATGTATGATTTCACTGTAGTTATCGACGAACATGAGGATTACCGAAAAATACGTGATTGGCTCCATAAATACTTGATCCAGGTTTTACCTTCAGATTATTTTTTACTTGAGGTTGCTATAAATGAAGCCATCTGCAACTCTATAGAAAACAGAAGCCCAGATCAACAGCTTCATGTGGAGCTAAAAGTCAGGGTGTTAAACCAGCGAAAGCTGATTATTCGTATGAAGGACAACGGTCCCGGGTTTCCCGGTAATCCATCCTTGCTTCAGCTGCGAAAGGAGCCGGAAAAACTCTGGAATCAGGAATGTCTATTCTCCGAATCCGGCCGGGGACTATGGATTATGGATGCTTCCGCGGATTATATGGCTTATAACCAAAAAGGGAACGAACTCCTGCTCGTGAAAAACCTCAATAAGAAAGCTACTGGCGTACCCTTATGCGTATAATACTTGACCGATAAGTATCAAGAAAACTCCCTAAGAAAGAAGGGTCCTAAGCTTGTTGAAAAACGATGCGCTCAACCAGCTTTTTAACAACGAGGAAAAACTGCTCGCATTGCGTCTTTCCTGGAAACTATTCCTCAACGCTCAGGAAGGAATGGTTATCACCGATCTTTCTGGGAAAATCCTTCTAAGCAATCCCGCTTATACCCAAATTTCGGGCTATACTCCTGAGGAATTGATAGGATGTACTCCGAGAGTTTTGAATGCTGGGATTCACGATAAGGATTTTTTCCGGAACATGTGGTGTGCCTTGACCACGAAAGGATTATGGAAAGGAGAGGTATGGAATAAGCGCAAAAATGGGGAGATCTATTTGCAAAGCCTGACCATCAACGCCATTAAGAATGAAAGCGGAAAAACCACTTATTATGTCGGCATACTAACGGATATCTCGGAGCGGGAACAGCTAAAAAAGGACATGCTCCTAGCCGGTAAAATTCAGAAACAATTGCTTCCAAGAAATATTTCTCATCCGAATATTAATATTCAAACGATTCACCAGCCTTCCCATTATGTAAGCGGTGATATCTTTGACTTCTGGTGGGATGAAAAACAGCTGAGGTTAAAAGGATATTTAGCCGATATTATGGGGCATGGTCTGTCTACTGCCCTTCAGGCCTCGGTGATTCGCGTATTGTTTTTGCAGGTCATGGAGAAAAGGGGACCGCTCCATAAAAAACTGGATTGGGTGAATCAACAAGCTTATCGCTGCTTTCAAGACGATACCTTTGCCGCCGTCATCGGCTTTCAGCTTGATTTAAGCAAAAAACAGCTCACGTATGCACCGGGCGGTATTCACACCTTTATTCGAAAGCACCAACACGAACTGGAAGTCATAAAGTGCCCAGGATTTCTTTTGGGGATGATGCCTGATACCACCTTCGAGCGATTTTCCCTTCCCCTATCGGAAGGGGATGAAATCTACTTGATGAGTGATGGATTGTTGGACCGATTGCCCCTTCAAGACTGGAATCCCACTTTATCCTTTGAACAAACCTGTCAATGGTTGGAAAGCTTTCTAACGAAGAAATTAAAAGACGATGCTTCAGCCATATGTATTCAATTAAAAAAGCTATAGGCTGTAAGCTTATCCGAATTAATAAGGAGAACCAAAATGGCAAAGCTGACAAAAAAATTAATCCTTTCTTACTTATTCATCACGAGCATCATGCTGGGGCTTGGACTCTATTCGATCTATACCGTGTACTCGATAAACCAAAATGGAGAAGAAATCTACCAAGCTCGTCTGATTCCCATTTCCCAGTTGAGCAAAATGAGTAAATCGGCTGAAAACACCCGAGTCATCATGCTACAAACGGTGATTGCCAAGGATCCTTCCATTATAGAAAAGGCAGAACAAAACATCGAGGATATTCAAGGACTTATTCAATCCTACGAAATAAGCCAAATGGATCCCCGGGAAAAAGCCAAGCTTTCTGAGTTCCAAGCCTTCTGGGATCAATATACTGCCATCGTCAAAAAAAATATCGAATTAGTGAGAAGCGGAAATTATGAAGAAGCGAATGAAGGTCTGAAAAAGGCAAGAGAGCCATTTACAAAGGCGAGCGATACGCTTCTTGAGCTCATGGAAATCAATGAACAGCTAGCCAAGCAAGTGATGCAGCAAAGCGAGAGTAAATTCCAAACCTCTAGTATGATTCTTGGGGGTGTTATCCTAGTCTCCATTCTCCTTGCTGTAGCCATCGGATGGATAACGGGAAGAATCATCTCCACTCCGATTCTTCAGTTGGCCAAAGGAGCCCAGCAAATCGCTCAGGGCGATTTAATCGTTACCCCGATTTCCGTTAAAAACAAGGATGAACTTGCAGATCTAGTCTGTTCTTTTAATCAGATGGTGGGTCAACTTCGCTATTTGGTAAGTACCGTTCGAAAGACCTCTGATGAATTGGCGGCAGGATCACAAGAAATGGCAGCATCTGCTGAGCAAGTCACGTCTAGTGTCGAGGAGATCTCAGCCAACACGCAATGCATGGCAAAAGATGCAGAATATGGGAATCAAGCCGTCATAGATGCCTCCAAGGTTCTTCTAGAGTTATCCGCTTTGATTCAAATCGCTAAAAGTAAGGCAACTATAGCCCTAGAAAGCTCTAAGGTAACCGGGGAAGCGGCCTCGGATGGAAAGCAGATCGTCAATGATACGATTCAGCGGATGAAAAGTATCCAATCAAGAACCGTTCAAACGGAAGAGCAAATTGCTACCCTGAATTATTACACTAAGGAAATTGAAATGATCACCAATATGATCACAAACATCGCCGCTCAAACAAATCTATTAGCGTTAAACGCGTCCATAGAGGCTGCACGTGCCGGAGAGCATGGCCGGGGCTTTGCGGTAGTGGCCAATGAAGTCCGCCAATTAGCCGAGCAGTCCAATGAAGGAGCGAGCCAGGTTTCTGAATTGATTAGAAAAATCTCTACAAGCATGAATGAAGTAGTCTCTTCCACTCAAGAAAATAGACGGGAAGTAGAAAAAGGGACAGAGGTTGTCTACCAAGCTGGCCTTGCCTTAGATAAAATCATAGTCGCTGTCCATGATTCGCAAAAAGAAGTAGATGGAATAAAGGAAGTGACCACAGAAGAAGTTGCCACTTCGGATAAGATCGTCACACTTATTCATTCTTTATCCAATATCATTGAAAATACGGCCTCAGGTGCCCAGGATGTTTCTACAGCTATTCAACAAACCTCCGCAGGTATGCAAACCGTATCTGCTACAGCCCAAGAAACGAGTGCTATCGCTCAAGATCTAGTTACAGCAGTGGATTCTTTTAAACTCTAGGAGGTTTATTAATGATTTCTAGTATGGAACTGAAAAATCATATCGTCCATATCACCTTATCAGGAAAAATCTATGTGGAAGAAGCAACCGAGATCCGTGAAAAGCTTCTGAAGGAAATTGAGAAAGGACACGCCCAATTCATCATCCACTTTTCCCAAGTCCAATATATTGATAGCTCCGGTCTTGGAGTCATTGTCGCCATTCAGAAAAGAGCCCTGCAAAAAGGCGGTAAGGTAACCATTCAAGGCCTTAAAGGCGGGGTTAAAGAGTTATTCGAATTAACAAGGCTCAATCGGGTGTTTGAAATTCATCCGTAAACGTAAAAGATCAGATCGCATCCTTATGAGGGAGTCGTAATCTGATCTTTTTTTCATTAAGACGAAGGATCTTCCTTTTGTTCTTTGTTTTCCATGAGTCTTTGTTTCATTTCATCCCGTTTTGGACGGCGATCCTTAAGAGAGCTATGGTCCTCTGAGGTCTGATAGCTTTGGCGTTTATTCATTCTTCGCAGTCCTTCGGGCACTAAATTGAACTTTTCATCCCTCATCAAGGCGGCAATTCCCACCGTCGGCTGCGAAGATTCTGCTCCATAAGCTTTCGTAAAGTAGGCATCCGCCAGCCCGGGTACATATTGCTTTGGCTCAGGGTAACTGGTAATCACTCCTTCAAAGTTGCGCAGAACGACCTTATCCGGACTTTGGGAAATCAAGTAATTGGGCTGAACGGCAATTTTCCCTCCTCCGCCAGGCGCGTCAATGACAAACGTCGGAACGGCATACCCTGAGGTATGGCCCCGGAGATTTTCGATGATTTCCAGCCCTTTCGATACCGGAACACGGAAATGACCGATCCCTTCTGACAAATCGCATTGATAAATATAGTAAGGACGAACGCGAATTTTAACCAGATCATGCATGAGCTTTTTCATGATATGAACACTATCATTTACGCCCGATAAAATAACGGACTGATTTCCTAGAGGAATTCCGACATTAGCCAGCCTTTCACAAGCAAGTTTGGCTTCAGGAGTAATTTCGAGAGACGTATTAAAGTGGGTGTTCAGCCAAATGGGGTGATATTTCTTGAGTATGTTGCATAAATTTTCGGTAATCCGTTGGGGAAAGACGACAGGGGCTCGTGTTCCAATTCGAATGATTTCCACATGAGGGATGGCCCGCAGGTTGCGGATAACGTATTCCAAGATGCGGTCATTGACGAGCAACGCATCCCCTCCAGAAAGGAGGACATCCCGCACTTCAGGGGTCCCGCGAATATAATCAATGGCGGCATCTAGCTGCTTTTTCGGCACGCCCATTCCGACCTGCCCAGAAAAGCGCCGGCGTGTACAATAGCGGCAGTACATGGAGCATTGGTTGGTAATCAGAAACAGTACCCGATCGGGATAACGATGGGTTAATCCCGGTACAGGAGAATCCTCATCCTCATGCAGGGGATCTTCCAGGTCATATTTTGTCTTGAGTATCTCAGCGGAAACCGGTACGGATTGTTTACGAATAGGGCAGTCGGGGTCCTTGGGGTCCATCAGAGAAGCATAATAAGGGGTAATATTTAAAGGAATCGTTTGGGTGGAAGTCCGCACGCCTTCTTCTTCATCCGGGGTAAGGTCTACGACTCTTTTCAAATCATCCACCGTTCGAATGGTATTCGTCAACTGCCACATCCAATCATTCCATTGTTCCTCTGAGACATCCTTCCAAATCTCCACTTCGCTCCAGTGCCTTCTATTAATTAACATCTTTGGATCAACCTCCTTGGTGGTAAGTCCAATGAAGTAACTTCATCACAGTTTGTATTCTTTTTATTATGCAAGATTGATGCCAAAGAAAAAATTATTACACAAAGAGAGTGTCCCAATAGCTCATTTCGGCTTGTACGCAGATAATAACCTTCAATTTATTTTATGGGCCAGGGATACTGAGGGATTCGAGACTATCGATTAACTGCCATTTAGAATTTTAGGTGTTGATCGTGTTAAGAGGAAAAACTCCCACTACTATTCGTTTTTGTATGAAAATGGCCTCATTAAGCGGAAAATATCCACTTAAGTCAATGTGTAAGCGTTTTCAAATCTCTTGTAAGAGGCTATAGTGGGAATTTTTCCACCTATTTTACCTCTTTTTCTCAAATATATCGTCCTAATGGGAATTTATCCCTTTATGTTGGAACGAGCTATTATTAGTTAATAGAAAATCTCAATTCTCCCGTTATTCGACCAAGCCTTCCCTATCTCTGTTATATCTCTAGCTTCGAAAGCTTATATTGTAAGGTTTGCCTCGGAATGCCTAGATGCTTGGCAGCCTTCATAATGTTGCCGTTTGACCGTTCTATCGCTTTTCGGATCATCTGCTCTTCCACTTGTTGTAAGGCATCTCGTAAAGGAAGATCCTCTAGAAGGAGACCGGTAGTCGCTGCTGAAGGGGTAGGACGAAAATTCAGCGGCATGTCCTCCATTTCAATAGTATTCCCTTCCACCAAATTCATCGCTGCCTCAATAGTATGCTCCAACTCTCTCACATTTCCTGGCCAGTCATGGCTTGCCAACTGTTTTTCGACTTCCCGGCTGAGTCCGGTCACTTGCTTTCCAAAGCGATAATTAAACTTCTGGATAAAATGCTGGGTTAACAACGAAATATCTTCTTTTCTTTCACGAAGCGTGGGAATTCGGAAAACCATAACGTGCAGCCGATAATAAAGGTCTGAGCGCAACCGGCCTTCCTTGACGGCTTGCTGGGGATCTTCATTGAGTGCGGCAATGATACGCACATCGATGGTGTTTTCTGTGCTCCCCCCCACTCGACGCACCCGACCTTCTTGTATCACCCTGAGTAACTTCGCTTGCAGCTCCATCGGCATACTGTTGATTTCATCCAGAAAAAGCGTGCCCCCATGTGCTAGCTCAAATAATCCCGGCCGGTTTTCCGCTCCGGTAAAGCTCCCTTTTACCGTTCCAAACAGGATTCCTTCTAATAGAGTAGCCGGTAACGCCGCACAGTTTTGGGCGATAAAAGGGGCACTACTTCGCGGAGAAGCATTATGGATCGATTGCACCAATAGCTCCTTGCCTGTTCCCGTTTCCCCCATAATCAAGATGGGTGACGTGGTTTTCGCTGCCTTTAATCCAAGCTTTTTTAGCTGCTCCATCTCCTTGCTTTGTGATATTAAATCGGAAAATGAATATTTTGCTCCATTCTCCCCTAATTGTGGCGGCACCTTCCCTGGCTTTTTCTGTTTAAGTACGATTTGCGCCTGCAGATCCAAGAGTTTTTCCGATAGCTCTTTCACTTTGGAAATGTCCTTGGCTACTTCCACAGCCCCCATACGTTTTCCATCCAAAAAAAGGGGAAGCGTGGTATTCACGGTAACGACCTGTTTTCCCCGTATATTGGTATACCTTTGGTGCTGATGATAGATCGGTTCCTTGCTTTCAATTACCTTCAGCAGCGTGCTAGTTTCTACATCAAGGGAAGGAAACACTTCAAGCAAATGCTTCCCCAGTACCTCCTCTTCCTTCAGTCCATCGAGCTGTGCTGCTACATGATTATAAAAAATCGTGATTCCCCGCTCATCGACCGCATGAATCCCTTCATCAATGGCTCCCAAAATGGCTTTTAACGTTTCGCTCGTGATAGGTACATTCGTCATAGCAAGTCCACCTCCTTACATGAGACAAGTTGCTAATTTTTAAGCGATGTGCCGATTTTCAGGCATTAACTTTAAAGGCTGACCCTTTTTCTAGGATCAGCCTTATTTTCGTTTTACATTTTTTCCGGAGCACTGACTCCAATCACTCTAAGGGCATTAACAAGCGTAATCCGTACCGCTTGCAGAAGCTTCAAGCGAGCAATGGTCAGAGCTTGATCTTCTGTCACCACTGGTGCTGCATTATAGAAGCTATGGAAGATTGTAGCCAGCTCATGCACATAACGCACGATTCGGTGAGGGGCAAACTGTTCAGCAGCTAGGCTGATTTCTTCAGGGAATTGACCCATTTTCTTCAAAAGTTCCATTTCCTTTTCAGAGTCGAGCAGGTTCAAATCAGCTTTCGCTGTTTCCCACTGGATTCCTTCTTCTGCTGCTTTACGGAAAATGCTGCAGATTCGGGCATGGGCATACTGCACATAAAATACTGGATTTTCATTAGATTTGGAGACGGCCAGGTCCATATCAAAATCCAAGTGAGCATCCGAGCTTCTCATCGTAAAGAAGTAGCGTACCGCATCGGTTCCCACTTCTTCCATCAGATCGCGCATCGTAACAGCCTTCCCCGTCCGCTTGGACATTTTCACCTTTTCTCCACCTTGGTACAAGCTGACCATTTGATTAATAATAACCTGAAGCTGATCCGCATTATAGCCTAAGGCTTGCATAGCTGCTTTCATCCGTGGAATGTACCCATGATGGTCAGCTCCCCAAATGTTAATCAGCTGTTCAAAACCACGGGAAAACTTATCCTGATGATACGCGATATCCGGTGTTAAATAGGTGTAGCTTCCATCATTTTTAATCAAGACACGGTCTTTGTCATCGCCAAAATCAGTGGAGCGCAGCCAAGTAGCCCCATCCTGATCAAACACATAGCCACGATCGCGAAGCTTGTCCACGATCGCTTCAACCGATCCATTTTCATAGAGTGAGGTTTCACTGAACCACACATCGAATTCAACCCCAAAGTCTTTTAAATCGTGCTTCAGCTTCGCCAATTCTTTCTTTAAGCCATACTCGCGGAAGAATTGAAATCTTTCGTCATCCGATAGCTGTACATATCGGTTGCCTGCTTCATTGACTAGCTCCCGTCCAAATTCAACAATATCCTGTCCATGGTAGCCGTCCTCCGGCATAGGGGCTTCCATCCCTAGCGCTTGCTTGTAACGAGCTTCAATGGAGTAGGCCAGGTTAGCGATCTGATTTCCAGCATCGTTAATATAATATTCACGGGATACGTTAAAGCCAGCCCGATCTAACACGTTGCACAGAGCATCCCCGACTGCTGCTCCTCTAGCATGTCCAAGATGAAGGCTTCCTGTTGGATTGGCACTGACAAACTCCACTTGAAGCTTCTTGTTTTGTCCAAATGAAGTTCGCCCATACCTTTCTCCTTCCTCAATCACTTGAGGAATGATATCTGTAAGATAAGAATTATTCATGTGGAAATTAATAAATCCAGGACCCGCAATTTCCACTTTCGATACATGGACCTGCTCCGCTTGGAATTGCTCCACTATAGCTTCAGCAATTTGCCTCGGCGGCTTTTTAGCCATCTTGGTGAGCTGCATCGCAATGTTGGTGGCATAATCGCCGTGAGTTTTCTCCTTCGGCATTTCCAGCACAAACGAGGGAATTTGCTCCGCTTCCACTACACCCGCTTTGGCAACAGCATGCTTGATTTCTTGAATAATTGATTCCTTCACCTTTTCTACAATATTCATCTAAATAACCTCCATATTCATCGCTATTTCATAGCGTCCCATGTCTTCACCGTTCAGCTTCAGGCGGTACACAAGAAGGAATTGATCCTCTGTTCCCGTCACCTGCTCCGTCTTGGTTTCCATCCACATCATGCCAAAGGGGCCCTCATACTTCCCTTCTGTCCACTGGCCCACAATATATTCCTGTCGCATGCGAATCGCTCCCGTTCGAATGATGGTAGCCATTCCCTTGTTTACTTTGATCGTTGATGAAACCTCTTGGTTTTCTCCCAGATCTTCTTTGTAAACATAGTACCATCCCTCTCCTTTGGAAAACTGCTTTCCAAAGCATGTCTGTTCGATGGTTTGTCCCTGTTGCTTCATCTTGGTCGAAATATGTATTTTAACCTGTTGCATGGTTATCACCCTAAAATCCCGTATTCTACTTATTTTAGGCATTTTTTCGAGGAAAAACAAGAAGGGCTTAGAGAAATATGGAATTCCTGAGTTGGAAAAAGAATAAACTAGGTAAAGGCCGGTCATTACGGCTATTCATCTCATCAAAGAAGGGAGGTCTGATTCAATGCCAAACAATACGAAGGATACTTGTGTCTATTGCGGGGGTGAGTTAACGAAATGGGAAGCCATCCGCAGCCACTGCTGGGACTGCAATGAATTGATCTCCGACACATATCACGAGATGGAGGAATAAGTTTGGAGCTTGGCCCAGTGGAAAGTCGCTGGGTCCTTTAATTAATGAGGGTATCCATTTGGAAAACCCTATCCTGATAGATTAAGCGGAGATTTTGGAAGATGTAATAGTCCTTTTCCGGTAGGAACTTCAGATGATAATCTAATTCTAATTCTAATTCTCCCCGATAGCCTGCTCTGATTTTTTTTAGATTTTTAGTGATTTTTTCCCGTTTTTGATGATTGGGGCGGAGACTTCGAAGTAAGGCTTCTTCTTGTTTTAATCTGAGTGGAAATTCACGCATTTTTTGAAACAATAGCATACCTCCTTTTTATACTTCTCCATGTATGATTCGCTATCAAGTATCAAATTCCTGTTTACCAAAAATATATCGGCGAAAATCGAAAGGTTATCAGCGAAAATACTCAGATATCAGCTAAAACCACCCTGTTATCAGCGATCGCTGATATCAACAAAAGGATGGCTGAAGCCAGCCATCCTCTCCCATTTACCATCTATTTCACAAAAGTCAGTAGCATCTCACGAACCATCTTCGACGCAACGATCTGCGTCATCTCACTTGCATCATAGACAGGAGCGACTTCCACAAGATCGCATCCAACTACATTAATTCCCGCTTCCCCAATCGCATGTATGGAAGCCAGCAACTCTTTAGATGTAATTCCACCCGCCTCGGTTGTTCCTGTTCCAGGCGCAGCCGAAGGGTCCAACACATCGATATCAATGGTCAGGTAGACCGGACGATTACCGATGGTCGGAAGAACCTTCTTTAAAGGCTCCAACACATCGAACTTAAACAAGTTCATATTGGTTTTCGCCCATTCAAATTCCTCTTTCAACCCCGAACGAATACCGAACGAGTAAACGTTTTTTCCACCCATTAAATCGCAAGCTTTTTTAATCGGCGTGGCATGGGAAAAAGGCTCTCCTTCATAATGATCCCGAAGGTCGGTATGCGCGTCAAAATGGAACAACACTAAATCAGGATGCTTTTTATACATTTCCTCTATGATAGGCCAAGATACTAAATGCTCTCCGCCCAAGCCAACCGGGAATTTATCGTCTGCCAACAATTTACCAACAAACTCGCGGATTTGATCTAAGCTGCGACCTGGATTTCCAAAAGCTAACGGAATATCCCCCGCATCAAAATAGCTGATCTCTTCCAAATGGCGATCGACATAAGGGCTATATTCCTCTAAACCGATCGAAACTTCACGAATGCGGGCAGGGCCAAAACGGGAGCCCGGACGGAAACTCACAGTAAAATCCATCGGCATGCCATAAATCACAGCTTGCGCCTTTTCATAATCCTGCTGAGCCCCGATAAAAATATTGCCGGAATAGGCTTCATCAAATCTCATCGTCAATACCCCTTCTCTCTTGTCTTGCTGGAATGCACCTGTTGTGTCCCTTACTCAACCATTGCTTTGACAAACTTCGGAAGCTTAAAGCAAGCCTGATGAAGTTCAGGAGAATAATATTTCGTTGGAAGGTCTTTGATATCCTCTTCCTTCACGGATACTGGATCATACTTCTTCGATCCGAGGGTGAACGTCCACATCCCGGATGGATAGGTAGGAATATTGGCAATATAAGTGCGAGTAATCGGGAAGATTTCACGAACATCTTTGTTCACCTTCTGAATCAAATCCGCTTTAAACCAAGGGTTATCGGTTTGTGCCACGAAAATGCCATCCTCTTTTAAAGCCTCATAAATTCCTTGATAGAAACCACGCTCAAATAAAGGTGCAGCAGGCCCAACGGGCTCGGTAGAATCCACCATGATCACATCATACAAATCCTTGCTCTTGATGATGTGCATAAAGCCATCATCCACCTTCACCTCTACTCGAGGATTGTCCAATTCTCCGGCAATCTCCGGAAGGTACTTCTTGGAGTATTCGATCACCTTGCCATCGATTTCAACCAAAACCGCCTTCTCCACTTTTTCATGCTTTAAAATTTCACGAATTACGCCACCGTCTCCGCCACCAACAACCAAAACAGTTTTAGGATTGGGATGGGTGTTCAGGACAGGATGGGCGACCATTTCATGATAAACAAACTCGTCTACCTTGCTTGTCATCACCATGCCATCTAATATAAGCATATTACCGAATTCTTCAGTTTCCACCATTTCTAATTTTTGAAAATCAGTTTGTTCCGTATGTAAAGTCTTGTTGATCTTAATTGTAATCCCAAAGTTTTCGGTTTGCTTTTCTGTAAACCAATGTCCTCCCATGCACCATTCCTCATTTCTTTTATTTTACACAGTTAAGGCTATTGTTTGCCCTCCCTGATAAATTTATCCTAAAGAAACCTTTGCTGGGCCAAGCCTTTGGCGTGAACAAAAACACAGATCTCATTATATGCGCTCGTATGTACAGATGCAATAGAATAAGAGTATAAGATTTAATAGAATTCCCCATAATGGAAATAGATATGCATATTTTAAGAAAGCTACTGGCGTTAGCCTTATGCGTATAATTCTTTCCGATAAATATTAGAAAGGGGGCCCTATATCCCATGGAAGTCATTCAGAGCATACCGCTTCGACGTATATTTCAATTCATGAAAAAGTCTTTTTTAATCGGACTCATCCTTTTTTTTATTGCCGTCGTCATCATGAGCTTCTTCCTGCTCTATTTACGATCCCAGCCGCTTCCTCCATCCATCATTGAACAGACCACTTCTATCTATGCAGAAAATGGAGAGGTCATCGACACTCTGTTTGGGGGTGAAAATCGTACAGTTGTTCCTTTAGAGAAAATTCCTCAGCCACTTATTGAAGCTACGATCTCTATAGAAGACAAAAACTTTTACAGCCATATTGGGTTTGATTTCAAGCGGCTAGCCCGAGCGATCATGGTCGATATCCAACATATGGCTAAGGTTCAAGGGGCCAGTACATTGACCCAACAGCTCGCACGAAATCTTTATCTCACCTTGGACAAGACCTGGGAGCGAAAAATTCGGGAAGCTATCCTAACCGTACAATTGGAACTGAATTATAGTAAAAATCAACTCTTATCGATGTATCTAAACGAAATTTATTACGGCCATGCCGCTTATGGTGTGCAAGCTGCTGCTAAAACCTTTTTTGGAAAGGATGTATCTGAGCTAACCCTAGCAGAATCCTCCCTGTTGGCCGGCGTTCCCAAAGGCCCAGGATTGTATTCACCCTACTTGGATATGGAGAAGGCGAAAAACAGACAGCGTATCGTCCTTAACGCCATGGTGGAGCAGCAATTTATAAGCATGGAAGAGGCCGATCTAGCATATGCCATGGAAATTAAGTTGGCTGGTTTGGTTCCATCAGAAGAAAAAGTCATTGCTCCTTATTTCCGTGATTATATTACGTATCTCGTCAAAGAAAAGTATCAAATTTCCGAGGAACAACTGATTCATGGGGGGCTAAAAATCTACACGACCCTCGATCCAGTGATGCAGGAAAAGGCGGAAAAAGTAGTGGAAAAATATTTACCAAAAGACCGGCCATTACAAGCAGCTTTAATAGCGATGGATCCGCGGACGGGTGCAATCAAAGCAATGGTGGGAGGAAGAGATTATAAAAAGAGCCAATACAATCGGGTGTTTGCCAAACGCCAGCCAGGTTCATCCTTTAAACCTTTTCTTTATTTGGCCGCTTTGGAGAATGGATTTACCCCCATTACCAAGTTGAAAAGTGAACCCACCGTCTTCACCTATGGTCAAGATAAGGAATATACACCGAAAAACTTTGGCGATTCTTATCCAAATGACTTCATTACCTTGCAACAAGCGATTTCGCGATCGGACAATATCTATGCCGTAAAAACCAATATGCTGCTTGGGGAAGTCAAGCTAGTGGACGCGGCCAATCGATTAGGCATTGAAAGTGAGTTGTCCCCGCTTCCTTCCTTGGCCTTGGGAACGATCCCTGTGTCGCCCATGGAAATGGCGGTTGCTTACTCCACCTTGGCTAACCTTGGAGAAAAAGTGGCACCCGTTGCCATCATAAAAATTGAAGATCAGGAAGGAACGATCCTAGTCGAAGAGAAAACAGTAAAAACCCGGGTAGCAGAACCGATTCCCACCTTCCTCCTCACTAACCTGATGCAAACGGTCTTTGAGGAAGGAGGTACGGGCTTCCGCGTATCCAATCAATTGCATCGTCCGGTGGCTGGAAAAACCGGGACCACCGATTACGATTCCTGGTTAGTAGGCTTTACCCCACAGCTTACCCTTTCGATATGGACAGGGTATGATGAGGGAACAAAAATAGATCCGATTAATGACTCGCGCCTGGCCGTTCCACTTTGGGCAGAGTTCATGGAAGCCGCCCTTTCGGACAAACCACCTTCTTTATTTAGTGTTCCGGATGGGGTTCATTCGATTTACATCAACCCGCAAAATAACAAGCTGGCGACAGCCTACTGCCCAACTTCTGAACTGGTGTATTTCGCAAACGGTACCGAACCGACCGAATATTGCACCGAACATGCTCCAAACGGAGCTGTTCCCAATCAGCCAAGTGAAGAAAAGAAGGATTCATCGTTCTGGAAACGGATTTGGAATTGGTAATGCGTATAATACTTTCTGTAAAAAGAGGCTGACCCTTATGAGTCAGCCTCTTTCCTTATTTAACACTCGTTGCTTCCGCCTATATTACCTTCCCCATCTGCAAACACATGATCATTGTGAATGGTGATCAGGCCTTTTTGGCCAAGCTCCTGAAGCACTTCAAATAAGCTGTCCCGCTTGCCTGCTGGCAATTGACGGACAAATTCATTAATCTCTTGCGGGGAAACATTGTTGCTAAAATGAACGCCCCCATGACGGGCGAAATGGTCATTCTGATTCATCATATTTTCACCTCACCGAACGAATTATCCTTAGTGTGTCTTAGCAAGAAGAAAATATCCTTTTTAGAGAAAAAACAAATGGGACAGGCTGTCGCCTCCCCCATTTGTCCGTCCTAGTACCTAGTGTTATAAAAACCTAATAATAAGTTTACATCTTTTTGATTCCCGATACAATATTCCTTAAATGAAAAAACTATGACAATGCTTTTTCTAATTCCTCTGGAGAGTTTTCCCACATGCCTGGATTATGCTCCTGCAGACGATTTTTAAGCACAGCTTTTTCCGTTTCATTTAGTTCGGTTAGCATATATCTGCGTTTCATCGCCGCATCCATCTTGTTAACATGATCTGCAAGGATTTTCCAACCCCTTTTCGCTTCCCGATCCACTAGCATTTCACAAGCCGTTACGCCGGCATAATAAGGGCCTTTCTCTGTACGATCAGCAGCGACCCATACAATCCAGCATTTTTTTCCGTTCGGCACTTCAGTTTTATCCGTAAGGAACTTGATCCCTTTCTCCACCTTGCTTTTGGCATGCAAAGCTCCTAAATCAAAGTAGGCTTCGTCATCCTCAATAATGACAGCCGAAACATTGCTCAGGTTAATCAATCCAGCACCATACCCGCCGTGAGTTTGAGTATTACTGATAATATTTAAATCCAGCCCTTTTTTCTTATTGTTTAATAAGTCCAAAGCTACAACCCTCCTTTTCTACTGCAAGCACCATGTAAACCTTATTTCTCTTTATTCTACATGATACCCAACAAAAGGTGCAATTTAACAGGAGAGTTTTTGTTTCAGCTCATCAATCCATTGATAGGCCTCAGAAATTTCCTCCACGGAATAATTGGATTTGGCTTTTAAAGTAAAGATTTTTGCTTCTACTTCTTCTCTTGTCAACTTTTCAAAATAGAAAACGGTTGAGGCCAATTCTAGAAATCTAGCACTCGATCCATTGAGCTTGTCCAGTACCGGTAAAAAGTTCCCGATTTTAACAGGAACATGCTCTAGAAAGTCCTTGCCTTTTTCCGTAATGCTGTAACGATAAACATTATAATTCCCTTTGTCCTCCAACACTTCTTGAATAAAGCCAAGCTGGCAAAGTTCCTCAATTTCCAAGGTAAGCTCTTCGGAATACGGTCCAAAGAAATGGAATTGAAAACGTTGATTAAAATTAAAATGAAGCTTTTGTGTTATGTACACCATTTTCTGCAACTTCTTGCGGCCAATGACTTCTCCTGCTTGCTTTAGGAGATGCAGTACTTTGGCATGTTCTTGCAGCACATCAAACTCCCCCTAATCGACTCCTGATTTCATCCGTAATCAGATCATCCGGAAAATAGAGCTTATGATCAAAACTTCGTCTCCCCGAGATCGCTTGCACAATAATAGATTCCCTCGATAATTCTTCTAGCTTGCCACTCGGCATAAGCAATAAAATAGGCATTCGTTCTTCGTCTTCTCCGGGACGATAGAAATCATAAGGAAGGTCAGAAGGTGAATCTAATTCTAAGTAATAGCGAGGATCAATGCCCGCCTCTATAAACAGCTTTTGGAGGTCGGACCACATCTTATAATCATTAGGATCATACTCTACATATTTAAATAGCCGGCGATGAAGAAACCGTTGGCACAAGTCCGTAAGAATCGTATCCTTCTCTCTACACCATTCTTGAATATAGTACAAAACCGTCGGCTCATCAAAGTCCAAATAATGGCGCAAGGCTACCTTACCTTCTTTAAAGAAAGGAACCATCGGTTCCGGAAATATCCGAAAATGATAATTGTCTTGATAAAGCACCTTGGCTCGCTGAAAAATCTTTCGCAAAATGACTTCTGCACTTCGGGTAACGGGATGGAAATAAACCTGCCAGTACATCTGGTAGCGGGAAAGAAGGTAATCCTCCACCGCATGCATGCCGCTATGTTTAATGACTACCTGCTCATCTACGATCCGCATTAAACGCAGGATTCGTTCCATATCAAAATTCCCGTAATTGACTCCTGTATAATAAGCATCGCGGAGCAAATAGTCCATCCGATCCGCATCAAACTGACTGGAAATTAAACTGACTACGATTTTATTCGGATACGTTTTCCCGATCACTTCAGACACCTTTTTGGGAAAATCGCCGGAAATTTGTTTTAAGACACGATGGATCTCCGTATCTCCTTCAATGATTTGTTGGGTCCATTCTTCATGATCGGTTTTGTACACCTTCTCAAAAGAATGGGAAAAAGGCCCATGCCCAACATCATGAAGCAAGGCAGAACACAAGCAAAGCAGCACCTCTTCTTCGGACAGGTCGAATTTAGAAACCATGCGGCGCATAATTTCATAAACACCCAAAGAATGATTGAAGCGGCTGTGCTCTGCTCCATGAAAGGTAAATAGGGATGTGCCCAGCTGCCGAATGCGACGCAATCGCTGAAATTCTGGAGTATCGATTAAATCCCAAATAATCTTGTAGCGAACATGGACATATTTATGAACAGGATCTTTAAATACCTTCTCTTCATCCAGGAATAGGGGGGCTTTCATAGGAACCTCCATCATCTTTTTCTCTATCCCTATACATTTCTACGTAAAATATGATGATTCCTTTATTCATTTTTTAACTTTTCTATCAATTCTTTTATATCATCAGGAACGGGCTGTACAAACTCCCTCTTATCCCCTCGCAAGGGATGGATAAACTCTAATTGATACGCATGCAGGGCTTGTCTCTTAATCCAAGGATGTGATTTTCCATATAGAGTATCGCCTAAAACGGGATGTCCCGCATGTTCAAAGTGAACACGAATTTGATGGGTTCGGCCCGTTTCCAGATGAACTTCGACGAGACTTGCCTGAGCAAACTCCTCCAACACCCGATAATGGGTAATGGCTTCTTCGCCATTGGCGAGAACGGTTCGTTTGACTGGATTGTGAGGATGCTGTCCGATCGGGTCTCGGAACATCCCTTCTTTCTGAGTCAGATGTCCTTGCACGATCGTCCAATAGATCCGATGAACCTGCTGCTCCCGCATTTGCCGATCCAACAGCTGATGTATGTAACTATTTTTGGCGATAAGAATGAGTCCGGAAGTATCCTTATCTAATCGGTGAACAGGACGAACTTTCCCGGCTATCCCTTTATTTGCCCAATAAAAAGCAATGCCGTTGGCCAAGGTGCCTGACTGTCCAGGTTTAATGGGATGTACGATAACCCCCGCCTGTTTATTGACCACCAAAACTTCTTCATCCTCAAACACGGCATCAATGGCGATTTCTTCAGGTACCAAAGCACCTTCTTCCCCACTGCGGTCCCCGATGAGAACGCGGATCAGATCTCCTACCTTTGCTTTTTTCTTCAAGTAAGGAGCCTTGCGGTTGAGAAAAAGGCCTTTTTGTCGAGTAAGGCGTTGAACCATTCGTCCTGAAATCAATAAATCTTCTTTTAATATTTGCTCTATCGTTTTGCCTGCTGATTGTTCATCAACGGTCATTTCAAGCCAACTACCTTTTATTTTCGTATTTTGCTTCATCATCATCCCTCGATCCATGCTTTCATAAATATCTAATATTATGACCTTATCCCTCACAGATTACCATCCTAAGAAAGCTACTAGCGTAGCTTTATACGTATAATACTTTCCTATAAGTGTAAAGAAAACTTGGCTGACACCAAGCCTTTAGCGCAGAAATCTTATTGACATTGACTAAGTCAATAAAATTGTGAGTCAACCTAGTTGCACATATGCGTAGAAGAAAAGTATACGCCGAAAAACGTCGAATTTTCTACCCTTTTGTCGTTGCCTAAACAAGGTAATACCCGTTACAATATTTTTGTATAGTAAATGCTGGGGGTAACAGATGGATCCTTATACAAAACGCATTAGAAATATGGATGATTTTGCTAAACTTTATGCCGAACTAAAAGTTCTGAATCGATTGATGAATAACACACCTGAGGAAGAAGAAGAGATTCTCTGGAAAAAGAAGCTGGTGGAAGAACGGTTACATGAGCTAATGTTTGTGGTAATGGCATAAGAAGGTGAGGTTGATCGTATGAAGAAATGGTTAGCCCTGGTTCTTTCTTTTTCTCTGCTGACTTTTTCAGGCACTGCCGGTGCAATAGAGGCCAAAACCACGAAGATCTTGAATAAGAATGTAACCTATGTTTCGTTTAAAACATCAGAAGGGCTGGAGCTTGTCCCTGTACTGGCCCAAAACAAAGTGGGAAAAACGGAACAGTTAAGCCAAATGGGGAAGCGACATCAAGCATTAGCTGCGATTAACGGAACCTTTTTTAACCCTTATGATCCAAATGACCTTCAGCCTCAAGGTGCGGTGATGGCAAATCATCGCTTAGAGCATTTTCGGGGAGGCCAAGTTGCCCTCGGAATCAAGGAGAACGACCAGATGGTTTTTGCTTCTTCCGAGGGTATCCGTATTCGGGGAGGCATCAATGGTTCACGGGAATGGCCCCTTAACTGGTATGCATGGTTTATGAACCACTCTCCAAGTTCTACAAAAGAAATTGTCATCTTTACTCCATCCTATCGTACGCTTGATTTAACCTTTGCTTCCTTCACCTATGTAGTTGTTCAGCAAAATAAGGTGTCTGCGATCGTGAAAAATAAAGCCGCCGTACCGACCAATGGATATGTCATCGCCATCGGTGATGACCCGCAAAACAAAGATCAGCTCTCTCGTTTCCATGTCGGTGATTCAGTAGAATATTGGCTAGAAATGCCCGATGCTCTGACAAGCATTAAGCATTTGATTACCGGTGGTCCCAAGCTCGTAACCAATGGAAAAGTGGATGTTAATTTTGCCGGGTTCAAAGAAGAAAAGATCACGAAAAATGCTGGTCAACGCAGCTTTATTGGCGTGAAGAAGGATCAAACCATGGTGATAGGAACCGTTCCTGGGGTTACGGTGAGACAACTTGCCGACATTGCCGTACAAATGGGGATAGTTGAGGCCATGAATTTGGACGGAGGAGCTTCCTCCGGTCTATATTACAACGGGAAGTATCTGACCAAGCCAGGCCGGAATTTGAGTAACAGCCTTGTTGTGATCAAGAAAAAGTCGACTCCGATCCCGCCTATTCAAGTGAAAATCAACGGACAGGTTCAGCATTATGACCAATCTCCAATCATGGTTCAGGGCAGGGCCCTCGTCCCTTTGCGAGGGATTTTTGAAGCTTTAGGGGCCCAGGTTCAGTGGGATTCGGAAACTCAAACCGTAACGGCAGTGAAAGGAGAGGTAAGCATCTCCTTAGTCAGAGGGGCCCGGGAGGCATTCATTAACGGTCAGTCCTTTCCCTTAGATGTTCCTGCCAATACCACCAATGGTCGAATGATGGTTCTGACCCGTTTTGTGAGTGAGACTTTAGGTGCGAACGTGAAATGGGATGGTTTGACAAGAACAGTGATGATTGCAATAGAATAATATCAGCATAAAAAGAAGGCCGCTTTATGGAGACTGTCGATTAATTACCATGGATCAATCATAATGACGAAGAAGCGATGGTATTTACTACTCTACAGAATCCCGTTAGCCATCCATGCAGCGCAAAGCACTGCACCACAGCCCACGGTGCATCACAGATTGTCGTACCCTTTATGGGTGGCACGCATGGGAGATTACCCTATTTTGGTTGCTGCACCAGCCTAGCCTTTTTTTAAAAACCATTCTAGCTGGGTCTACTTAAATATGCTCTTTTTGCGGTTTTGAACCAATTTAATTTTCAGGATAGTGAAATCAAGATAAATGCCCCATATAAAAAAAAGACCAACATAAAGTATGTCGGTCAAAAAAGAGGATGGTATGTACTCGTTCTGGAATATTATTACATAGTTCGCAGATGGATACATACCATTCTCGCAAGAAAAACTAAAGGATCTGTATAATATTTAATCGATATTGAAAAACTTGATTACCTTAAATTAAAATCATTTACCAATATCAATCAATTTCCACAACATCAATCCAATGGTATGCTACTCCAGTGTTATCCAATTTTGTTTTGAAAATTTCATATGCTTGCGCTTTGGATTGAGCATCAACTATAGCCATATCCACATGATTTTCATTTAAAAATGCTGTAACTTTAAATTTTTCCATTAAGAGCACCTCACGTTAATATAGTTATACAACATCATTTATTACCTAATACATCAGTTTAATCCTACGACATCTCGATCCACTTCATCAACTCTATTAGGTATTGATTAGTTTCAGAACATCGAGGAGCAATTTTTATAATGGGAAACCGCTACAATTATCTCACTTACTTTATTAGGATATTACTTGTTTAAAGTTACTGCACAGCTCTTGGAGGATTCGCCTGTATCTTGGCAGCCAAGTTGCAGCAAGCCCGCCTGTAGAAGACCCTCTCCTTTTGGCTTTCTTTACTTTGTCAAAAAATCAGCACTCTCATTCTTGATCCAAGCGGTCAAGCTCTCAATATCCTTCGAAAGCATCCGGTCTTTTACAAGCAGGGGAACGATTTCCCGAATTTTCCGGTGCCAAACACTCGTTATTGGCGCTAACTTGCTTGCTCCGCGAATATCCGCAGCCTGCGCGGCACAGATGGCCTCAATGGCCAATACTCTTCTGCTGTTCTGGATGATCATATAAGCATGACGAGCCGCCGTCGTTCCCATGCTCACATGATCCTCTTGATTGGCCGAAGATGGAATCGAGTCAACACTAGACGGATGGGCAAGAGTTTTATTTTCGGAGACCAAAGAAGCCGCTGTATATTGGGTAATCATAAGACCGGATTGAAGACCTGGGTCTGGGCTTAGAAAGGCGGGCAAATCATTTAATTGAGGATTGACCAGCCGCTCAATACGACGCTCGGAAATATTGGCTAACTCCGCCAAGCTAATCCCCAAGAAGTCCATAGCAAAAGCAATAGGCTGACCATGAAAATTTCCACCGGAAATGACCTTTCCGCTATCCGAAAAAATAAGTGGATTATCTGTCGCCGCATTCATTTCAATTAATAGCTTCTCTTTCACGTAGGCTAATACCTGGCGAATGGCCCCATGAACCTGAGGAATGCAGCGCAATGAATAGGCGTCCTGAACACGCAGCTCTCCTTGTTTCGTGACCAGCTGACTCCCTTTTACATACGATAAAATTCGTTCTGCAACTTCAATCTGCTCCGGAAAAGGCCGAACAAGATGAATTTCCGAAGAAAAGGCATCCACAATCCCTCTCAATACCTCTAGCGTCATCGCCGCTGTTAAGTCGGCCAGATCTGTCAAATGGCTTGCTTCCAAGTAAGCGATCAGCCCAACCGCTGTCATGGCTTGCGTGCCATTAATCAAAGCCAAACCCTCTTTGGCCGTAAGTCGAATCGGCGTTAAACCCGCCGCATCCAACGCTTCCTTGCCACTCATCTTCTTTCCTTGATACATCGCTTCCCCTTCCCCTACCAGCACCAGGGCCAAATGGGCTAAAGGGGCCAAATCCCCGCTAGCCCCTAAAGAACCTTGGGAAGGAATCACAGGATGAATCGCATGATTGATGCAGTCTAGCAAGAGTTGCAGCGTTTCCTGGCGAATACCTGAAAATCCCTTCGCTAACGCATTTGTACGAAGCAACAGCATAGCCCGGCTAACCATCTCGTCAAAAGGTTCCCCCATCCCAACTGAGTGACTGCGAATAAGATTTAATTGTAAATCGGCTAAGGACTCATGGCGAATAATAACATCGCTAAACTTACCAAATCCGGTTGTGATTCCATACATGACTTTTGCTTCGGCCACCAACTGCTCGACGACATCTCTGCTTTTTTGGACTCGCTCCCATGCATCTATCGTAAGATCTACTTTCTGTCCTTTATATAATACTTGAACGACTTGCTCCAAGGTCAACTGATTTCCATCCAACAGAACGGTCATCTTGATCCTCTCCTCTTATACCTTTTGGTAAAAATAAAAAAGAGGCTATACCAAAGAAATCCATCGTTTCTTGGTATAGCCCCCTAAATTCACTACCTATCACTATGGGCAATCGTACGAATTATACAATATTTGGAAATTATTATAATAATAATAATAATATACCCCAATTCCATGTGTCAATAGGTTATGGTGTTGATGTTACTTGCTTTCTTGCCGCACGTTTGACCATCTTTTCTACCTTTTCCATCAGCTCTTCCTCTGATGTAGCCGTGATATGTTTACCATTTACGATACAGAATTGCTTTTTATAGCCAATTCCACAGTAAGACTGACATCCAATTTTAATATCTGCGTCTGGGTCCAGCTTTCTTAACTTAGGAAGCATAGTTTTCATATTGGTAGTCCGGCACTCATCGCAAATCCGAAATTCATTTGACATGTGAAAAACCCTCTCTTTAGATCGATATCCTTAGTATAAGGAAAAATCAATGTAAAATAAAACAAGTTGAAGAGAAAAGTTGGAATTTCTTATTTCGCTAGATGATGACAAACGGCTGCCAAAAATATTCTTCCCGCCACCAGCATCGCTCGCTCATCCACATCAAATTTCGGATGATGATGGGGATAAACCGCTTCTAATTCGGGGTTCTCTCCCCCGACAAAGAAGAAGGTGCCTGGCACCTTTTGTAAATAATAGGCAAAGTCCTCTCCGCCCATAATCGGCTCCATTCGCTTGACTTGATCGACTCCAATCACCGATTCAGCCAGTTTCTCAATCACACGGGTTGGTTCAGGGTGATTCCAGACTGCGGGATATCCGCGAAGATACTCTATTGTGGCCTTTGCACCTGCACCCTGGCAAGTTAAATGAGTAACCTCCTTTAAGGCATCTTCCATCAAGTCTCGAACGTCTTCATCGAAGGTCCGAACGGTTCCCATCAGCTTTGCGGTGTTCGGAATGACATTAAAGGCATTCCCGCTAACAAATGACCCCACAGTGAGTACTGCCGGCTTCAATGGATTGACCCGGCGACTGACGAGCTGCTGCAGCTGAAGTACCAATTGGCTGCCCGCCACAATAGGATCGACGGTTAAATGTGGAGTTGCCCCATGACCGCCTTTTCCCTCGATTTGAATAATAAAGTCATCGGTAGCTGCCATCATGTAGCCTTCCGTGACACCAATTTCCCCATAAGGAATTCCCGACCAAACATGGGCCCCATAAATAACATCCACACCATCCAGACAACCATCTTCAATCATCGGTACCGCTCCCCCAGGAGCTACTTCTTCAGCAAATTGGAATAGAAAGACTACATTTCCTGCTAGCTCTTCTTTCACTTCACTTAAAACTGAAGCAACTCCGACCAAGGTAGATGTATGAATATCATGACCACACGCATGCATCACACCAGGGATACGGGATTTGTACTCCACTTCCTTTTCATCCTGAATCGGCAGGGCATCAAAATCGGCCCGAAGAGCTACCGTGTTTCCCGGTTTTCCTCCCCGCAGGGTAGCAACCACCCCTCGTCCTCCCACACCTGTCCGAACCTCTAACCCAAGCTGAGCCATGAGATCGGCAATCTTTTTCGGCGTATTCACCTCATGAAAAGAGAGCTCAGGGTACATATGAAGATCCCGTCGAAGTTGGACGAGATCCGGATATCGTTCTTGAAGTCGATTCAATAACGGCTGAAGCCTTTCCATCGTCTCACTCCCGTTCGATTCTGATTAAAAAATATGAACTATTCGTATCATATCATATTTTTTTCAGCCGGACTTTATCATTTAGCAGTTGACAACCAACTTGCGTCCATGCCATAATGTCATCAATTGCATAGTACCTTTAAATCAGTCCTGTGAGGCTGACAAGGTAGTCGGATTTCAGGATCGTCATAACGATGTTGTGGCCTGTCCTATATTTCAACATCATCTCTCTAGAGGTTCCTTGTCAGTAACGGCAAGGAGCCTTTTTCTGTTTCAAAGGAACTTTTATGAATTTTTAAGAAAGCTACTGGCGCAGCCTTATGCGT
>JAKFCU010000012.1:0-5325 GCA_036676475.1 Brevibacillus sp.
CTTGGTTGGTCCCATGGGAGAATTTGCTGCCTCTATCGGGGTGCCGACACTAGCGGGTCCCTTCCTATTAGGTGCGGCTGCCTTCATCTTAGCGGGACTCATGATTCTTACTTTTCTACGACACGATCCTCTAATTGTAGCAAAGGCCATTGCTAAGACAGAGAGTCAAAACAATCACCTTAATAAGGAGACTGCCGTAACGGCCATTAATAAAAAAGGGATCATTGCGGCTGCAACAATCATGGTGCTAACTCAAATAGTCATGGTAGCGATTATGACGATGACTCCCATTCATATGGGACATCATGGCCATGGCTTACAAGAAGTAGGGATGATTATTGGTTTTCATATCGGTGCGATGTATCTGCCATCCCTTTTAACAGGTATTCTCGTTGACAAGTTAGGACGGACGACGATGGCGATTGCAGCCAGTAGTATTTTACTTGCCGCAGGGTTTATGGCGGCGTTTGCTCCGACGGATAGCATGATTGTTCTAACAGTTGCTCTTATTCTTTTGGGACTCGGTTGGAATATTGGTTTGATTAGTGGGACGACGATTTTGGTGGATGCGACAAGTCTTTCCACCCGTGCGAAGACACAAGGAACCATCGATGTTCTTGTCGCGTTATCAGGTGCATCAGGTGGAGTGCTTTCTGGGGTAGTGGTTGCATATTCTAGCTACGCCGCACTTTCTATTGCGGGAGGAATTCTTTCGTTGCTGCTAATTCCAGTGGTGATGTGGTCTCTAAAGAAGCCTGTAGTAGAGGAACAACTTAATCAAAAGGTAGGAATTTAGTAAACAAGAAGAGATCTTCCAATGGGAGATCCTTTTTTTTATACTTGTAACTAGTTAACGTAACTTAAATAATGTGTTATTTTACTATATATTTACTATATTTTATGATGATAATCCAACTTTTATATAAAAAACTATTGAATGTAAACGCTTTTACTGATATATTCATAACAAGAAGTTTAGTAAACTTTACTTAATAAAAGGCTGTGATCAAATGACGACAATCAAAGACATTGCGGTGCAAGCAAATGTCTCAACGGCAACGGTTTCACGAATTTTAAATAATGACCCTACGCTTTCTGTTTCTGATATCACACGTAAAAGAGTTCAGGAAGTTGTTCATGAATTAAATTATAAGCCTGCAAGAAAAAAGAGTGTGAAAGCGGAAAAGGGTACGGAAACACACAATATTGGGCTTTTACTAACTACAACAAAGGAGGAGGAGGCGCGAGATCCTTATTTTATGAGCATCCGTAATGGAGTAGAAATGGCTAGTGAAGAATACGGGTTAAATATTACCTCTGTGTTTAATGTTGGGATAAGTGACATAAACCCCGCGGTCTTGTCTGGATTAAGCGGATTAATCGTTATCGGTAGAGTGAACGTAGAAGAACTGCAAGAGGTCTATTTTGATAACAAAAAAATTGTTTTTGTTGACTCTGTTCCAGAACAAAAGGGATATGACGTCGTGATCTCTGATTTAGAAAATGCTACCGATGAAGTACTATCACATCTATTTGAGTTAGGACATAAGGATATTGCCTATATGGGTGGAGGAGTTTTCTTTAAGGGCTTATACAACCAAGAGTTTGTAGGGGATGAGGATGCTCGTAAGCTAGCGTATGAAAAAATCATGAAGGAAAAAGGTTTCTATCAAGAAGAACGTGTGCTTGTGGGAGATTGGAGTCCCAATGGGGGCTATGTTCTAATGAATCAACTCATCGAGTCGGGACAGTTACCAAGCGCGGTGGTTTGTGCTTCAGACCCAATGGCTCTCGGGGCCTTTCGAGCCTTGCATGAAGCGGGGATAAAGGTTCCTGAAGATATATCCATCATTAGCTTTGACGATATTGATGCAGCTGCTTATCTCCAACCAGCCCTTTCAACTGTGAAAATCCATTCTTTTGAAATGGGAAAAACAGCAGTGAAACTTCTGCAAGATCGAATAAAAGGAAGAGAGCTTCCAATGAAAGTAATTCTTCCAACTGAACTCATCCTAAGGGAAAGCACAGAAATAAAAAAAGCATGAACATGATGTTGGTTCCTAATAAAAATTGATTATAGGGGGATTTTTTCATGAAAAAGACAATTGCAATTCTTTCTGCTGGTGTATTATCACTGTCTCTTCTAGCTGGTTGTGGTGGAGGGGATGCAGCTTCATCTGATGGCAAAGTAAAGATTGAGTTTTTCCATCATAAGCGTGAAGGAATGGAAACCATTGATAAGCTGATTGCTAAATTTGAAAAGGAAAATCCAAATATCGATGTGGAGCAAGCGAGCCCGCCTGAGCCATCCACTGTTTTAAGAACAAGAGTTTCTAAGAGTGATATTCCTGATATTATCGGAGTCGGTGGGGATATGACCTATAAGGATCTTTCCGAAGCTGGAGTTTTTACCGATATCTCTGATGATAAAAGTTTGGAAAAGATTCAACCAGCATACGTACAGATGCTAAAGGATGTGTCTGGCCTTGATGAAGTATATGCAATTCCATTTGCTACGAATGCGGTAGGAGTCATTTACAATAAGGCTATTTTTACAGAGCTTGGTCTAGAAATTCCGAAAACATGGGATGAATTCATTGATGTCTCTGAAAAAATTAAAGCAGCAGGGAAAACTCCTTTCTTCCATACATATAAAGATGCATGGACAACCTTGCCTTCATTTAATGCCCTAGTTGCGAACACACAAGGTGATGATTTCTACTCAGAATTAAACAAGGGCAATATTCTTGCGGGTGAAAGATACGAGGAAGCTGCGGAAAAGATGATCCAATTAACAGAATATGGTCATAAAAATCAGCAGGGTGTTGGCTACAATGATGGAAACACAGCCTTTGCTAACGGAGAAGCAGCCATGTACTTACAAGGTGTGTGGGCGATTCCTGAAATTAAAAAGGCAAACCCGGATCTTGAGCTAGGAGTATTTCCTTTCCCTGCCACTAACAATGCGGACGAAGTGAAAGTGATATCTGGTGTGGACCTAATTTTAGGCTTAGCTGCATCTTCTAAACATCCTGAAGAAGCGAAAAAGTTCATTGAATTCCTATTAGAAGAAGAAAATGCGAAGCAGTATATTCAGGAACAAAACTCCTTTTCTGCTCTAAACGGGATTACGCAGGATGACCCATCTGTGGAAGATCTAAAAGCGAGCTTTGAGAAGGGTGCTCTAACGGATTTCCCTGACCATTATATTCCTACAGGAGTGGCACCAGAGAAAACGCTACAAACGTTAGTACTTGAGAAAGATGTGGATGCGTTCCTTGAAAAACTGCAAAAAGATTGGGAAAAAGTTCAAGATCGTAAATAAATTTTTAGGAGGAGAAATTGGGATTCCCAATTTCTTTTTCCTTACATGGGGAGTGAAAAACTGATGAAAGAAGACAACCCTGCTATTCAAGCACAGAATATTTCTCCTAAGGTTGCTAGTAAAACAAAGAGAAAAATCAAGCCAAGAGAAGCTACCTATTATTTCATGGTGTTACCAGCCGTTATTCTATTTGCGGCGTTTCACACATTCCCGGCTCTACAAGGAATTTATTATTCTTTTACGAATTGGAATGGAATCAGCTTAGATTATGATTTTGTTGGATTGAAGAACTATATCAATCTATTTAAAGATGTAACCGTACTAGATTCATATCTTTTCACCTTTAAGTTCGCTATTTTTGCTGCCATTCTTGTAAATATCATTAGTTTGGCAGTTGCCATCGGATTAAACTCGAAAATTAAAGGGCGAAACTTTTTTAGAGCCGTTTATTTCTTGCCGAATGTGTTAAGTGTTTTGATCGTCGGCTTTATCTTTAACTTCTTTTTCACCAATATTCTTCCTGATCTAGGTGAAAAATACAAAATTGAGTTTTTAACAACAAACATTCTTGGTAGCGCCGACTTTGCCTGGATTGGAATATTACTTGTGTTTGTATGGCAGGCTTGTGCATTTAACATCATTTTATACCTATCAGGCTTACAAACGGTTCCTTCCGAGCTTTATGAAGCCTCTAGCCTGGATGGAGCAAATAAGTGGCAACAATTTTGGAAGGTGACCTTCCCGATGATTGCTCCGTTTTTCACGATTAACATGGTGTTATCGATGAAGAATTCATTGATGGTATTTGATCAGATTGTGGCGATGACCGGAGGAGGTCCGGGGAATTCGACTACATCGATCTCATTACTCATTTACACAGGCGGGTTTAGTGGTGGAGAGTTTGCCTTCCAGTCTGCAAATGCGGTGATTTACTTTATTGTGATCATGCTAGTCTCTGTGTTTCAGTTAAAGATTTTACAAAAAAGGGAGATGGATATGTGATGGAAAAAAGAACAAATTGGCCGGTTACGATTCTCATCACCTTAGGCTCCTTACTTATCATTTTTCCGTTGTACATGGCTATTTCCATTGCGCTGAAAAATCCTCAAGAGCTGGCACAGTCAGCCTTGTCTTTCCCGATGAACTTGCACTGGGAAAATTTCACGAGAGCGATCGAAGCGACTAACTTCTTTAGTGCTTTGAAAAATAGTGCGGTTATTACGATTTTTACATTAGTGTTCACGATTTTATCAAACTCCATGGTTGCGTATGCGATTGCTAGAAATATGCATCGTAAGCTGTTTAAAACCCTATATTTCTATTTCGTGAGTGCTTTGTTTATTCCGTTTCCCATTATCATGTTACCGGTTGTGAAACAAACATCTGCACTAGGTTTGAATAATCCGGCTGGCTTGATTCTTCTTTATGTAGTATACGGAATGGCAATGAATATCTTTATCTACGTAGGTTATATTCGTTCTATTCCACAAGAGCTTGAAGAAGCGGCAATTGTTGATGGATGCAGCACCTGGGGAGTGTTCTGGAAGGTGATTTTTCCATTACTGACACCGATCAATGCGACAGTAGGAATCTTAACCTGCCTATGGGCTTGGAATGATTTCTTGCTCCCATTAATTATATTAAGTGATTCGGCTGACGCGACACTTCCACTCGTGCAGTACGTGTTCCAAACAGAATTTGGAACGGATTATAATTTGGCATTTGCTTCCTATTTATTAGCGCTAGCTCCAATGGTTCTCGTGTATTTATTTGCACAAAGATGGATCATTGGTGGAGTTGTAAAAGGTGCGATCAAGTAAACTATTCAGTTAGGAGTTGTACTCAACATGGGAATTCAATATCGTTCGGAAGATAGCCTCTTTCATTTGCAGGCAAAAGATACAAGTTATGTAATACAGATCGCGAAGGGTGGCTATTTACTTCATTTGTACTGGGGTAAAAGAATTAAGACATACCGTCATTCGAACTATATCCAACAG
>JAKFCU010000013.1:0-13624 GCA_036676475.1 Brevibacillus sp.
CCTTCGGTTCCTTGTGGTCCTTCGGTTCCCTGTGGTCCTTCAGTTCCTTGTGGTCCTTCAGTTCCTTGTGGTCCTTCGGTTCCTTGTGGTCCTTCGGTTCCCTGTGGTCCTTCAGTTCCTTGTGGTCCTTCAGTTCCTTGTGGTCCTTCGGTTCCTTGTGGTCCACCGGTTCCTTGTGGTCCAGTCGCTCCTTCCGGTCCTTGAGGCCCCGCTTCAGCTCCCTGCAGTTCAGACATGAGAATACGATGAGCAGTTACCAGCTGACCAGAAACATTTTTCCCCCAGACAGAAATTTCAGTACTGTCTTCTGCTGGTCCCGATATAGTAAAGTTAAATTCAAATGCATCAAAGTCCGCAAAATAATTTCTCGTCGCAACTTCATTAGGAGAAAGGGAAACCACTTCTTGTACATACAAAGTTCTAGAACCATTTAAGAAATATCCCTGTATTAAAACGGTGGAAGAATCGTCGGTATCTTGATTATCTATTTTAATTGTTACCTGTCTAGTTGTCCTTGCACCGCCGACAGGACTATTCTCAATTGGTCCAGTTGATAAAAATGCCAATAAATTTCACCTCTCTTAAATCGGTTTAATGCTAAAGCTTAAGCCCGTTTTCTAATCCCCTATCATAAAAAAATTAGTATATCAATCAATTGGTACACTGGAACATTCTATATGATAGGTGGTGAAAATCAGAAAACATACCTTTTAGACAAAACAAATAATCTGTTTTTTCTATATTTCATTGATATTCACTTCATCGTTTTTGGTGTGAAAAAGGGGCCTTATCGAAGATACAAACTTAAACAATAAATTGTCAGGTTTCAACACTTCCCGCAGCCAGATCATATGAAACCCGCCCCATTATAAGACTCAACATTCATACAAACAGCAGACCTCCTAAAAGGTCAGCCCAAGTCTTATTTATGTTCCTCTACTAAAATGGAGTTGGCAATTCAAATCCAAGTACCTCATTCGCCATTCAACATCATCGGGATCATTTGGATCATTGATCAGATGGTTACGTATACTCCCTATACTCCCTTCTCTCAACCGAAATTGCCGAGATGAATATCCTTCGCCAAATGGTTTGCTATAAACAATGAATGATGGGTACCCGCATCCGTCCACCAGCCTTGGAGAATATCATACGTCAACGAATTCCGTTCAATGTAGGCATTGTTGACATCGGTAATTTCTAACTCGCCTCGATGAGAGGGCTTAAGCTGCCTAATGATCTCAAAGACGGAGCTATCGTACATATAAATTCCAGTAACGGCATAACTGCTTTTAGGTTCAGACGGCTTTTCGGCAATCGAGATAATCTTGCCGTTTGATAGTTCCGGCACACCATACCTTTGCGGGTCTTCGACTTCTTTTATTAGAATTTTCGCTCCCTGCTCCTGTTGTATAAACTTGTTAACGTATGGCCCGATATTATCCGAAAATATATTATCACCCAGTATGACCACGATGGGTTCTCCTTTGATATACTCTTCTGCTAAACCTAAGGCTTGAGCAATTCCACCCGGTTGGTCCTGAACCTTGTAAGTAAATGCTACGCCAAATTCACCTCCGCTCCCCAACAAGTTCACGACATCCCCCATATATTCCCGTCCTGTTACGATGAGGATGTCAGTGATCCCAGCCTGCTTCAACTTGTGTATTGAGTAATAAATCATGGGATATTTCCCTATAGGCAGCAAGTGCTTATTCGTGACTTTGGTTAGCGGAAAAAGTCTCGATCCCGTACCACCGGCGAGGATTACACCTTTCATGTTCATCAGCTCCTACAAAATTTAGTATCAATTATTTGTATGCTGGAGAAAAAAACATGGGAAGGGGGAATGCCTGGTCAATTTTGGAAAAGCAGGGGGATAATTTGGAGGGAAAGACAACTTGCAGCAACGAATTGCTCTTTTTTCATATGAATGCTCTTTAACGTCCGATTGTATCCTCTGAAAGCTAAAGGTTCATTTTCCCAAAAAGGATATAATTACTTTCAGTTACAAGGAAAAAAATTACATCAAACAACTAAGCATATTGTCCAATCAAATTAATCCTTCTAATCATCTTATATAGTAAAATCATAAAAAAGGGATGATCGGATTGAAGTTAAAGAACATTAAAGGGCAATATGATGTAATAGTTAGCTTAGGCAGTGCCTGTGGGCCTGCAGCTCATTTAAGACGACATAACTTAAGAAGGGTTTCCATGCCACTTGATTGGGTTGTATCCAATTCATTATCAGATGTAAACAGATTATTGAAGAACAAATTTGATGGCTTTATGGAACTGAAAAATATGCGTTTAATAGAGGGAACTCATTATTTTGTTGATGACGAAGTTGTTCAACCAGTAAAGTCATATTTTATAAAAGATATGTATTACAATATAATTTCGGTTCATGATTTTCCTGTACTTAAAGATCAAGATTGGACTGCAACATATCCTTCTTATAAAGAAAAACTTAATATGCGTACTAACAGATTTCTTGAAATGATAAAAACCAGTCAATCAATTTTGTTTATTAGATGGGCAGCAAGGTATGATGATGTAGTTGAACTGCAATCCGTTTTGTCTGGAATGATAAAAAATCAATTCAGCATACTTACTCTTATTCCTACAGACGGTCTACAAAATGTTTTGGAAATGGATTCGGGATTAGATAAGGTTTGTTTAGTGAAAGTTCCTAATCGTTCCGAAGATAATTGGATTTGGGATTATATATTGAACGGCATAGCATTAATTAAATGATAGATATGTCATATTCATCACTTTATGTAATAACTGGAAACCTAGCCAGGAATGATGAACAATTCCGATTAAAATCAATTAGATGCTGAATAACAAACGAGCCTTAGAAGTGCTATTCCAGAAACTCGCTGTTATTCAGCATTTTTCATTTTAAAAAAGTTGGACTTTCCTATTTCCCCCTCACTCAACCTGCGTACTTTCCTACTTCTATTGCAGTTATAAACCAATCATTCAATTTTGTATGATCGTTTTTATGGCTTGTTCGAAAATGATCACGCTTCTCTCCCAAGTCCATTTTGCTGCCTCTTTTTCTCCCGACTGGGCCAATCGACTTCTCAAGGACTTATCCTGGATCAAACGAAGGATATCATCGCCGAGCCGATTTTCAAACCGATAAGACATAAGCGAATTTTCACCATGCCGGCAATAATCCAGATTCCCGCCGTTATAAGTAGTTACCAAAGCCGCACCGCACTTCATCGCTTCTAAGCCGGGAATTGAAGCGGAATCGTAGATGGAGGAATTGACGAAAATATCCGTGTGATTATAGTGATAACATAATTCTTCATCGTTAGCGGGGGTAAAAAATCTGTATTTATTAGTCGCCTTCAGACTTTGAAGAGTTGGTGAATCATAGAATTCATCTGGAGGAGAGATCAAATTGATGATCGCATCGGGATGTTTCGTTTTTACTCTTTCCATTTGGCTGATCAGGTAATCCTGCTCACGGTGCCAAGAGAAGCCGCCTTCCGGCTTACGGACAATCGCTGAAATTTGTAAAGGAGAATTCGCATTGCGTTTGTGCAAGTTTTTGAATGCAGAGCTAATGCCGACAGGTACTATATGTCCTTTTATGCCATGATTCAAGTAAATAAGCTGCTGCTGGATCTGTGATAGCACAATCAGATTCTGTGTGAGGTAGTAGGTGGGAAAAGAAACATGGTTATCCGGAAGAAAGGTTGGTTCATAACATAAGCTAAGTCGAACATGCAGACCTTTTCCGTGTTGGCTGGCTGCATGCACAGAGGGCACTGTCAGATAATAATTAGAGATAATGACATCGCTCTTGGGGTAATTACTCGTTAAGAACGGGGTTAACCTTCCGTCTTCCACTGCGTAATTGGTGCGGACCAGTCTGGCGTTGATTGGATAATCTACTTTTCCTTGCGCAGGCATCAAGACTGTCACATCATGTCCCCTTTGAACGAGACCGTTTATGATTTCAGCAAGCATGCGCTGGGCTCCCCCTCGGCAAAGCGTAAGGATCGGAAAGGTAACCTTCATTATCTATAACTCCTTTCGAATCAATTCTTCCAGTTTCTTATCATGTTTCCTCTGAACCATGAGGATCTCTTGAGGAATTACTTTTTCATGTTTTTTCGATCCCATCTCCAAATGAACGCGGTATTTTACAAGTGGTTCATGCAAATAATGAAAATCATAGTGAGGTAAAATGCGAAGCCATAAATCATAATCATGCGTATAAGGAAGCGAGGGATCAAAAAGCCCTACCTCTTTAAAGAGCTTCATCTTGAGCATCACGGTACAGCCATTGATAATACATCCTTTGCGCATAGTTTCCAGGAACTGGATCCTCGTCGGAAAACCGATGCCTGCAGGGCCGCTGATTACCCTATTATCGGTATCGATCAGGACGTAATTCCCGTAGCTGATATCCGCTGCTCTCTCCTTCATAAAAGCCAACTGTCTTTCTACCTTAACCTTGTCATATAGGTCATCAGAGCTCAACCAAGTAAAATATTCCCCAGTTGCATGCTGAATCCCCATATTCAATGCGCTAGCCGTCCCCCCGTTCCCTTTTTTGATATAGCGGATCCTACTAAGAAAAGGACCAATTTTCCCGCTATATTTCGTCGATCCATCGTCAACGACAATCACTTCGAAATTGGGATAGCTTTGGGATAAAGCACTTTCAATAGCCTGGTCCACATAAGGACAGTTATAAAAGGGTATCACTATGGAAACTTTGGGATACTCAACCACTCTGCTGATCCTCCTATTCGTATGATACGTTTAGACGAAGCAGTTAAAATTTAATTCCAAATATTCAGCTCCTTACAGCATATTCATCTTCTTATGGAACGGTATAGACATAGACCTTATTTTTACAAAACTACCTAGTATTTTGATTTTTTACCGGTTAGATCAGATAAAAAAGCCTCGTGATCATTGAAGATCACGAGACCATGTGAATCCTTGTAGTTCATTTTTGGCTTGTATTTCAAGGAGTTATCATTTTTTAGTTCAGACTCTTCTACCAAATCCAAATTTACATCTCTTTAAACGGCCGGCCCGTAGGATGTTCCTGAAAAGGTGATAGGGCCAACGGCTGAAGCTTGATTAAGCCCAAAATTTAGGACCTCTGCCGTTACCCTATAAGAGTGATACCCTACTGGCGGGTTATCGTCTACGATTTGAAAAGTAGCATTCCTAATCTCATTGATGGCTACAGTCTCTATTCGAACAGTACCAATAATCCCTGTATTTCGGAAAACTCTGATTAAAATTTCAGGATTACCTAGGGTTGACTCGATTTCTATCGTAGCAATTAATAAAACATCCGAATTCGTTTGATTAACAGCCAGACCAAATGCTGCAAGCGTTATACTTGAGGGCGATGCTGGAATAGGCCTATTGATGCTTTGACTGAAGTTAGTGGGTACACTTGCATTAAAGTCTTGAACTACTCTCATTGTTATTCCCCCTTATTGTGAAAGATAATCTATTCTATGAAATACGTTATCTTTCTGCTTGGACAAATCTACCATTTCACTAAAATTAGATGAATTTCATAAAACTACTTATCCTATTCTTCATTCCATATTTTGAGAGTTTTCTGATGCTTTCCTAGTAGAAAACTCAAAACTCTAGAAACTATCCACTTTCGTTCAAGAAAATAAAAAAGATAGCCTTTATCTCACATTAGGGGCTATCTTTTCTGTATAAACCTTTACCATTTGTCATCTTTTTCGTATCCAAAATCAATTAACAAACTTCCTGCGACTGCCTTGAATTTCCCTTTTATTTCCTCATTGAATTCTGCTCGCCATGATCCGATATTTCCTTTTCGAAATGTATTGGATTGACTGGGATTAATGCTAGCTTCCATTAAATCTACCATTTTTTCAATTGACACGGGCGGTGTCATCCCTTCCCACAGGTAACGCGCGATTCTCATGATCGTTCCTCTTCGGCTTTCTTTAGACATCATTAGATCCTCAAATGAAATAGATAATGTATTCGGATCCATTTTCCAATTATAAAATGGGCGGTTCCAGGCATCAAAATTCGGCCATTTAGCTTTTACCCCTTGAATCAGTGTCACCATACGTTCGTTCTGACTGGTTATGCGTTTGTTGAAATCATCATAAAGCGGATGTTCGGGCCACTTATCCGAAATGAAATAAGACAGCGAAACTAAAACATCTCGAGGATCACGGTAGATAAAAATATGTTTTAATTTTAATCGTTTCAGCATGTAGGCGTATCTATCAGAATAAAACATATGGCCTAGTCCAAATTCATTCGGTTGCAGATGAGCCAATCGGTAGAAATGATCTTTATAAATATTAATATCCTGAACAGGATGATCTACAAAGAATTTTTTCTCTGCATTTCTAATATCATTGGTCACATTGGGCATGCCATTCAGTATTTGATGCAGGAGATGTGTGCCGCTTTTAGGAACCGAAGACATTAAAAAAGGTGGCAATGGAACAAGTTTATCCTTCGGATACATTTTGAATCCCTCCATTCATTTGCATTATCTCAACAGAATCGACACACCATGTAGGGATTTGAGGCTTCAATTCTCATTGATGTTCGAAATCAATTCACATACCCTTGGTTCCTTCGATAAAAGGTAAGAATATCACTTAATGATGATTCAAACGAAATGCTTGGTTTCCATCCTAACTCAATGAGTTTCAAAGGCGTGATTCCCACCTGTTGTTCTTCCTGTTCATTCAGTAGCGATTTTATTTCAAATTGAGTAGTTGTAAATGACCTGAAGCCATTGATGACCTCTTCTAGAGAACGCTTCTTCCCTAAAGCAATCTCAAATATTTCCCCTGAGTTGCCTTTTGTTAAAAGCAATTCATAAGCACTTACAGCATCTCTTACATCTATATAATCACGAAGTGCATTAAGGTTATTGACTTCAAGAATTCTTTCCGATTTATTTGACTCCATATCCACTATTTTTTTCGCGAAAATGGAACAAACCCCATTTGAGAATCCAGGTCCTATTAAATTGGATGGTTTGGCGATCACCACATGCATGTCGTATAAGACTTGCCAGGATTGTGCGATGATCACTTGAAGAGTTTTACTTAAACTATAGGGATGTGAAAGAGCAGACAGATCATTAGGATCAAATTGAAGGGCTGAACCGACTACAACCGTTTTACAAGTTGGAATTTCTTGGCGAATAGCTTCAATTAAATACAAAGTCGATATTGAATTTACTTCTAATGTGGAGATCGGGTCCATCCACGATTGGCCTACGTGGTTTTGGCCCGCTAAATGGAGGAAATATTGCGGTTTGACACGCTTAATAAGATTTCTTGCAGCTTCTTTATCAGTGAGGTCACAATGCACGAATTGAACTTGGTGATTGGCAGGGGTATTTTTCCTCGTTACTGCAGTTAATTCAAATCCTGCTTTCAAAAAATGGGCGCATGCATGCGTACCGGTAAATCCGCTTGCTCCCGTAATCAGCAATTTAGGCCTCTGGTTCATTGATTTTGCATCCAATCTTTTAACTCCAATAGCATCACTTCATAAGATGAAATCGGATATACAAAATCAGTTCGCGTGTTTCTAATCGTTCGGTCAAGTACAATGCCAGTGTCCGGAATAATTTCAACGTCATCTTTCCTAAAAATCTTCATTATTAATTTTAATAAAGAACACTTTGAGATTTTTTGTGCAGAACCTAAATGATATAACCCGGTAACGTCATGCTTAATCATTTCTTCTATGGCTTTGGCTAGTTCAAGTGTCGTTACACCATTCCACAACACTTTTTCATATCCTTTAATTTCGCCTTTTTGCTTCATAAACCATAAGAACAAGCCTATTCCATGTTCTTTTAATTCTGGCCCTATAATAGATGTTCGGATGGTTAAATGTTTGTGGCTGATAATTTCCCCTAATTGTTTAGATTGAGCATAAATCGAAGTGCCATCAGGCAATTCATCTTCTGTGTAATTGCCTTTTGTTCCTGAAAAAACACAGTCTGTACTTATTTGAATCAACTTTCCATTATGGCGTTCAATGAGGCTAATTAATTGATGAGGCAACAAACTATTCACCTGGAACGCCAGCTTCGTATTTTGACTTGCATGGTCATTTAAAATCCCGATGCAGTTAATCGTAATATCAGGCCTCAGTGAAACCATTATTTCTTCCAATCTTTTTAAATCCGTTACATCCAGATCAATACTCTCTTTCTCATTTGGATCCCTTGATGTATAGTACACATTATACTTTGGATTTCTCTGAAAGTAGGCAGTAACGATATGCCCCGCCATTCCTTTTCCACCAAGGATCAATATTTTCATTTAAATAAACCCGCCTTTCACCAGCATTTCTTTTATCTCTTCTTTGGTCATTAATTCTTTACTGGAATTGTAATTTTCTAAATTTGCAGGTTTATATTTGGAATAATGTTCCTTTAACCCCTTAATGTGAATGGGAGGCAAAATAACAAAATATTCATTATCATAAGCGATAGTCGTTGTACTTTCATATTCTGATAGAAGAATCTCATGGATTTTTTCTCCAGGTCTAATGCCGAGTGTTTCAATCGCAACATTGTCCTTATTAGAAGCCTCTATTAATACCTGGGCAAGATCCCTAATCTTGCAAGAAGGCATTTTCATGACAAACATTTCTCCGCCGACACTTTCAAAGGTTGCTTTAAATACTAAGTTTATGGCGTCTTGTATGGTTAAAAAAAACCGCGTCATATTTAAATCTGTAATCCCGATCTTTTGCTTCTCTTGGATCTGCCTTTTAAACACGTGAATGACACTTCCATTTGTCCCCAGTACATTCCCGCCTCGGATACACACAAACTTGGTTTCCGCGTTTAATGTATTGGCATGAATAATCAGTCTTTCTCCCATTGCCTTTGATAATCCATAGAAATTGGAAGGGTTTGAGGCTTTATCTGTAGAAATATAAATCACTTTACGAACGTGTTGATTTATGGCTGCATCTATTACATTCTGTGTTCCGATAACGTTCGTTTTTAGGGCTTCAATTGGCTGCTCCTCGCATACCGGAACATGCTTTAAAGCCGCTAGGTGAAAAATATAATCAACTTTCTGGCATGCTTCGTTTAATGCATCTTTCTCTTTGATATCCCCTATAATAAAGTGCAATTTCGGATTATTGTCAAATTCTTGTTTCATAGTAAATTGGTAAGATTCATTTCTTGAAAAGATGCGAATTTCCTTCGGATTGTATATCAGAAGTTGCCTAACCAATTCATAGCCCCATGAACCTGTACCGCCCGTAACCAAAACTATTTGGTTATTAAACAACTACTGCACCTCCCAGGATTATTTTAATCACTTTATCTGACACGTTTTTATGATCGTATCCGTCCGGAAAGGACCATGTTTTCGGTTGATTTACCATTACATGAACGCAATGGGCTATTTGTTCAGCGTCTAGCCCTGATAACATATTGCTGCCGCACTCGATGGTTTCAGGTCTTTCGGTTGTTTTGCGAATGGTTACAGTTGGAACATGAAACAAACAGCATTCCTCTTGAACCGTTCCACTATCTGTTAAGACACAAAAAGCATTTTTTTCAAGTTTGACAAAATCAAAGAAACCAAACGGCTCATAGAACTCAACCAATGGATGAACCTCTAAAGTCGAACTTCTCTCTATGCGAGATTTAGTACGGGGATGTATGCTGCATATCACTCTTTTTTTGTGGCCTTCAGCAACCATGTTAATTCCTTTTATAATTTCCAGTAAACGAATTTCATGGTCTACATTTTCAGCTCGATGAGTGGTAACCAAAAAGTAATCATTTTTTTTCAACTTTAGTTTACTAAGAATATCACTTTGTTCAATCTTACCTTTGTAATGCTCCAAAACCTCATAAATGGGATTGCCTGATACAATAATGCGATTTCGCGGAATACCTTCCTTAACTAAATTTTCTTTGCTCTGAGGAGTATAGGGCAAATTAAAACTTGAAATCGCATCAATAATGCGACGATTCTTTTCCTCTGGTACTTCAAGATCAAAACAGCGGTTTCCAGCTTCCATATGGATTACAGGAATTCCCATTCGTTCAGCTAATATTGCACTTAAACCGCTGTTTGTATCCCCCAATACTAATACTTTATCGGGTTTTTCTTTTATAAAAATGGTCTCCAGACTTTTATACATGGTAGATAACTGTTCCCCAAGGGATTGCTGTTGATCCAATAAAACGTAATTTGGGTTTCTTACCTTTAATTGCTCGAAGAAGATATCACTTAATGATGAAGTAAAATTTTGTCCTGTATGCACTAAAAGATGTCGTTCAGCATAATCGTCCAATTTTTTTATAATGAGGCTTAAGCGTATAATTTCAGGCCGAGTCCCTAATATGGTCATCACTTTCATTATCCAACCCTCCTTACAGAAACATGGATTTTTATGCTAGCGCCTTATTGACGTACGGTTCTTTTACTTATTACATTATGATTTATTGTATTTATTGCTATAGGCAAGTCTATTAATTTTCTCCCTTAAAGAAACATTCTGCTTATGAATAAAACGAGTAACTTCCTAATCAAGCAGAGAATTACCGGATATCCCTCCCCCTAATATGCCTTGCTGAGATTCTCCGCTTTTTCTAAAATTTCATGTCGCTTTTTTACAATTCTTTTTAATACCTGGAGAATACCATTGCTAGTCATCGGTGCAACAACCCATCCCCCATCAAATCGCCTGACCCTTTCTGCGGGAGCCCCAAGGTTGAATGTAATTACTGGATATCCGGATAACATGGCTTCACTTGTAGTATAAGAAAATGTCTCCGGACAGACGGAAGGAATAACTACCACGGATATTTTGTGTTTGGCCAGCAGATCGGATATATCATTATTTCTGTATTCTCCTGTCACAACGTACTTCCCGTCATGACTAACATAATGTTTCGTATGCTTGTCAGTTGTTCCTAGGACTTTAATATTAATCGGTAAATTTTCCCGTTGAATGGCATTTTTTATATCATAGAGAATTCCAAGACCTTTTATGGGCTGGAAAAATCCAATAAATGCAATATTTAATACCGGTTCCATAGCAAATTGTGGGTGAAAAGTATAATGGATCGTTTTCGGCAGGGAATGCTCTTGAACCTCTATAGGGATATGCGGATAATATTTCTGCACAATATCCTTGGTACTATTGCTTGGTGCCATCACTTTCTTCGCCCTGGATAAGAAGGAAGAAAAACGTTCTCTCCATGTTTGAATGTTTTTCCTCTCCGTCTTATTCATGCAGTTTTGACAGACGTGTGTATTTGTTTCACTGTTACAATAGACCCCTTTGCTATTAATCAAATTAATGCGCGGACATGCACAAAAATAGTCATGAACAAAATAGTGATAATCAACATTCGAATTTTGAACGAGATCCATGAGTTGAAATACTGGATAAGAAATAAGATGATTGATATAGATTAATCCTACATCAAGCAGTTGAAGGAAATATCTAAAGGTTGGCAGATCGCAATTTGTGAATCTTAAGCTGTAGGAACTGGGGGAGTTGGGATTAAGAATATCAATTTGGTACTTAATAGAATCATATTTTAATTTATAGACTATTGATTCATGCTTTATCTTTTCAATATACATGTTTTGATAATGTTCAGTCCCCCCTCCCCAGGTATGATTAATGAATAGTATCCCACTTTTATTTTTTGGATACCTATCGAATTCCCATAAGCCAAACAAGCCAGGTTCCCTCTCTGTCAACTTCCGATGCATGTTCTCTCTAATTTGGACTTCAGACCTAGCGTGGCTCCAAAGCCTTATATATTTCAGCTGTCCAACAAAGGATCCATAAGGATCGAGTCCTCCAAATATACCTGATGCATAAACGGTATCCTTAAGGCTTTTGACTCCTTTTTTTACGAACACGCCATTAAGATAAAGATGAGGAATCCGATCCATATAAACCACTGCAACATAAACCCAGTCATTAATAATCGACGGATAAGATAAACTACAGGGAAGATGATTGACTGTATGTTCATAAACAGATACCCCATTGATTCCAATGGATATCCCGATCCCCGCTTTATTTTGTTCTCCTCCATGTTCTGGGCTGATTATATACTTTTGTCCTCGTACACCTGAAACACCGCGTTGGGCTTCTCTATCTATTTTGTGAGCAGCATCCGGCTTAACCCATAACTCATACGTAAATGTGTTTTTAATGGAATGAAACAAATTTTGAGAATAGACTCTTTCATTTCCGGTAAAATTGAAAAAAACGTTATGGTCCATTTTTTTCCCACCAAGCGTTTATATAAGTAGTAATGCGAGAAAGAGCCCTTGGCCTCTAAAAGCCAAGGGCTCTTTCCGTCTTGCAGCGGAAACTCCGCTATCGCCTGCAGCCTCAGCCTCCCTTATGCCGGGGCTGGAGAGAGCCCCTCGGATTTATTCCAGCCGTCTGGCTTTGCTCCAAGGGCGCGCTTTTTGCGACGAAAGGGCGGCCATCATGTAGAATCCCCTTGATTTCTATAATTTGATGGATCAACGGGATCGAATCAAATCGCAAGAGCAAATCCGGATAGCTATCTTGATTGATATCTTGTATTCCAGTCGATGATGGTTTAAACGCTTGGCCCGTTGTCCTCAAGGTGTCCTGGCGAATCAGCCGGACATCAAGCTGCTGCGAACCGAGAATGACCAGGTAGCCGGATTTTATGATTAATTTGGCAAGCATAAAGGAAGGTTGCATAGTTCTATTCCTTCTTTCTGCGATGATAGTTCCTTCCCATCTTATGCACCACAGATGCACTCGGTTCATAACGGGGGGCGGTTTGAAGAATACAAGCTTCCTTGCCTTGGCAAGGTGGAAAGAAGTGCCTCTTCTTTGCAGTGTGATATGATCCTATACCTGAGAAAAATGTTCTTCTACCTAGAACTCCTTCTAATACTGTGACATAGGATATAGTGTCCGATGGATAACTATCACCTGATGGAAGGAAGTATGTTATCAATGAACAAAAACATTAAAGCTATTCGTGGAGGACAAATCACTCCGATCCCTACCACGCTGGCACCGGAATGCATCCGGGTCCAGAAAGTCTGGGACTGGACTGTCAGCCAAAACCAGCAACAGTTTGATATCGCCCCACCGGCTGAATGCTCCGCAGCCATTGCCGCTTTTATGGCAGCAAATCCAGGAGTTCCGTTAATTGCAAGCTGTACCACGCCAACACCTGATCTGTCCGTCCCCATTGTCCCCTCGCCAGCACCCGTCTTTTGCCCTCCAGACGAATTGTGCTGCGTTGAAATTGGTCGCGAGCCGGTTACGCTGCCAGGCAATATACCGGCGCAATTGGTAGCTATCGTTAACAGCGTACCGCTAACCATTACGATCACAGATCCAGCCGGCAATGTCATTTGCGGACCTTTCACAACGATTGTAAAGCTGTTCCAGAAAGATGTACTGTGCGCCCCTGAGGGAACAAGTGTCCTCTGCCGCATCACGCAAGTCGTTTGCGACTCGATTGTCCTCAGCAGTACCCAAATCATAGCCAATGTAGCCATCTGTAAGGAACTCCAAGTAGAAGCAGAAGTCAAGCTGGAGGTGCTTGC
>JAKFCU010000014.1:0-8979 GCA_036676475.1 Brevibacillus sp.
GATATACGTTCAAAGTTTTACGGTTGCAACGACTTTCTGCAACCAACCCCATACTTTGAGTTGTCAAAGTTCAAATGGAGTGCCTTTATCAACGGTTTTCTCCATAGGTAAATTATACCACAAAGAAAGGAGGTTGGGCAGGCTTGGGTCGAGAGGTACAAAAACTTGATGAGGTCTACGCCCCACCGTTTTTGTAGCGTCCATTCCTCCCCGTCACTGAAGTGAGGGGTATCCTGTCCGCTTTTATCATGAAGTCCAAAGATTTATCCGTTTTGGCAGTGGTCATTATGATCGTAGTCATGATGGTGATTCCGCTGCCAACATTTATCTTGGATTTACTCCTAATCGTAAATATTTCGCTATCATTAACGATACTTTTGGTTGCCATGAATACTAGGAAGGCTTTGGAATTTTCCATTTTTCCTTCTCTATTACTGCTTACCACCTTGTTTCGGCTAGCGCTCAATGTTTCTACCACCCGATCGATCCTGCAGCATGCAGAGGGAGGTAAGGTGGTTGAAGCCTTTGGTTCCTTTGTGGTCGGGGGAAATTATGTGGTCGGCTTTGTTGTCTTTCTAATCCTGATCATTATCCAATTTCTTGTCATCACAAAAGGTTCGGAACGGGTGGCGGAAGTTGCTGCGAGATTTACGCTCGATGCCATGCCTGGTAAGCAAATGAGTATCGATGCCGACCTGAATACGGGCATCATCAATGAGCACGAAGCAAAGGAACGCAGACGCACGATTGAGAGAGAAGCGGATTTCTACGGGGCCATGGATGGAGCCAGCAAATTCGTGAAAGGGGACGCGATTGCCGGTATTATTATCTTTATCATTAACGTCCTTGGCGGATTTGTCATCGGCGCTACCATTCATGACATGGGATTTGCCGAGTCGGCAGGTACGTTTACGCTTCTATCGGTCGGGGATGGGCTGGTCAGCCAAATTCCTGCGTTACTCATCTCCACAGCGACAGGAATCGTGGTCACGAGGGCCGGTTCAGATGGAAATCTGGGTGAAGATATTACCGACCAAATCTTTGCATTTCCAAAGTTGCTCTATATTGTGGCAGGATTACTGTGCGTGTTGGGTATTTTTACTCCGATTGGCATCATCAGCACTTGGCCGATTGCCGCTTTGATTGCCTATGGCGCCTACCAAATGCTAAGAACACAGCAAAAACGAGAAGAGGAAGCAGTAGTAGAGCAGGCGGAAGATGAAATGCAGGATGTGCGCAAGCCTGAAAATGTCGTGGGGCTGCTTCAGGTTGATCCGATTGAATTTGAATTTGGCTATGGTCTAATCCCACTCGCCGATGCGAATCAGGGAGGAGATCTATTGGACCGAATCGTTATGATCCGCCGTCAATTTGCTCTTGAAATGGGCTTTGTTGTCCCAGTCATTCGGATACGCGATAATATCCAACTGAAGCCGAATGAGTATATCATTAAATTAAAGGGAAACCAGGTGGCAAGTGGAGAAATTCTGCTGGATCACTATTTAGCCATGAGTCATGGCATTGATGAGGACGGGATTGTCGGAATGGAGACCGTTGAACCAGCCTTTGGCATGCCGGCCCTATGGGTCAATGAAGAAATGAAAGAACGTGCAGAATTATATGGGTATACCGTTGTGGACCCGCCATCGGTGGTGGCTACCCATTTGACGGAAGTGATCAAAAAGCACGCCCACGAAATTCTGAGCCGTCAGCTAACCAAGCAGTTGATTGACCATGTGAAAGAGAGCCATTCATCGCTTGTGGACGAATTAGTACCGAATTTACTTTCGGTTGGTGATATACAGAAGGTATTGCAAAATCTGCTTCGGGAGAAAATTTCGATCCGCGACTTAATTACAATCTTCGAAACGTTGGCTGATTATGCAAGCTATACAAAAAACATGCAATTGCTGACCGAATATGTACGTCAAGCCCTGTCCCGGCAAATTACTCGTCAGTTTTCCAAAACGGGGGAGCCTATCCAGGTGCTGACCGCAGGACCTAGCTTAGAAAAACGGATTTCCGACAGTATTCAGCAATCTGAGCAAGGGCATTATCTTGCCCTGGATCCTGAAACAGCACAAAAACTGTATGAAGTGCTTCATGATCAGTTCCAGAAAATGTTGAGTATGGGAACCCAACCAATTTTGTTGACGACACCGGCTACAAGAATGTATATCCGCCAGTTGGTGGATCGAGTCATGCCGGACATTCCCGTGCTGTCATACAATGAGCTTGAACCGGATGCAGAAATACAGAATATTGGGGTGGTGAATCTATGAGAGTAAAAAAGTATGTGGTTGATTCCATGCCGTCTGCCCTGCAAAAGATCCGCGTTGATTTGGGGGATAATGCGGTGATCTTGAATACGAAGGAAATACGAACAGGCGGGTTTATGGGAATATTCAGCAAGCGGCAGATTGAAGTCGTCGCGGCTGTTCCTGCGGAAAAGGAAATTCCTAAAATCATGCCCGAGACAAGAAAGGAAAAGCCGCTTAACCCGCCAACCGTCAGCCCTTCCCTTGAAGCTGAAGTTATGAAGGAATTGAAGGGCATGAAAGAAATGCTGGCAGGGATGATGACGGCAGATGGAGACAAGGAGCGGATTCCACAGCCTCTCATTCCATGGGTTCAACGCTTGAAGGAGCAAGAGGTGGATCGGCAGGTCATCCAGTTTTTTATCGAACAGTTGATGAGGACGTCCCCTTCCCTCATACAAGAAGAAATTGAAAAGTCCTTGCTTCTTCATCTGAAAAAGCTGATTGCAGAAGGCAGCCTGGAGGAGCCGACGATTGATCGATCGGTAAATCTGGTCAGTTTTGTCGGACCCACGGGTGTTGGCAAAACGACAACGATTGCCAAATTGGCATCAGAGCAGGTGCTGCACCACAATCGGCGGGTGGGACTCTTAACCACGGACACGTATCGGATTGCTGCGGTCGAACAGCTGAAAACCTATGCCAATATTCTCAACATCCCGATTGAAACGGTATTTTCTCCAGATGCACTAAAAAAGGCCATCAAGAATTTGCAGGATTGTGACTTGATCTTAATGGATACAACTGGAAGGAATTATCAGGAGCAGCACTTTATCGAGGAGATCGGGAAATATTTGCTTGAGCCGTTGGTTCAGGAAAATTACCTTGTATTAAGCATGACGGCTAAGTATAGCGATATAACGAAAATTGTAGATAACTTCGGGTCCGTTCCAATTGATAAGATCATTATGACCAAGTTTGATGAAACTTCTTCCTACGGATCCTTGGTCAATTTAATCTATCATTATCCGTACCCGCTGGCTTATTTGACAACAGGACAAAATGTTCCAGAAGATATCGTAAAAGTCGTTCCCGAACGATTGGCCAAATTAATGTTAGGAGTTGCGCCACATGATCATGGATCAAGCCCAACGCCTTAGAGAATTTTTGCAGCAGAAGCAGAATCCAAAGCGGACGCGTGTCATAGCGGTTACCAGCGGTAAGGGAGGAGTAGGAAAATCGAATTTTTCCGTTAATTTTGCTCTTGCTCTTACAGCCCTTGGACAAAAGGTGGTCATCATCGATTTGGATCTGGGAATGGCCAATATTGATATTCTTTTAGGTCTTACGCCCCGCTATAATATCCTTGACATGACAGAGAAAAATCTTTCCATTTGGGACATTATGGAGCAGGGACCTCGCGGGCTTCAATTTATTGCTGGCGGTTCCGGACTTAATGATGTACTGGAATTGGGCGAATCGGGGATGGGCCGAATTCTTGGCCAAATGGAAAAGCTTCATGGGTATGCAGATATCATTCTGCTTGATATGGGAGCCGGAATATCCCAGGATTCCCTGAGATTCATCCTGGCAGCGGACGAAGTCATGCTGATTACGACACCGGAACCTACCGCCATCACAGATGCTTATTCCATGTTAAAGATCTTGCACGCCAAAAATCCTAACACCCTCATAAAGCTGCTGATCAATCGGGTGCAAAACAGCCAAGAGGGAAAGCAGGTAGCTGAAAAAATCAGGCTGGTTGCCAAGAAATTTTTGAAATATGATGTCGCAACCTTTGGCTATTTGACGGAGGATAGTCATGTCATGCAGGCGGTAAAAAAACAAGTCCCGTTTTGTCTGGAGTATCCCAACTGCAAGGCCACGAAAGGGCTGAAAACGATGGCAGAAGGCTATTTATCCGGCCAGCAATTTCAGGAGGAGGAGCTGACGGGGATGAAAGGTTTTATACATAAGTTGATTCATCTCGGAAGGCAGTAACCGGAAAGAAGGAGAGGAAGCCTATGGTGGGAAACTGGAAATGGAACTTGGGATTAGGCCTATTCGCCATGCTATTCACAATGGCTTTTACCCTACTGACTAATACCTTTTGGACAGCTATTATTCGTTCTTGTTACTCCTTTCTTCTGTTTTATGCCATTGCCTTTATTCCACGGTTCCTACTAACAAGCTTGCCTTCTGTTCCAGCGGAACCGGATCAACAGATGCCAAAAGAAGAGGACAGCGAAGAAGATTTCCAGCCCGCTTCTTTTTCTGAGGTTGATGCAGCGGGCCAGGTCGTTCGCCAATGGTCTAACGAATAAGCGAGGGGGAAGGATGAAATGGCCATGAACATGAAAAAACAAGACCAACTTACCTTACAATCGCAGTGGAAGGCCTGGCGAGAACAAAAGGATGCTTCGGCTCGGGAAGGGTTGGTGCATCACTACCTTCCCATCGTCCATCGGATGGCTCTGCGGATCAAAATGAATCTGCCGCAAACGGTAGATAAAGATGATTTGGTCAGTTGGGGCTATATGGGGTTGCTCGATGCCATGCAGAAATTTGATATCAAATTAGGCTGGGCTTTTGAGACGTATGCGACTCCCAGAATCCGCGGAGCGATGATAGACGGATTGCGGGACACGGATTGGGTACCAAGATCGGTCCGGGATAAAGCGAAAAAACTAGAGGAGGCTTACCGCTCCTTGGAACAGGCTCATTCTCGCACACCGACGGAAGAAGAGGTAAGCTCGCATCTGGGAATCTCGAAAAATGATCTCCAAAAAATCGGAACACAATTATCGAGAAGCCAAATCATTTCGCTGGACGAGCCAAACAGTCAAGATGAAGATCCTCAAGCTCTCATCAGCAGGATTGTCGATGAGGAAGCACTAAATCAGGAGCAGATAGTAGAAGAGCAGGAAGAAAAGAAACTGCTGGGGCAGATGATTGAAAGCCTGACTGAAAAAGAAAAGCTGGTCGTATCCCTCATCTATCAGGAAGAGCTTACCTTTTCGGAAACAGCTGAAGTACTTGGGGTAACAACAGGGCGAATCTCACAAATTCATACCAAAGCCATAGCGCGCCTTCGTGAAAAATTTAATAAGTTTTATAACGAATAAATCAGTAAAGGATAAATGAAAGAGGTTCCTATGCACTAGGGAACCTCTTTCATTTATCGGGATTTCCAGATTGATGCAGGAAACAAGAACTAGCAAAATTTATCAGTGGCGTTTACAATAATCATGTGGTGATTAGAAATTTCGACAATCGTGTCGGAAAAGGTCTTTGGGGTGAATAGGCATGAAGATAAGCGAAGGTTTCAGAATGGGCAGGGATGCCCTGACGGCTCCAAGGGAACGGACCGTTCCAGGTTCCTCCTCTTTTCGGCAGCTGATGACGGATCAGCAGAATCGATTGAGCGCTGACCACCTGCAAAGACTCCTCGGAGAGATAGATCAGCAGGGAGAGCGGCTTGGAAAGCATCGCACCGTGGAAGAACTCCGGTCTTATAAAGAGCTCGTCCGCAGATTTGTAAAGGAAGCGGTTGCCCATGGAGTAGGCTTGGAGGAAAAACAGGGCTTTCCGTTCAGGGGAAAAGAACGAAGGTTCAAGATCCTAACTGAGCTAGATGAACAAATACTGACGCTGACCCATGAGGTGCTTCATCAACAGGAGCCCATACTTACTATTTTGGGTCGAGTAGGTGAAATTAAAGGGTTGCTGCTAAACTTATATTTATAAATAGATTTTGGTTATGGAGTAGGAGGTTGACGATTAAGATGAGTTTATTTCAAAAATCAATTATCATTATCGTTTCTATCGCATTGCTTGGTGTGGGTTCTTTTACGGTATGGCATATGGTGAAGACAGAACCGAGTGGGCAAAATGCAAGCGGAAAAGTAGCTTCGGCTGCGGAGTTGGTGGAGCGAACGGTGGAGACGGAAGTCATTACGACCAACTTGTATGGAGGAGGAATGATCAAAATCCGTTTTGCTATTGAGGCAGATTCTCCAAAAACGAAAGAAACATTGGAAAAAACGAGGTTCCAGACCCAAAGCATCATCATTAAGATTCTCTCTCAGCTGAACCAAGAGAAATTGGCCGGCGAGAAAGGGCTGCAACTGGTGGAGAATGCTATCCAGGAAAAGCTCAATAACTCGCTGGAAGGTGAAAAAATTGTAAAAGTGTACACCACAGACCGCATCATCCAATAATACATGGAATGAATAGATGAAGGTGGTGAATGGATGCAGGGTGATCTGTATTTTTACATGATGGTGTTAGGTCTCATTCTGGTAGGCTTCGCCTGGCTCATACCGAATCGCAGGAATCGGGACGAACGCCAGGGAATGGAAATGGTACATATGCTTACCGAAATCAAGCAGGACATAGAACAAAAAATGCGCATACTATCCAAGCAAATCGGTGAACTTCAAACGGAAATGGAGGAAATGAAGCTTCGTTCTTCTGCTGAAGGCACATCTGAATCCGCGGGCAATCAGCATGGGCTCAAATTGGATCGTCGCTATGCAGAAATCTTTGACCTGAAGCAACAGAAGAAGTCTGATGAGGAAATCGCTAAAATGCTGGATATGGGGGTAGGGGAAGTTTCCTTGATCATCCAGCTTCATCGGATGGCCTCAGGAAGGGGTACGCCATGAACAAGCGACCATTGCTGCTGGGGTTAGGCTTGGGCATCTTATTTTCCGCAACCATTCTTCAATTTGGATCCGAATCGTCGCTAAACGTTCCTGCTCCGCAAGAATTAGCTCCTGCTCCACTTGAGAAACAGCAGGTAGAGCAATGGCTGCAGCAAAATGGGTATGCATTGGTTACACAGAGCGAGTGGGAAACCCAGTTGGAAAAAATAAAGAAACTTCAGGAGGCCCCCCCTGCTCCGCAGACGACTTCTGTATACATGAACCCCGGAATAAGCGTGGTCGGCATGGAAAACATTCTAGTGAAATCCGGGTTGCTTCCGCAGAATAATCAATTTGCCGAGATTCTCAGTAAACAAGGACTATCCAGGAAGATCCGCTCTGGCCTTTATACGTTTACCGGAAAGCAGACGGAAGAATCCATTATTGCGGAAATCACCAAACCAAGATAAATTTTGACAGGGAGAGATGATGTATGCTACGTGGCCTCAATACAGCGATGTCAGGGATGATTGCGCAGCAGCGCAGACAGGATGCCTTGGCAAACAATTTGGCGAACATGAATACGCCAGGCTATAAAAATGATCATACCGTGATGCGTGCCTTTCCGGAGATGCTCATTAACCGAATTCTTGATGGGAAGGAATTCCCGCCACAGGTGGGGGAGCTGCCTGATCTTCCGGGAGGAGCCCCTTTTATTGGGTCTTTGAATACCGGGGTATATAACCAAGAGATGATCCCCAATTTTGCGCCTGGTGATCTGCTGGAAACGGGGAATGCTCTTGACTTTGCCATTGCCGATCAGGCGCTTACTCCGAACGTGGTAGAGGGTCAATCCGTGAAACCGGCGATCTTCTTCGCTGTTCAGACCCCCAACGGGGAGACTCATTATAGCCGAAATGGGAAATTTACGATCGATGGGGCTGGGAGATTGGTCACATCTGATGGTGCATTGGTTTTAAACGCACAGGGCAATCCGATCGAAACGGATGAAAACAATGGGGTTCGTCTTTCCCAGCTAGGCTTAGTGAGAGTGGATAATCCACATCAACTGATCCGAAGCGGCAGCAATACGTATCGATGGACCGGGGCTACCCCGCCTCCCATCCTTCCAGAAGGGGAATGGAATGGTTTTTCGGTTCAACAGGGATTTGTGGAAGGGGCCAATGTGGATGCAGGACAAACGATTACCGATATGATGGTGACCATGCGTTCGTATGAGTCCAATCAAAAGGTGATCCAAGCCTACGACCGTACGATGGAACAGCTAAATTCGGTAGGCCGCTTAGGCTAGGAGGTACAGGAGAATGAATACATCCATCTATATATCCACAGGTGCTTTACATACTTATCAGCGCAAGCTGGATACCGTCTCAAATAATGTAGCCAATGTGAACACGGTTGGCTTCAAGAAGCGGGAAACAACCTTCTCGGAAAATTTGGCATCCGAACTCAATAACCAGCCAGTCCGTGAGCAAGAAATCGGCCGGTTGACTCCCCATGGCATCCGCGTCGGTTATGGCGTCCATCTCGGTCAGACCGCTTTAAATTTGGACCAGGGAAGTGCTCAGGAAACCGGAAATCCATTGGATTTGATGATCGAAGGAAAAGGGTTCTTTCGTGTAAGCCGTGCTTCCGGGGAGGATAAGGATGGAGCCGCCGCAGAGATTCGATACACGCGTGACGGGTCATTTAAGCTAAGTCCTGCTCCGTATGGCGGAAGCTATTTTTTAGCGACGACACAAGGAGACCTCTTGCTTGACGATGAAGGAGACCCGATTGAAATTGATGAAGGATATGATGTAAAGATGGCCGAGAACGGGGAAATTTTATTAAAAAGCAAAAATGATCCTGCCGATTTTTCTACCTACTGGCAACGGGTAGGCATTGTGGATATTACCAATCCCCAGCTGCTGCAAAATGTTGGAGACAACCAATTTGCTCTTAGAGAGGATGTGTTAGCAGAAGGGGATACTCCTAATCGCTGGATCCGTCAGATAGACATGAATGCAGCAGGAACAGCGAAACTCCGACAAGGATTTCTGGAAGCCTCTAAC
>JAKFCU010000015.1:0-16357 GCA_036676475.1 Brevibacillus sp.
GGCCAGCTCGGTTTCGGAGATTGAAAAACAGCAGCCTATTCAGGTTCGGTGCGAGAGCCTGCGTTCCATCGCTGAGCGAAATGCCAGTGCCGGTGAAGATTGCGATGCTGTGGCGGGCGCTACGCGCATGATTTGTGGCTATATCGCGTGCGGGGGCTACAACTCGCTGCCTTTGCTTGCGGAGCTGCCTCCGCTACTTCAATTGCAAGGCGGTGCACAACTGACGGGCTGGCTGAAGGCCTCGATGAAGTACTGCCTGCAGGAATCTTGCTCAGCGGAACCTGGAAGCTCGCTTGTCATCGAAAAAGTGGCCGAGCTCATGCTGATGCAGGCAATCCGGCAGCACATCGGCACGAAGACACCGCCCTGCGACAAGCCGCGCTTTGTAGTCGTCAAGGATCGTTACGTTCGCAAGGCCGTCACCCTGATCCAAAACGATCCGTCTCATGCATGGAGCGTTTCGGAACTTTCCAGCAAAGTTGGCCTGTCCCGTTCAGCTCTGGCAGGCCGGTTCGTCTCCCATTTCGGCGAACCGCCCATGCAGTATGTCGCGCGACGGCGTATCGCCCTTGCGGCGGATGCCCTCATGTCGACAAATGACGGAGTTGTGCAGATCGCATCCTATGTGGGCTACGACTCCGAGGCTGCATTTAACAGGGCATTCAAGAAGGAATATGGATTGCCCGGAATGAGAACCATGACATCTTAGAAAATGGAGATCATCCTATCGAAGTATTGTATCAGGCGATTAAGCTGAGTTCCTTAGATAGTACCCCGATGTATTACTTCAACATAACGGCCTCTCAGATCATACGTTATTTCCCCATAGAACATCTAGCGTCTCCAGACCTTGTTAGGAAAGCTCAGTTTTTACGAAAGTTAATTCGATAGGTCAAGCAGTTTATAGGAAGTAGCAGGGATATTATGATCAAGTCAACTAACGAAAAGTAGATCATTGTTTATGTTATGAAACAAATAGGGACCGATTGTTCATTCTTATTGAACGAGGATTCATAGTGAAATAAAACCTAACAATAAAGAAGTTGATTAGAACATAGATAGCCTTCTCTCAGTATGGAGAAGGCTATCTATATCTCCTCATATATCCATTCAATACAAGATGGGGTAATATCATATTTAAAAGGGGGATAGGGATGAATTTATTTTTAAAGAACCTTGATAAAACAGGATTAACTATAGCTGTATTAGCACTTATCATTGGATGTTCTAACACCGATCAAACTCAGCAGGCTGAAATAGAATTGAAAAAGAAAGATCCTACAGTCGAATCAAAGGCCAACGTTTCAAGTACGGCACAACCAATGGCAACACAACAATCTACAGAAGATGCAACAGCAACTACCCAGGTTGAAAATAAGAAAGAGGAGACAAAGCCGACTGCCCCAGAAGTAGAAAACAAAAAAATAATTCCTACAAAAGTAAAAAGAGTTGTGGATGGGGACACGATGGAAGTATCGATTAATGGGAAGACGGAAACGGTAAGATTGTTGTTAGTGGATACTCCTGAAACGAAACATCCGGATAAACCTGTACAGCCTTTTGGACCTGAAGCTTCTGCCTTTGCAAAAGAAACGCTTTTGGGTAAAAATGTAAAAATTGAAATTGATGTCTCTGAGCGAGATAAGTACGGACGCCTTCTTGTTTATTTATGGATTGGAGACAAGATGTTTAATCAGATGTTGTTAGAAAAGGGATTAGCTAGGGTGGCTTATGTATATCCCCCCAACGTGAAATACGTGGATCAATACCGTGAGGTACAAAAAAGGGCACAACAAGCTGGGATTGGAATCTGGTCTATTGAGAACTACGCCCAGGATAATGGGTTCCATGCTGAATTAGCCAGTGAAAATTTTGGAGTGCAAAAACCAGCACAGCAGCAACCTATCAAACATCAGGAAGCTAAACAGAATCCGAAACCTTCTACATCGAATAATAGTCACCCGGAATGGGCTAAAGCTGAAGCAGTTATTCAATCAGGTGGTGATTGTGATTGCAGTGATTTTTCTAATCAAGCCGCAGCACAGTCTTTCTTTGAAGCCCATAATCCACAATCAGATCCATATGGTTTAGATGGTCCGATAGGGCCTAAATCAACAGGTAAACCTGGTGTTGCATGTGAAAGTTTACCTTAAGACAATAGAGAAAGTCTTTCACCTAAGTAGTGGAAGGCTTTTATTTTTGTAAACACAACTTGGTCAGGTTTTGGATCATAACTTGTGTTGGAGTATGGTTGGGATAACTTAACGTCATGATCACAGGATTGAATCTACCAGAATAGCTTCTTAGTAACGTGGGTATATAGCTATTCACGTTGCAAAATGAAGATAGATTTAGGTGTTTTGTGGGGAAGTCATGGTTTCCTAGAGGGACATTTTATTTTTTCTGATTGGCATCATAAATGGATGGAAACTGACGAAAAACTGTTGTATTAAGTAGTAAGATTGTCTTTTATAGGATAATGTTGAGATAATCCTCATCACGAACCTCGTAATGTCCTTCATGGGACTCCTCTTTCGTCCCCAATCCATACTTTGAGTAATGAGGATAGCTGATCAGATTGTAGGGTATCCCATTACAATATAGCATGGATTTTTTTGTGATATAATAGGAACAAATGTTCTTTTATTAAGAGGATAGAGGGTGACTTTTTTGATATTAGATAGAGGCTTGAAAGACTTAACCAATCATAATCGGTGATGGGGGACATTCATTTCACCTTCTAATAAAAAGTGTACGGTACACTTAATATACCCTAATAGATCCACGCATGTGAAAGTGACAGGTAAAAAAGAATGTCTATTCTACACCACTTGGTCTATTTGGAGGGATGGAGTCATAGAGTGGTAGAGAAAAAGAGGAATGGAGTTTTAGAGTTAAGGAGTTAAGGAGTTATGTTAGGAATCATTCAAAGGAGTGACAAGGGATGGAAATCAAAGGAGTTGGAATGAAAATTACCAAGGATCAACCACCTAGTTCGGATAAAAAAGAAAGGATTCAATCCTATGTGGATTCGGATACCTACAACAAGTTGGCTTTATTATCTTCACCTTGTAAGACCACGGTTCATAAACTGGCTTATGATTTTTTGAAATATGCCGTCAACCATCCGGATTTTGTCCTATGGATTCAAGATAAGTACAAGGTGCCTAAAGATCACCCTTTTCGCTTGGTCGCTTCCAAAGTAAACGGAGAAATGATGTATACTACGATCAATTCCCATACGTCTCGAACCTAGTTTTTTTTATTTCGTAGGGGAGATAGTTTTTTGGCGATCTTGTAGCATTTATGACATAAACCCCATTGCTCATCTTTGGCACCGTTCTTTCCACATTCGCGGCAACTCATCTTTTTCATCTCCTTGTATTTGGGTAGCACGAATAGCCCAGTGCACTTCGTCGGCCGACAAAGAAACCAGGCATTTCCATCCTATAGACGTCATGGGTGTGGTCCCGTTTATGACCGTATATAGCCTTTATGATGGCATTTTCTCAGGCTTTTTTCCTCATGCTGTTATGTATACCTGATTATTCGTGTTGCCTAACTCTACGTATGCAGCTGAATCCATCATGCGTCCATGACTTAACTAGCTACGTAAACAGCGCTCGTTCTTCCGATTTGTTATGACATTCTTTTTTTATCCAAACTTTGGTATTTTTAAACATGTTCAACCATTTTCATTTTTTAATGGCCTTTCTCTCGTAAAAGAGAAGGGCTCTTTATGTTGGCTACGAAACCCTGCCACCCGTTATGGGGTCCGATAACAAGAGGCTGTAAGGAACGTTAGGTTCCTAACAGCCTCTTTGTTCCTGTCCCCCATTGGCGAAGATCGCGCCACCACGGGTCCCCGGCAGCGTGGGAAGGAAGTCAAGTTACTCTCCGAAGCAATGGAAAGCTTCCTCCGCTGTCGGAAGCTGGCCCCTTTTTTGGCTCTCCGCCTGTCTCCTAGCTTACCACAGCCGCGCCTCCAGCCAACACGCTTTCGCGGCATATCCTCCCTCCTTTCTGTCGGTCTGGTATTCCACGGTCATGTTGGCCGGAGCCTCCTAGCGCTTTAGGCTGTGGTGCGCCTGAGCCACGGCGGAGGCCAACGGGGCCTACGACATTAAAATGAAAAGGAGAGGTAAACATGGAAATGATCGAAATCGTAACCACTAAACAAGTCAAAATTGGAGAGCTAAGAGCAGAATATACTACCCCTATCCGTTGCCCTGAAGATGCGGCCCACCTTTTATTTACTTATTTAGAGGGAGCTGACCGAGAACATTTCGTGGTGCTTTGTTTAGATACCAAAAATCAGGTGAATAAAATCGAAACAGTGTCCATCGGTTCTTTAAATTCCGCTATTGTGACACCGAGGGAAGTCTTTAAAACCGCCATCTTAGCGAATTCGGCCAGTATTATCGTGGCTCATAATCATCCAAGCGGAAATCCGGAGCCATCTCGTGAAGATATAGAGGTAACCAAACGGTTACAGAAAGCGGGGGAAGTCATCGGAATTGAGGTTTTAGATCATGTTGTCATCGCGGATGGAGAGAAATTTGTTTCGTTAAAGGAAAAAGGGCTGATTTAAACAGCCTTTTTCCAAAAAATCGCGCCAAACAGGTTTGCATTGGCAAACCTGTTTGGTATATTGATATTAAGATAACAAGAAACGAATATACGTCTTTTTTCAAACCGTATGGAATTTATGGATTATCTTTTCAAGGAGGTAAAATCCAATGAAAATTGTACATGAACATTTTACGGACTTTCTAAGGGAAATTATCCAGCATCGATTAGAACAAATTGATCAAGAGCGGAGTCAATTACAAACATTGTTACCTCAATTAGAAGATTTAGATAAGTTGGAAGCAGCAAAGATGTGGTTGGAGACCATCCAAGCACGTTCTCAATATATTATAACCTCGAAGCAAATCGCGGATGAACAGGGAGTTCATCGCAACTATATTGCCAAAATTACGTGGGATGTCTTTCAGGAAGGAAAGATCAAAAAAGAAGTGAATCTTCTTCCGGGATTATCTTTATCTAGCACGAATATCTATTTCCGGGATGTCTACGACCTATGGAAGAGGATTCGGGAAGAGGATAAGTATCCGGAAGGTGGAGAATTCGAAAGAAAACGCATTTTGCAGGATCTACCGGAAAGTGAAAGGCCATTTTTAAAATAAAGGAAGGGGGATGAGAAGGATGAATAAACGTCAGGCCATCATTATGGTTTATCAAATTGCGACGATGACCTATCCTAGTCCAGAGATCATCAATTTGCTTTGTGACTATCCTTTTGAGCGTTGTTTAGAAGTGCTACTTGTTCTACGCCAATCCCCCAATAAAGTGAAGGCCCCAGAACGTTTTATTAAACGTGCGCTTGAGGAAGGTTGGACATCAGCCACTACTCCAAGAAACGTAAAATGTAAATCAGCAGCTCAAAACGAGAATTGTCAGGGAGATCAAGAAAGGGTGGTATTCCCTTTTTATAATTGGTTGGAAGATCACTCGTAACCTATGTAATAATTGAACCCTTAGCCTCGTTGGTTAAGGGTTTAATTATTTACGAATTACATGTGTACCTACCATTATTTTTTAATCGGTAAACCACTTTTCTTCCATCCATCAATACATTTCTTCGCTAGTTTTTCCGCTTCTTCTTTTGTCATGTTTATTTTTGCCACAGCCGTTCAACTCCACAGGTTTTTTACTCAGAAGTATAGCCAAGAACGGATACGTTTAAACGCATGTTCCTCCACTCTATTGAATACATATATTTTAAATCTAGAACACAGGGAATGTGTCCTAAGGATAAAGAATAAAAAGGGGATAGAGCATGAAGAGAGTGGAGGAGAAAAAAGGCTCTCGAAAAGTGAGATCAGATAAAAAAAGAGATGTGAAACCTGTGGTTCATATTGAACTTTATGAATGCATTGTCCGGCTAGCCTACATTACGAATCAACCTATAAAGGATATAGGAGAGAAAATTTGTAGAGAAGGGATGCAATCAAAAAAAGTGATCGATCTTATATCCCAGTATTTTCGAAGAAACTTTTTCTTTAGTGATCATATAACCTATCAGGGGATGAAGGAAAGAGTACCATGTAAAATTGATCGAGGAACTGGGGAGCGGGCAAGAATTACACTTCGCATACCCCAATGTTTACATGATCGAGTAGGTGAATTGGCTTATGCCCTGGATTTAACCATTGCCTCTACGACAGCCTTACTTTTAGAATCGTCCGTGAAAAACACTGATATCATTCATACCTGTATTGAGGAATACGTGGAAAAGAATCTGGATGAACAACGTAAGAAGCAGCTAAAGGAAGTTCTTCATTTTATTAATCAAAACAATCCTTATGAAGAAAAAGTAACGATATCGATGCTCTTAAAACAATTGGCAGGAGAGTTTATGGATCGATCAAAGAATATTAAACAAGTTTTGAATGAATGGATTGAGAATATAGTGGAGGAATGATTGAGGATGATACTGCTTAACCATTTGAATAATGATCTAAAAGTGTAGTTGAGATTGTAGATAGGTTTCACCTGAAAAAAGACCTCTTTTCATAACAACCAACAGGCTCGGTGTTCTTTAGTTCAAAATGGTCATCTCTTAATTTTTTGTGCAGATTTATTTCGATACGCTGTGATTGGAGTGTGGTTACAAAAAGAAATCGGGAAATCCATCGAAAGTACCGAAATATTTATGGTTGCTCTAATAGATACCGCAATTGCGGCTCAAAATGCTGCCATCGCAGGAGAATCTATGGGATTGGGAATTTGTTTTATATCGGTGGGTGGCATCCAAAACAATCTAGTTAGAGTACAAGATATTTTACAAACACCGAAAAGAGTCCTTCCGTTGTTTGGGCTTGCTCTTGGAGTTAGCTTCAAAGATCAGTCTTTAACACAGGAACAAATTCAATTGATTGTAAAATCAGCTCAAGTAGCTTCTTCTTCAAGCTATATACAAGCCTATTCCATTATTGGGGTAACGGATTTAGTGAAAAAGGAACAACAATTAGCTGAAGTGGCGGGAAATCAGTTCCATGTTCCCAATCAGATACCTTGGTGATTACGTCATTAATTTAGAAGAACCGCCTCAGCCTTTAGATGGAAAGCTGGAGTTAGAGCTGAAAACTGCTTGAATAGAGGGCCTTCGCGCTATACTTACATATTTTTACATCTGTATGGCCGTTTTTGGACTTATCTCGGACTTACCCCTTTAAAGATATCGATAAAGTCCACAATTACTCTCCTTTTTCACAAATGGAATAGTATCCCAATAAGTTATTATATCAAACGCATTATGCAGACGTCTTCCGTTCATTCATTGCCACCATACTTTTCAATTCAAAAAATCGGTTATTCGCTTGCTCCTGCCATTGCTCTGTACCAGTAATCATATCGGGACAGCCTACCCAGTGGAGGTATACCCCCCTCCCATCAAACTATTATACAACAACGTATTGACATTACACTGCTGTTATAATACAATAAGCTCAACACCACTTAATCAGGAGGAATGAACCATGAAAAAAGAAGAAATGAACCGTATCCAGAAAGAGTGTCCACAGTGCGGAAGCCAGTTTACAGAGAAAGCATTGTCCCCGATCAACGAATGTACCAAGTGTTTTGGCAAGCATCACGAATAGAGGTGACGCAATTGAATAAAGGTCGAGTATAGAAGACCCTGTTTGTTCCACCGGATGGAATGAGTAGGGTCTTTTACGTTTGGTTAAATATTCTAATTTGAATATTTTTTGGCAATTCACTTAGGAATACAGAGATAGTCCTATACATGTCTCTGATACAAGCTGAAAGAAGCAGAAATGCGGTTTGTCCAATATCTTCTATGTTGATATCCTTTATTTAGGAGGTGTTTTATGGGGGTTATAGAGGATTTGAAATTAGCATTACTGAAGTTGGGGATTGATGATAGTCATAAGGATTATAAGTGGTTTGAGTGGATTTTTCGATATGGCATCATGTTAGGCAGTGAAGGAGTATACAAGGTTATCTGCAATGATGAACAAGGGAAATACTACTATGTCGGCCAGGATGGAAAATATATCGAGGATGAAGAAGGCAATATTATCACAATGAAGGAAGTACTAGCAGATTTAATTTGAAGGTGAGTCAACCCACATCTAAAAAAAGATGTGGGTTTTATTATTATTTCGGTTATTGGCCCCACTGATTGTCACCTTTTACTGCATACCAGGGGTACGACCGCATGCCCATCAAGCTAAGCAAACTCAGTACCCCCAAACAGGAGAAAATACAGTATGCTTTCTATAAAGAGATTAATTTTATAGAAAGGACTGGTGGTTATGGCACGAGTATCCCTTTCACTTCACGACGAAATGCAATTAATGGCTGAAGAATTACGTCGTCACTTTTCACCCTCTCAACTTGAAAGACTAGCTAGGGAAACAGGATTTATTCAACGTCAACGAAAGTTAAGAGCTCAGGATTTTGTCACTCTCGCTGCTTTTTTAAATCATGATCTAGCTACATACCCGTTGACTGCTTTGTGTGGCGAATTGGATGCTGCCAGGCAAGTTTCTTTAAGTGCAGAAGGACTTAATCAACGTTTTGACGAATCCAGTGTTGCGTTTCTTCGCAAGTTATTTTCCACCTTGCTTGAGGCAAAGCTCCTCGCTGCCGCATCGCTCCCTTGTGACCTCGATCGTTATTTTCAGCGCATTCGTATTCTCGATGCTACGCTGTTCCAACTTCCAGATCGTTTTGCTCCTCGTTATCCTGGATCAGGTGGAAGCGCACATACGGCTGGTATGAAAATCCAATTTGAATTTGATCTTAAAACCGGCCGATTTTTATACGTCGATGTCGGAAGTGGAAGCATGAATGATGGTCTGAAAGGAACGGAACGTACGCAAACCGTTACAAGTGGTGACCTTTGCATTCGGGATCTAGGTTATTTTTGCTTGAAAGATTTTCAACAAATGGAGCAACAAGGGGCCTTCTACCTCTCTCGTTTAAAAATCAACGTTCGCGTTTATGAAAAGAATGAGGCGATTAAGCACTTCAAAAATGGGAAGGTCAAAAAAGAATCGTTGTTTACTGAGATTGATTTAGAATCCATTATGAATCAGATGAAACTCGGTGAGATCATTGAAATCGAAAAGGCCTATCTTGGTCGAAATAGTAAATATGCAACGCGATTACTCATTTATAAATTAACGGAGGAACAGACACAGGAGCGATTAGCCATTCGCTTTAAAAATGAAAAGAAAAAAGGGATCACCTATCGTGAAAAGACCAAACGATTAAGCGCCATTAACGTTTATATGACGAATATTCCGCCAACAACCATCGCTAAAGAGCAGATTTATCCTCTCTATTCGTTACGCTGGCAAGTGGAGATCTTATTTAAAACGTGGAAGTCACTTTTTCATATCGACGCGGTTAAACCGGTTAAAATCGAGCGATTTGAATGCCAAGTTTACGGAAAGCTCATTGCTTTACTTCTGACTTCATCTCTGATGTTTCAAATGCGAGAGATCCTCCTTCGAAAGAAGAAACAGGAGCTTAGCGAGCTAAAAGCGATGGCTATACTGAAAAGTTATTTGGGAAAACTCTATGATACGGTAGACAACGGCATGGAAGAAATGGTTGAACTTCTCCAACGCGTATTTCAAATGATAGCTAAGAACGGTCGTAAGTCCCATCGATATGAGAAGAAAACCGTATTTGACCTGCTTGGGATCGTCTATGAAAGTCGTAAGAAGATAAAGGCTACCGCGTCGTAATTTTTTTAAAAAACAGCATAAAATCATTAGAATAATGACGGTTTATAACATCCATATATTACATAAAAAGATATAGCTTACTTTAAAAGTAGATAATAGGAATTTACATTCAGTCTATGGGATCCTTAGCTTGATGGGCATGGGGTAGGGCCGACAAAACGCGAAAAGCGTACGCTAAGACATTTTTTGGGAGAAAAAGGCTGATTTTCCTTTGCTAATAAAGGAAAATCGGCTTTTTTGATTGTTTTATTGCGTGATTACGATGTTTGCTGCTTGTATAAGGATTGGCGGATCGCATCTTTGTTAAGTACTCTAGTATTACCAGATTTTATGAATTAATATTAAATATAGTATTTTATATTAATTCCAATGGGAGGAGTTAGATGGGATCATTCTTTACCAATATGCAGGTTTATTCAAAGCAAAAAGATAAAAATCAATCACTTTCTCAAATTAAAGAAGCAATACACATTATCCTTGATAAAGATTATGAAATAGCAAGTGAAAATGAAGAAACTGACCGAATTATTCTGGTTAAACATTCCGATCCATGGATAACTATCTATGATCAAGAAACAGAAGATCAAGATATTGATTTACTCTATGACGTGTCTTCTAAAATTTCTTCTATCCTTGATACCGTAGTTGTAAGTGTCTTGGTTCATGATAGTGATGTGCTTAATTTATGCCTATTTGAGCAGGGGGAATTGAAAAATAACTATTGGAGCAATCCAGAATTTCTAAGTGACGAATTACCAATTTCTAAATTAAAAAAGCTAAAAGGAAACCCTAATTTATGGAAGTCCCGTTTATTAAAGGGGTATTCAACACAGACCTAAGGAAAATTTGGAGATCACAAGAAGTATTTGCAGAAGAAATCTTACATAAATCTTCTACCTTATTTGGCTTTAATGAAAATAACTGTTCTATGGGATATAATGATTTGTCCGAGGAAAATTCTCATGGTCTTATAAAACTTTGTTACAAATTGAAAGATGAGAAAAAACAAAAGGTCCCTAAAATAGAAAAACACTGGTTTTTTTCTTATCTTGATTTTTTTACTCATCATGAAATTGACTTCAAATTTTCGGTCATCAATTTAGGCGCTAAATCTAAGGGCCTTAGTGTTGTGTTTTTTGGAGAAGCTGTGGGAAAAGAATATATTACGATGAAGGAAGCGACAGTAAAATTATATAATAGTAAGAATAAGTATATAGAAAGCTATTCTAATATTTTTTTGGATACACTTGGAGATACGAATAATGATAAAAGAGTTTTCCTTGCTGAATTTCCAGATATTGAGTTTGACTCAGGAAATGTAAAGAAGCATCCAAGGATTGAAATTAATGTTTCAGGTTGTGTTTATGATCCTGTTCACTCATCACTAAATATAGTGGTTTACCCACATGAAAATTCCAACGAGGGGCAAACAGGGTTCACGACCAAATTATATATTAAAGATGGCAAGAAACCAATGTCATTACATGATTATGAAATCTTGGAACGTTCCTTAATCAATGATTGTCGAGTAGCTATTCAACAATTCTCAAAAACAAAAGATAATGAAGATGTATATGCATTTGTGTTAGACTGCGATACAACTTATGGAGATATCTTTATAAAAATAAATAACATTAATTTATTAAATAAAAGTTTTAAATACTACAAAGAAAAGTGGAACTATACAGATGAAAGAGGGGTTTGTGTAGCAATGGAACAAAAAACCGGAATAAGCGTTACTGGCAATAAAATAGAACAGTAATGGGTTAAGATTACTGTTCTATTCAAATATTAAGGTACGTAATTTTCCTTGTTCAACTTCATCAGGTAATTCGAAAGAATACTTCCCCATAATATTGATATGTTCATGGACGAGAGGAGAGAGGCGCTGAACATCAGACTCTTCGACTATTCCTCCCACTTCGCGTATGACATCCAATGCTGATTGAATATAACGGCTGTTCCAGACTACAATCGCATTGACCATCAACCCCAGGGCTCCTAGTTGATCCTCCTGTCCTTCCCGATAACGTTGGTGCAGCTCACCTCGTTTTCCATAAAACACAGCACGAGCCACGCTGTGTCTCGATTCCCCACGATTTAGTTGCGTTAAAATTCGACGTCGATATGCTGGATCGTCTAAATAAGCAAGTAGGTGACGTGTTTTGAAAATACGACCAAACTCTCCAATGGCGCGACCTAGCATAGTTGGTTTTCCACCACGTTGTAAGGTTTGGATCAGACGGGTGGCATTGACGGTACCTAGTTTGAGTGAACCCGCCACGCGGAGCATATCGTCCCAATGTTTGTTGATCAGATCTTTGCGAATTCGATTCCGAGACAGTCCATTTAATACAGCGTAATCAGCATGAGGGTCAAAACGCCAGAAACGAGCTCCGCCGATGTCAGCCAACCGCGGACTAAACTGATAGCCTAATAATCCAAAAAGACCAAAGATGATATCGCTATATCCGGCTGTATCTGTCATGATTTCCTGCGGCCGCAATACGGTTTCTTGTTCCAACACGCACTCCAGTAAATACAAAGAGTCACGAAGCGTACCTGGGATAACTAATCCATGAAGACCCGTAAACTGGTCACTGGTAAAGTTGTAGTAAGTGATTCCTCGTCCCGTACCAAAGTATTTTGGGTTGGGTCCGGAATTCACAGTACGAACGGGAGTTACAAAACGCAACCCATCAGCCGAGGCGACTTCGCCACCGCCCAATTTCTTTGCTAGTTCAAGTTGGCTATGAAATTCGACGAGACGATTATTGGCTTGCGTCAACGTTTCAGCACGGAAGTAATTTTGCTCTACCCAGGTCAAGCGATCTCGTTCCAAAGCAGAAACGCCCGGTTGAACGACAGGATCCAACCCGATATTACAAGCTTGAGAAAGGAGTACCGCACACACACTCACCGCTAAATCCTTCACACGAGATTTCCCCTCACTGAAATGAGTAAATGCATCAGCAAATCCTGTCCACTCATTCACTTCCAATAACAACTCGGGTAGATCGGTGTGGGGGAGGAGTTTTTGTATACGGTCTCGAAGAATACAAAGAGAGTCAGGTTCCTCCAAACGATCCAAAGGAGTCAGGATCACTCGTTCTTTTCCAGCGAACGTTTCTAGTCGAACATCGGGATTTCCCTCCCATCGATCAGCGGTTTTCCGGTACGCCTGATCTAGTTCTTCCGTCAACGATGCTAGAGATTCTTCCGCATATAGGGACCAATTCAAAGATCGGAGAACCTGAGGACGAACCGCCTCCCATTCAGCACCTTGAAGCAACTGAGCACGTGGATCACCATAACGCTCACTACCAGGAACATAGAGATCATGGCGGCGAAGAGCTTCCAACATTTGTTCAAGAACCCAGAACGTATAAAAACGAGGATTGACTGAACCGTCCTCTTCATCTATGATCACCTTTTGCCAACTTGGATTGATCCCTGCGATAGGAGCTTCTTTCCACTTTTTCTTAGAAGCCGCACTGTGGCTTTTAAGAAATTGCCATGCCTCTAAGACCGGTTGTCCTGCCGGTGTAGCTTCCCATTTTAGAGTTGCCATACGTTTGGGAAAAAACTGACGAATGGTTGCATAGTGACGTAACAACTCTGAAAAGGCGATGGTCTGATCAGGGGGATTCGTCAACCTATCTATTGTTTGGATAGCGGATGAGACATTTTCCTTCGACACCTTGGAGAATATCTCATCGATTCTCATGTCTTTACTTGACTCTACCTGTTGAAGTAGTAAAGCACAGACCTCACGAAGTTGACGTGCAGCTCCATCTAAATCCCGAAGAGTACGAAGCCGATCCTTCTGTTCCCGACGATTGGTCTTAGCTAGTAAATCGGTCAAAAACCGATCCAAGAGATCTAACACATCATCTTGGGCACTGATGGTAAGAGCTTTAATAAAAGCTACTAAAGTAGCGATCCGTCGGTCGGGGGTCATTCGATGAATAGCTTGTGCTCTTGCTGCTATCGCATATCTGGCCAAGGTACGAATTCGACCGATGGGCAATCTTGCGATATTCCATTCTTCTGCACTGAAGGCTCGAATTTCTTCTAACCGCTTAAGAGCTTTTACGATTCCTGGTGCCGTGACACTGGTAGGCGGTCGTCGTAAACGGTCTAAATCCGTTTTACGGTTTTTTGGGTCTGATGTTAATAAATTTTCAAACATCTCACGTTGTTCCAGAGTGGGAAGACGAGATAGCTTATTCCAAAGGCGTGCAGAAGCCCGTTCTCGGACTTGTGCCACGATTCTTGCTAATACGCTCACCCCAGGTAACAAAACTTTTTTCTCTACACATCGAGCGGTAGCCAGGTCAAAAAGGACACTTGGTCGCTCCGCAGAAAGCCATGCCCGTGTATAAAGCCACCGAACGAATCGCCAGTATCCAGGCTGATCCATAAAATGATGATAACCATAAATTCGGCAAATCTCCTGTGCATGATCCCATCGACTTTCGCTTGTTCGATAGCGATCCAAACTTTGCACATCGAGATCTAATTGCTCCGCTACGTAGCGGGAAACACTATCAGGGACAGCGGCTGGATCAGGTAAAAAAACACCTAAAAATCGGACGGTTCCAAGTTGGATGGCAAAACCTAGCCGATTATGTTCACCACGATGACTCCAAGCCAGGGCCCGGTCTTGATCATCTAACCAGAAATATCTCGCTAACTGTTCCGGGGTCGGATCGTCAATAAATTGTCCATAGCGGGCCTCCTGTTCCCTCGTAAGAAAATCAACCGGCATGATGTCATCCCCTAAATTTCAATCTCTATGCTGTCCATAGCTAAAGCTCGATCTTGAGCATTCGGTAAACTATAGCGTCGAGTCGTATCCAACCTTTGATGACCCGCAATTTCGGCTACCAGCACCAGATCATTCCCCTGACGAACCAGGTTGGTTAAACACGTATGTCGTAAAACGTGAGCGGACAGAACCAGTCCTGCATCTTGACCCAATTGCCGGATTAGAGCATCCACGGATCGACGAGAAAGCCTCTTTCCAGAACGAGCAAGGAAAAGAGCAGGGGTATTCTCGTCTATAAACCTCTTTTGACGCTCCGATAACCATTTGGATAAAGCCGTCCGAACAGAAGCATTAAGCGGAACCTCTCGATACCGGTCTCCTTTTCCCTGGCGCACCACAACATGTCCTTTTCGTTCTGACAAAGCCACGTCTTCTAAGTTGAGCGAAACGCACTCACTAATCCGAAGACCGGTATAAAACAATAACAAGGCAAGAGCTTGATCCCGGAATGACTTATGGCGATCTACAGCACGTAAGAATCTCTTTTGTTCTTCTGATTCCAATGCCCGAGGTGCATGCTGGGGTAGTGATTCTCGTTTCACATAGGGACGACCGATTTGTTGATAATGGACATAAAAGTGGTCAAGAGCAGCTAGTGCTAAGTTAACAGATGCTGGCTTGATTTGCTGGACTGTTTTCAGATGTGATTTGAAATCTCGAACGGCATAATCCCGGGCATAAGGATCCGTGAATGGATCACCGTAACCCGCAGGATAGGTTTGAAGATAGGTAAGATATTTGGTTACCCATTGACGATACGCTTGCCGGGTCTCATTCGCCAATGGTTGTCGTAATAGCCATTCATAATAATCTTTTTCCACTGTATCGGAGATCACCTTTTATCCACTCCTAAATTAGAAATCATCCTCTTCGTCTTCCATCTGATCTTCTAAACGCTGTTGTTTATAAATCTTCACCGACTCAAGCAAGCTGTCCGATTTTCGCTCACCCAGCTCCTCAAGAAAATCAATAAACTCATCTGGTCCTCCTTCGTTCTCAAAGTCTGTGACCAAATCCATAATGTTCCACTCCAGAAGCTCTAACTCTTCCGTTGTACAACTTTTCAAAAATTCCATTGTCTCGTACATGTCTTTTTTCAATTTGAGGTATATCTCAAATTCATCGTCGTCCCAAAAACGATCGTTGTTTCGATGTAGCATCCAACGGATTTTTTCGGTATCTAACATCGTGGTTTCTCCTCTCCATGCCCATTCTCTTATTACTGGTAATAAAATAATAGAGATAATACGTTCTATTTATCGTGTTACTGGCAGTATATCAGTATTTAATATGCCAGTAAATAGAATTATTGGCATTAAAGTCTGAGTAGGGTTCTACTTCAAGGAACAAGGTTTTTTAAATTGGTATAATTTGTCGAATGAAATAAATATACATCATTTTATGTCAATGGTAATATATTACTGAAATTACAATTATTAATAGTTAGATAAAGGCAAACCCGTACGAAAATCGGCGACGCAAAGCTAAAGGGGCTAAGGTCTATAGACTATGTCAGCCAGCTACCGAATATAGGAGAAGACATCCCTGATTCGGGATGTCTTCTTAATGTGTTAGTAGAATAGTAACTACTTAAGTTGGTTGCTATAACTATAATTGGGGTACCGTCAGGAAAATGCGGATTTACAACGCTAAGCCCATTTTCAAGACAATTCCCCCATTTTTAACAACGTTAAGAATGTTTTAGTGGTCTTAAAGAATCTAACGAGACCATTTTCTC
>JAKFCU010000016.1:0-21915 GCA_036676475.1 Brevibacillus sp.
TCGAATCCCTTCCTCTCTGCCATAAATAAGGAGAGTTACCCAAGAGGCCGAAGGGGACGGTTTGCTAAACCGTTAGGGTGGGCAACTGCCGCGAGGGTTCGAATCCCTCACTCTCCGCCATTTAATATACTTATCGGTCAAGTATTATACGCATAAGGCTACATTAGTAGCTTTCTTATACTATTTGACATGTGTAATATACCGTGATATTGAGTATGTCAAATAGTATATCTATGCTCCTGTAGCTCAGTCGGTAGAGCGCATCCATGGTAAGGATGAGGTCGCAGGTTCGATTCCTGTCGGGAGCACCAGATAAATATTTTTTATGGCGGTGTAGCTCAGCTGGCTAGAGCGTACGGTTCATACCCGTAAGGTCGGGGGTTCGATTCCCTCCGCCGCTACCAATAGTATAATCGCGGGGTGGAGCAGTTCGGTAGCTCGTCGGGCTCATAACCCGAAGGTCGCAGGTTCAAATCCTGTCCCCGCAACCAATAGGGGCATAGTTTAACGGTAGAACTGAGGTCTCCAAAACCTCCAGCGTGGGTTCGATTCCTACTGCCCCTGCCATATACATAAATTATGAAATCGCCGTTTGGCGGTTTTTTTTGTTAGCCAATTATCTTATTAGGACAAACGAGATAGATTCAGGATCATAAGTTCGGCGAGCGGATTAATCTTTATTACATGTTACTAAGATGAGGGAGAATTGATGATTAATTGTCTTCTCAGATACGTGATAACGGGATTTTCTCTGAAAATTGGATTGGAAAGGCATTAATAAGCGGAATAACGAGACTGTCGATTAATTAATAAACGTAAGCCATGAGGCAATTCCATTCTTTCTTGTTTAAAGGGAAAAGGTCCCGTTACGACTAGAAATTTAAGAAAAAGAGGTAAATTAGAGGGAAAAACTCCCACTATTTTGTTCTGTGAGTAATTGAAAGCGATTACAAACTAATGCAATGGGAGTTTTTCCACTAATTGAGGCTCATTTTACTCAAAAACCTTTTCCAATGGGAAATTTTACCTTTACCACCCTCAACCCGAGAATTCTAAATACGAGTTTATCGACAGTCTCAAAATTCCTTTTATCTATGAGGAGCACTTATACGACAACTGTCTTAGGTTGATATTGTTCCTTCCTTAAATGTTCTTATCCTAACATGTTTAAATAAGAAGATAGTTTATAATCTTGAATAGGTCTGCTAAGATAGTAAAATGAGGAAGCCAAGGATTCATAAGGAAGTGATTACTGTATGAAAGATCTTTTTCAAAGACTAAGAGACTTGCTAGGATTAAGTAATAATCCAGTACATATGGATGATATACCGCTCCAACCAGAATTTGGCGATAATACCCATCATTCTGACGCTAGACCAGAAGTCCAGGTTCGGACAAAATCCGTGTATCCTCGTGAACAAAAAGGGGCAGCGCGCTTTCAATTTCCGCTCATTCCAGACGATAGGTCTTCGAAGTCGATTGATCATAAAGGTAGAGATGAGCGACCTAAGGAATCAAAACCTGTCATTCGTGATTCAAGGGTGTCTATCCCATCTGCTACTTTCCAAAGGGAGAAAAAAGGATTTAAGCCTTCTGAAGTGGTATCTCCAGTGTACGGTACCAAAAGACCTGAGGCTCCACAACGGGAAGAAAAAATGGATGTCCAGGTTCATCCCCAAATCCACGAAAGTAGAATGGAAGTGGTGGAATCTCCCAAGGTTGAACAGCAACTAACAGAAACAAATAACCCATCATTCATTGATCATGCACCCACTCAGAAAGATTTAAAACTAGCCCCTGCCGTTCATAGGGAATCTAATCTATCAGAGGAACGGATAAGGCCTGTTGATATTGAACAACCAAATGCTCAACCAACAACGAGTACGGCGAAAGTCATTGCATTTCCACTAAAACAAAGTAAACCAGAAAGTCAAAATGCACCAATTGAATCTAAGGTCAACCAGCCAGTTATACTTACCCCGATTCAAACCCATATTCATTCAGATATTAATCCGGCCTCAACCTTTCCTTCTAGTAAGGAAGGCAGCCAAAGCAGTGTACAGCAAAATGGAAATTATCGTTTTCCTGGCATCGATATGTTAAGGCAGGAACCACAAATCCTCGATGCTGACATGAATTTTGTAGACAACCAAATTGATAAGCTAACCATCGCATTGGAGAACTTTAATGTAAGTGCTGAAGTGGTGGGTGTGGTAAAGGGTCCAACGGTTACCCGTTATGAACTTCAGCCTGCACCAGGGGTAAAGGTCAATAAATTTACGAATCTCATTGATGACATCAAGCTAGCCCTTGCTGCTAAAGATATTCGTATGGAAGCGCCGATTCCTGGCCGTTCAGCCATTGGGATTGAAGTTCCGAATGAAGTCAGTTTACCCGTTTTTATTCGCTCGATTATTGATTCAGAAGAATTTCAACAGCATCCGTCTCCCTTAGCGGTTGCTTTAGGAAGAGATATTGGTGGAGCGCCTGTCATAGGAGATTTAAAGAGAATGCCGCATGGCTTAATTGCAGGGTCAACCGGTTCGGGAAAGAGTGTTTGTATCAATTCCATCTTGGTCAGCCTATTATTTAAAGCGAAGCCTTCGGAGGTTCGATTAATCTTGATTGACCCCAAAGTAGTTGAGCTTGCTCCATATAATCACATTCCACATTTGTTAACTCCCGTGGTAACGGACCCCAAGCAGGCGACAGCTGCGTTAAAATGGGCGGTAGGGGAAATGGAAAAGCGTTATGAGCGGTTTGCCGACTTGGGAGTACGAGACATAGATCGTTATAACACGGTGGCGAAACAGGATGGAAGTGAAAAGCTACCATATATTATTATCGTCATTGATGAGTTAGCGGATCTCATGATGGTTTCGCCGCATGATGTGGAAGAATCCATCTGTCGTATTGCTCAAAAGGCAAGAGCCTGTGGAATTCACTTGCTGTTAGCTACTCAGCGACCATCCGTTGATGTGATTACAGGGTTGATTAAAGCCAATATCCCAACGAGAGTAGCCTTTGCTGTATCTTCTCAAGTAGACTCACGGACCATTTTGGACATGGGAGGAGCGGAAAGGCTGTTGGGAAAAGGCGACATGTTGTATTATCCTAGCGGATTAGCTAAACCTGTTCGACTCCAAGGCAATTTTGTTTCCGATGATGAAATTGAGTGGGTGGTAGACCATGTTAAGAGACAACAGAAAGTGCAATATTTGATCGATAAAGAGGAGCTTAGCCGTACATCGAATGCTAGCGGAGATTGTGACGATGAACTGTTTTCGGAAGCCGTCATCTTTACCTTGGAACAAGGACAAGCCTCGTCCTCCTCGTTACAGCGACGTTTTCGTATAGGATATAATAGAGCCGCCCGGCTCATTGACATGATGGAAGGTGAAGGGTTTATATCTGGTCAGTCTGGAAGCAAGCCACGTGATGTTTTGATTACACTTGAGGAATATCAACAAATTTTTAGCGGTTAATCAGGAGAACCACTTTGAGTAAATATCTTCAAAGTGGTTCTTTTCGTTACACTTATTAGTCAAGTGTTATACGCATAAGGTTACGCCAGTAGCTTTCTTATGGCTCAATTATAACCTGGGTTTCCAACGGAAGATGGCGAAAAAGCCACTCTATATCTTCATTTTTCATACGAATACAACCTTGACTAATATTTTTTCCAATGGACTCTGGATCATTGGTTCCGTGGATTCCGTATTTATAGCCATCTGTATTCGGTACATTTAATCCGATCCAACGTGTTCCGATCGGATTGTCAGGATCTCCTCCTCGTATATTTTTAGGAAGGTACCAAGGATTTTTCACTTTACGGATAATGTGAAAAGCTCCCTCAGGTGTCATATCTGAAGTTTTTCCGGTAGCCACAGTGAAAGTGTAAATGGAAGCATCGTTTAAAAAGACGGTTAGTTGGTGATTCCGCTTCGAAACCACAACATGAACGTTATCCTCTTCAGCAAAGCTGATTTCTGGCCATGTCAGAAGTAAAATGAGAAAAAGACCAATCATAACAATCCTATTCATTGTCTGCACCTCTAGAATTTGATAAATAAGTGGAATTATAGTAAAATTTTACCTAATATAAATATAAAATATAGGGGGTATAAAGATGAAGAAAAGTCTATTTACTATGTTAGTATTAACCATGATTTTCTCTTTATTTGCAGTTGGTTGCGGTGGTGCGAAACCACCTGAGCAAAATGCTGGCGAAAAGCCTGCTGAGCAGCCTGCAGGAGACCAAAAAGAAGCAGCAAAGGGAGAGACTCCTGATTCTATTATCATTGCAACAGGTAGTACTGGTGGTACTTATTATCCGATTGGCGGAGGGATGGCACAGATCTTTACTGATAAAGCAAAAATTAATGCGTCTGCTCAAAGCACAGGTGCATCGGTTGAAAATATGCGTTTAATCAAGGATGGTCAAGTTGACATTGCCTTTACTCAAGGGGATATCGCTGATTATGCTTCTAAAGGAACGGTAATGTTTAAAGAAGGCGGAGCCATTAACAATCTAAAAGCGATTGCCTCTCTTTATAATGAAACCATTCAAATTATCGTGGCTAAAGACAGTCCAGTTAAGACGGTTGAAGATTTAAAAGGCAAGCGTGTTTCTGTAGGGGCGCCTGGTAGTGGTACAGAGGCTAATGCGCAACAAATTCTTGAAATTTATGGCATGACTTTTGACGATTTAGGGAAAGTAGACCGTTTAGACTTTAGTGGATCGGCTAGCTTTATCCAAGATGGTACACTTGATGCCGCATTTGTAACGGCAGGTACTCCAACTGCTGCGGTTAACGAGTTGGCAGCGACTAAAGGGGTTAGAGTCATCGGACTTGATGCCGATCACATCGGTAAAATCATCGAAAAATATCCATATTATGCAGAACAAGGGATTCCTGCTGGAACTTACCCTGGATTTGATGAAGAAGTAAAGACCGTTGCTGTTAAGGCTCAATTAGTTGTGCGTGCAGAATTGGATGAAACCTTAGTGTATAATTTGACCAAAGCCCTTTATGAGAATTCGGATCAGCTAGTTCATAAGAAAGCTGAAGAAATTACACTAGAAGGTGCTTTAGAAGGGGTTAGCTTGGATGTTCACGCTGGAGCCGCCAAGTACTATGAAGAAAAAGGAATTAAAAAGTAAAAAAGGATGGGGAGGTTATATACCTCCTCTATCATTTTTCTGATGAGAAAATGGATATTAGTTTTGATCATTCTCCTTTTCACTATCTTTTTAGCAACCCCTATGCAGTTGGCGCTTACCATTTCAGATGGAAAAAGCATGGATCTCATTTTAGTTAAGAGAATGGAAACCCATCAGCGATTTGCCATCCAGTTTATCCATTCGATACATAGGACTCCCGTATATGAAGAATATTATATTGATGATCAACAAAACATTGTTCTCGATCAAGTGATGTATGAATCCTACGGAGTGGGGAATCCATCAATATTGGAACCTGGACAGACCTATAAACATGAAAACGGAAAGTATACTATTGGCCATATGAATCGAAAAATGCCATACTTTGATCAGGTTATAGGTCAAGTTATAGCCAATCATCAACTTCAATTGAAGGGAAAGTGGATTCCTTTAGCTAGCCTTAATCCTCCTGGGAGTTGGGTTCGTATCCAAGCTAAGAAGGTTTCCATGTTGACATGGTGGCTGTACTCAAAGTAAAAGCATCGATCCTCGATGCTTTTTTGTTTACCATTCAAAAAAATGTCTATTTTTCTGGTATAATAACTATGATTTATTTCTAAAGATTTAAAAATCAATCAATTGGAGGAAGCATATGGAAGATCAATTAACCCATTTTAATGAGCAAAAACGAGCTCAAATGGTAGATGTCACTCAGAAGGATACGACCATGAGAGAAGCGATAGCCATAAGCAAGGTCGTTATGGATCCTAGTACCATGAAGCGGATTAAAGAAGGAAAGGTGGGAAAAGGCGATGTTTTGGCAGTTGCCCAAGTTGCGGGAATTATGGCCGCCAAGAAGACATCCGAAATCATTCCCATGTGCCATCCGATCCCTTTAACAGGTGTTGATATTCAATTTGATGATTCTTCAGATAACACCATCACCATTGAAGCCAAGGTTAAAACCACAGGCGTTACAGGAGTTGAAATGGAAGCTCTAACAGCTGCCAGCGTTGCTGCTTTAACCATTTACGATATGTGCAAAGCCATGGATAAAGCCATGGTTCTCGGACCCACCTACCTGTTATCCAAAAAAGGCGGGAAAAGTGGAGACTTCTACCGTGATCAGGAAGCATAAAGAAGGGAGGATTATGATGATAAAGTGGAAGGTTGGAATCGTTACAGCTAGTGATAAAGGAAGTACAGGGGAACGGAAAGATCAAAGTGGAGCACTTTTGCATGAACTTGTTGCTGAGATGAATGGCGAGGTTGTAGTTTATGAAGTAATCCCCGATGACCAGCAAGTCATTCAGGAATGTTTAATTGAGATGGCCGATATCCGAAAATGCGATTTAATCTTTACCACAGGGGGGACAGGCTTTTCAGCCAGGGACGTTACACCGGAAGCAACCAAAGCGGTGATACATAAAGAGGCCCCTGGACTGCCGGAAAGAATGAGAGCAGCTACCCTTGTGAATACCAAATACGCCATTCTCTCCCGGGCAACAGCGGGAATCCGCGGTTCCTCTTTAATTATTAACTTCCCGGGCAGTGCAAAAGGAGTAAAAGAATGCTTTGAGGCCATAAGGGATGTACTGCCTCATGCTCTTCAAATCCTACGGGGAAATACCGAACATTAAGGAGGAAAGGTTCATGGCAGATGATTGGAAGTTGTTGATCCTCGATCAAACTGGAAAGGAGTATCAGGCCTCCTTTGAGGTGATGGAGAATCTAATGGATCCGACGATCCCGGTCGAGGATTATGTTCCACGCAAACAGGCCGAGGCGGTTTATCTATCAAAACTGTTGGAACGCTTTTCAATTTCACCTACCTTTACCCATGTACTAGTTCAAGCCATAGATGGCTTGAACAAAAAGGTAACAAAAGAGGATGCGGATCAAGCCTTTCTTGTGTTTAAACATAAAGGAGAACGATTAACTAAGGGGTTTCCTGCCAGGCTATACGTTCCGGGCAATGAAAGTGATTGTCTGAACGTAAAATCTGTCGTTCAAATTGAATTGCTTAATGAGTAGTTAAGTCAATTAGAGAGTTCGCACGTAACGGAAGGATTGCCAGCCTGCCTCAACTTCATTACGGGTCCTAGCCGAACAGGAGATATAGAACTTGATCTAGCTTATGGCGTACATGGTCCTGGAAAGGTTCATGTCATTCTATTAAGAGATGAATAGAAGGAAAGAAGAGGTCGACTCATAACGCTCTGACCCTAATTTGAGTCGGCCTCTTTTGTTCAGTCAAAAAAACCATCCTCTGTTTCCTCTTGAAATAAGAAAAGTAAAAAGATGACCACTAAGGCTATGATAAGCCACCCTCCATTTTCTTCAAAAAAACTCATGGAAATTCCCCCTTCTGCCCAACCTATTGTAATATAGCCTATTCAAGGAATGGGCTAGTGGAAATAGGCGATAGCCCAATTGTGAATAGGAAATAAAAATCATTCTCAATAAATGATTGACGAAAGCCCTTTCTTTCATGTACAATGATAGTGAGAATTGATATCAAAGATTCGGACTAAATTACTTCCTAGAAGGAGGACATCATGTTGTATCAGATTAACGGTTTAAGGGATATTCATACAGTACTGTCTAATGAAAGGAAATTGGGTGGGGCTGTGGAAGCTGATTTCATCCGGTTGCGTTCAGGAGAGGAATTTTCCAACATTGTCGTTACTCATATTGATACGGCAGGTTCCATTATTTACTCCGTATCATTTATAACAGAAGAAGGAACTCGATATATTATCCATGTAAATGATATTAGCTTAATTTCCCAACCTACACATAAGCATATTAAATATCTAAAAAACAAATATTATAAACAATGGAAGACCGAAGAGAAAATCAAATTTTTGAAAAAGCTTTGTGGATTAAATGAAGGCTGTTGCACTAAACCGTTTCTTTGCGAAGCCACGACCCTTGTAGAGGATATTGGAATCGAGGTAGCCCACAAGCATGTGAATGTGGATTGGCTTCAAGAAGATAAGGTTGTCAAAATGGAAAAAAGAGTTTCTTAATATAGAATAGAAGAAACCCACCATTGAGGTGGGTCTTTATGCTTTGAAGTCTTTTACAGATCCAACTCTTCCAACGTACAAATCGCGCTAGGACGCTTAATACGCAAGGTAACACATTCATATATACGGAAAAAATGGTTCATTTGTTCATCCCCTAAGAAGGCAGAATCAAAATCCTCGGCAATAGCCAAATCCAGATTATGCTGTCCTGTTGCGACAACAATCCCTGCATTCCCCTTAATTACGGGAGTTTGGAATACCCCGTCGGTCACAAGCTCACGAATATGTTCAATTTCCAGTACGTTCGTTCCTTGATGGACACGGTGCAGCAGCGCATACAGCTGGGGTGAAACGATGAGAGCGTAAGGGCCCGTGTGTCCCATTTGAAGAAGCTTATTGATCGCTTCTACCACATCTGCAAAAGCTTTACCTGATTCCATCCAGTCACTGCGAATGTGGGTAAGTCGACCTTTTACATTCATTAGACCAGGAAGATCAAATTCCTGAGAGCCGTTAAAGATGAGATCGTCTTCTAAACGTGCACATTGAATGGTGGCGTTAGCAGCAGGGCTCATATCGATCGGCATGCCCAAGGTCTTGGATTGTTGAAGGTCTCTCCAATACAACACAAAGTCTTTGTAAAGGATAGGAATCGTGAGGTTCACTCGCTTGCTTGAGGTCGACAGAGATAGGGAGTCACCTCGTAAACTGATTCCACCGGACTGGGATTCGTCAAAAATATCATTGGTTACACTCTGGACCCCTTGGCCCAGTGGGCCATAGATGTCAAGGAAACGACGACCTACAAGTTGTTTTCTAGCAGCCTGGATGATGGTTTCGTCAAGTTGATTCCACTCGTTGGGTTGAAGTGGGGAATCGGGAAAACGGGATAGTTTGTCCATAATTGGTGCCTCCTAAAATTTTATCCTTACTTTTTAAACTACCGGCGGTTAATCGTTTGCCTTGCGCTTTGTATTCTACATGCTGCTGGGCAGGGAGTGAAGTAAGAAACGGTTCCTGGAACTGAATTCATTATGTCCTCCTTTATAAGATCATGACAATGAATATACTATGTATGAATACAGGGTTATATTTTTACCCTTACCCAATTTGTCCATGTATTATAACATAAGCAGATCCATGTTTTCCAACAGTGTACAGTTGAAGGAGGTGAATCTATTGAAGGAGCTAGAAGTGGTAGGTGCTGTTATCCATGATGACCAATCTGGCTATTTATGTGCATTAAGGTCAAAAGAAATGTCACAGGGTGGATTTTGGGAATTTCCTGGGGGGAAAGTAGAACAGGGGGAAGAGCCAAAGGAAGCTTTGAAAAGAGAAATTAAGGAAGAACTGGGATGTGCCATTGAAGTAGGCAAACATATTGCAACGACGATTCATGACTATCCTCAGGTGCGTGTAAAGCTACACACCTACCATGCAACTTTGTGGAAAGGAACCCCAATTGCCAAGGAGCATGAAGAACTCCGATGGGTGTCACGTGAAGGACTTACTCGGCTCGAATGGGCACCCGCCGATATACCCACTGTTGACAAATTATTATCATTATAGAAGCTGCATATCCAAAAGAGTTCGAGACAAACTAAAATTATTCCGCCATGAAAGGGTGTTTCTTATGGAGAAAACATTGAAGCGATTAGATGAAATGCCATTCGCCGATCTTACTCCCGGACAGCTTGAAATTCTACAAAACGCAGAAAGTAATCTAAATGATAATGAAGAGGATGTATACCTCATTGCTTTCCGCAAAATATAAAGGAATTATGGCGAGCTGTTGTAGCTCGCTTTCTTTATATACTTATTAGAAAGTATTATACGTATTGAGCTATGCCAGTAGCATTCTTTTACAAAAACTAACTTACTTTTTACAATTGTGACTTTATCAAGTATACTGTAGTGAAGCGGTACGAAAAGGCCCTGGCGGGTACAACAGGTGCATTCCAGTAAAGAAAACTTGGCAGCCAAGTTGCACTTATGCGTGAAAGGAAAGTGATTAAAATTTATACTTTCCTATACGCCAAGAAGATTCGATGCAGTAGGAATGCCAAGAGATGAAGGGGGCTGAAAATGGATTATTCATCTATGTGCCCACGTTATGAGGCAGCGATGGAACTCTTGGGAAAAAAATGGACAGGATTAATTATTCGAGTTCTCTTAGGTGGACCAAGGAGATTTAAGGATATTAAAGAGCAAATTCCTGAAATGAGTGATAGAGTATTATCTGAACGGATGAAAGAGTTGGAAGATGCCCAAATCTTGGTGCGGAATGTCTATCCTGAAACACCGGTACGAATTGAATATGAATTGACGGCCAAAGGGAAGAGTCTCGAACCGGTCATCCAAGAGATCCAGCAGTGGGGAGAGAAATGGCTGTAACGCAATCGATGTGAGATTGCGTTATTTTTTTTGTCCTTTTTCCAAAAAAAGACACCCATAAAACTGAAAAGAGGGGCGAAGATTATGGTAACAAAAGAAAAAAGTACATATCTGAGGAGGAATATAAGATGAAATCATGGAAAAACAAAATTTTACCGGCACTGCTAGCGGGAACATTAACTTTTTCATTCGGGACAGCAGTCAATGCGGAAAATAATGGAAATGGAAAGGGACATGGAAAATCGAAGGTTCAAAAAGTAAAAGTGGAAAAACAGATTAAGCTTAAAGATGTGCAAAATCATTGGGCACAAAGAACCGTTGAGTTAATGAGCACGCTACAAATCATCAAAGGATATGAGGACGCTACTTTCCGTCCCCAAAACACGGTAACCCAAGCCGAAGCCATTGTCATGGTTGTACGTTTGTTAGGATTGGAAGATGATACTGTGATCCAAGGGAATTCGAGTTTATCCTTTGGGAATGTCCCTTTCTGGGCGAAAGGAAGTATTCAGTATGCTGTTCAAGAGGGAATTATCAGCAGTAAAGAATCATTACAGCCAAACAAAGCAGCTACCCGCTTGTTTGTAACTAAGCTTCTAGTGAATGCTCTAGGGGCAAAGTTGGGTGAAGATGGAGAAAAAGCTTCTTTGTTCTTTAATGATGTAGAAGGATTATCCAATAGCGACCGCTCCTATCTAACTTTTGCTATTCTTCAATCCCTTGTAAAAGGATATGGGGATAAAAGCTTCCAACCAAACAAGCCGGTTACGCGTGCGGAAATGGCCGTGTTCATCGAACGATTAAAGGAATATAAGGAAGATCATGGTGACGCGGTCGATAACTCTTTAACAGGAACAATTGATAGCATTGACGATGATAGCCTAACCATTGAAAAGAATGGAAAAGATACGTCCTATGATGTAGATGATGATGTACGAGTGTATATCGATAAAAAGGCATCTTCCTATTCTTCTTTAAAAGAAGGAATGAAAATTCGCGTTGCTCTTCAGGATGATGGGGAAGTAGGGTTTATTGATGCTTTCACATCAGATAATGATGATGAAGATGATACGGATGCACCTGATTTGGGTTGGATGGAAGAGATCAAAGAATTTAAGGCAGAATTGTCTGATGACGACAAAACGGTTGAAATATACTTTAAGCCAGGTTCTAACGATTATGAAGCGAAAATTGAAGTAACCAACAACAGTGGAACTCGTAGTGAGATCAAGGGAAATACAGCTCTTTTAAAAATTGAGCAATTGCTAAAAGAAGCTGGAATGAAAGATGAAGACGATCGTTTTGATGAGGAAGATTTCATTAAGGCCGTAGCGGATGCCTACGACCTGGAAGATGAAGTAGATGTTGAGCTTGAACTGTCTGTAGGATCTAAGGAATATGAATACAATGATACGTATGATTTAGATGAAGAAGAGGTTGAACTAGGAGATTTAACTCTTGTTAAAGAATTCGACCTATCCTTTGACTCGGCAGATAAAGATGTGGTTTATCATTTCGAAAAAGACAGCAACTCCTACGAAGCGAGCATTAAGGTAACAGAAGACGGCAAGACATCAACCACCTCTGGAGTGAGGGCACTTTCTGAATTGAAAGCTCTGCAAGAACTATTCACCGAAGATGATGATGCGATTGATCTGAATCGTGTGGTCAACTGGGTAGATAATAAATATGACTTGGAAGGTAACACCAAAATCAAAGGATCTGTTAAGATTGGAAGTTCTACTTATTCATTAGATAAAGAAGTAGATTTGGGCGGAAAATAAGAAGAAAAGAATGAACTGCTGACGTATTGAGTCAGCAGTTCTTTTACTTATACAAGCCTATTTACAGGTCGCACATAATTGCAACATATCTTAGCTTAACTCGCCCATATATGCCTAGAATTCGCTCATATCTAGACTATCCAAGGGATTGCCTGCTATTAATATACCTTAAACATGAAATTATTTGACTAAATATTTACCGATTCTTTCCTTAATACTATCAATCCCTACAGCAAAGCCAAGACCCTGATTGTTTTTAATGATAAAGGCATTCATGCCGACCACTTCCCCATTTAAATTAATCAGGGGACCGCCGCTATTTCCGGGATTGATGGCACAATCGGTTTGAATAATATCCTCGTAAAGCTTACTGGCAATTCTTACAGGACGATTTTTCGCGCTAATAATCCCTTTTGTCACTGTATGATCCAACCCCATGGGATTGCCTACCGAAATGACAAACTCTCCCACTTTGCTTTCCGCTGAAGAGCCTATAGGCAATGGGACAAGAGGCCGGCGAGCAGGAACTTGCAGAACAGCTAAATCCCTCTTCTCGTCAGACCATACCATCTTGGCAACCCGCTGCTCACCACTGAAAAGCTTCACGGTGATCTGTTCTGCATTATGGACCACGTGTTCACTGGTTAGAATATATCCGTTTGGATGGATAATGAAGCCCGTTCCAAAGCTCTTGGTACCACCGGAGCTTTGTTCTGTGGGCGGAAAGAGAAAGGAGAACAGAAATTCGCTTTGCCGATTCGTCCCCCTATCTCGTGTTTCTATAGAGATGACGCTGTTTTTTGCTTTTTCTACAATGGGGACAAAATAATTACCCGGATGATCGCAGGCAGCCATTCTCGATCTGATTTTGGAATAAAAGTTACGCTTCAAAAGTCCCGATCCTCCTTCATCCTACCGTATTGTATGATGATGAATCATCTGTTTGCGGGATAGGTTCATATCTCAATATATGATGAAGAGGGAAAGGCTGATTGTGTAATGGAGGAATATCCGCGGATGTACTTTATGGACAAGGATCTCATGGTTAATGGGAATTTCGAAATGGTTGATCAACTTACACACTGGATTTTTAGCTTCACTTGTCGATAGCGGAATTTTTTTCTCTTATTCTTGAAATACGTCTCCAAAAGGGTCTATTAAAGGAAAAAAAATACGCTATCTCACTGTGAAAGCGGTTACCAACCACTTGAGAAAAGGGTTAAGGGAAAAAAATTCCTCTATCCATCCTTTTTTCAGATCATATATTGGATTAGAGGAATTTTCTTCCTCTATGATCACATCTCCCATGCCTCAGCGTGTTCCAGGACATGGGTAAAAAAATGAGGCCAAAAGGAATGCGGAAGGAATTTGAATGACAATCACCTGGTGTATAATCACCGGTTTTTTCATGCCTTCAAATAGTTAAATCTACCACCTCAACCTTTGTAAATTTACTTAGGATTCTCTCGAATCTTGTCGTAAAATGGGAGGGAGGTGTTGTGAGAATGATCAAGCTGTTAAAAGGATTTTTACAATCGCAAAAACGGAAGCGCATGGAAACGGCCGTGATGGAAAGTTACCTTATTGAGTCAAATGGGGAGAAAGCATATTGGCAAAATGGCGGGTACGAAGTTTTTGTTCAATCCGTTAGTGAGCTTGTGCACGAAGGAGTGCTTCGACCAGTTAAAGCTTCGAAATGGAATGGGAAAAATCCCTCTCTATATAATAGCTACCAGTGGGTAGCGCCACCCCCTGAACTAGATCCTCTCCGTAAAGCAAAATTACTTACGTTTTACCATCCTGAACTGCAAACAAAGTATTATCACCAACATATCCATCAGTACGATCAAGATGAATGGTATATAGAGAGGATGGACCAATTTTTTAAGGAACGAGAGGGGAAGGAGTCATCCATTCCAGCTATGACGGTAAATGAACGATCGTTTCAGTTATTTCAGGATGAGAAATGGCTTGCATCCGCACATGGCAGGGAAGTGTTGGGAAATCTTGGACTGACCTGGGAGAAGCTCTGCTGCTACCCTACATATGAACCCTTTTTCTATTTCAGGAGAGGTGCGGATTCTGGCGGGCCAAGCAAGAATGCTCTCATTGTAGAAAACAAGGACACCTTTTTCTCCTTGAAATCATTATTCCAGGCCGGTTTTTACACGTGGGATAACACCTCCTTTGATTTATTGATTTACGGAGAAGGGCATAAAATCGAAAAAAGTTTTGCGTTCTTCTGGGAGCTAGAGGAGTATCGGGATTGTTTGATGCAGTTTTATTATTTCGGAGATTTCGATCCCGAAGGAATTGCTATATGGTATCAACTACGGTTACGGTATGAAGTTTTGATTGACCCCTTTGTCCTTTTGTATTCGAAGTTGGTACAACACCATGGGCAAAAAGCACCGCAACGCCCGAAAGCCCAACGTTGTTCAGAGGAGGCTAAATCGGCATTTTTGTCGTATTTCTCATCGGATATACACCTGCTAATGGAGGATATTCTAAATCAAAATCAATATCTGCCTCAAGAGGGATTACATATCCACTTGTTGCAGCAGCTTGCTTCTACTCATTTAGATGAAGGAGGAAAACTGTGAGCCGATTGCAGGACATTGTCCAAGGATTTGATGAACGGGTACGAAACATGGCCGTTTTTGTACCTCTATTTGATTTGCGGCAAAAACAACAAGACTATCCGCTTTTTCCCATCGGTGTGGCCATCATGCTCTTTATTTTGGAAGATATGCTGCGCGGGGAGAAAGATTGCACATATGAACGTGTGGCCTATTTTTTACAGGAACTTCTGGAGGGATATTACGAAAAGCCGATCGCTTTTGAGGAAGCTCTTGAATTGGCCCATAAGGTGATTCGGGAAGGTCTCATGAATCAAGGGCGCCCTCAAGTCATTTCGTATCCCGATTGGGAATCAGGTTCCGAAAAATCGTATAAATTTCATCTTATTGAGTTGGAAGACTATCAAATTAAAGATAAGACGGTACGACTAAGGCTTTCCACCGAAGGTCTGGAACTTCTGTTCAAGACCAAAGAGATGTATAACGAATTACAGGTTTCGATCACGCAGCTTTACTTGCGTCAGCAAATTCAGAAAGGCGTTTTTGATGGAGCGCTGCGTTCGGTAGAAGAGTTGGCTTTGGCTGTTCAAAATGAAAAGGTGAAAATTCGCCAACTGGAAGAAAAAATCATTCGGGACGTTCTGCAAGTGGCAAGAGAGAATGAAGTGCAAAAACAGATGGAGCGAATCAATGATCAGCTGGAACGGGAAAAACGAGTGTTTCAAGAATTAAAAGAATTGATTCGAAATACCTCACGCGAATATCAAGTCGGCCAACTTTCGGAAAAAGAGGAAGCAGCAGTAGGGAAAATTATGCGGTTAGAACGGAAACTGCTAGATGTAATCTACGACCATGAATCGCTGTTTAAAGACAAGCTGCGTGTGCAGCATCTCATGAATCAATCGATTGAGGCGATGATTTTACATGCCTTTAATACCCGGCTTAACTTTGACAGCGAAGTGCTCCGTCCTGTCATCCAAGGCCAGGCTCCGCTCGATGTGCTGAAGAAGGTGCTTGATCCGATCCTGCCCATGAAACACCGCCTGTTTTTTAACCCTGCTCGTCTGTTCTTAGAACAGCCATTACGAAAGCAAGCGGAAGAACAAAATGAAGAGCAATTATGGGAAATCGAGGAGGAAGCGCTGAGGCGGGAAGAGGAGCAGGAGTTGGCACAACAAGAAGTGAGGGAGCAGAACATCGAGAGGTACCTTACTCTTGTGCTAACTCCCCTTCTTTCTGTGGAGCAAATTCGGATGAGCGAAATTTTGGCTGAATACAGACAGCTAGAACCCAAAAAGTATCAGGAACTCATTCGGCAAATGGATTTTTACCCGTTTTTGATTGGACTCCATCAGCTGGGGATCATTCCTTTGCTCAGCAGTTGGGAAATGGAAGCTTTCGTGCTGGATGATGTTCCGCGCCTTCTCATGCAAATGGTCGATCAAAATCAAGCATTGCATGAATTGAAGGGTTTTGAACTGGTCGCAACCGAGGCGGTCGTTCGTTTGGAGAATGGTTATGTGATGTCTGATTTTTTGGTGAGAAGGAGGGATCCTGGTGGAGTGGGCAAAGGATGATGTGCAGTGGGCGTTTCGTATCTTTATGAAACTATTGGAAGAAGGGACTATTCGTGAGGACTTCAGAGACTATCATTTTGCCTATCAGCGAAGTGAAGTCCGGCATATCGTAGAAGAGTTGATTGAGAAAGAAGCGAGTGTGAAGATTTTTCAAACGGGCGGAACGCTGTATATTACACCTGGGGTGGACAATCTTCTGTTTGGTTATACCAATGCTGAATTGCGGGAAAAGATTAAGCTGCGTGATAACGGGGAATTGTATCTGGCCTATTTCAGTATGTTGTGTTTGTTGGCTAAGTTCTACAATAGTGAGGATCAATCGCTCGCCTCCCGCCAATTCGTCCCGATTGAAGAGCTGGAGCAAACGATTACCGATTATGTGCAGACGGTAAGTGAAACGGCGGAAGATCAGCTCGAATTGCTGGAAGAGTCGTATCAACTTAGTTTGCGTAGTGTGGCAGAAAAATGGCTGGATTTGCCGACCTTTGACGATAAAATCAAAAATTTGCGTGGAGCCCGGAATAACCGGATTAGCTTTTTGCTGCGCGTGCTTCGCTTTTTTGAAGAAGAAGGATTGGTACTTGTGCTGGAAGAACGGGAAATCCGGTTATTGCCTAAATTACAGCATCTCATCCTAAAATATTACTTCCATGGTCAACGCAAAGAGATGCTGCTGCAGTTATTGAGTGAAGGGCTGTTAATTGCAGGAAAGGAGGAGAAAACCGATGCCGCGTATTCATCGCATTCGAGTGACTAATATCCAGTATGATTACGGTAAAAAGCAAATGCCTGACCTTCTATTTGATACAGGGAGCCTGGACACGCTGCTTTTGCTGGCTAATGGAGGCGGGAAAACGCTTTTTATTCAGCTTCTGCTGCAAACGGTTCTTCCCAGGGAAAAGCTGAATGGGCGAAGCATTGCGGATCTCCTGCAATCGGAACGCTACACCGGGCATATTGTGGTGGAGTGGCTGCTGGATCGGCCCGGTGATGTCAAACATTTTCTATGTACTGGCTTTTGTTTTACCAATGGAAGGAATCAAAACCCATTGGAGTCGTTCAATTATCTGTTCGAATACGATGAGCTTGCCAGCCTGCATGTAGGGACCTTGCCGCTCATTCATGAGCATACTGATGGAGCGAGACGTCCGATCGGGTATCAGCAATTGCGCGATTGGTTGAAAGATGAATTGGGCTCCAAATTGGAGCTGCCTGAGACGATTACCGAGTATCATCGCCGTTTGCGGACGCGAAATATTCTACCTGAAGAGTGGAAAAACATCCGTGATACGAATGGTTCCGAGGGCGGTGTAGATAAGTTTTTTGAAAAAAGTAAGACAACCGCACAATTGATGGATAATATGCTCATTCCCTCTGTTGAGGAGATGATCTTTCAGAGTGAAGCCAAAAAGAAAGAGCTTATCCACGCTTTTGCTGAATATCGGACGATGCTGTTGAACATTCCCGTAATCAAGCAAAATATAAAGGATTTTGATGCCATCCGTTCGTACGCGGAGGATGTGGTTGCACACGTTCAACAGTATGATCGTCATTTGCGTGAATGGGAACAGAAGACTGCCGAGTGGACCCGTTTGGCAAAGACGTTTCACCAGTTTGAGCAGCAGGCCGTGCAGGAGTTCCAACAGCTTCAGACAGAGCAGGAACAGATGGAAAGTGTCTTGCATGATTTGCGCTGGAAACTACAAAGTGTTGAGGTATTCATTAAACAGATGGAGTTTCAGAAGGAAGAGAAACTCGAAGAGGCGGCACAACGGGAGTTTGATCGTCAGCACCAGGAATGGACACGATTGCTGCAGCAAACGCGTGAATATGAGGCGATGTATCATTATGGGCTAGCTCAGGCAGCTTTATTGGAAGCAGCCGGATACCGGAGCCAACTCGAAGCGATGGATTTGAGTGAACCCGAACTATACGCTTCGCTGCAGCAGGCAAAACGAGTCTTTCGCTCGGCATGGGAGGAAAAACGGCACCATTTAGGGGAACAAATTCAGGCAGAGGAACAGCGTTTGAAGCAGATGGAGGACCATCTGCAGGAACTAAAAACACGCAAAGCTGGACTCCAGGCGGAGGATAACCAATGGCGTACGGATTGGGCTAAAATGGAACATTGGCTTTCTGACTATGAAAACCGCAAGCAAGAAGTGGTATCTCTAGTCCCCCCAGCCTATGTCTGGTCACCAGAGCAAGGGATCACCGCCTATAAGCAGGAAATGGATGGGTTACAGGATGCCCATGATGCAATCGAACAGCAGCTCCGCCAGGTACAAGATGAAATCCTCCAAACGGAAAGCCGATTAGTGGAGACGTCTGAAAGGAAAAACCAGCTTGCGATAGACCAAAGGCAGCTGCAGGATCAGTGGGATCGGTTCAATCAAGATCAAGAAGAAATGACCGGGCTTCTGGCCGGACAGTCTTTTTTCACGACAGACCTTTTAGCGGATAAAGACAAGGTGTTAGGCTACCTGAGGGAACATTCGCAACAAGCAGGGGAAGCCCGGGTGTTGGTGCAGGCGGAAGTGGCAGGTCTTGAGGAAAAGTGGGCTTTGCTGGAAGGGAAAGACTACTATATTCCCCAACAAGAGTTAGTTAAGGTGAAGCAGCGGTTGGATCGATCGGGAATTCACACCGTGCTGGGAAGCGAATGGTTAGCGGCTCAACCGTTAACCCAGGAGGAAAAAGACGCCTATCTTAACCATCAACCGCTATTGCCTTATTCGGTGCTCATTGAAGAGCACCAGGTAAATCAAGTGAAGCAGCTGATGAGACAGGGAAAAGACTGGTCAGCGGATCAGCCTATCCTCTTTTTGGTTAAGAGTGGTGCAAGTCTTCGCCCCTCGTTGTCGCAAGAGATGTTTTTCCCGCTCTTTCAAGATGAATTGTTTATTTATCAACCGGAATCCTTGCGAATTTATACCTCTTTGGAGGCGTTTCAACAGTTTAAAGGGCAAATGCAAACCAGCATTCAGGAGAAAAAACAGCTTCTTCAATTACACCGGGAACAGGAGCAGCAATGGAGCTATGTTTGCCACCAAATTGAGAGGTTCTATAAGTCGTATAGAGAAAATGACGTGTTAGAATGGCAGCACAAGTTGGTTCAATTGGCTGACCAACTCCATCTTGTAGAACAATTGCTTAACGATTTGAGGCGGCAGAAGGATTCAAGGTTGAACGAGCAAACCCAAGCTGAACAATCGCTAAAACAGAATGAGCAGCAACAGCAACATGTGGCGAAGACGATGGAGCAGTTGGAACGCTTCGCTGTGTGGCATGCGGAATACCCTGGGAAAGTGCAGAAAAAACGGGAAGCGGAAATCAAGTTAGAGCAGTTGGACCACGATCGAGCGGCATGTGATGCAGAAAATGAAGGCTTACTCATTCAACGCGAGACATGCCGGACCACGCTGAGAGAAATAAACCAGCTGATTAAGCAGCATGAAGTTGAATATGTAAACTATCAGTTGGAAGGTGTAGAACCCAACTTGGAATCCGCACTTTCTGATTACAACTCAGCTAAGGCAGTAGTTGATAGCTTAACCCTTCAATTGAATGAAAAAGACCGGGATCGGAAGAACTTAGTAGCCTTGCTCGAGAAAGCGGAGAAAGTTGCCGCAGATGCCCTGGATGAAACCCGGCAAAGTGGTTTGGAAGTGGATTGGATCAAGCGTAACTACCGACCGCTTCAGAAGGAAGATGTGCGACGTATGCAGCAGTCCGAGCGCTCCCAGCAGGCAGTGTTAGACGGAGCACGAAACGAATATCATGCGGCGCAAATGAGAAAATCCGCTGCGCTTAGCGTTTGGGAGGATCGGAAACAACAAATTGAATCGTCATTTTCCTGTGCGCCTTTTGATGGATACCGGGAAGAAACGTATCAGGATCAACTCCGTTATTTTCAGGAACAACAGAGTCAAGGCGAGAAGGAAAAGGAAAGGATCAGCAAACGGATTTCCGCCAACCTCGAGTGGAAGCGTGAGCTGGAGACGGCAAGGGAACATAGTGAAGAACGTTTGCCGTGTAAAGTGGCCCAGTTGGGTGAGGATATTCAGGCGTTGAGCTGGACTGCATGGGAAGCATACCAAGCGAAACCGTTCCCCGTTGTACGTCGTTTGGAACAGGAGCGGGAAACGGTCGAGAAGAAGCTGAACACGCAAAAACAGCAAGTGGATAAGCAGTTCCAGGCGTACCTTCTGCGATTGGCCGAAACGAACAATTCCCGGGTAAAACAGTTTATTCGTGATGTGCAAGTAATTTTGGATGATAACCGTTTATATGACTTTGATTTTGTGGAGACTCAATTCTTGCGTATTTTTGAGGGATTGGATTTTTATCAGCAGGAATTCTATCGCACGCTCCAAGAAAGTGAAACGAGTCAAAAGCAACTCACCCAGCTTTGCTTACGCCGAGCCAAGGCCATTTACGACAGTGTCATGGAGATCCCTAGAAATTCCCGCGTGGCTTTATATGAACGCGATATCCAATTAGTTCGGATTGATTGGAGAAGTGGGGATGAAGAAGAAGAGTTTGCCAAAATGGACCAGTATCTACAACAAGTATTGGTAGACTTGCAGCGTTGGAAGCAAGAGGGGATGGACGATGACCAGCTGGATAGCCGGATGGAAGAGCTCTTGCGTACGAGAAGATTAATGGAAGTCATCGCCCCGATGGAAGAATGCCGTGTTCTTGTGTATAAGCCGCGCAAAGAATCCCTTGTCCGGAATCAAAGGGTGGAGTACTCTCCTTGGGAAGAAGTGTCACGTTGGTCAGGCGGAGAAGAATACAGCATTTATATCACCATGTTTATGATTATGATCAGCCATATTCGTCAGCAGACGGAAGGCCGTCAGAATATCTGGAAAGTCATCGTGGCCGATAATCCGTTTGGCAAAGCCTCCTCACCGCATATTCTGGAAACAGTGTTTCAAGTGGCCAAGGCGAATCGCATTCAATTGATCTGCCTAACGGCCCACAAGCAAGAAGGAATCCTGCAGCGGTTCCCGGTTGTATACAGCCTGCAGCTCAGGTCGGCTTATGGAAAAGAAATCATGAAAGCAGAACAACTGGAAACCGGATTCTATCGCGTGGAAGCGACGAGTCAACACGATGCTCAACAGATGACGCTGATTATTTAGGATTTTGCTGATTGAAAATAATGTTTTTCAGAGGCCTTATTTTCCTTTTTTTGAAGATGATTAAGGAAGAGCACAGGTATTGTCTGTAACATGATAATAGTTAACCAAAACGAAAAAACAAGTTGACAATCACCTCTTCCACCTACTATATTAGGAATATAGAGGAGGGGTTGTCGTGAAAACTAAAAATATGATGTATGTTTCGATGTTTGCTGCTATTATGTGTGCCTTGGGG
>JAKFCU010000017.1:0-2694 GCA_036676475.1 Brevibacillus sp.
ATTATCTTGCCATTGTTAAAACCGGTTTCAGCAACCGTCATCGTATTAACAGCGGTTGGGGTATATAACGATTTCGTGAATCCGTTATACTTCTTCCCGGGTGCGGAAAACGCCACTTTACAGTTAACGCTTTATAACTTCTCAAGCATGTACAATACGCAATGGAACTTGTTATTTACAAATATTCTATTAATCTCGATTCCACCACTAATCTTGTTTATTTTCTTCAATAAGAAGATTGTAGCAGGTATGACCGCAGGAGCTGTTAAGTAGAAAGGATGCTAAAAAACAAATCTTACTTGTCCAACAGAATGTGAAGGATTAGTGGGGTTTGTTTTTTTATTAAAAGGAGGAACAAGAATGGCAGGACTTATTGTGACAAATCTGACATGCGAGTATCGGAAAAATCCTATAGGGATCGATGTGAAAAATCCAACTTTCAGCTGGCAGCTGGAATCTGATCGGCGTGCTACGTTTCAGACGGCATATCAGGTACAAGTATCAACCTCTAAAAACTTTGAAAATCGTATTTGGGATACAGGAAAAGTAGAATCCGATCAATCCATCCAACTCATGTATTCAGGTCCGATTCAGTCTCAAACCAAATACTTTACTCGAGTCAAGGTGTGGGATAACTACAATCGGGTATCGGATTGGAGTGAGGTTTCTAGTTGGGAAACAGCTTTCCTTGATCGTAAGGAGTGGGAAGCTAGCTGGATTACTCCAGACGAAACGAAGCTAGACCCTCAATCAGAGGAGATTTTTCAACTAAGGAAAGCATTTACCTTGGAAAAAGATATTGTTTCTGCAAGAGTGTATGCGACAGCCGCTGGATTATATGAGGCGTATATCAATGGAAAGAAAATTTCTGAAGATCTACTCACGCCGGGCTGGACGAGTTACAAAACCCGCTTACAGTATCAAACGTATGATGTAACCAAGCTATTTTCAGAAGGAGAAAATGTGGTTGGTGTGCTGCTAGCGGATGGTTGGTACAAAGGGAATTTAGGCTGGAGCAATAAAAGAGACATCTTTGGAGACCGACGGGCACTGTTACTGCAGCTTCATGTTCGTTATGTGGATGGGTCAGAAGAAGTCATCGGTACGGACTCCTCTTGGAAGGCTTCCACAGGACCAATTTTGTCTTCTGAGTTGTATCATGGTGAGACGTATGATGCACGGTTAGAAGATCAGGGCTGGTTCCAGTCAGGATTTAATGATACGGGTTGGGAGAACTGCACATGCTTAGACCTCTCTTTTTCTCACCTAATTGCGCAAGAAAACTGGGCAACTAGAGTAACTGAAACGATTCGTCCAGTGGAGGTGTTTGTCACACCTGCAGGAGACACCGTACTAGATATGGGTCAAAACATCGTCGGGCGTATTCGCTTCACCGTGGAAGCCCAGAAAGGAACGGTCATTACATTACAACATGCAGAGGTTTTGGATAAGGACGGCAATATTTATTTCGGAAATTTACGGAAAGCAAAGCAGCGGGTGACCTATATGGCAAAAGGCGAAGGAGTGGAAACTTATGCCCCACACTTCACATTCCAAGGCTTTCGTTATGTGAAAGTTCAAGGTTATCCGAATCAAGAAAATGGGTTGAATCTAGACCATTTCATTGGAGAGGTCATTCACTCGGATATGCCAGCAACGGGCGAATTTACTTGTTCCGATCCACTCGTGAATCAACTTCAGAAAAATATTGTCTGGGGACAAAGAGGGAATTTTGTTGATGTTCCGACTGACTGTCCGCAAAGGGACGAAAGATTAGGCTGGACGGGGGATGCCCAAGTCTTTATACGAACGGCACTTTATAACTACCAAGGGGCTCCATTTTTCAAAAAGTGGTTGAGAGATCTGAAGGCAGATCAGCTCGAGGATGGAGGCGTTCCATTTGTCATTCCGGATTTGCCTAACTTAATGGGTGGAAATTCCTCTTCCGCTGCTTGGGGAGATGCGGCGACCGTTTGTCCTTGGACCGTGTATATGGTGTATGGCGATAAGAGCGTGCTTAAAGATCAATACGACAGTATGAAAGCATGGGTCGAATACATTCGTAAACAAGGCGAAAACGAATTCTTATGGAATACGGGCTTTCATTTTGGAGACTGGCTTGGCTTGGATGCAAAGGAAAACAGCTATGTCGGGGCCACTCCGAGAGACTTCATCGCAACCGCTTTTTATGCCCACTCGACAAGGATTTTAAGAAACAGTGCCATTGTATTGGAAAAGTATGAGGACATAGATGAATATAGCAGTCTATTAAAAAAGATAAAAGAGACGTTTGTCCGAGAATTTATCTCTCCAACTGGACGACTCGCCTCTCCTACTCAAACCGCGCATGTACTCGCTCTCGCCTTTGACTTAGTAGAAGGTGAAACGAGGAAACGAGTGGCTTCAGATTTAAATAATCTAGTCATTGAAAATGACTACCATTTAACAACAGGGTTTGTTGGCACGCCATATCTTTGCTTTGCCTTATCCGAAAATGGCTACCATGATACCGCTATGAAACTACTACTTCAAGATAGCTATCCATCATGGCTTTACTCAGTGAAAAAAGGCGCGACCACCATTTGGGAACACTGGGATAGCATCAAGCCGGACGGTAGCTTTTGGAGTGATGATATGAATTCTTTTAATCACTATGCATATGGAGCCATTGGTGATTGGATGTACCGTAGAGTG
>JAKFCU010000018.1:0-2393 GCA_036676475.1 Brevibacillus sp.
TCCACCCATTCATACGCGTATTCCATCTAATCCCCCCTCAACAAATACAAAAAATCAAATAAGTCAGCTATCAAAAGACTTTCTTAATTAGGTTTCGCCCGAAAGCTAGGAAAATCCTTTTTTTAAAAGTGTAAGTTTTTACTATTATGATAGGTTAATCAGCACTCTAGCTAATTAAACGAAAAAAAACAGTGGAATATGCAACTAATTCCACTGTTTCTCTATTATTTTACCTCTCTAAAATGCCAACTACAGCTTTGGAAATCTCCTCTAAGCTCAACAGGAATACTCAAGCCGACATACATAAGCTCATCTCCACCAAACACTTGGTCCGTCCCAACCAACTGATATTGCTTGTTTGGATCGATTCCTGTTACCTTTAAAAACTTCAGTGGTGCCGCAGGTTCTGCTAAAACCGAGAAATAAAACACGAGAGCTTCCGATTGATCATCATTTGTAAACAACCATGCCGTTTCGTTTCCTTCGAACGGACTTAATAGGCGGTAAAAATGTCCAAATTGAACCAGTCCTCTGATTTCTTTGTATGTCTCCACCTGCTTTTTAACCACATCTTTTTCACTTGCCGGCAACTTGGTTAGGTCGAGTTCGTATCCCAAGTTTCCTGACATCGCCACATCCCCTCTAATGTCTAGCGAAGTAATTCGGTCAACCTGATGGTTCGGAACAGCTGATACATGGGACCCCATCGATACGATTGGATACACAAGGCTCGTTCCATACTGAATTTTCAAGCGAGAAATGGCGTCTGTGTTGTCACTCGTCCATGTTTGTGGCATATAGTACAAAATGCCAGGGTCAAATCTTCCTCCACCACCTGAACAGCTTTCAAATAGTACATCTGGGAAAGATGAAGTAATCTTCTCCATCACCTGATACAACCCAAGCATGTATCGATGCGCCGTCTCTCTTTGACGGTCCGGTGGAAGAAGAGCGGAGCCGATTTCTGTCATATGGCGGTTCATATCCCATTTCACATAAGAGATAGGGGCGCTTGCTAGAATATCACATACCCTTTTTGTAATCTCCTCGCACACATCCTCCCTTGAAAAATCAAGGATTAATTGGTTTCTGCTTTCTGAATTCGGACGATGTGGCACATGCAGACACCAATCTGGATGCTCGCGGTACAGGTCGCTATCCACAGAGATCATTTCAGGTTCAAACCATAATCCGAACTGCATTCCTAACGAATTTACTTCATTAGCAAGATGATCTAATCCTTTAGGAAGCTTGTTTTGATCAACGAACCAATCGCCTAATGATGTCTTGTCATTGTCTCTTTTTCCAAACCAGCCATCATCAAGCACAAAAAGCTCAATTCCTAACTCACTTCCTGCCTTGGCGATATCCATAATCTTATCTGCATGAAAGTCAAAATACGTTGCTTCCCAGTTGTTTACTAAAATCGGACGCTCTTTATCTCTAAACGGTCCTCTTACTAGTCGAGTCCGATAAAGGTCATGGAAGGTTCTAGACATATCACCTAAACCTGATGAGGAATACACCATGACAACCTCTGGTGCTTGAAACTCTTCCCCACCTTCAAGTTTCCAGCTGAAATCGAATGGATTGATTCCCATCGTGACTCGGGTGGTGCTAAACTGGTCCACTTCTGCCTGGGCCAGGAAATTCCCACTGTACACGAAATTAAACGCGTATACTTCGCCTGTTTCTTCCGTTGTCCCTTTTCGTAACAAAGCGATAAACGGATTATGCTGATGAGAGCTTGCTCCCCTTGCACTTTCAATGGACTGAATGCCGTGACGAAGAGGCTGTCTAGCAATATGTCTTTCCTTCACATGCGCACCGTGAAGATGTAAGAAATCAAAGTCTGCATCCATAAAGTCAACGCTCATACTTAGTGCACTTAAGAGATTCATATTTTCTGAGCTCTCATTTTTAAATCTGACTGACCTCGTGATTACATTCAGCTGTTCAAAAACCGTATAGCTCAGGATAACAGTTAGTCCCGCTACTTTATCCTTCATGGTGATTTCTAGAGTCTCCGCTTCGTTCTCGTCCTCCACATAGGTAGCTGGCAGACCATCAAGCTTCTTTTTCCCTTTAAAAATCACATGAGCATCATAACGTAAATCTGAAACCGTTGACCCATTTGGAAGTTGAATCTGATAAGCAGGCTTTCTAAAATCCGTATTTCCGTATTGCGGGTATTCCTGCGGCAGGGTATCTAATGAAAACGTACGATCCTCCTTTTGTTCATAAGGATTTCCAGAGAAACCACGGTCGACCTGTTGGATATAGTTCGAATGACGGTATGTCTTAATTCTTTTACCCCAGTACAAATGAAGTAAATAGCCACCCTTCGCGATCTGTATTACATAACTTGTATCTTTTGCCTGCAAATGAAAGAG
>JAKFCU010000019.1:0-1511 GCA_036676475.1 Brevibacillus sp.
CACCGCCGCGCGCCACCTGCGCCAAGGCGCCGCCCAAGCCATCCTCACCGAACTGCTCGCCATCGCCCGGCAACGCGGCTACGCCCGCGTGAGCCTGGAAACCGGCACCACGCCTGGATTTGAAGCGGCAGTTGCGATGTACCAGAAATTCGGGTTTGTGGATTGCGGGCCGTTTGCGGATTACCGGGAGGATCCGTTTAGTCGGTTTATGACGATGACGACAAGAGAACTTGAAGAACTATCTCCAACAGCCAAAAGCAAAGAAAAAAAGATAAAACCAACACCGACAAAAAATTAAACCAATTGAAATTCTATGTTGACCTATGATATCCACCGATTAGTAAATCAACTAATAATATTGAAAGAAAGTCCACAAGGTGAAGTTCTTGCTTGGATCGCACCACTCGCAGCCATTATTTTTGTCGCCATTATTAAACTTATATTGAGATGGCGAGAGAAAAAAATCGACAAAATAAATGCAAGAAAATTAATACTTTCAGCAGGAACAACCGCCTTTACAGAGGATGATTTTTATCGTGCCCGCCAGCACTATGTGGAGCAGGATAGTGGAAATTTAGACCCGACCGATGGAAGAGACTTTCTAAGTGCACTTTCAGTTACAGCACCAATGTACAGAACATTGGATACAGAATTAAGCAAGGGCAACTATCGCCACGTTATCATTTTTGCTGATTCAGGCATGGGGAAAACCACACTACTATTGAACTACTTCGCAAGAGAATGCAAACGGAGAAACGGTCGACGGATCGCAATCATTCCACTAAACAGACCAACAGCCCTTGATGATATAAAAAAGATATCTAATCAAAATGAAACAACGCTCTTTTTAGACGCATTTGATGAAGATGCTCATGCCATTCACAATCACCTTGATCGGTTAAGAAAACTAATGATTGCTGCAGCAGATTTTCAGAAAGTGGTGATAACCTGTAGGACGCAATTCTTTCAGAACGATCATGATATTCCCGTTAGCACCGGCATCTGGAGAGCCGGGTCTCGAAGCGCCAGTGAGTCAGCAACGCATGAGTTTCGGCGAGTTTATCTAATGCCTTTTGACACCAAAAAATGCGAAAGCTATATAAAGCTCAGGATTCCGATATGGCGACATGAACAAAGAAAAATCGCCCTCAGACATATCGAAAGTTTGCATGACCTACCGATGCGGCCGATGCTATTGGAGCAAATCCCCGATCTTGCGAAAGCAAAAGCAAAAATTAGAAGTTTATTTGAACTATATGAATTCATGGTCGAAACTTGGTATCAAAGAGAAAAAGATTGGATAACAAGCGACACTCTAAAGGCTACTTCAATAGCAATTGCCGTGCACATAATGACACACAGAAATGAAAATGAAACAAATACTTTAACTGTCGCATCCCGGGTGATCGTAGGGACGCTTGACGAACAAATCAGGCCTTTTAGCGTACCAGTCCTTCATGGCCTGTAAAGGCGTTCTGGATTTCAGCGCTGATTGGGGGAACTGGTGGTTG
>JAKFCU010000020.1:0-13180 GCA_036676475.1 Brevibacillus sp.
GCTTTATCGATATCTTCAGGCCCTGCTTGGCTTACCACAGCCAATACTTTTTTGTTAGAAGGATCAAGCGTTTCAAAGGTTTTGCCTGATTCTGCTTCCACCCATTCGCCATTAATCAAAAGCTTTTTGGTTCCTGTTAAAAATTCCTGTACGCGAGAGCTGAGTTTTAATGTTTGTGTCATGTTTACTCCTCCTTGAAAATTTAGTTGGTTTAGTTTGGTTTCGTGCTTTTTAATTCAGTTTAGTTATGTTTCATTAGTTTTAGTTAGCAACAACCATGCCAAACCAGAGAATTGGTCAATCCTAATGTCAACCGCGATTTTTGTTACAATAAAAAAGAGGATTGTTATATAATGGAACATAATCATTGTTTCATAAAGGAACAATGGTACGATCTGAACAATGAGAAAATTTATATCTCCTCAAAAAAGAGACCGACATAATATCATGCCGGTCAAGTGATAGGGTTATTAGAGATACACAACCTTATGTCCAAGAATAAGAGAACGCGTCTCCAATATAAAAAACTTCAATATGGAAATTTGATGATGGTCATCTTCCATGTAGTTTAAGTGGGGGAGAGGATTGTTTTTTGATTACAATTAAAATTTATTATTAACTTTCTAGGTTTATAATAAAACGCTTACACCATGTAATCAATTTAATCAAAGATGCATTTTGTCACAATCATTATTGACAAGATTAATCAATAACAAAAAAAGGATCAAACAGCGTGCCCCTAAAGGTCGCCATGTTGGATGACCCCACAGTTACATAATGACCATAAACAGCTTCATACAATTTCCCCTATTAACTTAACCACGGAAGTATCTACTTCGCTGCTGCCCTATAGTTCCGTAATGAAGAAAAGGAACAGCTATAGTACCCGCTCCTAAGCAAGCGAATCCCGTAGCGGAACAATCATGCAACGTTCTAATCCAGCTGGATGCCTGAACCCATGCATGTCCAAATATAAAGCAGGGGGGTAACGCGCGAAAGTGCTTTGCCGTTTTCGATCACAAAAGGAATTTATCAAGTAAAGGCGGATAGCAAATTATCCAATTATCAGAGCAGTTCGGCGACAACGACTTATACAATTCAATAGAAATAGACCTCTCCGGGATGACACCGGGGAGGTCTTTCTTTTTATCTGGCGTGTCAGACACATGTCACCTGGCAAACACATGGTGCCCGATAGTAGCCGTTACGGTTCGGCTGCGAACCCATTGATTGCTGGTCTTGTCCGGATTATAAAAGACCATGGCTCCGCCAGTCGGGTCCTCTCCATTCACGGCCTCTTGAACAGCGGCAATGGTGTCTTTGCTTGGGGTTACGTTATGAATCCGTTTATCCAAGACCGGTGAATACTGATAACGATTGATCCCATTCACAGGGACAACCTGAAAAATCACATCCTTAATCGTGTTGGGCCAATCCGGGCTTTTGACCCGATTCAACACCGTGGCAGCAACGGCCATTTTTCCCTCATGGCTTTCTCCGCCTGCTTCCGCTTCCGTCAATTGATAGAGCCAGTACAAATCATTCTCTGCTTTCACAGAATAAGATCGGGAGGCTGTTGCTCCCTTTATGTAAACCCTGGATAACTTCGCATCATAGGAAACCTTCATCCCCAACTTTTCGGCTGCGTACCGGAGGGGAATATATATTTTACCATTCTTATTGACCGTCGTAGTGGCCAGATTGTCACGCCGCCACTTCCCGGCCTCCCGATCATAGTAATCGGCATATTTTTTTCCTGAAGGCAGACTAAGAAGCATTCCATTATTCTTCAAGACAGCAGACTTATATTCGGGATTCCAAGTAACAGCCACATTGATTTGCTGAAAAATACGAGCGGGTACCATCAAGCGATCCTTCTGGGTCATCGATGGGGTAGATACCGGATTTCCATTAACCATCAAGAGCGACTGTGACGTACCTGCGGATGCTTCACTCCAGTTCGGTACGAACGCCACAGAAAGCAAAAGAGACAAGCATAAGGACATCCATCTCTTCTTCATTACATCCTCCTCGATCTACTTGAGCAAGGCGTCAAATGGACTTCCTTTCACAAGCAAGTTGTAGTTGTTGTTCTAGTAAGGACCTTTAACCATCCCCTTCCATTCTAGCAAACCTCCACATAATCTCTATCAGACAAAAGAACCTTTATCCTTACGAGAATCGGACTACAAGGAATGACCTGCCATCCAATAACAGGAACAAAGCCCTGGACAAAAAAACTTCCCAATAAATAAAAATCGAGTGCACAGCTGAGCCGCGCACTCCCATTCTTACTTTTTACCAAAATAACTAGCGTAAAGTTCGTCGTTATAATAAAACAAGGATCAAAGATGATGGAAAACCTCAAACCAAGATCGATGATACCTGCGAAATCGCTCATGCCTTGCCTGTTCCGTCTCCGAAAGGGTATGCATTGGTAGGCTCTTGGTATACCTATCCAAAGCTCATTGATAGCTACGCAGGCAGAGGCGTCAAAATCTGTATAAGATATTTTTTGCTCTTTCTTCCTATCCCCAAATGTTTGGAATCCTCATAGGCTATTATCATAAAAATTCTTTTGAGGAGGATAAAGAATTGTACCAAACAGCCAATACAACCAGACTCCCATACAGCGATCCAGAACTTTTATCGATTGGAGTGAGTCAATTTTTATATCCCAGTGATACAGCCCCATGGAGAGCTAATTCTGTTATTCTGATCATCGGAAATGATTTTCGGCTGATCGTTCCTGGCGTTTCCTTTGTTCATTTTCCCGTTAGAACATCATTAAAATCAAAACAACCCTTACAAATGTTTAAGGGTTGTTTACACTTTATCTATCGTTTTATTAACTCTGTGTATCCTTTTTTCCATCCTTTCATATCCTTGCTGGACCCATCATCATTCCCAAGGAACCTGCAAAGATAATTACTAAACTTAATCAAAGTTTTTAAGAGTTCGATAAAATTTAACTTTGTTACTCCACTTTGACATTTGTCTTAGATACCGCATGATATCCATATCCTTTACGATTCCATCTAGGTTCTAAAGGTTGGGTTCGTCCATAAGAATCGGTTGCTCTAGAGAGGATGGTATATTCTCCTTTTCTATTTGCATTCCATTCATACGACCAATAGGTCCATAAATAGGGAGAATTTTGATCTTGATACAGATTGGTAACCTCCCAATGACTTCCATTGTCGATACTGACTTCCACCTTGGTGATCTTTCCTTTACCTGTCCAAGCCAGACCGTGGATGAAATGTAGTCCTGTATTTAACACCTCGTAATTCAAGGGTTTTTGAATAATGGAATTTACTCTGATCGTTGTTACTGGATTTTTACCAATGTCTGATTCTTTTTTAGGGTAATAAACATAGTCAATGGTTTGGAACGGCCCTTCAAATGGCTCGTCAACCAGTGTTATCTTATGTAACCATTTAACAGAAGCCATAGCATACCATTGGGGGACAATAAGCCGAAGAGGGTATCCATGTTTAAATGGAAGTGGCTTGCCATTCAATTCATAAGTTACTAACGTATCAGGGTGTAGGGCTTTTTTAGCGGGAGACTCCTTGAAAAGGTAAAACATTCATCTGAATCACTTCTGGGACCAAAATCTGCTCCTGTGAAAACCACTTCCTTAGCTGTTGGTTTTACCCCAACGATACTTAAGATATGATGTAAAGATACACCTTTCCAAACCCCTTGACTGATGGCTCCCTCTCCCCACTGTTTGCCAAAAACTTTAGGTTCAAATAACGCTCTTTTATTTCCGGAACATTCGAGAGGGACAATTAAGGTTTTAGACGGCATCGAAAGGAGATCCTCAAACTGGAAGATCATGGGGCGATCTACTTTCCCTTCAACTTGGAGAAAAAAATGGTTTTTATCTAATTCAGGATAAATAAAGTGATTTCTTCTATAAAAATATTGGGGAGGAGTAACCCAATCCCTTATAAAGTGAATGGGGGTTTCCTGATTTTCAGGAATCAACTGGTGGGTTTTTAGATAAGGGTTTACTTTCGTATTTTGATTTTTCTTCATTTTATTTCCCCTTTTTACATTGCTCCCTTCATTCTTATTGAGCGTAAAAACCAATTATTCTCACAATACACCAATAGGCTATAACCTTAAGATTAAAGATGCCAAAAGGAATCAGATCTCGATAGAATGAATTTTTTGAATAATACCGCTAATACAGCATGATTTTCATATACTGACCCGAAATCATTAAACAACAGCAGGGCTTGAGCCTGTTTGTTTATCTTTATTAAGTCGGACAAAATTAGGCGATCGCAATAAAGCTTGATGACATAGATTGTGAAGAGTAAATCATAAAAGGGGAAGTGTTATGTACGAATATCCTAATTCATACGCAAGCAAGAACAAAAGGCAACAAGGTCACGGTGGCCAAATGGGACCGATCAGTGCAGATCCTTCTTTAATTAGGGACATTTCTAAAGCTGTTGTAGGAGAAGCTCATGCTTATAATTTTTATGAAAGGTTAGCCCAGTTAGCTCCTAATATTCAGGATAGACAAACCATTTTAAGTATTCAACGTGATGAAGCAAAACATTACCATTGGTTTACCATGATATTGCGTCGCCTTAATGCACCACAACCTCAAATTCCGCCTGGTGAGGTTCCGACATCTTTTGAACAGGGAGTAAGGCAAGCTATTCGTAATGAGTTAGAAGCATCCGCGTTCTATCAAGACATTGCTTCTAGAGCCGAATCCCGTCCTATTCACATGCACTTTATGCATGCTTCCCACGATGAACAACGGCATGCAACTTGGTTCCAATACATGTTAATGAATCTAATCCGTTAGCTAGATTAGTTTATCTTTTTAAAAACAGGCACTCTGCCTGTTTTTTAACTTATACTGTTATCACCTAAACCGAAGGACCGGAATCAATAGTGGAACTTAGCTAAATAATTTTATTCGTCATACATGTTTTATTCATCTATGAGCCTATTTAATTACCGAGTTAATTTGATTATGTAACATTCAATATTGTATGTTTTTTCTACTTTGTTTTTAAAATTACATCAGAAGATTCATACTACATCTTTATTCAATTAATTAACCAAAAATAAAAGAAAGTAAATTGTTCCTTATGGGAGGACAAGCGATTAGAAAAAAAAAGAATGGTCTAAACTGGATAATACTATGTATTCAGGAGGTTTCGTGATGTATCAACCCGCTCATCTCACTTCGGAGGTTATGGCATTTTCCCAAGAGCATGAAAAAGCGATGCAACATTCCGAAGAATTAAATCAGTTGCTTATTCAATTGGATACAATTACAGCTCCACTAGAACAATCTCAAAAAATATTGCATTTGCTTGAAATGGAACAGAAGTTCAACCAAGAGCTAGAACCACACTTTTATAATGAAGAAGAGGCGTTGTTTCCTATCCTCGGACAGCATATCGGATTTGAAACCGGAATTATCCCAGATATATTAGCTGAGCATAAACAGCTTAGAATTTTATTTGAACAGCTTCGGCAATCTATCCATAATCTGCAACAGAACTGGACGAATGACCATGTTGAACAATTACGGGTTGCCGCGGTAAACTTTGTCTCATTCATCAGCCAGCACATTGAAAAGGAAGACCATGAACTTTTTCCTCTTATAGAACAAAGGTTATCACTTGAAGAAAAAAGAAAAGTTTTTTTTAACCTATATGCCAATGTTAAACCCAAACTATAATAAGGTAGCTGCTTACGAAAACATACATGAAGGGAATTAAATTCTCTATGTATTTTTCGCAATCTCCATTACAGAGCATGTTCTTAATTATTAACTAACTTGTGCCAATAATGTAATAAGTTTACTATTTTAAAAAGTAAGGATGAATATGATGGATAATGGTCTCTATCTAAGAAAAAATCTTAGCTCCATTCATCGAATAATTCGTGTATTGATCGGTTTAGTGTTAATTGGATGGTCAGTAATTTCATTGACAAATTCTTGGTGGATTGCAGTGATATCTGCAATTGGCGGTATTCAGCTATTTGAAGGTGTCATCGCCTATTGAGTAATCCTTAATTTATTGGGTTGGTCAACCCTACGAACAAATCGAGTAAAAAGTTAGATGTTAGGCAGAGACTTAATTAATTACTGATGAAAAAGACATGGAACTACGAAGTGATCAATATTTAAAGGTTAGGAGTATCCGATGAACTAAAGCGACCACTCATGGTACGCTTTTTCTGATTACGCTAGTTGCCCCTCATATTCCTTGATGATTTTGTAGAAGGTGTTCCTTTTCAGATCCAACCTAGCCATAAATTCATCATCTGTCATATTACCTGCTTTCCATGAGCTGTACAACGATTGGAGTTTCTGTCTTTGCTCCTTAGATAAAGTCCTCAATTTCATTTTCGGTCTGCCCAAATGCTTCCCTTTCACCTTGGCAACCGCAATTCCTTCAGCCTGCCGTTGCCAGATCTTCTTTCGTTCTTGATCGGCTACATAAGACAACAAACTGAGGAACAGGTCTTCCATCAGCTTTCCCATGTCACCCATGCTTTGAATTTCCGACAATCAAAAAGATTCATGACCAGGACTGAAGGACCCGTTTAGCGCAGTAAACTTGTATTATGCCTATTTGGTTTGGTATCGGGGAATGTAAAAAGCCATCCCGTTCTAGATGAAACAGGATGGCTTTTTATGGTTTATGTATGGTGGAGCATAGCGGGATCGAACCGCTGACCTCTACACTGCCAGTGTAGTGCTCTCCCAGCTGAGCTAATGTTTCATTTTGTAATTCTATTGAAAGCTCACTTAAAACTTTAAGGAACTCTGATTCAAATACAGAAAGTGGTTTTAATTCAACTTTATCCTCAAGTAAAAGCCAGTTCAAATCTACTCTAAATTGTTCCGCTATTAAAATTAGAGTATCTGCCGAAGGTTTGCAAATTCCCTTTTCAATTTCACTTAGTCTCCCCTGAGAAATATTAATAGCTTCCGCAAATTGATTCTGATTTAAATTATTCATTTTTCTTACAATTTTAAACCTTGACCCTATATTATTTTCCATTTTTTACTCTATAATATTACAAAGTCCCGAGCACTATATTATTGTGTCGGGACTTAGGTTAGTTTTTTATCAAATTTAGCCCTGCATAGAGAACAACAGTTTATTGTAATTTTTCACCAAGAACAAAACTTTATTGTTCAGAACAACACTTTATTGTAAAGAATCAACCAATTTCAGCAACTTTACGCCTTACTCCACCGTAACGCTCTTTGCAAGGTTACGAGGTTTATCCACGTCATTTCCAAGTGCTAAAGACGTGTAATAGGACATTAATTGTAATGGAATAACGGACAATGCTGGTGTAAGTATCGGTAGGGTGGTTGGAATATACAAGACTTCATCCACAGATTTTTTAATTTCTGTTTCCCCTGCTAATGCTACACCTAATACGTGTGCACCACGCGCTTTTACTTCCTTTATATTGCTCATCGTTTTTTCATAGAGTTCTTCTTGGGTCGCTAAGGCAATGACAGGGATTCCTTCTTCGATCAAAGCTAGGGTACCATGCTTCAATTCGCCTGCCGCGTAGGCTTCTGAATGGATGTAGGAAATTTCCTTTAGCTTTAGGGATCCTTCGAGTGCAACCGCATAGTCGATACCACGGCCAATGAAGAATAAGCTCTTATGATTTTTAATGGATTCAGAAAACTCACGAATATTGTCTACTTGCTTTAATATTTCTTCCGCTTGCTCTGGCAGTTTCTCCAAAGCTTCGATCATCGCTATACGAAGGTTATCACTAATAGTTTCCTTCGCCTGGGCCATATATAGACCAAGCAAATAAAAGGCAATCAACTGGGAAGAATAAGCTTTGGTAGAGGCAACCGCAATTTCCGGACCGGCCATCGTAGCAATCACATCGTCTGCATCGCGGGCAATCGAGCTTCCTACTACATTGGTAATCGCTACAACCTTAGCTCCCAAGCGTTGCGCTTCACGAAGCGCTGCCAGCGTATCGGCAGTTTCTCCGGACTGGCTGACCACAATGACTAAGGTCTTATCTGTTACAATCGGGCGACGATATCTGAATTCAGAAGCCACATCTACTTCCACGGGAATTCTGACAAGCTCCTCGATTACGTACTTCCCTACTAATCCAGCATGGTAGGCTGTTCCGCAAGCAACGATAAAGATTTTATCCAAGTCTTTCACTTTTTCAGGAGTGAGCTGCAATCCTTCTAATACAACCTTTTTCGTTTCCACATCAATACGGCTCACCATAGTATTGCGGAAAGCACGAGGTTGCTCATAGATTTCTTTTTGCATAAAATGGTCAAAGCCTTCCTTCTCAGCCTGCACCATGTCCCACTCCACGCGGAAAATGTCGCGTTGAACAGGTTCTCCTGTTTCGGTGACGGACAAAGTTATACCTTCCTTAGTCAAGACAGCCATTTCCCCATCATTTAAGATATAGATGTCTCTTGTGTGCTCAAGGATAGCGGGAATATCCGATCCTATAAAGTTTTCACCCTTTCCCAAACCTACAATCAGCGGGCTTGCCAAACGAACAGCAACTAGTTTATCGGGCTCAAACTCAGATACGACTCCAATCGCATAGGCTCCGCGCATTCTTTTGGTTGCCTTGCGAACAGTGGAAACCAAATCACCATCATACATATCAGCAATCAAATGAGCAATTACCTCTGTATCTGTTTCCGATAAAAACGTTATCCCCTTAGCCATCAGTTCATCCTTAAGTTCCATGTAGTTCTCAATGATTCCATTGTGAACGACTGCAAACTTACCAGATGCGTCGCTATGTGGATGTGAATTTTCATCCGATGGTCGTCCATGCGTAGCCCAACGCGTATGCCCAATTCCGAGAGACCCTGTAACAGGTGCTTGACTGAGTTGGCCCTCCAAAATAGCAAGGCGTCCCTCAGCTTTACGCAGGTTAATCTTGTCACCCGTATAAATCGCTACACCAGCTGAATCATATCCACGATATTCTAATTTACTTAATCCATTGATTAAAATTTCTTGAGCTTCTCTATTTCCAATATATCCTACGATTCCGCACATGATATAGTCTCCCCTTTATCATTGATGGGGGTAAACATCCAAACAGACGGGAGGTTTCCCCCATCATTCCATTATTTTTTATGCAAATTGATCATGTGAACCCTTTGTACAGAAAGTCACCTCTCTGGTTTGTTGGTTCCACTTTCGGCATCGATCATACTGCCGGGAGGTATCCGCCGAAAACATCGATAAACCTCCTCCTCGTCAACTATCCCCTCAGTTCCGATTCAATTCCTTGCCATGACATCAAGGGGTAAACCCTCAATTTTTGATAAAATTGACCCAAAGGGTTGATGTCAAGGTAGGGAAAAAGAGATAGTCCTGGCGCTTTATAGGTTGTAACAATAACTTCCATTTCATCTAAAAATTGACCTTGTTCACCTCCTCAACAGACATTATATTAACATACCTTTCTCACTTTATACAATTCCCTTTTTTTACCGCTAATGATGGACTCGACTACTTCTTCGAATGGACTTCGATAAAAGTTTTCCTTACAAAAATAGCTGAATAGAAGATAATTTTACTTATTATATGTATACGAGGGCGTAGTGTTTACTACATACATATAAAAACCCACTTTCCTGAGTAAACAGAAAAGCAGGTTTACATCTTTATACTAATTCCGCTTTTACAACTTCTACAATACTATCCACATAGTATTGAAGTTCAGCTTCATTTGGTCCCTCTGCCATGACCCGAACAATCGGCTCTGTTCCGGAAGGGCGTACCAATACGCGTCCGCTATTCCCCAATTTATCTTCCACGTTACGAATAGCTTGTTCAATTTTTGCATTACCTTCTAGCTTCGACTTATCTGCAATTCGAACATTAATGAGAAGCTGTGGAAATTTACGCATGCGGGAAGCCAGATCTGACAAAGACTTCCTTTCCGCAACAAGTACATCAAGCAATTGTATTGCGGTTAGCATACCGTCCCCAGTTGTATTATAGTCGAGCATAATGATATGTCCGGATTGTTCGCCACCAAGGTTATATCCTCCCTTGATCATCTCTTCCATGACATAGCGATCACCGACTTTAGTTTGCTTCGTCTGGATTCCGGATTGCTCCAACGCTTTATAAAAACCAATGTTGCTCATTACGGTAGAGACCATGGTATTTTGTTTGAGTCGCATGGTCTTGGACATGGCCTCTGCCAGAATAAACAGAATGAAGTCCCCGTCAACAAGGTTCCCCTTCTCATCAACTGCAATCAAACGATCGGCATCTCCGTCAAAAGATAACCCCACATCGGCCTTATGTTCAAGCACTGCTTTCTGCAGCTTTTCCGGGTGAGTAGATCCGCAACCTTCATTAATATTTAAACCATCCGGATTGTTGGCCATTAGAATCATGTCTGCTCCTAAGTCACAGAACAATTGAGGAGCAATCGATGACACGGCTCCATTGGCGCAATCCATGACCACTTTCAACCCTTCAAAGCTATTCTTGACAGTCGTTTTTAAATAGGAGATATATTTTTGGCCACCTTCACGGTAATCCATGACCGTGCCCATCTCAACTCCAACCGGGCGAGGAAGCTGATCTTCCTCGGCATCCAACAAGGCCTCAATTTCAGCCTCCATTTCATCAGAAAGTTTAAATCCATCTCCACCAAAAAACTTAATTCCATTATCCGCCACCGGATTATGCGAGGCGGAAATCATGACACCTGCCTCGGCTCCAAGGGCTCTCGTTAAGAAAGCCACACCTGGTGTAGAAATCACACCTAGACGTATCGCTTCCACACCGATGGAAAGCAACCCGGCTACAAGCGCGCCTTCTAGCATATGCCCAGAGATACGGGTATCTCGTCCAATAATGACCTTGGGCCTTCTATCCTTTTTATCCTTCGTCAACACATAACCGCCACAACGCCCTAACTTAAAGGCCAGTTCTGGAGTTAATTCTTTGTTGGCAACCCCTCTTACTCCATCAGTTCCAAAATATTTTCCCATAATATCTCCCTTTTCCTTTCTATTCCACTTTTTCTATTCGAACAAGGGCACGCTGAGCCTCAGTTGCTTCTTTTGCCGAAATAAATGTAGGTAAATTCATCAATATAGGTACTTCAAGCTCTCCCGGAGGCAAATTGCTGACATCAATATAAAGCTGAATGTCCTCGTGGGTTAGATCCTTAATTAACTTTGAAGAGCCAGTAACGGTCAATGGCATCATCCCGTTTTCCGGACTGACAAAAACAGCTTGTAATCCTTCTCCTAAACCATTTACATTGATCGGTATCTGTTCAAATGTCTGTGCCTCTGCTTTTGAAACACTGATTTCCAATTCGACAAAATCCGGCTCAGTCTTGACGATGTTCGGTTGTAAAGGAACTTTGAGCTGCAGATAACGATCCTCTTTTATTGTAGATAAATCAATCTGTGGTCCCGGGTAAAAGGTAAGCTTATCAATTACTTCTAAAGGACCGTATACCATGATTTCATCTGTAATCACGCGAATACTATCAATGCTAATTCCCTCAGGAGCATTATTTACGTATCCCAGCTTAATTGGTAGTGTTTTAAAAGGACTGGTTACCGGAATCTTTACCTCCACAACGGCAGGATTGATTTCAGCCTCCATGGGGTTTCCTTTCTTATCCAAAACGCGGAGAGGAACGGTTTGTTCAATCCCTTTCTTGAATCCTTCCACATTGATGGAAGCTTGAATTTCACCAATATCTTTTACTCTGCTTTCCGGCATCATCACATGTACTTTTTTCGGTGTCACAATCGCTTCGCCTACAGAATAACCATTCACTACTTCTCCGATTAATCGGGGCTTTACCTCTTTTTCAACCGATTGTTTCGCTTCTAGGATAACCTCTACTTTTTCAGGGACAATACGCACCGATAGATCCGATGGGAAGCCAGAATATTGAACAGGTACGACCCAAGATCCTTTATTATAGCTCGTCAGATCAACGTAAACTTGGTAATCAGTAGGAGAAATATTTTTACTAAGTGCTGCCGGTGTCCCTTTTAATTCAACCGTTACGGTTTCCGGTATTTTTACAATGGCCAGCCGGTCCTTATTCACCTTTGAACTTAAGCTCACTTCACTGATTCGATACGTTTCAACCGCTTTATTATATTGCGGGGCAGTACTTGTTTCTCCGCCATTGACGACAAACCATAAGGCAATAGCTAAAAACAAAGCGACTATTTTCACCACACTATTGTTACTTAGTAATTTATCCATTACTTTTCCCCTTTCGCTGCCAGATGGGAACACTGGTTTTCACAGGTGGCTGAAGCTCAAGGAGAAGATATTCGCGGAGATCATCTTCTGATAAGTCACGATTGATCTCACTATTCCTGGCAATGGAAATTTGTCCGGTTTCCTCGGAAACAATGAGCGAGATGGCATCCGAAACTTCGCTCATCCCAATCCCTGCTCGATGCCGGGTTCCTAATTCCTTATTGATCATCGGATTTTCCGACAAAGGAAGGTAGCAACCAGCCGCCATTACCATTTCTTTACGGATGATCACAGCCCCGTCATGAAGGGGGGTGTTGGGGATAAAGATATTGATGAGCAACTCTGAGCTGATCTTGCCCCCGATTTCAATTCCGGTTTCAATATAATCAGATAGGCCTGTCTCTTTTTCAATGACAAGAAGGGCCCCAATTCTTCTTTTCGCCATGTACTGCATCGCTTTAATCAATTCTCCTACCATCCGTAAGGCAACTTGATCGTCAGGCTGATGAGAGCGTGAAAAAATACGCCCTCTTCCTAGCTGTTCGAGGGCTCGGCGCAATTCCGGCTGAAAGATAATGAGAATTGCGAGCACCCCAATGTTTAAGGCTTGGGACATCAACCATTGCAATGTTTTTAGTCCGAAGTAGGTACTGAGCATCCAGGTAACAACAATAAAGATAATTCCTTTAAATAATTGAATCGCTCGAGTTCCTCTAAGGACAATGATTAACTTATAGATCAAGTAGGTTACGAGGAGAATATCAATGGCATCACTTAAATAATCTATCATGTTTGGCAGTGGACCCATGTTGATAAAATCCCCCATTTATATTTCTTTGGATAATAGTATACACCATACTGGAAAAATGTTGTATAAGAAAGCTACTGGCGTAGCC
>JAKFCU010000021.1:0-33507 GCA_036676475.1 Brevibacillus sp.
CCGCAAGCACAATCGGGGCGGTTCGAGACATTTCAACCCCTTCCGCCTGTTTCAGCTGATAAGACTTGACCACTTCACCCGCCTTCCCAGGAGTAATAGCCATCGAAAAACCACTTAGAAAGATAATCAGACTTCTTTTAAAAGGAACGTGAAGCCGAAGGGTACGAAGGTAGATTTCCCATTTCAGAAAACGAAAGACATACCCGATGGTCGTTAATCCTAGGATCAACGGAAAGTATATCCAATGAAAGGTCCGAAAATTTCCCATTAGAGCTCGACTATCCCCCCAAAGGGAAAATCCGATATACACCAGTAGTGCGAATAAGAGACCATAACCGAACTTTTTTTGGATCTGTGCAATATCCATGCCTTTTCCCCAAGTCTAAAAATAGAGTTTTATAAACATGACCGTCAACCCATACAAAACAACAGTGATCAAAATAGGCTTGTCATCAAGTAGAACCTTTTCCGGGCTCCCGCCCCCTTCTCTCATATGAACCAAATAAAGATAGCGAAAAATGCCATAAAGAACAAAGGGAATGGTCCACATCATATACACATTCGGACCGGTTGTTGCGGTATACAAAGAATAGCTCATAATAGTTGCAGAAGTGACAATAGAAATCATCTGATCCAGCAAGCCCGTGGAGTAATGCTCCAAAACCTTTCGCTGACGCAAAGGATCCCCACTAAATAGCTCCAGCTCATGGCGTCGCTTACTTAAAGCCAAAAACAGGGCCAAGAGCATGGTACAAAGAATAAACCATGATGTCATTTTCACTTCCACAACGACAGCCCCGGAAAAGCCGCGGAGAACAAAGCCAAGAGCAATAATCATCACATCGATGATCACCATGTGCTTGAGCCAAATGGAGTAGAGAACATTCATGATAAAGTAAAAGATCAAGATGGCGAAAAACAAGGGATGAAGCCAATATGAACAAAGGAAAGAAATGACGAGCAGGAATGCCCCTACCGTAATAGCTCCAGGAATCGTTATCGCACCCGAAGCAATGGGCCGTTTGGACTTTTCCGGATGAAGGCGATCCTTCTCCACATCCATCACATCATTCAGAATGTATACCGTGCTTGCCGTAAATGAAAAACAAAAAAAGGCTAGTACCGTCATCCATACCGCATGAAGATCCAAGAATTTTTCAGCAAAGATCGGTGCGGCAAAAACCAGTAAGTTCTTCGTCCACTGTTTCGGTCTTAATTGTAATAGTAATGACTTAATGGTTCTCACCGCCCTTTCTTACCAACATGTCCTCCCAATCGTATAAGGGAAATCCATTTTTCTTCAGATAGCTTTCTTTTGTTTGAATGAGAAAGGCAAAGTCAGGGTCGAGTTTTTTTGTTACCCTTTCAATCAAGTCCTGGCTTACCCTTAAATCCTTTAGAGTCAAATGCATATAATCTTGTTTGCCAAAGGTTCCATTTGCCAAATAAGCATACCAGAGGTCCCCATTCTCAGCTTTTATCCATTGATCACGGGTATCTTTAACCGCTGTTCTCATTTTTTCAGCTACAGTTAAGTATCGCTGTTCACTTGTTTCCAAATACAATTCATATAGGAAATTCATTTCTGCCAGCAAATGATTGAGTGATACATGGGTCTTGTTGTCCATCTGTCCATCTTGGCTGTAATCTTGGACAAGGTACCCTCCTTGTTGGGTTTCATAATGATGCGTATTCGCATACTTGATTAAGAAATCCCCGTATCGCTTAGCAGCTTCCACATAATCTGAATCTCCCCATTTACGATATCCCTCCAGCAAGAAAAGAGCCGCATCCGTATTGAATCGCGTGTCATAGAATCCGGCACCGATCCTGTAATCCTGGTAGAGCCAGGAAGATTTCGGAGTGGAAATCCAGTTGCCGTTGGAAGTTTGGGTTTTCAATGACTCCTGGAGGGAAAGGAGCGCCATATTATCAGCAAAGCGGTCTTTTCCGTACAGAAGGAATTTATCTCCCACATGCTGAGCAGGTACCACCCAAAAGGCCCAGGGGTCAAAGGGCACGTAGGATGGGTCGGGAATATATTGAACCCCTCCTTGGGTCCACTTACGGATATAATCGAAGTTGCCCCTTAGTTTCAATTCGTTTTGTGTTTGAGCTGCCCATGCAAACATGCCCTTACGACCAATAATCCCCCATTGCTCCACTTCTTTTTGGTCCATGTTGGGAAATGCGAACTCAACATGCTTTCCATAGGAATCTGTTTTGTAATACATCGGATCAATCAATTCATGATTTACCTTACGGACCCCATTTCCCATCGGTTCGTATACATTTATCATGTTAACAAAGAAGTTAAAATCTTCCCCATCCAAAAAGAGGCTGTGCAAAGGCAGTCCTCCTTCACGACCAAGCTTTACCAGCTCCGTTAGCTGACTATTTCCGATCGAGTATTGTGCAGCTCCTTGGGGAACAGGAGGATATACAATATGTCGCTCCTGAACCTGGCTGGTAGTGGAACCTATACTGGCCTGAATGATAAGAGGTTGAGTCTGAGTTGATTTTGGTCGATACTTAAGGAAATAATAATAGTCTTGTGTATGCCTCAAGTAGGTACCCTCGAACTCCAATATCCCCAGGTCTTGATCGTTTTGGGTCACCGTCCAATACTTCCTCACATTTGTGTGGGTATGTTTTTCCTTTTCTTCCGTTTGATCTTCATTTAAAACTAAGCTGTATTCCGAATTTTCAAGCTCTAATTTAAATGAAAACGGGAGTTCTTTTCCAGCTTCAAGCTTAAGGATTCGATGCTCCAGAACATATCGATAGGGAAGATAAACTTTCATCACAAAAAAAGCAAGCCCTCCCGCCATACAGGTCAAGAGGACGAATATCCAAGCCGTTCTTTTCATTTTGCAATCACTCATTTTTTTCATAATATCGTATCAGTGTTAATTGATATATTATCATAAATCTTTTATAAACGACAAATAAAGAGAGCGTTTCCTTATATAAAGGATTCGCTCTTTCCCGGTAAATCAAATTCCTAATCTAATAATTTAGAAAGCATAACCAAAGCCTGAGCACGCGTAGCCTTGCTTTGCGGCTTGAAGGTCTCATCCGGGAAGCCATTGATCATTTCCATTGCAGCAACGGCATGAACAGCTTCTGCCGACCATGGGGATATTTGCGCTTGATCTTTAAAGGTAACGGCTTTTTCTGAGTTCAATGCAATACCCTTCGCCTTCAAACCTTGATAAACCATTACCGCCATTTGTTCTCTAGTAATTTGATCGTTGGGACGGATGGCATCATTCCCAAAGCCCTTTATTAATCCTGCGTGGTATGCCTTTGCAAGATTAGAGAAATACCAAGCCGAGGAATCTGCATCCTTGAAATTGATTTCAGATTCTTCTGTCAACCCAAGTGTTTGGACCAAAAAGGTAGCAAATTCCGCTCTAGTAACTGAGTGATCTGGAAGTGCTTTTCCATTAGTACCTTTGACAATTCCCTTGTCAAACATTCTCTGAATGGAAGCTTCTGCCCAATGGTCCTTTACATCAGCAAAAAACTCGGAAACCTTTTGGACATGCTCATCAGCCACTGGCGGAACAATTGGAGTTACAGGTGTGGTGACAAGAGTTACCCCTCCAATCCCCCCACCCGATGTAGGATTACTACCAGATGCAGGGGGGGTGTTTGCCGATAATACCTCATTTTTAATGACTTGAACAACGGGTTGCATTCCAACAGGAACCTTAATATCATTGATGTCTATATCAAAAGCATCAACAGCTGCAATAGCCGCATTACTATGAGCTGGTTCTTGGCCCACTTTGAATAATGCATCTTCGAATTTTTGATTTATATTTGACTCTGTGATATTCCCTGACTCTTCTACCTTTTGACTTACCGCATTGATAAAATTTTCCACCTCAACACCCGTTGCTAGCCCTGATTTTGTCCATTGCTCAATGGTTCCCGGATACTGTTCCATCAGCTTATCAGCCACCTAAGTAACTTCAGCAGCATGAGCTGGGACATAAAGGATGGGTGCTGAGGAGAAGCATAAGGAAGCAGCAAGAAGAGACATAACCAATTTTTTTCTAATATGTAACATCATTACCTCCAAAGTATTCAATATTTTATAAAACTGCAATTATTTTCTATTATAAAGTTTTTTTGATTTAATAGTTGAATTTTTTATTGGTAAATGAATCCTAAATAAAATAGAAAGGGCACCCGATAGGGTGCTCTTTCTCATATTCCTATTGAAGCTTGGTAAGGTTATAGATTACAACAGCTGCTTGTGCACGAGTAGCTTTATCAGATGGTGCAAAAGTACCATTCGGCATACCCTGAATCAACTTGTGTTGTGCAGAGAGTGCTACGGATTCCTTCGCCCAGCTTTGGATGTTATTTTTATCACTGAAGCTAGCTAGTGACTCATCTACATTCACTGGATATACAACACTCAGCTTCAATGCATTGGCTAACATGGTCGCCATTTCTTGACGAGTAATGGTTGCATTCGGCTTGAATTGATCAGCAGATACACCCTTCACAATACCAGCCTTGACCGCAGAACCAACCGAAGCACTGAACCAATCAGAGGACTTCACATCCTTAAATTCAGCCGCAGCATTGTTGTCATACAATCCAAGAGCACGTACTATCAAGGACGCAAACTCAGCACGAGTTACATTGGCATGTGGAGCAAACTTCGTATCGGAACGTCCAGTTACGATTCCTTTTGCCGCCATCACTTCAATCTGCTTTTGAGCCCAAGATACAGAGCCAAGGTCAGTAAAGGTTTTGGTGGATACGAATACGGAATATTTACCAACTTCCTTAGCAGTGAATGTCATTACACCATCTTCATATGCACCACCGACTGCAATCCACTTGTCTTCAACAAGTTTATAAACAAGAACTTTTTCTAGATCTGTACCCTTTGGCAAGTTGCCGACTTCAATCTCAACTGAAACAGGAGTATTAAATCTAGTTACAGCTTTATCTTTGGAAGTTACTTTTAATTCAACTGCATCTACTCCAGCGATAGACTGTAATCCTGCAGATGCTTGAACCGCTCCAGATTTCACAACCTGAATGGAATAATCATCATTTTCTGCAGCAGCAACTACAGATGCTTTTGCCGTAAGTGCCTGCAAGATATCGGAAACATTGATGGAAACAGCAACCCCGTCTGTAACAACCCTCAAATCAGTAGAATCGTTGTCAAGACCACTTATAGCAGATTGAAGATCACTGATGGAGAAATTAACAACCGTATCTTCTGCTGCATCAGGCACATTTAAGGTGAGATATGCACGAAGAGCAGCATCTTTTACCCCAGCTGCAGCCAATAGATCTTTGGCTTCTTTCAAAGCCGCTGCTGCTTTGTCTACTACGCTCTTTAATTGAGCTCCAGTTGCCGTTGCCTTTGCTTGCCCGTTTTCTTTCGTTGCTGTTAATTGTTCTTGTGCTGCTTTCTTCACGTATTCAGCTGCAATAGCGGAAGCCACTTTACCAAGATCCTTTTGAGTCTGACCGGTAGCAGCCTTTGCCTGATCAACAATAGAAGAAAGTGCAGCCTTCGCTTCTTCGGCCGTTGCGCCTTTTAACTGTTCCTTAATGCTTTTAACCATGTCGTTGACAGTATTTGGATTAAAGGTGCCATCTTTGATCGCATCTTTGATAGCATCGGAAACTTTTCCACCAACGTTATCTTTTGGCGCTGAACCGCCACCTCCTCCACCGCCGCCGCTAGAAGTTTTTTGGGAAACTTCAAACGTATCCGTTTGAGTTACATCTCCATGGTTAACCGCAACGGTGTATGTTCCGATAGTAGCATCACTAGCCAAGGTAAAGGAGAAAGAATAAGATCCATTTACTACCTGAACATCTTGGGTTAATAAGACAGTTCCGTCTGGTTTTTTGACTTTAATGGTAACTGTTGATACGTTCGCTGTTCCAGAGACAGTTACTTGATCACCTTGTTTCTTTGCTGTTACATCGTTTACAGTAATAGTCGGTTCAGGTGTATTGCCCAATTTAAACGCTCTATACTGCTCTTGAAGCATTTCGACAGAACGTTCCATTTTTTGCTTATTTTCATCCGCTTCATTATCTCTGATCCAAGCATTCAGTTCTTGGAATACAGTTCTGATTTCATTTACATCGATACCATAGAAGCCTGTATCCTTACCTTCTGTTTCTTGATAGTTATTGATTGCATATTCCAACGCTTGACGAACCTGGGTAGGTGTGAACTCCCCATCGCTAATAACAACGTCATTAAGTTCTTCGTAGGCATCTTTGGCAAGGATTAAGGCATCCTTGTAATCAACACCGTATTCACCCAGTTGGTCCTTATAGCCATCTACTGCATAGAAATCTTGGGCAATTTCAAAGACATTGTCTAATGTAGCCACTCTGCCTAGAATGTCAATAAGGATCATGGTCACATTATCGTCTGGATCTGCTGTTACTTCGCCGTTTAGATCAACGTTATCTCTTACAACCTGAATGAGGTGGTTTCGATATTCGGAATTGCTTTCACTAGAGAACAGTTCTTTCAGTTCATCTAGTTCTTCTTGTTGAGTTGGGTTTGCAGCTAAGTACGTTTGCATGTGATTAGCAAACGGCTGTACTTGACCATACAATTGTAGCAATATTGCTAATTCATCTGCTGGAATGTTCAAATTTAGAATCGTATAGGTTGCTTCCGCTAACTCACTTACGTTTCCAGCTTCATCAACAGCGATAGCCTTGATGGTCATATTTTCATCCACATTGATAGCCCCTGTATATTCAGTAGAATTTACAGAAGGAGCATTGCCATCAGTGGTATAGTAAATGGTTGCACCTTCTTCGGCAGAGAGCTCTACGGATCTAGCAGAGTTATAGACTCCTCCAGGCACACTGAAGGTAACTGGGTCGGGAAGATCGGTATCAAGATCTATCGTATAATCTGCGCTTGCAACATTACTGATATTTCCAGCTTCATCAACAGCTATGGCTTTAATGGTCATAGTTGTGTCAACGGTGATTGGACCCTCATATACTGTAGATGCTTCAGTTGGGACATTTCCATCAGTAGTATAATAAATAGTTGCATCTGGCTCCGTTGTGAGTTCAACAGTCTTAGCCGTATGATAGGTACCCGCAGGAACACTAAATCCAACTGGTTCAGGAGCTGTAGTATCCAGTTCAAAAATCAAATCTTGCGTTTTATTTAAAGGCACCTCATCATTAGCATCTTGATTCACAACAACTGTAGGTGTAACAGTTGTACTAGCCTCTTGTGCCAAATCTATTACAATCTTCCCTATAGGACCAGAAGTTTCACCTGGCTCTGCTACTAAATCGATACCGCCAAGAACTAGAGTATACTTTGGTCCTACCATTCCGGATGTTATGTCAGCACGTTCAGGAAAAAGTGCATCTCTAGTAAACACCGGTGTGCCTGTTAAGTTACCTTGAATAGGAATATCAATTTGGAACCCGGTTAATCCAGCTGGAATATCATACGAAAGATTTAACTCCAACTTGGTACCTTTTAACAAACCTACTACTGTTACACTAGCAGTCTTAGCATCGTTTTCGATAACAAAAGTTTTGGTTAACCCTGCCTCAGAAATTACTGTAGCTACTGATTCTTGAGCACTTACCGATATAGCCGCAATAGGAGACATAACCATTGTTGCCGCTAAAACACTCGTGATCATTTTTTTTGTATCTTTCTTCTGTTTTCTCATCATAACCTCCACGTTAACTTAGATGTGTTCACTCCAGGGAGTGTAGGCCCATTATTACTAGACTCTATAATGAGCCTCCCGAAATGAATGCTATTGTTTAACAAAGCCTGTAAATTCTAGTTTTCTTTGTTTTTCCAAAATACGGAGAAGAACTTGGGTATAATCACTGACGTTTACAGTACCATCAAGATTTACATCATAGAAGTTCATGTCATCTGTAATATCAGAAATCAGGACTCTTCTAGACTCATCAAATGGAATAGGAGCTTTTCTATGCTTCTCAAGAATCCGCAATAATACTTGGGTGTAATCACTAACATTTACAGTGCCGTCCCTATTGACATCATAAACATTATATCCCTCTGGGACCTCAATAAAATTAAGATTGGTAACTCTCACAACTACGTCTTGTAAATTAACTGCATCTTCATCACTCTCAGCTTGATTCACAATGATTTCGTCAATGCTCAAATCGAATTCTTCACTTAATTGTGTATCAAATGTGATTGTTCCAATATTAATCGGTTCTGCGACATTTAGTGGCGATTGAATTAATCGTGAACCACCGATTACTAACTTATACACACCATTCGCAATACCTTCAGCATCAACATCATCTATCGTCAATCCACTGGCAGGATTGACAGTGAAGACAGGATTACTTAGCCCAGCGCCTTGAGGAACAGGAATACTGATCTGGAATCCATTCATTCCTAGTTCGATGTCTTTTAAGATAATATCCAGGTTCACTTCCCCGTTATTACTAACTGCATCAAAGGCTATCTTTCCAAAATCATTGTTTTGACCAGGAGTTTCAGAATGAATGATATAATCAGCCACAGCTACCTGACTTACATTCCCTAGTGCATCTACCGCAATGGCTTTAACCGTTGTCGAAGCAGATACACCAAATGGAGCTGAGTATTGACTAGATGATGTTGTTGGCACCGATCCATCAGTCGTATAATAGATGGTTGTACCGGCTTCAGCACTTAGTGTTACGGATTGTGCAGAAGCATAGGTTCCACCCTGTGGATTAAAAGTTACAGGTGCTGGCGCTATGCCATCAATCACCTCAAAGGTATCCGTTGCTTCAACGCCGCCTCGACCGACAACAATCGTGTACGTTCCAAGCGGAGCATCAAATCCTAAGGTGTAAGCATATGAGTATTCTCCCAAGGATGTCGGAGTTTCCGTAACAGTAATCAGTTGAGTTTGGTCTGGTGCAAAAATCTTGATATCAACTTGAGAAAGGTTGGTCGTTCCAGCAATGGTGACTTGGTGACCTTGCTTCTTCGTTGTTACATCTTCAACGGTTACAAAATCAGGTACATATTCACCAAACACTAACGCGACATCTCCCGGAATCTGATATGGAATAGGCTGAGTGGTTTGACCATTAGCTTCAGGAGTATCATCAGCTAAAGCTACGGTTAAATTAACACCATTTACTCCTAATTGAGCCAAGCTGTCTCCTGTTTTAATTAGGAAATTCCCTTCAGATGTGTTAGATACAAAGTTCAACGTTCCTAATACGGTATTAGGAGCAACAGATACTCCTGGTACTGTAGTCGTAGGATCCGTATCAGATTCTACTAAATGCTCAACAATGGTTAGAGTGTTTTGATGAACAGTAGGGTATTGATTGATTCTAGTGAACGGAAATCCATAATTCGCAGTACGTTCAGCGAATACTAGTGATCCATTCGTTGTAAAAGGTTCCTGCGCTGGTTCCATAAGCAGAGGATCATATTTAAAGTCGATGGAATATCCATATAACTTAGAGATATCCGAACCCAAAATCACCAAGGAAAAGGGGTCATCCTCTTGCAATGGATTCTGTTGATTGACTTCTTGCCCATTTTTCAAAACTTTAACAGCTATAGAAGCAGCCGAGACCGTTCCGCCTCCGCCTCCCTCTGTGGCAAGACTATCAGCAAACACCGAAGGAACCATTACACTCCAAATGAGAAGTAAAAATAAAAAAAATGATATTAATCTTTTTCTTCGAAAAGTTACCAACCATGATCCTCCCCTCTTATTTAATAAAATAAAAGCATACAGACTTCTCTGTAATCCCCATCACCTCTTCCAATTGAACAATTAGAATTAGGACTATCTGCTTTCACAAAGCTAAAATTCGTCATAAATCCAGAAAATCCTTCCAACTTTTACAAAAAAAAATAAACAGCAGCCAGAATGATAGGTTCTTTTATTTTCTTTTTTGAGGGCTATAGGATCTTTTAGCCATAAATCTCTACAAGTTTCTATGTAAATTTTACTATCATCTCGCCTCGTATAGATCCTCCCCTCCCCATCCGAATTTGCTGCAACTATTGTCTTATTATAGCAGAAAACGCTTGTTTTACATATACAGAATAAATTCCCACTTTCTGCCGCATCTATTATATCAGGAAGTCTAGCCACCTTATACTATTATATATCATTTTTCCTATGATAAATTATAACTTTTTTATCATTGAGATTAAATTGGATTCCACCTTTTCTATTTACAAAAGCAAAAATAACAGGAAAATTTTCGCCTATTATGGGCCATGTCGGATAAAATCGGTGAATTCGACATGAATAAGCGGAGAATCTCCTGTTATTTACTGTATTATTTTAGCAGCATTCCCAAGCAAGAACTTTTGGGACACCCTCAATCTCTCTATTCGGTTTCTGTAACTATTTCTTCTGTATCCTCTACTTGTTCACCATAATGCTCCTCAATTTCTTGAACTGCGTCTGGTTCCATCTTAATTGACTTAATCCAATCAAAAAGATCGACGATACCATCATGGTTCTTATCGTGTCTAGAAGAGGCCCTTTCCGTTGCAAACTGGAAAGAATATTCTTCGGCGATAGTGTTGCCCATTGCATCCTTTACGGCATGGATCGGTATCATCACCGTGTAGGAAGTGCCATAGTTCAGTGCGTTGTTCGGCTGTAAACTCAACGTATCACTGCTGATCGTCTTGGTTACCTCTACAGCTGAGCCATTAAAATCCTTTACAGAGATAGAATCGAAGTCTGCATCCTTTTCAATCATCCTGTCGAAACGAATCGTGATGGATGAGTTAATGGATGCACGCTCTGTCATATGGGTCGGGTTCGTTTCCGTTACGGCAAGTGATGAAGCTTCCTGCTTAAGCAGCTGTGAATAATTCACATGAGTAGCAAAAATCACTCTTCCTTCATAGTAATTAGCAATTTCTAAAATGGAGAAGAAGGAATTGTCCGGGTCTTCAAATGAGACTGTTTGCTGGTCCAATCCCGCCAACAATACTTTATGCTGATTGCTTGCACTAAAGTTATAAGCGGTTGCCCAGTAATCATACGTACTTCGCTGAGTAAAGTCTCCCCATACCTCCAACGTTCCCTCTGTCAGATAGCCTCGGTGATCATTACTGCTGTCCATGACATAATCACCTTGTACCTCTACATAATCATCGGCGTTTGTCATTTGAAGGATCCCAGTGGAATAAGTCATTCCGCCTTCCTTCGGTGTCTCAATCAGATAGTTTCCTCTTACAATCAGCTTACCTCCATTCACATGGAGAAGACCGGTAGTGTGAGTAAGGTTATCTTCAATTGTCAGAGTATTTCCATTGAGATCGAGATTGGTCGATAACCTTAAATCCCCTAGGATTACTTCATCACCCATTAATTTCCACGTTCTTCCAACTGGTGTAAATCCATTTAATCTTTTTCCATGGGAATATAACTCATCTACACCAATCGGAGTGGAAAATATAACGCCTTCTTCCGAGGTATTGGTAATCTCTAAAACTGTAAAGTAGGATTCAATCGGATCTTCAAAGGAAACGGTTTGCCCTTGGAGGCCATTCAATACCACCTTAAATTTACCGCTTGTGCTGAAATTATAGGCCGTGGCCCAATAATCGTAAGTACTTTTTTGGATGAAATCCCCATGTACCTCCAACGTCCCTTCTGTCAGTGAGCCCCTATGATCATTAGAACTATCCATGACAAAGTTTCCCGAGACCTGAACGGTATCATTTGGATCGGTCATTTGTAGTGTTCCTGCGCTATAAATATAGCTGTTTTCAGTTGGTGTTTGGATGAGATAATTCCCCTTAACCACTAGATTTCCACCATGCACAAGCAGCAAACCTGTGGTTTGAATAAGATCCCCTTCGATAGTCAGCGTATAGCCGTTTAAATCAAGGTTGGTCGAAAGAGTCAGATTCCCTGGAATCACTTCATTACTAGTTAACTTCCAGGTTCGGGCTACAGGAGTAAAGCCGGTCAGTTTCTTCCCGTGGGAATATAATTCATCTACCCCTATTGGTGTTGCGAAGTAAACTCCCTCATCTGCTGTATTCATGATGTCGAGAATGGTAAAAAACGATTCAGCCGGATTTTCAAAATAAATGGTTTGCTTGCTAGCCCCTGACAAGAGAACTTTATATTTTCCGCTTGTGCTGAAATTATAGGCGGTTGCCCAATAATCATAGGTGCTCTTTTGGGTAAAATCTCCCTGTACCTCCAACGTCCCATCCGTCAATGAACCCCTATGATCGTTGGAGCTATCCATCAGGAAACTCCCCTCAACTTGCACATAATCGTTCGGATTCGTCATTTGAAGACTTCCTGTACTATAGGTATAGCCGGTCTCTGTCGGTGTTTGAATCCAATAGTTCCCCTTGACAATGAGCTTGCCGCCATTGATATGGAGCACTCCAGCAGAGTGGATTATATCCCCCTCAATAGTCAACGTTTTCCCATTGAGATTCACATTGGCATAAAGATTCATATCGCCAGGAATCGTTTCGTTATCAGTTAGCGTCCAAGTTCTCTCAATTGGAGTAAACCCGGTCAGCTTCTTACCATGGGAATATAAATAATCCACACCGATCGGTGTTGTAAATACAATTCCTTGATCAGATTGATTTTTGATTTCAAGAATTGTAAAAAAGGAAGCACTTGGGTCTTCAAAGGAAATTCTTTGCTCGTCAGTACCAGACAGAAGGACCTTTTGTGCATTGCTGGTACTGAAATTGTAAGCCGTAGCCCAATAGTCATACGTACTCTTTTGCGAAAAATCACCTTTTACTTCCAAAACGCCGTCATTCAAGCTGCCGCGATGGTCATTGCTGCTATCCATAACAAAATTCCCTTCTACGAGAACCTGGTCTTCCACTTGGAGCATCTGTAACGTTCCAGTGCTATAGGTGTAGCCTTCTTCCACTGGTGTCTGGATTCGGTAATCCCCTTTTACGATTAGCTCTCCTCCATGAACATACATATTACCAGCAGAGTGGATTATATCCCCCTCAATAGTCAATGTTTTCCCATTCAGATCCACATTGGCATAAAGATTTAAGTCTCCTGGAATCACTTCATTGTCCGTTAAGGTCCATGTTCTGCCAATCGGTGTAAATCCCGTCAGCTTTATTCCATGAGAATACAGCGTGTCGACTCCTATGGGAGTAGTAAAAACGACTCCTTCTTCCGCATTATTCGTAATATGGAGAATCGTAAAAAAGGACTCCCTCGGATCTTCAAAGTTCACTTCCTGCTGGACTGTTCCGGACAAGATGACCTTATGCTTTCCACTTGTACTGAAATTATAGGCCGTTGCCCAATAGTCATACGTACTCTTTTGTCGAAAATTCCCCTTGACCTCTAACGTTCCATCAGTCTGGCTTCCACGATGATCATTACTGCTGTCTTGAACGAAATTGCCGTCCACTTTGACCATATCATTTTCTGTGGTCATTATTAAACTTCCTGAACTGTAAGTTGTAAGATCGGCACTCTGAATCAGATAGCTCCCCTTTACCGAAAGGGTGCCTCCGCGAATATTCAGGTAACCTCCAGAATGAATAAGGTCCCCTTTAATGGTCAGTTGATGCCCTTGCAAATCCAGCGTCTGTCCTTCCAGCCTGACGTATCCATTCACCGGCTCAACGGTCAAATTGCCTTTGAGTGTTGTAGAGGTATACTGCGATACAGCCCTTGCCTTTATGAACAACTCTCCATCCCAAGGAACTAATTCTGTTGCATTCATTTCGTTGTGGAAGACAATGCCACCTGGTAAAGAATTGGTTATCTGGAGAAAATTAAAGTGGGAACTCCCAGGATCTTCAAAGTAGACATTCTGAATCCCCTCTCCCGATAACATTACTTTATGGTTGCCGCCCGTACCAAAGTTGTAAGCCGTGGCCCAATAATCATAGGAACTCTTCTGTCGAAAATCTCCTTTGATCTCCAGTATCCCTTCATTAAAGCTTCCTCTATGATCATTGCTGCTGTCCATGACAAAATTGCCCTGGACAAGAATATGATCTTGTGGTTTGGACATTAGCACGGTTCCTGTACTATAACTGGTTAAATCCTGACTTTGGATCAGATAACTCCCTTTTACGATCAAAGTTCCATTGTTCACATTGACCGTACCGCCTGATTGAATCAGATCTCCATCTACGGTTAAAGTGTGTCCTTGCAAATCGAGGGTACCATTCATGATTTTCAGATCTCCATGAATGTGAAGGTCACCCTCTTCGACCTTTAGTGTACCTCCCAGCAAATGAACACTCTTATCGATCTCTCCATGATAATAAAAGGTGTCGTAATAGATATCTGACCAACCCACCACAATAATTCGGTAGGGCATCAGCTCGATAAATTCCGTCCCGGAATTGGTGGTAAAGTAGGAGATTTGTCTCTCCCCAGCTGGAGTGAACGGGTTCCCTGCCAGATCCTGAACGGCACCTTGAGGAATGGAAAGAATATACCGGGTATTGTTTTGCAGTGACTCATCCGGATTTAGATTCAGGACATTTCCATTGATCGATTTCGTTATCGGAACAACTTGGCCATCCTGATGGGTAAGTCCAATATTTGGGTAATTAGCTCCTGATTTAATGTTTTCGTCAAAGGTAATCAGGATATCTCTTGTAGTAGATACTTCAATCCCTCCATTAGCCGGACTCATAGTGCTGATCGTAGGAGAGACCGTATCCGATTCAGAATTCCCCACTGGTTCAATCATCACAGTATAGGAACCGGTATTATTGGAATAAGAGCCTGGAACATCATTATAGGCCAACAGCAATTGGCCGCTTACAGACGGAGTGAAGGTTACCTCCGTGCCTAGTGGAAAAGGGGATGAATATACTCCATTATTTAGAATAACCCCAATCAGAGCACCGACAGGTGAAGTGGGAAGGATTGTATTGTCTCCCGGTTTAGGATCAATTTGTTCTGTACTTGTTAAATCGGAATATCGATTTCCATCTGCATCCGTATAAGGAGAAAATCCTAATGTCCCCTCCATTCCATAGCTCACTCTGCCCGTAGCCGTAATCGTTATAGGCTGATTCGCGGTAACGGTAACCCCTGTATCCACCCATTGATTTCCACTCGGATCCTGATTTCCTTGAACTTGCACAGTTTCCGCATAGACAAATGGTTGATAAACCATTAAAAGGAACAGCAAGAACAAAGGGAACTTCGTGTTCTTGAACGATATTGCCATCATATCCCCTCTCTCTTTTATTTACTTGTACATTAAACTATCAGTCCTAACTTCCTATATAAGGTAGAAACTCACCCTCCTTGAATAAGGGAAATACAGTACTTAGCTACTATATTCGCTCCGTATAAAATCTTTCCTCCTTAAGACATGAAAAAAAAAAGGCTGTCAAGTAATCTCTTACTTGGTTCAGCCTTCTTCAGCTATTTCATATTAGGGATTATATTTCTTTATCCAACTTATGATATCAAATACATCCACAATTCCTGTGCTATGCCCTTGATCGTTTATATTCTTCTCTGTAACGCCAGTCTCACCATAGCTGTCCTTCAGACTTTCTAGATCCTCCGAGTCTTGATCCCCATCGTGGTCAAAGTCCCCCTCTGCCGCATCGACTGTCTCGGCATCTAATAGTAACCGATAGGTTTGATCCCCGGTTTCTGTAAAATCATAGGCCCATACAATAATGTAATAGAAACCAGGCATGAGGTGAGCGGTAATGACTTCATCAGACATTCCCTCCGTTTCAGAGACACCAACATCCTCGCCATTTTTATCGGTAAGATACAAGTCATAATCGGCACTCATATTCGATAAATGAATGCTTACATCCTGTTCTTGGTCAATGTGAAATACGTAATAGTCATCATCAGCCCAGTAGGAAACTTCCGATGTCACTGGCTGTCCACCAATAATTGGAGATGCCTCAGTGTACCAGTTATTGGGCTCCAGCGGATCATCTACCACTTTTACATGTACCTCTACTTTTTGTCCAAAAAATATTTTTTGTCCGCTGCTATCCTCGCGATACATTTGCAGAGGAACAATATAATCTCCTAGTTGATTAGGTACTTGTAATTTAATAGATGTGTACCAGGTTTCACCGAAAAGAACATTCCCTCCGTCAAACACCTTGTCACTACCACTAACCGCATTTCCACCAGCTACTCCCAATTTAACTTGCTCACTATCCCATTCTTGGGCACCACTATTCAGGAGGTCAACCAACACTTCTACCTCTTTCCCTCTATAGCTTGCTACATATTCCTGATACCATGTAAATTGGGAATCGTATTCATCTATGGTTTCCTCGTGCAAAGTCAAACGGTAAGGGGTAAGTGGAGTAGCTACCCCAAAGGGCCATACTTTTACGTAATAAGTACCCGGAGTTAAGGGCATAGTGATTTTTTCACTGATATTCAAATCGTTTACACTGAATGCTATCCAATTTTCCGGAGCATCGGAATCGTAAAGATATAAGTCATAGTCCCCTGGTAACTCTGATAAGCTGATCTCCACCTTTTTATTTTCCGTAAGCGTAAATTGGTAATAATCATCATCGTTCGAATGGGTTAAGTAGGATTGGATACTATCCCCCAATTGCAGGAATGATGCCTCTGAAGGGACGTCATTCAGTTCGAAATAATCCTGGGTTACCGTAAACAGATAAGGAGTCTGTCCATAAACTTCATTATTGGAATACACCTTTAAATAATAGGTTCCAGGGGCAACCTGTTGTCTTGTAAATTCCCCATAAAACGGCAGCTCATTATCTGAATAAAGCAGTCCACTATCGAATTGCTGCAATAAGTTGCTATTGGCATCATAGATTTCCATCGTATACCGACCATCCGCATAGATCTCATAATCACCAAACGAGATGGCCATATGGGTATCTTCTGTGACGTTGATCTTAAACCAGTCAACATCAACAGATGAGCTTAAATAAGGCTTGTGAGACCCCCATTCAATTAGAGAGGCTTCACTGAAAGTGTCGTTTTCTTCGTACGGATCTTCAAGTTCTACCGGAATTTCTTCATCTTCTTCATAAGGAACCCCTACGCTTCTCCATGCTTCATCTACCGCCATATATTCGGGTGATCCAATCCCATAGAGCGTTTGCGCAGCTAAAAGAAATCCGTTTCGAGCATCATTGAAGTCAGAAGTAGTACCCAGAAAATAGTTTAAGGCCCAATAGGTAATTTGCCCCAACCGATCCTTCCCATCAATACCCTGTTGATTCAAGCTAGTTGCGATTAAATAAGCGGCACGATTCGGAATCCCGCTATTCGTGTGAACCCCACCATTATCGTTGAAGGTATACACGTAATCATCCATATGACCGGGTTGATTAAATAAGGCAGGGTTCTCCATGCTTCGCAGAGCATCGCCTGGAATAGCAGGGGTAAATACATCTTCGCCAATGAGCCAGTCCCCTTCTATAAGGGAACCAAAAATATCCGATATGGATTCATTCAGTGCTCCCGATTGACCATAATACTCCAAACCCGCCGAGTATTCTGTCACTCCATGTGCGTACTCATGGGCTACTACGTCCAACTGGGAAGATAATGGAGAAAAGTAATTTCCGTCTCCATCCCCAAAGTAAAGGCCTGTACCATCCCAATAGGCGTTATTCATCGGCTCTCCAAACTCATCCACATGCACATAAATAGGAACGGAGGAATTCCTATTGTCAAAGCTCAACCGATTGAAGTGTTGATAAAAATAATTGTAGACAACACCCCCGTAATAGTGAACATCAACCGCCGTTTTTTGCTGTTCATCATCAAAGTGTCCATCCTGGTCGCTGACATGATTCCATGTCTGAAAATCTATGGTATCAATAGTTGCTTGGCCTCTTGTCATATCCTTGAGAATAACGCCTGAACTGGTTTGGAAAGCCGGAAAGGTGCGCTGCTCGCCAAAATAGCCCATTCCCGTTCCCATGACTGCACCTTCATGGGCAAGGGTATTAAAGCCATTAATCACATTTCCAGTATGGGCATCCACAAATACCATCCATCTTCCCAGTTGCGGTTGTTTAAAGGATAGTTGGATGTGATAAGCCAAGTAATACTTATCTTTGAATGGATAAATTATTAATTCCTTAGATGATTGGCTTACAAGCTGCGTGTTGGGGGATAAATCCAAATTTTGTGTACTTTCAACGTAAGATATGGCTGACTGGGCAGCACGATCTTTAGAAATGCCCGCTTTGATATTCACCCGAATCCGATCAGGCTGTTGGTATTTTGAATTATACGCATAAACGGATCCCTTCCGATCTGTATGTACGATTACCTCCGCACCATAAATAGGGATATCCTGAAATTTCTGTTGAAAGCGGTAGTGGACATTTTCCTTTTTATCTACCGACTTCTTTTTAAATGACAGTTCTTTCCTAGGTTCTTTAAGCTTGAGAAATAATTTTTTCTCTTCTAGAAAAGAAAGAATATCCGATTCTTTCCTATATGTCTTGTTCGAGAAATTTCCCGATAGCATAGAAGGGGTATCTCCATCCACAGACTGAACCGTCAACCCTTTCTGGGCGTAACGTTCGTGGCCAATACTCTTCTCTACTGATTCTTTCTTCTTTTTCCCAATCGCCCTTTCCTTTTTCGCCAACTCTCTGAAGTCATTAGATACAGGTTGTGTGGTTGTTTCAGCCCATGTCACAGTTGGTAAAAAAGTCTGCATGATAATGATATAACTAAGCAAAGAATATAAAAATCTTTTCTTTATCAAGACACTATCTCCTCTCTTACTTCTATAAGGATTCTTTTATTCTAGTAAAATATATTCCACGTAAATTTCACCAATCCTCCCTAAGACTCAAAGGGAGTCTTTTTTCCTATTAAAATATAGTTAATTTTTGCCGATAATGAACAAGAGAGATTCATAGAAATTTAATTAATGGAGAGGAGAATTTTTACTTGAGTAGGTCTAAGATAAATCTCATCATCACACTCATCTGTACCCTTCTGATGCAGCTTTTGGACCCCGCGTTATCATATGCGGAAGAGATCCCCTCATCAAATCTAGTATCTGTAAAGCTAGTCAATAACATTGGGAGTATGACTAGCCTTTCAATTGACTTGACTGGAGACTTTCAACTGAAGGAGAATAGCCAATCGTATTCAACATCTTCGTTAAAAGTTCAAACCGATCAAAATGCACTTGTTCTATCTAAAGGTTCAGAAATCTTATATCGGGGTTCTTCCATCACTTTCCTTCCAGATACATATGGAGTGAATTCGATTATTAAAGTGAACTCCCAACCCTACTTAGGTCAAATGCAATTTGTCCTAGAGAACGGTTTATTTATCCGTCCCATCAACACCTTACCTATGGAAGATTACTTAAAGGGAGTTGTCCCCTTAGAAATGCCCGCTTCATGGGAATTGGAAGCTCTGAAAGCGCAAGCCATCGCGGCTAGAACTTATGCGGTTCGCAGGTCCAATCAAGTTATCGATGATAGCATCAATTTCCAAGTCTACGGAGGATATAAGTGGTCTGAAAAAAGCACAAGAGCGGTTGAAGAAACAAAGGGGCAAGTTATTCAACAGAATGGGCAGTTAATCGATGCTCTATATTCTTCTTCCAATGGCGGGATGACGGAGGCAAGCGAAAGTCTATGGCAGCCTACTTCCTATCTGCTTTCGCAAACCGACCCATATGATCCGCAAAATAAATGGAGCCTATCCTTCCAAAAAACGCAGATAGCACTAGAAGGAAAGGATCTCCATCATCCCGAAACCTGGTGGGATCAAACAAGGGAAGCGGATCCTAGTATTAGCCCTTCTATTAAATCCTGGTTACAGCAAAACGGGTATGAAAATCATGATCTAAAATTAGTCCGCATCACGAATCTCATTTTCCATTCCGATCGTACACCAGGGAACCGAATCAAAAAGGGAATGATGGGCCTAGATTTCCTTGCCAAACACCCAAACCATGGATTCCTGCGAAACACAGACGGATCCCTGCAAGTGATTCATAAGGATTTTGTAGATGTGCCTGCACCCTCTTTACGAAAATTGCTTGGTGGGGGTAATCGGTTTAAAAGTTATTTCATCGACTCCCTCTCTGATGATAACAATAGCTACGCGATTCATGGACGAGGATTCGGTCATGGGGTGGGGATGAGTCAATATGGTGCCAATGAAATGTCTAAGCAATCTAAAACAGCAAAGGATATCTTAGCCTTTTATTTTTCAGGAACTGCGATTACGACCGTTGGAAAGGTGGAACAACTAGAATCAGAACTAGAAACAGCAACTCCAACCACACCTGCGATTCCGGTAAATCCTCCTGTATCAGCAGCGGAACCCGTTCACAATCTGAAGTTGTCTAGTCCGACGTTTTCCTTAGGCTCCAAGGAACCGATTACGATTCAATACACGCTACAAAAACCGGCCACCATCTCTGTTCGCGCTTATGATGAAAAAGGGAACATTCGACGAGTCATAATAAACAATAGTAGTCAAAGTGCTGAAAACAAGATCGTTTCTTGGGATGGATATGGGCTAGGTGTTGGAATCTACACTATTGTGGTGGAAGCCACCGATGAAAGCGGAGTGAAAAGTAACGTTACCTCCAAAATTGAGTTTGTGACAGCTTCTTCATTTAGGTCAACGGGTTTAGCGAAAAAGGGGATCATCAAGTCTACCGTTTTGGTTGGTGTTCGACCCCAGCCCTCCTTTCAAGCAAAGCCCTCTAAGCTGCTAAAGAATGGCGATAAAGTAGATATAGTAGGGAAGAATGATCGTTGGTTGAAGGTCAAGTTTGGATCTGTAATAGGTTTTGTTCCTGATAATTTTATTCAAACGACAAAATAGGCGGAGATTCTCCATTTATTATTGAAATACAAGGGGGGGGAATTCTTTGAAGAAGATGGTGTTCAGGGCAAGTCTATGTATTATATTGATTTTCAATTTAGTATTCTCCACATTTCCTATTTATGCCGATACCGAGGAACCTGGAGTAAGCGCCAAAGGCAAGCACATGATACTTGGCACCTATAAAGATGATCCGATATTGTGGGAAGTACTAGAGGATAACAATGGAAAATGGTTGCTGCTGTCAGACAAGATCCTCACGATTAAGTCGTTTGATGCCCATGCATCCTCCAACTATACGATTGATCCGACTTATTGGATGTGGTCGGATTTGCGAAAGTGGCTTAATGCAGAAAGAGACGTTGTCTTCCCTCTTTATAGTGATTCGGAAAATCAACTTTCCTATGAAACAGAGCAAGGATTTCTATCCTATGAAAACTTCTCTTCTTATGAGAAATCACTCATTTCACATTCCTATCACGACATTTTGACGGAAGATGGAATGAATAGATCGCTGGATTCCAATGGAGTCTTGCCCGAACCATTAGTCATATCCGAACAGAATATACCTAGTTATGTCCAGACCGTTTCCTTAAAGGCAAAATCAGCGGAGGATCGTGTATTTCTTTTGGGATTGGATGAATTGAGGAAAAAGTATAGCCCAACCAAGAAAAGTATTCAAGCCGAGTTAACAACCCATGCCAAGCAAGAATTAAGCCAGATTTCACCTGAAAGTGATTCCAATAAGTACTGGGTGCTTGACCCTCTTATGAAAAAGGGATTGGGCGTCTATCAAATGTATCCTTTCGATTTTGACCCTGATCAAGCAGCCGATCGTTTCCATGGATTTATCGGTGTTCGTCCGGCCATGTATATTTATCCGTCTGCCGATATGATCGGGGATGGCAGTAGGGATAATCCCTACCGCATTGATCCTCCACCGAAGAAGCTGGCCAGCTTGACCTCTTCGATTACGGATAACTTGACCCTGGAGGATGACCAAAAAGTACCGATCAGTCTTACCGCTTCATATAAAGACGGTTCGACAGAAGACGTGACAGCCAAAGCACAATGGACCCTTAAAACGGCAAACAGCTTTCTTATTGAACCGACGGGAATTACACATGACGGTGATATCGCCTACGATGAACTTCGAATCGGCAAGAACGACTTGGAGGCCAACTTCGAAGGAAAATCGATTTCATTTTGGATAAACAAGCTTCAGCCGCCTCCTCCCCCGCAACCGGTCAGTGGATGTTCGACGCCAGGACTGAACTTGGCCTTGAGTCGTGTTCTGGGAAAATTCGAGGATACCGGAGTAGAAGGGGTTTGTAATCCGGAGTTATATATGTTTGATGGAAATCAATGGACAGATCAACTTGATTTACGCGCACGAGTCGAATTTGTCTATAAGACCGTTTCCGCAAAGGGTAATACGGATAAAGTATTCAATAAATACTTTTTCGAGAATTTGGATTATGGACTGTATTGGTACAATACGGCCAACTCCTTCAAAAAGGACCGGGAGCAGGTGGAAACCACGTTCTTTGATCCGTCTAAACCCACCGTTATCTACGTCCATGGCTATGAATATAACACGACTAAAGATTTGTTTAGAGAGACCGGCTATTCTGCTGACCGCAACACGAATATTTGGGACCGATGGAAAAGTGAAGGTTGGAATGTAGGAGTGTTCTACTGGAACCAGTTTTCCGACGAATTGCCCTATAATGATGTGTTAAAGGTTCCCTACATGGCAGAACAAAAAATTTGGAATGCAGATGGTGAGGCACGCATGCGCTGGAGAACCCCGGATGGGAATTTCCAAGAATTCGACATTCAGGGAAAAAGTGCATCTGACTTATTCTTTGAGGCTTATACCGAAGCAATGAAGAAATATACAGGAAACGGCATTCGGGTTGTCGGCCATTCCTTAGGCAATCAAATGGCCATTACCATGGTGGATAAAGTTCGGGAAGCGATTGACCAGGGAGAATTGGACGAGTCCCTTCTGCCTGGCCGCGTATCGCTTTTGGATCCGTTCTATTCGGCAGGCGATTATGACTTTATGCCCGATAATCGCTTTGGAGAGAATTACCGGACAGGGGAAGTGGCTGTCCAGATGGTCGATAAACTTCGAAGTAACGGGGTGGCCATCGATCAATATCAGTCTTCCTTTGCCGTAGACAATCCATTTTCCTTCCTCGTTGATCCAAACGAGGATCTGAAGAGTCGAACTGCCTTTGTTCACTTGTGGCCAGAATACAATCCGATCTGGCTTGGAGCCGCTGCCGTGGAGAAAAACCATGTGGTCGCGCGTGACTGGTATTTTATGTCCTTGACCAGCCAGCCTGTTCGGTCATGCTGGGTTCTTAATCTGTCCGGTTGGAAAATCCCCAATTTTACGGACTATAAAGTTCCGACTGCCTTATCTACAGATGAAGATATTCGGCAAATCATGAGGGAGCCCTATAAATTTGAACAAATATACGGCAATAACAATCCGGATCCTAACGGATGCTGCTTCGGGCGGGAGGCGTATCATCGTGAATAGAAAATCTCGTCTATTCCTTTTGACCCTGTCTCTGCTTTTCCCTTCAGCCTTGGCTTCGGCTGAAGGGTTCATTCCGATCGTGAAAGATATAAACGGGAAAACGATGCATTGGATCCAGGATATACAAATCGAGGTTCAAAAGGATACAAACCCAATCGAAACGTGGGAACCCACTCCTTTCCATTTAGAACGAAATCTAAATAAATCGCTTGTTGTCGGCAGTGGAAATCTGGTGTTGACGCAAGATATTGTCATCAAAGGGAATTACAAGCAGGTAGGAGGCACCTTGGATTTGAACGGTCACCAGCTCAAAATCGAAGGAGATTTCCAGCAAGATGGAGGAGTCGTTCTCCTGAATAAAGGACAGCTGGACATCCAAGGGAACTTTGTCCTTTCTACCAATGGGACTGGTATGAAGACCGAGATGAAATTGCAGAATGAGGAGGATCGATTGATCGTCCAGGGCAGCTTTTCGTCTGGAAGGCTCACGCAACTCACCTTGGAAAAAGGGTTGATTGAGGTTAAAGGTGATTTTTCCCTTGCTGGAGGTCAAGTGGAGAAAGGCGATACAGCAAGAATTGTCCTTAATGGCACGGCCAGGCAGCTCATTCATTATGAGGAGTCTCCCTATAATAATCCACAAGTCGAAATTTGGAATCCAAATATCGCCATAGCCGAAAATGAAAACTATGTGAACCTGATCTTGCATACAGATGTAGTGTTACAAGAGGCCTTTATTTTCCACAATGGGATTTTTGATCTAAACAAACACACGCTCACCATTGGGGGTGACTTGAATCAGGTCGAGGGCCAAGTGTTGTTGAACGGAGGAAAATTATTTGTTAATGGAAATTATACATTCGGTATGATTGATGATTCCCCATACGATAAGAGTGGCTTGATCGAAATGCATACGCCCGATGATTATATCCATGTGGCCCAAAATTTCGTGGTACAAGGGAAAATCCAGAAAGGATGGAACCTGACCGATGGCGTCATCGATGTCAAAGGAGATGCTCTCTTGAATTCCGGTTCATTTAACACGCAGGATCATCACCGATTGGTTCTATCGGGGGATCAGCAGCAGCTGTTCTCCATCGCCTATCCGGAGCAGACTGAATTTGCCATTCTGGAGTTTAAAAACAATCGAATCTTGTTGGACGATCCGAATCATCTGGTCATTTCCAATAAAGGCCTCAAAATTGAGCAGCTTATCGCCCATGATTTTGTGGTGCCTAACCTCACGGTGGATCAGTATTCCAGTTTTACTTTAGGTGGAGATATGACCGTGTCGGGGAATGTGACGTTGCAAGGCGGGCTCCATCTGAATGGCCATACCCAGACAATTCAAGGGAATTTTACAGCAAGGGGAGGGTATGTCAAGTTCGATGGAGGAAAGCTGATTGTCGGGGGCGACTTCACCTCAGAACCGGATCAGGACGACAATGATTTTATGACGCTTGGAATGAACACAGCCGAATCCGAGCTAAGAATCAGCGGAAACTATCATGCATCCGCCAGTGTGGAGGGGGGCGGCTTGATCGAGATTAAAGGCGACCTCTCGAAACGATTATATAAAACAGACGCAGTCCAAGATTTAAGAGTGGTGCTTTCCGGCATCCGCAAACAAACCCTTTCCGGAAACATCACCACAGACATTCTGGAGCTCGACAATGCTTCGGGTGAAGGTGTTCACTTTGCAGATGATTTTGATGTCAACGTACAAAAGCTGTTCCTTCATCGCAATCAAGCGGTCTATAAGCAGGAAAATGAATGGCTTTACACCTTCCCTGACTATGATCAGGATGGATTGAAGGATCATCTGGATCCGGATCCGATGAGTCCGGCGGATGATGTGCTGGATTTGAAGTATGCTGATTCAAACGTTCGAAACCAGGTCATCTATTTATCCACCACCATTCCTCCTTGGAAAATTCAGGTGGAATCGGTCGACGGCATTGTCGTTCTTGACAGGGAAGGAACCGTCGTGGCCCGCTGCCGGGCGGCCGAACCAACCGTGGCTCTGTTTTTTGAACCGGTGACAACGGGGATGCAGGAGAACCAAACCTATCGATTAATCATCCCGAAAGACATCATTCGAGTGAATGGCATATTGAAAAACAAAGCGTATGATATCGAGTTTGTAGCACAGGGGGACTCCCCGCCGCCTGATCCAGTTGATGTGATCGATTTGTTTGACATTATTCATATGGCGAAGACAAACCCGCAGGAGCTTCCACAAATCATTCAGCAGTATGGGAATAATCAGTAAGAAAAAGAATAGGCTTTGTTCTCTTTTCAGGGGGCAAGGTCTTTCTTTCATTTGAATTTACATGAGACCATAAATCAAATCGTGTTATTATTGCTATTGATGCTGCTTTTTGAGGAGAAATAATAACGTAGAGAAATCGGGTCCTTACATAATAAGAACCCACTCCGGTAAACCATTTACCTACGTGGGTTCTTCACTTCTACATCCCCAGTGCCTTTTTCACCTGAGCCATAGCCTTATTTTTTGCGCTGTCCAACTCGGAGTAGTAGGTGCTGCGATACTCATTTACCTTTTCGGTTGGGAGTTGATGGGAGACCAGCTCTTGTTTCATTCTGGCAAGGACTTGATTGACTTTTGCTTGAGATTCTTCTTGGATCGCCCTTGCTTTACTGGAATACTTAGCAAAGATGGCTTGCTTCGTCGCCTGTTTAGCTCTAACATCGGCAAGAGCACCGCCATAAAGAGACTGCAATTCACCTACATAATACACTCTTAAATTGGTCAGTTCTTGTTTATATTTACTGGATATTTGTTCTGCGGTTATGGTTGGAGCTTGGGATGCCGCCCCTGATGGAGAGGTTTTCTCTTGTGTTTGCCCGCCCTTCACAGCTTCTGAAGCCGCTGGAGGCTTTACAACCGTATTTTGATCCGATGAAACAGGCGTAGAGGTGTCTGTTTCCTTCTGTTGATTGTCTGGTGATGCCGGTTCTTCTTGTACAGGTGACTGCTCTTTCTTCCCTGATTCTTGAGTGGTATTACTTGGATGATCTTTATCTTGGGAAAAACACCCCGCCATCATCCCTGAGACGAGGAGGAACATCAAAACGATTTGCCACTTTTTCATATCCACACTTCCCCCTTTTCCACTTATTCGTATCGCAGGGCATCAATTGGCTTAATCTGTATGGCTTTCATAGCCGGGATCAATCCAAAAACTAAGCCTAACAAGGCTGAAAACAACAGACAAGCAGAAACTAGTACAACAGGCATTTCTGCCGAGAGAACGGGGAAATAGGAATGAAGCAGCTGCAAAAAACCATATGTTGCCCCTAATCCTAAGACACAGCCTAGGATGCTGATATACGTGGCCTCGGATAAGAACTGCAGCAAAATATGCCAGGACTTCGCTCCCAAGGCTTTGCGAATTCCAATTTCTCGGGTTCGTTCTTTCACCGTTAGCAGCATGACATTCATAATTCCGATCCCGCCTACGAGAAAGGACACTCCTGTCATTCCAATGGTGATGGCAGTCACTAATGTCATGATGGTATCAATTAAGTGCAGGGCTTCATCCGGCTTCAGCAGGTTAAAATCTTTCGTTCCATGGTTCTTGACGATGACCGAATTGATCTGTTTTTCCACTTGATCGATCTGTTCGGTTAAAGCGGATTTAAAAAAGATCATCGAAGCACTTTGCAGATTAGCCGTATGACTCACCACCATATAAGGAGCATAAACCCGTTCATCAAAATTAAAGCCTATCAGCTGTTTTTTTTGAAGAACTCCAATCACCATAAACTCAAGCCCCTTAATTTGGACCTTTTTACCGACGGCAGGCTGATCGCCGAACAGAATCTGTTTGGCTGCTTGTCCAAGTACCACCACTTGCGCTTCTTCTTGCTCATCCTTGGCGGTAAAAAACGTTCCCTCTGCCATCTCCAGTGTGAAAATAGCGGGAAGTTCCGCTGTTGTTCCGGTATAAATGATTTCTGCATGTTGTTTATCAGGCAACGACATGGTTGTCACCGTTTCAATTTGTGGGGCTACCGCATCTACCCCCTTCACTTTTTCTTTCACTTTCTTCGCATCCTCATAGGTCAAGGTGCTAGAGACGGACGTAAAGGAGAGAAAACTCGATAAATCGGCTTCCATCGCCTGATTATTGAGCAGTTTGCCAGGGACAGCCACAATCTGCTGAACTCCTACCCCTTGAATTTGTCCTACTAAACTATTTTTGAAATTATGCAGAACCGACAGGAGAAAAATAATTAATAGAGAACTGATCGCAATCCCCAATACCGCCAAAAGTGTGCGAACCGGATAACTCCATAATCCTCTCCATGCGACTGCAAACGTCCGAAAAACATTCATCCTGTTACTCCTACTTTCTGCAGGATTGCAAAATCGACCCATTCCCCATTTTTCATCGTTAGGGTACGATCCGCCAATTCTGCGATTTCCAAGTCATGGGTGACTAATAACATCGTTTTTCCCCGTTGATGAAGCTCTCCGAAAATCCCCAGGATCTCCATTTTAGATTGCTGATCGAGATTTCCCGTCGGCTCATCTGCCAGGAGAACATCCGGATCATTTACCATGGCTCGAGCAATCGCCACTTTCTGCTTTTGGCCGCCAGACAGTTTGAAGATAGGTTCCTTGATTTTATGCAACATACCAACCTGCTCTAACGAATGACGAATTCTCTCTTCCCTTTCTCTCCTGCTAATAGATTGATAGAGAAGCGGAACCTCTACATTTTCTTTTACGGTTAACCGTGGAATCAGCATAAAGGATTGAAAAACAAAGCCAATCTTTTGATTTCGAAAAGTGGCTCGCTGACCACTGCTCATTTTCCGGACATTACTATCAGCGAAAAGATATTCCCCAGAAGTCACATCATCTAATAAACCAATAATATTCAATAAGGTAGACTTCCCTGAACCCGAGGGTCCAATAATGGAAATAAACTCCCCCGCGGCAATCCGTAAGTCCACGGATTGAAGAATCTTGGTTGGGGTTCCTCCGTTGGTGACTACTTTCGTGATTTGGGATAATTGAATCATCGTGACCTTCCTATAACTATGTGAATTTTTGAGCCTTTTACGATTATACCATTTATTTGGAAACATGGGGATTGGTTTAATATTCAAAGACCTTCATCAAATATACTTAATAATGAATAAAAGGAGAATTCGATAATCGAACTCTCCTTTTATTCATGCCTTTTTAAGGTGATTCTAAGTTCATTTTGACTCACCCTTCTGGTCAGCCCCCTTTCTCAAGATGAAAGGGGGCTTTATTATTACCAATAAAGAATCTATGGCCTATACGTCTGTCCATAATCATTGATAATTTGTTCCATACTTCTTGGAACCATTTTTACTCCTTTAACTAAATCATACAAGTCTACAATATTATCGTTATTTTTATCTGGTGATGATGATTGCACTTGGTTAAAAATACCTGGATAGCTGCTAACATCCTCTTCCCGCGACGATTATTCTTTATCTACAATTCACCCTTCTAGTAAATTAATTTTTATTTATTGCTAAAAGATTTGATATAAAAAAATATATAACAAGTGATAGTTTTAATCGTATTGAACTCTCGTTAATTTCATGTAAATTCGATATGAAAAATGTATATTTTTCCATATCTAGATGAAAGTCGAATTTTTTTTGACAGGGAAGTTGAGGCTGAAACTAAAACACGAGGAATTCAATGATTTTGTGTTCAAAGCAGTAGAGGAGGGATTACAATTGACCGTAACTCAGGCGAGTACCCGATTATTTGACTATCGGTTATTTACAAGACTAGTGGGTCAGCCCTTTTGTTATGGCAGATACCGTTAGGATCGGAAAACTCGTCCAAAAAAACCCTTAGTCCTCTCAATTGATTGGACTAAGGGTTTTACCCTGAATTTCTTCATTATTTCTTCTTTAGCCATGCCATAATATCAAAAGCATCAATAACCCCATCCGCATTGAGATCCATCAGCCGATGAGATTCATCCCCTGCACTTCCATAGGATGCAAGCAATAAGGAAAAATCCTCCTCATCAATGATCCCATCCTGGTTTACGTCGCCATCCCGCAGCTCATTGATACGGATTACTCTGAACCCATAGCCGGTATTCGTCTGATCGCTCTTCAGTCGAATCTTTACCGTATTGGTTGGAACGATAACGGTCTTTCCGGCCAATTGCCGGCCCGTATACGGACTGCCCAGCAGTTCTTTCCCATTTCCGTCAATCACATAAATAAAATCGAAACTCTCCTCCACATGCGTATCAAGGGAGAAAGCGACTTCTAAAGGACCTTGGCTGTGGGGGAGTGTGTATGTCCACGTACGATCCATTCGATTGGAATATGGATGATCAGACTCTAGATATTGGGACAGCTGAAACTGAATGGTGTATATTTTGGTGGTCAGTCCGTCTCCGGCTGTGACCTTAATTTGGGTTTGTCCCGGCAAGGCATTTGCCGAGATGATTTCAACTGTTGCCCCTTTGCTTGCTACAGCTTGCACTGTAGGAATGTTGGCGGTCCCCAAAGGTAATGTCACTTGATAAGAAGTAACGTCCCTATGAAAGATAGGGGTTAGTACTCCCTGCGATAATTGGATGCTACTAAGGGAATTGCCAACCATTACCTTGAGCACAGCGGATTTGTCCCGATAGTGCACTGTAATCAGAGCTGTACCCGGGTTTTTCGCTGTGACGATACCATTTGAATTCACCGCTGCAACGTCGGGTTGGGAAGATTCATAGCTAGCAGACGCAGCAATATCTTTCAGTGATCCATCTGAATACGCCGCACGTGCTGAAATGGTTCGAGTCTCTAATGCTTCCAGTGACCATTCACTCGAGTCAAGCTTGATTTCTTCCAGGATCAGGGGGATCAGAAAATGATCCTTAACGGAGTAGAGCGTTCCATGGCCGTCAAAAAATAACGCTTTAGCTTCGGAGAGGGAATAGGATTCCACTTTCTCGAAGGTTTCCAGATGATAAGTGCCATTTTTGCCAGCAGCTATCCCGGATTTCTCGTCAACGGCGTATATGGTCTCGGGGAACCTGCCAATCACCTGGTTCAGGTCGTTCATGTCCAATGCATGATGTTTATAGATTAACATCCCTTTATCTTCCAAAAGAAAGAGAGGAGAATCAAGCGGATCCCTGAGCATCTCAGGATATCCAATCTTGCTTTCGTCTGCCAATGAAAATCCATTTTCCGCTACTTTGTATTTATAAACGTTAGATCCGGCCCATCCTGCGTCCCATCCGGATTGGAGCCAAGTGTAAAGACGAGTCTTGTCTTGGGTAAAGACAAGATCCCCTATATTTTGAAGGGCAGGGGAATAGCTAATTTTTTCGAATGTATCCGCATCAAACAACACGAGTTCGGGAGCCCAATTATCCAATATGACATAGAGCTTGCCATCCTTTTGGTAAACATGACGATGCGTCTCCTCATACGAATAATCCGCCGCTTCAAACTTTAAGTTTCGCAGCACCCTATGACTGACTGCATCGACTTCCGTCACCAGATAGGCCGGATCCGCATTGACGACAAACAGTTTCTTCCCATCCTCCGACAAGCAGAAACCCGAAGGCTTGTAAGGGAGGGAGATGAACGAGAATTCTTTGGTTTGATAATGAATAGCATAGAGAGCATTGCTATCCTTATCGGCGATATAGATGACCGGTTGATCCGGATGATGCATCGATGGTCCCGCTTTAAACGGATAGACGATCCTAGCGGTTTTCAGAACGGGGAACTCATCTGCAGAGCCCGCGATGGCTTGCCTGATGAGCTCTGCATCTTTCTCTGTGATTTGCTGATCGCCGTTGACATCCGCAACCATTTTTTGCAAATCAATTAAAGGAGCACTCCCTTGAAGAAATAGGGCAATCAGCTGAACATCATCCAGGGTCATTACTCCATCTCCGTTCACATCGCCGTAGCGGATCGGCCCATTCTCCAATTGATAGTTGACAAACACTTGGTATTCCTTGACTGAATGGTCTTCCGCCATGATGGAATAGGTGACGGGCTTGCTGAAATTGTTTTTGGAAACCCCGCTTTCCTGGAGTCGGTCCCCTACTTTAACGACTGTATGAGGAGAGGCTTGAAACGTTGCAGTTAAATCCACGAGACCTGTCCCGAGGGGAACATAGACAAAAACCGTATTTCCATCAATCGTGCCCTCATATCCATTTACAGTGAACGACTGCAAATCCTTCTGAGAACTTAAGACTGGATCTGCCGGAATCCATTCTATAAAACTTTTCTGGCCATCTTGAGAGATGGCGATGAGCTGATGAGCTTGAAGGAATAACCTTTTCACTTCACCTTGGGTGTAATAGGTACCACTAGGTTCGAAGCTGTTCGGGTCTGCAGCATAACGATAAACATGAATTTTTTTCCCATTGACAGCAGTGAAAAACCTCTGATTTTCCAAGTCAAAGGCAATATCCGCAAATCCTTCCCTTAACTTCCCCGCATAGTTCATATCATGAGCTCTCTCATCGCTGCTAGTAAAAATTGTTCCAATATCATGGAATATGTATTTGCCATCCGTCGATATTTTGATATGGGGAGACATCCCATAGTCGCCATGGTATGGAGAGTCATAACCGCCCGCAAATTTCCCATTTTCAATGAAAAAGGTTTCCATGTCACGAGGGAATACATCAGAATCGACAGCATAAATTCTATTCAAGACGGGATGCAATTCCACTGAACTCATCTGCCGTATGCTCGTTTGTCCGAGAGATTTCTTTGTCTTCACATCGTAACTCATCATGTAAGTCCATTGGCCGGAACCAGAAGCAACATAGAGAATTCCATCACGGTCTACGAGAATATCATAAGGGTCCAGATTGATATCCAGTTGATCTTTTTTTTCGAAACGGGATGGATCGATAACAGCTATAGATCCCCGTTGATCCTCTTCCCACCAGTATGAACTGTGCTCGCCTTTCAGCAAACTAACATAGAGCTCATTATTCCCGAAGGCCAGGCTTTCCGGAGGGTCATCAAATGCCAAGGCACTCAATTTCCGGGTGATATAATTGAAGGCATAAACCTGTTTCTTTTCTTTACTAGTTATATAGAGGATCGGTTCTGAGGGATGGATCAAGGCATCTGTTACGGTAAAATCCAGAGCAAAAGCCTCTTCTAAAGCTTGAGCCGGCCGATGGGGAAATGAAACTATGCTACCGATCATGAGAAACTGTAAGTAGAGCAACACTAATAAAGCTTTGAAATAAAATATCATTTTCATAAAATCACTTCCAAGAAAAGTTTTTGTCATCCATTCTTTTAGAAGTCTTTGGACCGCCTTACCAGAATAAGAGAACAGGAAAATAGTACCATATCTTCACAACTATTCATACCAGAATCGATTGTTTTTTTTAAAAAATTATGGGCTCAATGGAAGTCTACCTTTTTATCTTTTGACAGCATAGTGACTACCACTAGAAAAATGGTTACTATCAGCATTCCAAATCCAATTATCAGATTTAGTGCTTCGTATACGGTCATGATCTCACCCCCTTCCACCCTAAAGATGGTAAAGGAATGAGTCAACCGCCCTTGAGTGAGCTATTCAATTGTACAATACTCTAATTATGCCACATTTATCTAAACTGGCAGTAGCCCTTTCTCAGCACATTTAATAGGGTTGAAAAACAGACCTTTTATTACTGAAAAAAAAAGAAGTCCACTGTGTAATATCCTCTAAACAGACTGATCGGTCGATCGGGGTATGACCCACTAGCGTTGCATTAAACGTAACATTGAAAAAAAACACCATTAATAATACCTTTTTTGTAATATCAAGATTTGATTTCATGGACAGACATAAAAAAACTCCTATTGTAGAAGTGCGACCTTGTTAAAAAAGCACTAAAGTCCTCTCCATTAAGGTATAAGCTATGAATAGGAAGTCCTCCTTCAAACCCAAGGGTCGATTCATCGCTCCATTTGCTGTTATCCATGGTATAGGGAGAACCTTGCGGGACGGGTGGATAAGTTATGTGTCGTTCCTTTACTAATGAAGATTGGGCTCCCCAATGAATTTGAAGTTGCAAGGGTTCATTGTTCGTCACCTTAGGCTTA
>JAKFCU010000022.1:0-5092 GCA_036676475.1 Brevibacillus sp.
AACTCAAACAAAAAGCCTTAAAACTAAGTTCAAACATCTGATAATAAATGAGGTTGACGAAACTTATTTTATTTACCTATATGTTTCATTCTGCTTAATTTAGATGCTGAGAAACATCTTATGACAAGAGACGGTTGGCTGGCCCAAGAAAGGTCTTTATACCAACAAATATAATGATGTGCATAAAATGCAGTGGGATTTGAGGAAGATCTTACTTTATTTTGAGTCCATACCGCTGCCAAATATAAAATCAAAACCTTTTTTGAAAAGTTCGTGTAAATTTTCGGACACTTTTCCGGCTCTTTTTACTGCTAGAATCAAAATTGTAGAGGAACTAAATAAAATTATTTGCTTCACGAATCAACTAATAGCTTGTCTATTTCACTTGCCGCACGATCTAAACCATCCTTAACAGACAATTCACCTGCAAATATTTTTATCAAGTATTCACAGTAAACTTTGTCGATCGTACTCCAGTTCTTAACTTTAGGCCATAAAAAAGCATTCTCCGTTGCCACCTTATAAAATTGAAGATAAGAATCTTTCGGTATGTTCATAGCTTTGGCTGCCTCAAGGTTCGTTGGCATCAATCCAGTTTGCGCCATGCGAAGCTGCGCCTTCATATCTGTCATCCATTTCATGAAAGTCCATGCCGCAGCCGGTTGTTTACTGCCTTTCATAATCACGAGGTTTTCGCCGCCAATAATCGATACAGGGCCATTATCATGTGGAAACGGTACTGGAATGGTCAGATTTTGGGCACGATTCAATTCTGCTTTATCTAATAGACTGTAGAACCAAGGGCCTTCGTCCGTCATAAGGATATTTCCGGATGTTACTCGTTCAAAATTTTTGTCATCACCGGATTGATCAGGAAGATTAATTAGTCCTTCTTTATAAAGTGATGTCAATTGGTTCACAGCATTGATGGTTTCTTGACTGTTTAAATATCCGGAAGCTTTGTTGAAATTCTTATCGGATATGGCCCCACCAAGGCTGTATATATAAGGAATCGTATCCCAAGGTTCCAATCCTCCGAGTCCGATCGAAAAGCGATGTTGATGAGCAATCTCAATCACTTCTTCCATTGTGCGTGGTGGATTTGAAAAACCGGCTTGTTTTAGAAGCTCACGGTTAAAGATCGCAGTCTTCGTGTAAATATTAAGTGGAAGAGAATAATAATTTTTTTTGTAGTAGCCTCCATCCATTGCATGAGGAGAAAATCTGCTTTGGATATCTTGAAAACCCGGGAGCATGTTTAAGGGTATAAGAAGTCCTTTAAGCGAAAACTCAGGAACCCAGGCGATATCAAGCCGGACCACATCTGGGCCACGGTTTGATGAGGCACGTGCGATTAATGTGTTCTTAAATTCATTATTAAAAGCAAAGTTGATCGACTCGACCCGCATGTTCGGATGCTCACGCTCAAAAGCAGGGATCAACTCTTGTTCTAACAGCTCCGTTTCTTTGTCGTTGTATGTGTGCCAAAACGTAATCACTGTTTTTTCATCATTTTGAAGCAATTGAACCTGCTTTGGATCGGAAATCATAGACTGACTTTTACAACCTGCTAACAATACGAGAATAAATAAATAGGCTGCAAGCTTCCATCCCATAATGGTAACATCCTTTCTTAATCTAGCCAATCCTGCTCACCTGGTGTTTTTCCCTGTAGGTCATTGGAGTTAATCCGGTTACCTTTTTAAACACTTTACTGAAATATTTTACGTCTTTAAAGCCGGCGGCTTCAGCTACATCGTAAATTCGATTTTCATTTTCCACTAATAGGCGCTTCGCTTCCCTGATTCGCAGTTCAATCAGATAATCGACAAAATTTCGGCCTGTTTGTTTTTTGAAATAGAGACTGAAATAACTTTTACTTAGATGCACAATATCTGCAACACTCTGCAGTGTTATGTTCTCGGTATAATGGGCAGCTATGTATTCCAGTGCCTTTTTTATTAATTCCTCGTCATATCCATGATCAATCAGTTTTGGTGTAAACGTAGTCCTGATTTCTTCTAGCTGGCAAACCAGCATGGATACCATTTGATCAATTGTCTCCGCTTTGAAAAGCAAATCATGCAGCTCTGGGAGCATGGATTCTTCTGCTCCGAGCAATCGGTAAGTGCCCGTGAGAAGACTGCAAGCCTCCTGCTTTACTTGTTCTGAAGGCAGGGAACCGCCATTCCAGAGTTTAAGTGCATATTCAATTGCGGATGAAGTTGGATCTCCATTACTGATCATATCGAAGAATGGACACCAATCATGGATTTTTTTATCAATTTTTATATTTTCTGAACGGTTCATATGATAAAATCCGCCAAGGCCTTCAAAAAAACGTCTTTGGCAGGCTGAAAAACTGTCTGTAAATCCCTTAAAATAGTTGTTAATACCTTGCTCTGTCACGATACCTGCCGATGTTGAAACGTGCCATTCCTTTTCTATGAACTGCTTCCACTGTATTAATTGCTGTTGCTCTGCCCCATTAAGATCAGGTAAGATGAGAAACAAACTGCTTTCAGCGACAATCATTGCGGTCCCAATCTCGATTTGCTTATAAAACATTTTCTGCCATTCCTCTAATAAGAATTGCAAATAGAGAAAGCCGTGATTTTCCCTCAATTCCTCTGCACCATCAAGCATAAGATAAACACAAGCGTACGAATGTTCCAACCATGAGGGTACCCACTCGGTTGAAGAAAAGGAGGGCTGCTCTTGCACGATCAATTTTTTCATTTCCTGTTCGACACGTTTTCTTTCAAGATAGACGGCCTCTTGTTGATAACGATTCAGTTCAGAATCCTTTTTACGTTCTTCCTTCAGCATCGTGACACAGCGCCTGAGGACAGCAAGAAGGTCATCCTTTTTTAGAGTTAGCTTTAACAAATAATCGACCGCGCCGAGTTTAAGACCTTCTTTAACGTATTCAAAGTCACTATAGTTGCTGATCAGGATGACTTTGAGCCATGGGTAAAGCTCTAGTGCTTTCTTCGTAAGTTCAATCCCTCCTAACAGAGGCATTTTTATATCGGTAATGAGAATATCATACGGTTGTTTTTCAAGTGCAGAAAGGGCTTCGGCACCGTTGGCGTATTGATCATCAACCATTATTCCTTCCTTTTCCCAATCAATAAAGGATGTAATACCTTTCCTGATAACAGGCTCGTCATCCACAATAAGAACTCTAAACATAATGTTCCTCCTGGTGATTAATTTTTTGTGTCAGCTCCCAATTTTTTAATAGAATACGAACAGCAGTTCCTTGGTCTGACCCGCTGGAAATCGACCAATCCCAACTTTGACCGTAATATAGCCTTAGTGTATCAAAGATATGACGTAAACCGATGCCTATCTTTCCTTTTTCAACAGCATTCTCCGGATTATTCAATACCTTTACCTTATCATCACTAATGCCTAAGCCATCATCGGTTATAAGGAATTCTAAATCCCCGTCATCAAAATGAATCTTTATCGATATTCGTCCGTCTGTATTCTTTGGTACGATACCATGGAATATCGCATTTTCCACTACAGGCTGAAGCAGCATGCGGGGGATAAGGAGCTTTTCGGTACCTGGTTCTATGTCTAACGCTAAATGGAAGGTTTTTTCGTAGCGAAGCTCCAAAATGACCAAATACTTCCGGATAATGTCCAGTTCCTCCTCAATCATAATGATGCTGCCGCTTTTGGCCATATTTGCCTCCAACAGATGGGTGAGTGCGGACAACACGTGTGAAGCGCGCTCGTTTTGATTTGAATTAATCAGCCAGCGCAGGGTGCTAAGTGTGTTATAGAGAAAGTGGGGATGAACTCGGTGCATAACAGCCCGAAGCTCAGCATGATGCTTTTCACTCTGCTCCGTTTTCACCTGTTGCATTAAATTGTCGATGTCAAAAAGCATTTCATTAAATTGCTTACTTAAAAAGCCGATCTCATCAGAGGAATCCACATTCGCTCTAGCTTTTAAATCACCTTTTTGAACTTGAAGCATGCTCCCGGACAGTTGTCTAATAGGCTTTGTAACTCGGCTGGCAATGAAAAGCCCAATCCCAATCGCAAGCAATGAAAATACTCCGGCTGAAACGATGATCCAGGATTGGAGCCGATCCAATTGTCCACTGATCTCATGGATCGGAACAGTACTTACTAGCATCCAGCCATTGCTAAGCGGCTGCTTGACACCGTAATATGGTAGGCTATTCACTTCAAATTCGAATTCAACAGCATCATTCCCAACAATATAGTGATACAAATCAGGATTTTCTACCTTCTTATTGATACTGTCTAAATTCGAATCAATCATGATCATTCCGTTCTTATCAACAACGAAAAATTTTCCCGTCTTCCCAAGTTTTAATTGCTCAATTGTTTTAAGAATTGACCGCCCGTCTAAATGAACTTGTACTAGTCCGATATTGTTCAGCGTGTCAAAATCCTTCAGGACCCTGCCGACAGGAAGAATTAAGTCCGTATTAATTCCGCCCCCGTTGAAATCGTCATACTGAAGCCCCTGCCAAACCAATTCTCCATCCTTATGTATGGCTTCCTTTACCCATTCCTGGTCTGATAACCGTATTTTTTTAAGTCTAGCTTCTGAGAAGGTTCCGCTGCCCCAGCCGGTGCCTTCCTCTTTCAGCACATAAACAATTTTGACGAAGGAGTTGGAATAGACATAATTATTCAGCAATGTATTTATATATTGTGAATTTCTTCTCTGATTGAAAGTTAAATTGCCTTCTAATTCTAATGCAGCTTTCTGGATGTTCTGATCACTGCTAATAAAATCAGAGGTATCGATTCCAACATTTAATATGAAAGAAAGTGACTCCGCCGTCTGTTTGGTGATTTGAACGGTAGATTCCCGCACGTTTTTCTTTAGGATCGAATTAGACTCCAAGTAAAAAGATAAAGAGATAAATAAAGTCGATATAAAAATCACAAGCAGAAAGGCCACGATGATTTTAGTTGAAAATCTTCTATATAGAAATTTTTTTCGGAACATGAAACCCCGCCTTATTCGTTTCTTACTATTCATCATTGTAAAGGGTGCAGAGAGCGATTGACCAAGGAAGGTTTTGGTAAAGAACAC
>JAKFCU010000023.1:0-4429 GCA_036676475.1 Brevibacillus sp.
GCCAACCGCCAGCAGCGTTGAGGATTACGAAGCACTGCTGCCGTGGAACTGCTCGCCAGCTTCTGCCCTTGCTTCCTGAAAACAAACCCCGTCCTGGCGGACGGGGTTTATGGAGCGCTTACGCACCAATAGTCATGCAGCATGCCGGAACCGAAGTTGGGATAGCTATCAGTGCGCTATTTTATCTCGGTAGATGCGGTTCTAGCCCGGATTGCATTACTGCGATCAAGCAGGCACTCAGGCCCGACGACCTAACCACATTAATGACCTGCAAAATGCCGAAATGGATGCGAATGGCGTTGGAGCTCTAACTCGCCCGAATAAGGTCACCCCGCACGTCGACGGCCTAACTGGTGAGCCGATTGTTAACTTCAGGGTTCCGCTCACATCTCTGGAGTCAGACCTACAATAAAGCTTTGAAAACGCGTCGAATTCGAACACGGAAGCTGAGCAATTTTAGAGAGAAGATAATTATAATCTTCAATTGAATCATAATTTGCGCACGCAAAACCTAGCTCTAGATTACTAAGACCAAAATAAGGAAATAAATCCCTAACTATGCACTCAAGGCTTCCAACTTCATCATCAGAAAGAATCCCAAGCACCTTGCCAGCCAGGACCACCCCACAGACTCTTTGATTTATATCAACCTCATTAACTCCATTCTCAAGTAGCCAAGAATAGCCTTTGCGATAACGATCCAGCCTAAGCTTATAAGCAAATGTAAAACCCCATGACAGCCCACCCGAATTATGGAGGCTAGGAGCCTGTGTCAACAACTCAAGCACAAGATCAAAAGAGGCAGTTGAAACAGCGTCATGCCCTACAATATCTGCCTTTGTGGCTTCGTCAGAGCTATACCATTGAGATACTCTTGCCGTCAAATCGAAAAGGGCTTGTTGCAGATGTTCACCTTCCCACAAATCATAATTCCTCGTACCCTGATCCCGAGGATAGGGGGAGTTTGCAAACTCGGAAAATGCTCGCCAGCCCCGACCAATAGGATCTAGATTATACGTAATACACGACAATTTTTTCTTATGAACTGAACAGAATACGGAAACAGTGCTGCACCAGCCTCTCCTCCAATATGGGAGAAGATTATTTTTAACGTCCTCTTTTAGGCACTCCTGGCAATAAAAGCGACGATTGCGCCATGACAGAAGCTTGCCGGGCCTCCTTTCAAAGAATGGTAAATAGTCAGCCTCAGCGAGGCCTAGTCTCGATATAACATCCTGAGCATAACCGGAGTCAAGATCAAAATCCGGATCTTCATAGACGAACCCTCCATACATGTCAGACTCACTTTTGACACCGGTTCCTTCCAATAAAAACTTCACCCGAGGGAGTTTCATCATGCATCTATATACCCAGGATGAAAAGCATTCATCAACACAGACTGGGCATGAATCAGAGAGATTCATTAGTAACTCCATGGCATGGAAATGGCTTTCGCCAAGGCGTCGAGCGTGATTCGCTCCTCCCCAGACTTTATTGCGTAACATGCTGCAGATTTAATTGCATTTATTATAGAGTCCATTCGCCCGCCAGTGTTCTCCAAAAGAAATCCAATAACCTCAGCATCATCAAGACTTGACGGTCTTCTTAATGGTAAATTTTGCTCAACCCCCGCCAGAAACGATCTGAACGACTCGTTTTCACTCCAGTCATCAACCTTGACGCTATAAAATCGTCTCGAGAATTGCTCATCTATACTCAAAGCGTTCCTTGCAAGCTCGACACCAAAACCTATTATTGACAAGCCATAAACATGATTGGATAGCGCCTTCAGAATAGATAGATTTTTAAGTTGCTCCGGCCTCGCCACCAGCATTGAGTCGTGCAACTCATCTATAACCAAAGCTTTTATCTTCCTCAGCTTGATTACTTCAGCCAGCTCCGCCGGAAGCGTGGCCTTTCTTGGCTGGCCAAACTTAATCAACCCGGGAGGGAGACCTAGCACCGAAACAAGCAACTCACCGAACTTAAGATTAAATGGATTGGCGGCCATATCTAGAAAAGCAATCTGACTCGAAAGCACTTCAGATCTCATTATCTGCTGAATGATTGAGCTTTTACCGGCGCCGGCAGCACCGGTTACAATCATACATGGCGCCTGCGTTCTTCGCGGAACGGCCAGCATGTTCTCAACTATCGTCAAAATACGATCAGATTGAGGGTGGTCAATATAAAAACCATCTCGCTGGATCGCAGCCAAACGCAAGTCGTCAGATGAAAAAGCCAATTCCCTAACGCTCGGTGTCAAGTGTTCATAAGAGCTCATCAAGACCTCCTAGAGTACGGCGTTGCCTTCTTTGAGTAATCAGGCTTTTTGACCTCTTCACCTGACCTATCCAGAGCATTGCCTGATATAATCCCATCAGCGCTCCATGTGCTGGTTTCATGCTCGAATTTGGCAGCTATTATTTTCCTTGCTCGTTTGGTTTTCTTTATCGCCCCCCTTACTATCTCCTCATTTCCCTCTATAACATCTATCAAATCATGGTCCTCTAACGCGCCATTTGGCGTGACGCCTTCTCTTCGCCTCAGTTTCAATAGTGCCCTGTGCTCCTCGTATGCAAAGTCATTTGCCGTTACATCTGAAAAATACAGCGGTATATATCCCCCATCTAGCCTTGCCCATATTGTTGCCATTGAGTGTGGATCGTACTTAATGACCACTCCCTCCCTGCCTATATGGGGAGTTAAGCCAGGACTCCAGTACCATTTCCCACTTAGAGTAACGCCCTGGGGGTGGATTTTTCGACTTATTTCCGGCATGAAGTCGAGACGAAATGTCCACGGATCTGAAATTATCGGTGGATGAATAATGTTATTTACAGAATCAACAAAATGCGACTTCCACTCCGCCGCAGGAGAGCGTCCTAGCCCTTTATGTTTACGCCCATGATAAACAGCGACCTGCCCCGCAAACCATCGGCAAAATTCTTTGAAGGACAGCGCGGAATTTTTTTCACTATCATAACCTCGGCGACTCACAGGATTGGAGTGAGTAGTCCCTGGTAAGAAGTGCACATAATCGGTCATCAGCGTACCTATTAGGCGCTCAACATGCCCTCCATAATGCTTTGCCCCAATCGGCCGCCATTCCAAGTCAATTTTGTGTAGTACACATGCACGCTGAAATTTAACGGTTTTGAACTCACTTGCGTTATCCATATGTAGAAGTTTTGGAGCTCCATAAAATGGATGTAGGCCTGCACTCACCTCCAATCTTTTAAGAAATTGATTTTTGGGGAGTGCGGCATGAGCTACAGCACAGGCAACAGAGAGACTGGATGGTGGGTATAAGCTTAGGTAATAACCAAGAATAACTCTAGTCTTGACATCAATGAGAACAGTTAACCATGGCCTACCGATTGGTCGACGCGTAATTTGATCAACTAATATCAGATCTACTCTGGTATGATCCATCTGCACCCATTCAAGCGGCAGATGAACTTTCTTCTTCCCTGGTCTTGCGGCATATTTCTGACTTGTCGCCTCATGCCCATGTTTTCTCAGATGACGCTCTCTTTCTGGTATGTCATTGAGCCGTGCAGATATTGCTGATCGTGAAGGCGTCTTTAAACCAAGTTTAATGGATAACTCTTCCGCCTTTCGAAAAACTGCAGATATGGTTGCCGACTTTCCTGTGTATACCTCCTTGATTGCCTGCTGTATTACGTCATCGATATTTTTAATGAGCCTTCTTGAGCCTTTCTTGTTCCCTCTTTTCATTCTGAGCAGAGACGCTGGCCCAATTTCCTCGTCATAGAACTTTATGTTTCTATAAAAGGTGCCATTTGAGACGCCTGACTTCTCTAGCGCCTGAGTCAAGCTTAACTCTTTTGCCAAGTATCTCTTTACTAAATCGAACTGTGACTGAGCGGCCTGCAACTCCTCAAGAGTCGCTGTTGACTCGCTTGACAGCGACTCAACTTGAAGAAGATTTATATTGTCATCATCCCTTGAGGGCAAATGTTCAATTTCGTCAACGTCGACAACCAGCTTCTCATTGCGTTTTTTTAGGGTCACCTCAACCGTCAAGTTAGGAAGACATTTATTAACTGTCGCAACATGTCCCCTCGCGACGACAACCAAGCCCTCCCGTAGCACAATTTGCCCCATGCTCTCTCCCTGCATTCTTGCGCAGATCACAGTTCGCTATGAGAGTAGCTAGTTTTTGAAAAATGTAAAAAACTGTTTTTAATATTAATATTTACAGTTTTAAAAAATTAAAACCATATTATTTCCAATAGAATCAATTACATACAGTAATTACAACATTTAAGAGTTACTCACAGCCGGGCCGGCATGGCCGACACATACACCGCCGGCACATCCGGCACTGTCGGCTGAGCCGCAAGCTGCTCAATCCCGTCCTGCACCGCAGGCTCAGCGCTGGCCGGGATACAGTTCGGCGCGA
>JAKFCU010000024.1:0-3096 GCA_036676475.1 Brevibacillus sp.
GATTATCTATTTTTTTCAAGCGAGTTTGTTCTCGCTGCGAGATAAGTTTTTTTTAAGTTTTCTTTCGGTTTCCAAGAATCTTTATTTTTTAGTATGCCTAGTTCTTCTGTTAATGCTTGTATCTGGGCGTGAAGAGTTTTATCAATTGGGAGATAGATTTGTTGGTTTTTTTGCATCGCCAACTACTTTTGCGACTTGGATGGTGGCGCTTTATATCATTTCATTTTCTGATGTTGTTTGTGGTTTTGCTAAGCAGAAGAGAAGCTTGTTGTTGGGGTTTGTTGCTTTTTTTATGCTTTTTTTGTTTGTATATTTTTCTGGCACTAGAGTTAATTTGGTGTTTTTGCTTCTGCTCGTTACTTGTTTTTTATTTCGTGGGATTTTTTTGCATCGAAGGATAAGATTTTTGATGTTGGTTCTTTACGCCGTGGCAATTTTTTCTATTTATCCGCTTTATGGTTTATTTGCAGAATATTTTTCGTCGGAATTGATCGCATATCGCTATGAAAGCGGTGTTGATGCTAGTTTTGGTTTGCGCTCTATCTTGTTTTCAAGTGTTTTTGGGGAGGTTTTAGAGTCTGGTATCTTTGGCTTATTTTTTGGGCAGGGTGGAGAGAGTAGCAGGAATTTGATAGTTTCTATATGGGGTGTGGATGTGCTGCCTCATAACGATATTGTGAGGATTCTTCATGATTATGGTGCGATTTTTTGTGTGGCCTATGTTCTGTTCATTGCGCGGCTTGGTGCGAGTAATTATATATCAATGCTGGCTGCGCTCCTGTACATGACGGCTTTTGTTCATAATATGATTTATTCTCATTATTTGATTGTTACTCTTGTTGTTTTTTCAGAGGTTGGTATTTTTAAAAGTTTTTTGAGGAGAGAATCATGATTGATATTCTTAAGAGAAATGTGGCAAAGAGGACCTCTTGTAGTATCTTTGAAAAAGAGGGAATATACACTTTCTTGAATCCTTATTCGTATCTTGTTGCTAGAAAAAATTCTGACTGTCTTTGTCGTTTTGATGCTGTTTTTGTTGATGGTATTATGCTTTGTCTGTTTTTGCGTCTAGTGGGTATTAGAGTTGAAAGGGTGAGTTTTGATATGACATCTTTAGCTCCTCTGGTTTTTAGGCACGCAATGGAAACCAAGAAGGACATATTTTTCATAGGCGGTGAACCTGGTGTCGTAGAGGTCGCGGTTGAAAAAATTAAGGATAAATATCCAGGCTTATCGGTTTCCGGGGTCCGGCACGGATATTTTTCCTCTAATAATGATCGGGTAATGACCATCGATACTATAAAGGCATTGAATCCGGCTATTGTTGTTGTTGGTATGGGGGCGCCGCTTCAAGAAAATTTTTTAAGTGAGTTGAAAAAAAATGATTGGAGTGGGGTTGGTTTCACGTGTGGGGGCTTTATTCATCAGACGGCAGCCTCTGGGATTTCTTATTATCCGAGAGTGATTGATAAATTAAATATGCGGTGGTTGTATCGGATGTTTGATGAGCCAAAGTTGGTCCGTCGATATTTTGTTGACTACACTAAATTTGTTTTTGTTTTCTGTTATGATGCGCTCAAGTATTTTTTCAAAAGCTATGACTCCTAGGTGGTGGTTTGTTTTGAGTATTTTGGTTACAGGTGGTGCGGGTTATATAGGCTCCCATGCAGTGTTGTCGTTGTTGCAGTCTGGGTCTGATGTTGTTGTCTTAGACAATCTCAGCAATAGTTCTGCAGCGTCGATAGCGCGTGTAGCTTTAATAGCGGGAAAGGCGCCATTGTTCGTCCAAGGCGATATACGCGATCGCGCGTTATTGGACGATGTGTTCTGTCGGCGTCGCATTGCTGCGGTGCTGCACTTCGCGGGTCTCAAGGCGGTTGGCGACAGTGTGCGTGAACCACTCGCGTACTACGCAAATAACGTGACTGGCAGTGTCACTCTATTCCAAGCCATGGCCGCGGCAGGGGTGTACCGACTGGTGTTCAGTTCCTCCGCCACTGTCTATGGCGAGTCGGCACAGATGCCCATTCGCGAGGATTTCCCCACGGGCATGCAGACCAATCCCTACGGTCGCTCCAAGCTGATGGTCGAGGAAATCCTGCGTGATTTAGCTGCGTCAGATCCGCGTTGGAGCATTGCCCTGCTGCGTTACTTCAATCCGATCGGGGCGCACCCAAGTGGCTTGATTGGAGAAGACCCAAACGGTATCCCTAACAATCTGTTGCCATATATTAGCCAAGTAGCCATCGGCAAGCTCAAAGAGCTGGCCATATTCGGTGGGGATTACCCAACCCCGGATGGTACCGGAGTCCGTGATTATATCCATGTGGCTGATCTTGCTTCGGGTCACCTCAAAGCCCTGCAGGCTATGAGCCATCGAAGTGGCGTGAATGTTTGGAATCTTGGTACAGGAAAGGGTTACAGCGTACTGGAAATACTCCACGCTTTCGAAAATGCCAGTGGTCGCACTATCCCTTACCGAATTTCCTCGCGCCGCCCAGGCGACATCGCCGAGTGTTGGGCTGATCCTGCAAAAGCGGAGAGCGAACTGGGTTGGAAAGCCGAGCGAAGTCTGGCTGACATGATGGCTGATACCTGGCGCTGGCAGTCGATGAACCCGCAAGGCTATGCCCAATAAATCTATCTTTCTTCGTTAGAGCAGGTCGGAGTTATGACCTGCGCACTCCCTGTTAAAGGAATTTTTCAGTGATTCGTAAATGTTTGTTCCCTGCAGCCGGTTACGGTACGCGCTTTCTTCCGGCTACCAAAGCCATGCCCAAGGAAATGCTGCCTATCGTCAATAAGCCGCTGATTCAGTACGGCGTCGAGGAGGCGCACGACGCCGGCCTGCAGCACATGGCGATAGTCACTGGGCGCGGCAAGCGGGCGCTGGAGGATCACTTCGACATCAGCTACGAGCTGGAGCACCAGATTCAGGGCACCGACAAGGAGCGTTACCTGGATAGCACGCGCAAATTGATCGACGCCTGTACCTTTTCCTATACCCGCCAGGTGGAGATGAAGGGGCTCGGGCACGCGATCCTTTGTGGGCAGCAACTGATCGGTGACGAGCCTTTCGCCGTGGTGCTGGCCGAT
>JAKFCU010000025.1:0-58914 GCA_036676475.1 Brevibacillus sp.
TGTTTTCTCCTCTCTGCTTTTATGTAAATAATTTTTACTGACCACTATGGGGTTAGTGATAAAAATGATCAGAGCATTTTCTTCCACTATTAAGACGCACAAACTAGCAATCTAGTTGCAGAAATCAAACTAAAATCTTTCTCTATCACCATAAGAAAGCTACTAGCGTAGCCATTTGCGTATAATACTTTTTGATAAGTGTAAGAAAGCTACTCGCGTAGCTATATGCGTATAATACTTGACCTCTAAGTAAAATAAAAACCAACTTTAGTTGGTTATCTAATATAACTATCATTAAATTAGTCTTTGTACACGCCACCTCGGATTGCAACTTTCAATACCAAAATAACTAACTCCCCTTCATCAATTCTAAAGATAATTCTCAGATCCCCTACTCGTTTTCTAAATAGGTCTTCTTGTCCTTTTAATCTCTTTACATTCGTATCCCCAAAGGGACTTTCAGCTAATGACACCATAGCTTTTAATATCCTTTTCCTAGTAGAAGAATCCAACCTGCTAATATATTTTTCTGCTTGTTTACCTACTATTAATTTATACATCTTTTTCATCTCCATATTTTCGGAGCAATTCGTCTAGAGTTACATATTCCCCTGCTGATATTCTTTCTTGTGCTTCATTAACTTCGTTTAATTCTTCCAAAGTTAATTCCTCTTCTTCTTCTTCATCATATATTCGTTTTAGTAAATCAGCCACACTAGGTAATTTATGATTCGGAATACGATCAACAATTCGGTGAAGTTCTTCACGATCAAGCGCCATCTTTTATTACCTCCCTCCAGCCATATTTTTTTATTATAACATACCGTCGGTTATATAATCGAATGTTTGTTCTTCATGTTTCATGGTTAATTATCCACACATACTTCAACTTAACAACCCACTATTTGTTATAACCACGAAGAGACTTCCGTTCTCCCCTTTTCCCTTGTGATTATAGTAAGAAAGCTACTGGCTTAAGCCTGATGCGTATAATACTTTCTGATAAGTGTAAGAAAACTACTGGCGTAGCCTGATGCGTATAATACTTTCTGATAAGTGTAAGAAAACTACTGGCGTAGCCTGATGCGTATAATACTTTCCGATAAGTAAAATAAAAACGGGCATCGAACCCATCCTCACATCACACCATTGACAATACAAGTCTAAGGGATTCTCCCCACGGCATAACCGAGTGCCTACATTGATAAAGGTTTAGTAGACATCACCTGTAACCTACCACATCAATCTGAAAATTCTTTCTTTCGACCTTAAAAGATCCCCAAAAACTTCTTTCTCAGCTTTTCTGGAGGCAGTACATAACAATCTTTGCCTTCTATGACTTTCTTTGCTGATTCTTGGTATAGTTCTACATACTCCATGCCAAACTTCTTCTCTATCACCTGATGCGCTTCCTGTAATACAAACCCACGGCTGCCGGTATTATGGGCATCGGTTGCGATGAATTGAATCATATGATGCTTGATCATATCCAAGCTGATCTTCTGGATGTTCTTTCCGAATTTCCCGGATACACTAGCGGCTGTCAATTGAGCCATGGCTCCCTGTTTGATGATCCGATAGAGCAGGTTGAGGTTTTCTCTTATTTCCTTATTCCGCTCTGGATGTGGGATGATCGGAACATAACCTGCCAGCTGAATATCAAATATCATCTTTTCAAGATAGCGCGGAACATGATCATGCGGCAATTCTAAAAGAAGATGTCTATTCTTATGATCATACGTAATTAATTTCCCTTGCTTCAAATCTGCGACTAAGTCTCCATAGACTCGAATTTCCATTCCAGGAATAATTTCTAAAGGAATTTGGTTTTCTCCAAGTAGGTCTTTGGTCTCATTCATCCTTCTTTCTACCACTTCCGGAGGATTTACATAGGTTCCATCCTGATGATGAGGAGTGGCCACAACGGTGGTGATCCCTTGCTCGACAGCCTGTCTTGCCATATCCAGCGTTTGCCCGGTATCCTTTGCTCCATCATCAAGCCCATATAAGATATGTGAATGAATATCGATCATCATGATCCTCCTAGAACTTTTATCCCATTATCATTTTACGCCACGACAACTAGAGTTTCAATCTCTTTTTTACTAATTTTCCATAAACTAGGAGTTGGAAATATTAAGAAAGCTACTCGCGTAGCTATAAGCGTATAATACTTTCCGATAAATAAAACAAAGTAGATGTTACCATCTACTTTGTTTTATTTCCATAATAATAGTAGTATTGGCCATCGCCCTTCATCTGTTTGTTGTTTAACACAACGCCTAAGATGTTGGCTTTTACGTTTTCTAGCTGTTGTTTGGCTTTAAGGGCAATATCTTTATTGGTTAAGCCAGAGTTCACGACAAGCAGTACCCCATCCAGCTTGGAGGCCAAAATTTGGGCGTCAGTAACCGCGATGACTGGAGGGGTATCAAACAGCACCTGATCGTACTTCAAAGATACTTCTTCAATAAACTTTGTCATCGCTTTAGAATTGAGAAGCTCTGCTGGGTTCGGCGGGATCGGTCCGGATGTCATAATATCCAGATTGGCAATTTCTGTTTTTTGGACGGTTTGCTCTAATCCATCCTTTCCGGCTAAATACGTCGTCAACCCTTTACGGTTTTGCAATTCAAAGGTATGGTGTACCGTCGGCTTGCGCAAATCTGCATCAATAAGCAAGGTTTTCTTATCCGATTGTGCCAACACGACTGCCAAATTGGCAATGGTGGTAGACTTCCCTTCGCCAGGACCTGTGCTCGTCACCATAATACTCTTCAACTCGCGATCGATGCTGGCAAATTGAATATTGGTTCGCAAGGTTCGATAGGCTTCTGTAATCGGCGATTTCGGACTCGCCGCTGAAATTAAATTACGTTGCACAGGTTTCAACTCTTTTTTAAGCTTCAACGCGCTCACCCCCTACTGAAGTCCCTACGTTCTCTTTTTGATTTCCTTTATCTTGATCATCCATGGTTGCAATGGTAGCTAGAACAGAAAGGCCCAGGATATTTTCCACATCTTGTTCGGTCTTGATGGTGTTATCCAGATATTCTAGTAAAAAGACGATTCCAATTGAAGTCATTAACCCTACAACAAAAGCGATCACCATATTCAGAAGCGGCTTTGGCTTAACAGGGGAATCATTTTCTTGGGACTTGGCTTGCGCCAGGATTTGCACGTTATCCACGCTCATAATTCCTTGAATTTCCTTTTGGAAGGTGTTTGCAATTCCATTGGCGATTTCAACTGCCATGTTCGGATCTGCATCATTCACGGTAATCGACATAACTTGGGAATTTTGAACAGGGCTTACTTTAATCTTCTCTCTTAACTTTGCTGCTGTTATGTCCCAATGATGCTCTTCAATAGCTTTATCGAGGATTCTCGGACTATTAATGATCACGCTGTAGGTTTCTACTAATTTCAAGCTGGTTTGAATATCATTATAGCTAGGCACTAAGATTTCATTTTTGCTTTCACTCTTGTTGACTAAGAGTTGGGTTGATGCTTCGTATATGGGGGTGATGACAAAGAAACTTACGATCCCACTGGTTAGGGTTGCCACTAAGGTGACGGCAACGATAATCCAGATCCTCTTCATCAGGATTTCAAAATACTGTCTTAATTCAATCGTTTCTTCCATGCTGCACTCCTTGAATATGTATTTTCTGTTTCGACCATTCTCCGTTATTTCTTGCGTTTACATTATACGATATAAATCTACAATTCACTATACTTGCTAGCAAATTTTTTCAAGATTTTACATTCCTGTCAACCCTGATCCATCTATTTTTCTACCCTGATTATATCGAGAATCGGATGTTTTCTCATTAACTAAATCTTATATGTTTTGGTTTTATTTACCGGTGCGAATTCTGTTGAAAGGCGAAGAATTTTGTCTGAATCATTTCTTATATCTTTTTTTCTACACTACCATTAGAATGAATTTGATTGGTTAGAATGAAACCAAGAACACTCTTTTTCAAGATCGAGGAATATAGGATGATAAAAAATGCACTGATTAAAGGAACCATTATTCTTACCATTGCCTCACTCATTACACGAGTACTAGGCATTGCTCAACGCATTCCCCTGCAGCGGATTTTAGGTGACGGAGGGATGGCCACCTACGGTATCGCCTATAACATTTATGGCATTTTGTTGATTCTGGCTACGGTTGGCATTCCTTCCGCCCTAAGCAAGCAGATTGCCGAGTATCATGCGACAAATCAATTCGCTCGAGCCGATGAGCTCTTTCGGGCAGCCCGTGATTTTGCCCTGGTGGCTGGATTGATCTCGGCTGTTGTTCTTTATGTGTTTGCCCCGTATTATGCGGTCTATATCAGTCATGATCCCGAAGCCATTCTATCGATAAGAGCCATTGCTCCCGCCCTGCTGCTCTTTCCCCTGATCTCCATGATGAGAGGGTATTTTCAAGGGAGCCAGCAGATGATGCCGACGGGATTATCCCAAGTTTCCGAACAAATCCTTCGTGTAGGCATGGCCGTGCTTCTGCCCATCCTGCTGTTGCAATCCGGGTATTCCCATGAAGTAGCGGTAGCTGGAGCCTCTTTTGGCGCCGTTGCCGGAAGCTTTGGGGCCTTGGCTATTATGCTGTATTATTTTTATCGGGAGAAAAAACGGTCCTCTCGACCTGTCGTCCATACGGGCAGCCCTTCGAGAAAAGAAATCTATGGTCAATTACTCAAGACCTCGATTCCCATTAGTCTCGCTTCTACGGCCATCCCTTTGATCTATTTTATTGATTCCTCATCGGTGATCGCTCTGTTAAAAGGAGAGATCGGCTACGAAGCAGCGAAAAATATGCTGGGGATTTTAACAGGAAGAGCGCAATCTCTTGCCGCCATTCCTCCTATTTTAACGATTGCGCTGAGCTCTGCTGTTCTTCCTGCTATCGCTTCTTCCTACTTTAAAGGGGATGTAGCGGGGGTAAAACGAACCTCTTCTCTTGCTTTGCGTCTGACCCTATTGATCGGGACACCTTTTTCCTTTTATTTATCGGCCTCCGCGGTGGCTATCAATGGATTTCTATTTGGCAATACGGATGGATCCTGGGTGATCTCTGCCTTATGTGTCGGGAGCATTTTTCAAATGCTTATGATGACCTCCATGGCCATTTTGCAAGGGTTGGGTAAGATGGTTCAGACGATGGGCTTTGTGTTTATCGGAATTTTGGTCAAAGCAGGGCTGAATCTGCTATTCACTCCGTTTCTCGGGATTTACGGCATCATTCTCGCCACGACCTGCGGTTTTATCACGATCTGGTTGTTGAATCAGGTTCTGATCAACAAAGTCGCTCCATTATCCTTAATGGGATCTCGCTGGAAAGGGTTCTTGTTTTCTTCCGGCTTGATGTTCATTGTCTGTATCACCCTGGCTTTAGGGTTAATTGAACTCTTCCCAGCTGAATGGCCGTTATGGGTTACTTACGGTATGACCTGTGTTTTAACGGCTCTGATCTCCTTTCCGGTCTATTTCGGATGTCTAACATGGTCACAGGGGATTACAGCGGAAGACTTGCGTTATTTGCCGGAGAGGGTGCAAAGGTTGTTGAGGGTGGGGAAAGGGAGAAGAACAGAATGATGGGGAGATTTACTCTAAAATAAATAAAGAGGCTAACCCAAGCTAAGGAGTCAGACACTCAGCAGGCAGCCTCCTTATCGGAGGAAAGTCTGACCCTTTGGGTTTGTCAGGAAAGAACAGAATGATGGGGCAAATTACTCTTAAGGGTTTAACCATGCATCTCACTTATTGCGTAGCAGAGTAGATGCAGGGGCGTCTCATGATTATTAAAGGAATAGCGTTCAAATTCCCGAACCATAACATCTGATGCGTTTAATACTTTTTAATAACAAAAATAAAAAACCAACTAAAGTTGGTTCAAAAATAATGAGATGTACCTCTTTCTAATTGAGCCATTTTTTTACTTCATCGATATTCTGAATATCAAATAGTACATCCTCCATTTTTTCTAAACGGTCATACGAGGTTTTTTCAATCGCTTCCTCAATTTCCTTCGGGATACTTCCAAACCTTTTTTGTAATAAACGAACAAGTAAAGATTTTTTACCTTCTTCTATTCCTTGTTCTCTTCCTTTTTCTATCCCTTTTCGCTCCCAATAAGGAATCATTTCCATGATTTTCACATCCTCCTGCAATTTAGATCGTCTTAGGATTTCCAGAACTTCTTCTTCTTCCTGCTCATCCAACTCTAAATAGTAATCAAAAAAGGATAAAATCAGACTTTCTTTTGCTGAATCCACTTGTAACCGCAACATCATTCGAAGAAATTCAATTTTGACTTGAACCTTCTCCTTTTTATTATAGGCCATATTGATCCATACGAATCGAAATTGTTTTTGATCGTTTAGTAGGAAGTAGGTCGTCATCCTCCTCTTCGTCATCCGTTACTTCCATTAAAAATTCTTCCGTACATTCATGAGTATCCCAAAATTCAGCTTCTTCTTGATCAGTTAAATGTTTCGGAACTTGCCTTATATCTGTTACCTTCTTCAAAGGTTATTCCTCCTTCATTTCCCTCCACACTCTCTTAGCCTCTTCATAGAATCGTTCATGTGGTCCAAGTAGAATAATATATATGATCTCTCTATCCTCTATTACAAAATAAAGTATACAATGAGTCCCATCAATATAAGAAACATGTACACCATACGTTCCTTCAAGATCCCCCAGCTTTTTATCACCAGAATACGGAGATTCACAAATTTCTTCAATCCGATCTAAGTACTTCCTTATTAATTTTTTATCCTTCATTTTTTTCATTACTTTTTTCGATCTAGAAGAAAGTTCGAAATCAAACATCTTACCCCTCCTCATCGAAAAGGGACTTCATGAAATCACGTCCTGTTGGTTTTCCTATACTTTTTAATTCCTCATATGCTTCACGAATTATTTCTTCGGTGGCTAAGCTAAGCTCTTTCAGTCTTTCTTTCATTTTTTGGTTCAACTCATCCCCTGAATAGCCTTCTTTAAGAAGTTCATTCCTCACTAATTCTGTAAAATCCAGTGGATCTCTTACATTGAGGGGCTCAACAATTAATTTCCCATCATTGACAACAAGTTTGATATGAGTATTAAATCCTAATGCATCAAAAAACTCTCTTGGGATTGTGATCTGGCGGTCATTAATTTTAATTATTCGCTCTGTATTCATGAATACCACCCCTTTTTTATTACCATTATACCCATTTATTCCCGAATACGTTAATTATAGCATACATTGTGTATAACCTAAAAAAAGACGTCCCGATATGGAACGCCTTCAATAACTCTCAAGCCGAAACTAAGGAAGTTGTATTTATTATAAGCGATTTCAACCAAATCATATAAGTGTAAGATGACAGCATTTAGTGCCTGTTAAGACCTTTTCGGCGTAAGCCAGAAGAGGATTGTGCCTATTGGTGCACCTATTGAATTTTATCGAACTACCACAGCGCTCCAAATAAGCGGGGATCGATGAGGTTGGTATCGACCTGGCAAACTTCTGCATCCCGGGCATATTGCCAGGCCCAAACATTCGCATAGCATTTCGGTTTGGCTGGCTTAAAGGCTGGTGCTTGTTTAGGTCCTGTCGGTCCCGCTTGGGGCTCGGCACTCCATAGAACGAGCTGTTCTTTCACTTTTTCGCTGTTTTTCACCGCTTGGCAATAAGCCTGGTTAAACTTGCCCTTCACCGGATCATGATAAAGGCCCGGACGGTATCCACTCACGTAGATTCGGTCCACCCATCCGCGGATCCATCCTTCATCTACTTCAAAAAAGTGCTCTACATTGCCAAAAGCAAACATTCCTTTGGGAAATCCCAAGAGCTGAAGATTGTAGATCGTATTAGCTGCCATGATCGTTCCTTCCCGGTATCCTGTAGCTTGGCGGAAAACATTATAAATAGGCAGTATTCTGATTCCCTTTTGGTGGAGAAAGGTAATCTCCGCCTTGGTTAATCCATCACTCATATTGGGTACCGTTGTGAGATAACGCCCCCAGTATTTGGGCACGCCTAATCTTTTTGCAACACATTGATAAAGTTCTTCGGTTACCCGACTAGCAGAATCTACTCCCCATAGCATAGGTATATCCCCCCTCCCATTCGTTCTTCTCCCATGTATATGAAAGTGGATAGCCAAGTGTCTCTATATTGTTTTTTTATCGAATATTGTGGGTGGGACTTATCTCCCCTTGCCTCCCTCATCCAAGACTCATCGTTTTCTCCCTTATTTAAACAATTTCGACAGAAACCTTGTTTCCTCCTCAGAATGTGTTGAACGAATTTAGTTTACCTACCAAAATTTATTCATTTATAATAAATTCTGTCACACCAATATGAGGAGGGTGATAACAGTTGATTATATCTTTATAAAAAATTATGACTCTTCTCTATTTTTCAGCATGGTTTGACTGGTGCTTTTTAATTAAATCTTCCAATGCTTCATCAAGTAGTTTAGAGATAGGAATTCTTGTTTGATCTGACAGTCGTTTTAACTGCTTCATATAACCCTTTATCAATAGCTGATCCAATACGAACTCTATTTTTTAGCATCGTTATCACCTCAAATAGATTGTATATCATGGCATCATGTTATTTTAAGTGATACCACCCTGTGATAGGATTATTCAAGGGGGGGGTGATAATAGTGAAAGTAGCTGTGAAAGTCAGACTAAAACCAACGATTGAACAAGAAAAGAAAATGTGGCAATCCGTTGGTACATCACGGTGGGTGTATAATTGGGCATTACATCGTCAAGAAAAAAACTATCAAAACGGTGGAAAGTTTATAACTGACGGTGATTTGAGAAAAGAACTAACCCTTTTAAAGAAAACAGAGGAATATAAGTGGTTATCCTATGTTTCTAATAATGTAGCAAAACAGGCTGTAAAAGATTTGTGTGGTGCTTATCAGAATTTCTTCCAAAAGAAAGCAGATCGACCGCGCTTTAAAAGTCGTAAGCGTTCTAAACCATCTTTTTATCATGACACAGATAAGTTAAAAGTCGGCTTACTGACCGTTGCACTTGAAAAGATCGGTCAAGTCAAAACAGTTGAACAACTACCAATGGGTTGCAAGTACATGAATCCTAGAATCACGCATGACGGTAAGTATTGGTATCTATCGGTTTGCGTAAAAAAGGAACTTGAAAAACCGATATTAATAGGTGAATCCGTTGGAGTTGACTTAGGAATCAAGTCGCTCGCTGTTATGAGTAATGGAATGATGACGAAGAACATCAATAAATCCAAGTCAGTAAAAAAGGTAAAGAGAAAATTACGTAGGTTGCAACGTCAAGTTTCTCGAAAATACCAAATGAACAAGGAGGGAAGCCGTTTCGTCAAAACATGCAACATTATAAAACTTGAAAAGCAAATACGAACCCTTCACAGACGATTAAACGGTATTCGTAAGAATCATATCCATCAGTCTATTAACGATTTGGTGAAAACCAATCCAAGTCGTATTGTGGTGGAGGACTTGAATGTGTCAGGGATGATGAAGAATAAACATCTATCCAAAGCGGTTCAAGAACAAAAATTTTACGATTACCAAAGAATCCTTGAATACAAATGTGAGTGGTTAGGAATTGAATTTGTGAAAGCAGATCGTTTCTATCCATCATCTAAAAGATGTTCTTGTTGCGGTAACATCAAAAAAGACTTGAAGTTATCCGACAGAATCTACAAATGTTCAAACTGTGGATTAGAAATAGACAGAGATTTTAATGCTTCTGTCAATCTTTCTAAGTATGAATTAGTAGCCTAATCACCTAAACGATTCTACTAATTTGGGGTTCGTTGTACCCTACTATACGTTATGTATAGCAAAGCCTATGGACTATCACATCAAACGAAAGTAGCTTCGGCAAAATCGGATAGGTTGAAGTAGGAAATAAACAGGGCTTTATAGAGTTTTATAAAGTTTTGGCAACGGTACAGAAGTGAAGAGATTCTTGACTGTATTTACTGCTCTATTACTGATCATGGGATGGACAAGTTCGATTCGGGCGGAGGAGAAAAGTGATCAGTTTATCATTATTAATAAATCGACCAACAAATTGGCCTTTTATGAAAAGGGTGAGTTAGTTAAAACGTTTTCGGTGGCTACGGGTAAAAAAATCACCTATACTCCGGAGGGCGTGTTTACTATCGTCAATAAAATTAAGAATAGGCCTTACTATACCAAAAACATTCCCGGCGGCGATCCTCGCAATCCTCTGGGGGACCGCTGGATGGGATTGCATGCTCGCGGCACTTATGGTACCACCTATGGGATTCATGGAAATAGTAATGAGAATAGTATTGGAAAATATGTTTCTGCCGGATGTGTAAGGATGCATAACAAGGAGGTTCGCTGGCTATTTGATCAGGTGAAGGTGAATACGCCTGTCGTCATTACTCATTCTAAATTATCTTTTGATGCCATCGCCAAGGCAAACAAGCTGGACATTGTTGCCGAGGTCGCTGCTCCTATCAAAAAAATTGCCGATACCCCAATTCTTCTTTTGCAAAACACGCTGCTCTTTCAGAAGCCTAGCGTAAAGGAAGCAACACCCTATGCTTTGTCTCCGCAGAAAGTTACCGCTTTTGAAAAAGCAGGAGATTGGTATCATATTAAAACGTGGTTTGGAGATGCTTGGATGAAGCCGGAGCAAAAGATTGTAGGAGAGATCCCAGCGATTGCGGTTGATCTGAAGTTGGCGATTCCAGAAAAAACGGTCCTCCATACCGTTCCGGTCAAAGGAAGTCCCTCTCTAGTCACCTCTTCTCCTCAAGTCGTGAAGGCCTTTGGAAAGTGGGGAAATTGGTATTCTATTCATAGCGAACAGGGGGATAGGTGGATCAACGGAACATTTTCTGCTCCAACTGCTGTTACTTATGACATGATTCTACCGGAACAAATGAGCGAAGAGATTAGCCATTGGTACGATGAGCAAGCGAAAACGGATGAGGCTTCTTCCTCTGTTTGGAATGGCGAAACATATATATTTATCCCTCGAGGTGAAGTCTTAACCATTTGGGATCTGTCCGATCATCTGATTGTGGAAGGAGTAACCTATAGCTATGTTGATTTTCCAGCTCCGCATACGCTGGTGAAATTAACCGGGATCCTTCCTAAGGAAGTAAAATTTCATATTATAAGAAAGCTACCATAACGTAGCAATGCGTATAATATTTTCTGATAAGTAAAAAAATAGGGTGGAGATCCATCTCCACCCTTACTTTTTTTCCATTCTGAACAATTCATTCTGTTCGGTTTCACAGAGATTACAAACATGTAAAGTCTGGCTAATATATTCGTGAAGCTCCCGTCCGCACTCGATACAAAATTGGCTGCTATTCATTGTAATCCCCTCCGGTAATATTTTAGTTATTTTAATTATATGCAAGGGGCGCGCCAATCATACAAAGGCAGTAGGTTAGGATTTCTCGTATCGTTAGTGTGCCCAATAATGGGCTAGTGCCTAAAAATCAGCAGCTGCCGGATAGGCTTATGAAATAGGAATGTGGGGGGTGTAACGGATTATGAAGGTAAAACGATGATTTATCATAGCAATCCGTAGTGTGCTGAAAATTGGGCATACGTTAATAGATAATGAATCATTCTTGCTTTCACGAGGATGGTTTATTTTTTTTGCAGTTGGTGCATATACTTCAAAACAGACGAGCTGAGGAGGTGCATCATGTTTGTTACCCATCACCAAAGGCATCAAGCCATCCGAAAACTGCTTTTTCTTTTGGGCGGATGTTTGTTACTCGTGGCTTCGTTATTTCTTTTTACGTACACTTCCTCCCCCACCCCGATCGAAAAATCATGGACTCCCCAGGAGGTTGTCACTCAATTCTACCAGTATGAGCAAGCCGGAGATTTCGGCAGCTCTTGGGAGTTGTTTCACCCTTTAATGAAAGAGAAGTTTAGCAAAAATGACTATATTCAACGTCGCGCTCATACATTCATGCAGGATTTTGGTGTAGAAACTTTTGATTTTCAATTGGGGGAGGCCATGATAGAGTCTTCTTGGAAGATGTCTCCCCCTTCCCCAGTTATGACAGATGTGACGAGAATTCCCGTGACGCTCCTTTATCATAGTGTTTTTGGAGATCTAAAAATACAGCAAGATGTCTACCTTACGAAAGAAAAGGAGCAATACCAGGTGCTCTGGCCTTATTCTCGACAGAAGTGATAAGAAAGCTACTGGCTTAGCCTTATGCGTATAATACTTGACCGATAAGTATAAGAAAGCTACTAGTATAATACTTCCGATAAGTAAAAAAACTCCCTCTAGCGAGGGAGTTTTAATCTAATGGAGGTATTTATAAATGATTTGCCATCCTGCCTCTGGTTCATAATAGAAGGTTGAGGCTTGTTCATGACCCACGAAACGAACACCACCGTCCACCATGTGAATCATGGCAAGGAATCGATCGGCACGATCTTTATAGGCCGGATCTCCTGTTCGCTCAAACATTGTTCTATTCTCATCATACATTTTCTCTAGCTCAGGCTTGGTAGTACCACCATAATGACAAACATAGGACGCCATATTTTCAAAGGTAATCATATAAAACATCTCCCTTCATTTGTTCTATCTCTATTATATCGTTGAAGGGTGTATGCCGGGCTTGAACAGGACACTTTTCACAAAATGTTTAAAATATTTGTTCATAAAGTAGTCACGCAATCTTTTGAGTTATCCTTAACAAGATGATACCTGGCCTCCCGTAAGGACGAGTCCCTTTCTAAAAATGGATTTTTGATAATCCAATGTACTATTTTCAACATGCACAGCAATGCGAGGATCTATGGAAACCTGAATTTCGTTGATTTGGTGAACTTGATCGATTTCATGAGGCTCATCCAGAGCCAAGTTTATCTGTGGACCCCCTCAGCCCATGCCGGCATAAAAGATGCGGATCCCGCTTACGTTAGAATTCGCGAGCTGCTGTAATATGTGCTCTTTTGCTGATTCGGTGATGACCATGTTTGTTTCCTCCTTTGATTTTTTATTTAAATTATACCCAGTACGGTATATTGAAATCAATAACTTTAACCTGAAGTGAAAGGTAGGGAAATGGATATATTCACCTTTTTTACAATTATCATACAAACATGCGCTAAGCGGCACCACTGATGAATGAAAATACCCAACTAATTGTATTTTCAGAGCAGAAAGTATTATAGGCATATGGCTCGTGAGTAGCTTATTTATAGAACATTGTGGGTGGACAAAGGATTGTTAAATTATTACAATAGAACATATGATCCATTCGGAGGTGTCCTATGTCTGAAAGTCTTCGCGCTACCCATGCTCGTTTTACTGATCCTGAAACACTTAAGTCATTTCTTCAGCAGCTTCAAGCGCAGAGAATGGAGTCTGGTTTGACGTGTCCTCATTGTTCCAGTCAGCATGTAAATAGACACGGTAAATATCGGGGTCGTCAGGGCTACAAATGCAAAGGATGCAATAGAACTTTTAACGACCTCACCAACACCCCCATGCATCGCACCCACTACCCCGAGAAGTTCATTAAATTCCTAGAATGCATGATCAAAGGATACCCTCTTTACCTCAGTGCCATAACGGTGGGAGTTACGATTGTCACGGTCTTTTATTGGCGCCATAAAGTTCTGAAGGCCCTTCAGCAAGTGGAAACGCAACTCGAGATCGAGCAACTTTCCGTTGAACAAATTGCTCCACGTTGGACTTCTCCTTATATCTCCTTCAAAGAGAGCATTCCTGTTAACCTGCCTATGTTTAAGCAACCAGAACAAAAACAATTTCAAGAATGGATGCAATATTATAGTTGGATTGCTGTGAAGTATTTGAATCGCTATATCGCTTGGTTCCGCTCCAGAGATACCCATAAACGTATAAACTTGCTTGACTCCATGAAAGCTTTGTTTTCTACGGTCACTTCTGTTTCGATGGATTAAACATATCAATCTATTCGCTTAGTGCCCTAGGCTCATACCGCACCACCACCCACAACGTTGTATAAAAAAAACACTTGGAACCAACCTTGTCCCCCCCTCCTTCACAGAATATCACCCAATCTAACAACGGTTATTATCCAATACTGATAAAAAGCTACTAGCATTGCCATATGCGTATAATACTTTCCGATAAGTGGTACAAAAAAGAAGGGAGCTCCTCCCTTCTTATGTAAACCCACTATTCTCTTTGTCTAACAAAGCCTCCAATTGACCAACGATATCCTGTATCAGATCATGAACTTGAAGGGTTTGGTCATTCTGTGCTCTCTCATAAACCTGCGACAAAATGTCCACAATATTTTGTGGTTGCAGCTTTTGAAAAGTTGGCTTCATCATCTGCTTATCCCCTTGTACTATGCTAGTAGATAGCATATGCAGCGTACAATGGAAGGTGTAGACGCTTTCCTCATGTTCCTTAACCTAACTTTGTTGCCAAAATGAGAGGGTTGAGTCAACTTTGCCACGGCAAAACAAAGATAGGTAAGCCTATCTTCTCCATATGAACAACGAAGGCTCCCATCATGGGAGCTTTTTTCTTGGATACAAGCAACCACCGCCAACTCAGCATACTATATCCTAGGAGGCGGCTAAAATGACCTATGAGGAAAGAAAAGCTTTGCGTATGTCGCTGTTAACGGAGCTTTACCATTATCATTTTCAGCATGGACGTTCGAAACAAGTCTCACTTCACGAGCTGAACGAAGACATAGAGCTCAAATTAGCCTATCAGTACCTAGCTGATAAACAGCTGATCACCATGCATTCTTCCAATGGAACGTTATATCATTATAAAATTACGGCGAATGGAATCGATTTGACGGAAGGCAGCTCCCTTTAGGGTAAGCTGTTCTTTTTTTAGAAAAATAAAGGTAAAAATACGTCAAGCTGGAGTTCATGATCCCTCCAGCTTGACTTTTTCATCGGCTCTCTCCAAAGAAACGATTCTCTATTTTTATATATGCTCTTATTATACATGATTTTTCGCTTTTTTTCACAATCGGCGTGCGAACGGTTCAATTTTATGCATAAATGGCAACTTCTGAACGCCTTACTTCCTCTCCGTGAATCTTTTCAAAACAACCGCTTCCGCCCACAGGGGTAAAGGCTCCTCGATCTTTTGCTTCCACATCGGATGACTTAGTAACCCCAAGTCATACATCCAATCCACGGCTTCCTTTTTCCACAAAGGAGTATTCGCTGGATAGGAAGGATCCTGCTGCGTCGGACTAGGTGCTGGTGCCGTTTGCTCGACCATCCGCTCATAAAGTTGGATGATCTGTTGACCATAGGTGGCCCCCGCTTGCTGAGCCTGGTCCAAGCTGGAATACTTCTTCCTATCATAGCCTGGAACGGCCCATTTCCCGGATAAATCCTCCCAATAAGGGGCGCTTCCTCGATTAACCAAATCAAAACGCGGATCAATCAAAGCCTCCCCTGGTGGCAAAGGTTGGTTTGTAGCATAGGCATACAAATGCTGAATCTGAGCAGTGACACCAGCAGCCACGGTCGGAAAGCTGGCTCCCCGAACTCCGCCCGTCGCTCCGATCCCGGCAAAATTATTTTGAGCAGGCTGCACATCGCCGCCATATCGAAACCAATTGGTCTCATGAATCGACTGGCAAAAAGCGAGATCTCCCCGCACACCATATTTCGGACTGATCTGGTGAAACGATTGGGCAATAAGTGGATTGAAACTCGGATTCACTTTTTTTACAAATTGAATCATTCGATCCGCAGTTGTTTGCTGGTTTCCCATGATTGGGTGCTTATCCACTTTTCTCATCCCCTCCTTTGAAAACTCTACACTATAGAATACGTAGAGTTTCCCTCCAACGTGTTAGGAAAGGGCCTACTCATAATACTTTGCCAGCTCCATAATCATGGCCCCCATCCGCTCATGCTCTGGAGCCAGTACCCGGGTGATCCCTTCGTCATGTAAGGCTTCTGCACTGACTTTACCCACGGCCACGGCTACGACATTAGATTCGAACGCTTTTAGGATGTTATCTAATAACCCTTGCTCCAACACATAGTCAAAGAAAAACCGAACCTGAATGGCCGCGGTAAAGCAAACTGCATCGACCTTGTTATCTATAATTTCTTGACAAAGTTGGTTCACGACTTGGGCTTCAGGAGCGATATGTAGGTACGGAAGGATGGTGGTTACTTTCGCCCCACGCTCTTCTAAAAATCGAATGAGCTTGGGTGCAGGATCACCGTGAAGCTGAACAACCACCTTTTGATCCTTAAAATCACAAGACTCTAAACTGCGGATTAATCCCTGCGTGGTCCCATCATCATCTCTAGCTGCCGGCTCGATTCCCCATTGCTTGAGTAATTTATACGTCTTATATCCTCTTCCCGCTACCTTGGCCTGCTTTAAGAGGGAGAGAAAGGACTCCTCGATTCCTGCCTGTTTGGCCATATTCAATAAGGTCTCTCCTCCGATTCCAGTGGTCAGAATAACCCAATCGGCCCCTTCCTCGATCAGTTGGCGAAGCTGCGGCTCCACTTCCTTTTCCGCAACCATGACCGTTCCCTGAAGGGAACGAACAACCACTTCGCCCTCTTGTTTTTCTACTAGAGTAGTCATCTCCTCGATCTTTCGAGAAGCTGCTAGTGCGATTCTTTTACCCATTAACCCTTTTCCCATGATCATCTCTCCTCGTACTTTCCTTTCTCCTATTGTATCAGCTAATGCGTGATGGCTCAAAAGTAGCATTGATAGCGAAACTTTTTCATAGTATAATATATTTATAAAATTCTGAAATTATAAAGCAAAGGGGATGGATGATGGAACATAATCACAATCTGACCATTGGCTTATTATGGGGTATTACGCTAAGCATCCCTTTGTGGATTTCGCTGATCGGGTGGATACAACTGTTGATTATGGCTCTAAGAATCATTCAACGAATGAAGTTTATATGAGAGAAGCAGCCCACGAAGAGCTGCTTCTTTTTTTTATATTACTTGTTGAAGGTATAGTTCAGAAATCATAAGAACTGACTCGAATCCCAAATCGAAATAAGGATAGTAAACATCGTCTTGGTCGCTTATATATGTCATCAAATATTGATCATACAATTGTCCACTCATTGGCCAGTCCTCCTATTTAAAGAATAATTTCATTATAATCAGAAAACGGTTCCGACTCAAATGTAATTACATCCTTCTGACCCAACTTTTCACATGTTTCAGCTGTGCCACGATGATAAAGCTGGTAATCACCAGCAAAAACCAGGAACTGTTGAGTCTAGATTCTTTGGGGTACTCGGAGATAGGGGAATTTTTCTTCCGACCTTAGCCTAGTAACCCCATAATCATTCCCCCCTTGCCGTCCAGACTTCAACGAGAAGATGTTCCTAGCTTTCTTTGGTTAGGGGGAGCGAAATGGGAAAGATCGGCCATTAAAAGATACCCAGCCTAGTAGTAGCTCTCTTATTCTGCAATCATTCTAAGGTATCTGTCGAAGTATGTTTGCAAATTCATTCAGAAAAGGTCTCGTTCCATAGTTTTCCATAAAGAATTAAAGATCCCTTGAAGAAGGGATCTTTAAGTTAAAATCATTTGAATATCAATAGCTAGCATTAAGTATACCGTTGTTTGCCATAAACCGTAAATACTTTATCAATAACACATGAAAGTACATGTAAAAAAAATAGTAGTCACCGACACTAGTTGACACCCTTTTTTGCTAGATGTGGTTATAATTAAAATAGTTCTAAATCACTAGATAATTATCTAAACATTAAGTATAGTATGACTTTTGTGCACTTATAACAATCTGTACTAGCCAAAAATGAGGATTTCTACGAATAGAAGGGAGACTATTATGTATACGGTACTAGTGAATTCCGACGAAGAAAGCCTTGACCAAGAATGGGTGGAATTGATCCTGTCGGCCAAACAACTGGGACTAACACAAAACGAGATCAGAGATTTTTTAAGAAACAGCATGGATAAAGAAGCGATTTAATCAAAAGAAGGACACCAAGATCGCTCTTAGGTGTTCTTTTTGTTTTTCCTACACCAAAATTGATAAAAGAAGTTAGCATTTGAACTTTTTGTTCTATAATAAGAACAATGTTATCCAATAAGGCTACTTAAATAGAACACGAAAAAGGTGGAAAATATAAATGAATACAAACACCGAAAAACTGACATACGTCGTTCCACTAGTCATAGAACACCACCCGATTCAATTTGAAACCTTGATAAGCAGCAATGATTCCACGATGATTCTAGTGCCTCCCAAGGAAGACTTGGATTCACCAAACCAAGATAGCCAGCATGAATCGGATCAGGGGGACTCTTCTTCATCTAATCACAATCCATCCTCTAAGCCACATACTGGTCATTCCCCTGAAGATCAACCCACTAACTCCAGCGAGGCTATACCTGTCAACCTAAATACCTCATTAGAGAAAAAAGCTCCTTCGCTTTCTCTTTCTGAACATGTTAGTGGCACTGGTTCCGAACTCCAGGATTCCCTTTTCGTGCTTAGCCAGGGGCAAACAGCGACGGAAGAAAGCAGTTCAACCACACCCACATCTGCAGCAAGTGTCCAAACCACTTCTGAAAAAATAGGGATCACCTCTTCTTCTATGGTAGCGACAAAAGAACATACCTTCATGTTACCGAATACCGGAACCATGTGGTACAACTGGGGCTTAGAGGGATTGATCCTGGCCAGTTTATCGGGCCTAACCTTGTTGGCGATTAAACGGAGGAAGAACCAGAGTGAATGAGGGCATGATGTTCAACGAGTTCTAGCATATTTTTTTGAAAATTCATTAACCAAACTAACAAAATAGGAAAATCCCGTAATATAATCACTATAAAGAACATTACGTTCTTAAAAAATAACGAAAGGGAGGTGTCATCAACATCAAGATTGGAATGGAGAAGGGGAAGGAGGAGACACGCTACATTGTTGAAGGTTAAAAAGATCATCTTTATTGGTTTACTTATGAGTGCGTTAGCCACCCCTACGGCTGCTTTGGCTTCAAACGGTCAGTATTACAGTCAAAGTAATTCCAGTTGGTTTGAAGACCTGTTTCATTCTTTTCGCTATGGCCATAAGGAGTCTGATTATCGCGATTATATCAAATGGTATCAGTCATGGAAGGACCATGAGCCTGACGAAGAATCTTGGGATATTTGGAAAAGGTGGTACTGCAGTTAGTTAGGCGTGGAGAATAGACCTATCCGTGGATAGGTCTATTCCCGAATATCAATCCGATTTCATAAAGAACGGATTTACGTTAGTTTCGAGATAAATTAAACACCGTAATTTCCGGTCTGCAAAACAAGCGAATGGGGATTTGCGTCGTTCCTATCCCTCTGTTTACATATAAAGGCATCTGCCTCTGTCCAACATAGTACAAACCATCCATAAATCTTTCAGCCTGTGGTGCGGTAATAATGGGTCCAAAAAAGGGAATTCGCACTTGCCCCCCATGAGAATGTCCTGAAAACTGGGCACTGACAGGATAACGACTACTCCGCTCGGCAAAATCAGGCTCATGTACGAGCAGTAACACACAGTCTTTTTCCGATAAACCGAGCAGCGCTGTTTCAATATCAGCACGGCCATATAAAACGTCTGTTAAGCCAGCAATATATAAATACTGTTGCTTATACTCTATAGCCTTATTATTGTTTTCAAGTACATGGAATTGTGAGTCTTGCCATGCCTTCTTCACTTTTTCTCCTGTGAGATAATCATGATTGCCAAAAACAGCCCACTTGCCTCCTCGGGGCGCCTTTAATTCTTTCAATAAATGGATCGCAAGATCCGGATATTGGTAGCCCGTCTGGACAAGATCTCCCGTAAAAAATAAAATATCAGGGTTTAAGCTATTCATGATCTCTACAACTTTACGAAACTCTTTTACGCCATAATGAAAACCTAGATGTACATCGCTGAATTGAACGATTTTCCAACCTTCAAACGCTTGAGGAAGATTTTTGAGAGTAAGATGAACTTTTTTTACTTGGTACCAAAAACGTTCTCCCATGACAGGGTAAACACCAGCTATCATTCCTAAGCCTAACAAACCCAGAGACATTTTCCACCCCATATTTAAAAAAGAACGGCGACTTATCGCTTTCTCAAACACTAGATACTCCTTTCAAAACATCCCCCGCTAAGAAAGCTACTCGCGTAGCCATATGCGTATAATACTTTCCGATAAGTGTAAATGAAGGATGGGGCTTGCTGTATAAATAAACACATCCTTTTATTGATTAGCGGCCTCTATCTGATTCCCTAATAGATGGCTAAACAAACCTCTTTTCTCTTTCGCTAGTTGGTTAAAGCCACCTTTCTGAATCATTCTCCCCTGATCTAACACAATCACTTGATCCGCATTTCGGATGGTAGATAAACGATGCGCAATGACAATAATCGTCATCTTGCCCTTTAATCGATCTAGTGCTTCTTGAATTTTCGCCTCATTCTCCGAGTCCAATGAACTTGTGGCTTCATCCAAAATAAGAATGGATGGTTTTCGTAGTATCGCTCGCGCTAAGACAATTCTCTGTCTTTCCCCACCGGAGAGCTTAACCCCACGATCACCAATAAGGGTATCCAGGCCTTTGGGGAGCTTTCTGACAAACTCAGCCGATGCAGAAAATTCTAGTGCATGCCATAGATCTTCTTCCCTTGCATGGGGTTCAATCATGAGCAGGTTTTCCCTTAGGCTACCGTTAAATAAAAAAGGGTCTTGTGAAACATAGCTAATCGACTGCCTTAAGGATACGAGATGATGACTTGTCAAAGGGACTCCATCTATGACCACCTGCCCTTTTTCCGGTTTCATCAGTCCCATTAAGATATCGATCAGAGTACTCTTTCCAGCACCAGAGCGACCTACGATAGCGGTCATGTGATTAGAAGGGATCTGTACGGTAATATCTTGAAGCGCATAGACTGATTCATTTCGATTATAGCGAAAATAAACATGTTGACATTCTAATCCTTGTTCTAATCGAATGGGTTCTACCATTTTATCATCGTCATTACGTTCATTTAATTCTCTGGCTTCTTTCGATTCGTCTTGCAACTCTTTCAAAGCCTTTAAGGCTGGAATGGTTGAAGCAATTTGCTCCATACTGGTCTGAATGATAGTAAAGCGCGGCCATAACCTGGAGAATATCACGATAATCAACAATAATTGCTCAGGCTGGGCATGGAACAGATTGACAGATAAGAAAATAAAACCTGCGATTAAAATCGCGGATGTAATTTTATAGAACAATTGCGAAGTCGATCTTAACCTGATATATTCCAATTGTTCATGCAAGATTCGTTGAGTCACGGAATAGAACCAATGGATCCGGGATTTTTCTAACGTATTACTTTTAATGTCCTTAATCCCATTAAAGTCATCTGTAATACCTGCAAGATAGCTTTGGGCTAAATCAGAAGTCTGGTTTCCCAGTGTTCTTGCTCTTTTTATAAAGGTACGGGAAAAAAAGAATAGGACTAAACCGCAGCCCAACACGAAAACCGTCATATTTGTAGATAACCAAAGAGCAATACCTACTTGAATTAAGGCAAAAATAAGAGAGGCTAAAAACTGCAAGATCAAGTTCGTGCCGCTATTCACACGGGCTAATTCTGAAGTGAGTGAATTGATCAGATCCGATTTTCGCTTATTTATAAAAAAATGCCAATTCGCCTGTAGTAATGACCTATAGATTTCCAATCTTAAATGACGAAAGAACCCCTGTTGAATTTTGGCATTTCTAATGGTAATACCTCGTTGCAGCAGATTTTGGCCTATTACCAATAAGATGTAGATCCCCAGGATTACAGGCAAGCCCAACGTTTGGGGGACGTTTTGCAGAAATTCGAAAATAGAAACAAGAGGGGAAGAGCTTGCATTTAGGTTCATCATTCCGCTAAAGCTAATCATTGGAATTAATAATAGGATCCCTATCCCTTCCAGAAAACTGATCAATACCATCCCCAGGAGATTTATATACAGGATTTTGCCGGCATAGGCATATAACCGTTTGGTAAAGTGCAAAACGTATTCCATTTTTTATATCCTCCTATAATACTGCATGCTTCCTCGTTTTCCTCCAGGCCCATAAGAACGGACGTAAAGGGAAATATAAAAAATGGAGGTTTTTAGGCAAGGGCAATGTCTCTGCATCCACGGGATACGGATAGAATAAACTCATCATGAAAAGAAGCTTTTGCTGTTTCGACATTAAGGTAAACAGATGACGTTGATGATACCTAGCAACATACTCAGGAAGCGGCTCCGTATGTAAATTCACCATCTCTTCGATATAGAAGATGGCATCCTGTGCTAACCGCCTTGAACGATCCCCGTCTATAAATAGTCTCATCTCTTCCGTCAGCGGTGTATGTAATAATTGTGAAGCTAAAATGAAGGCTTGACCTGCTAAATGAAGAGTGCGGAATCTGTTGAATAACGACTTTAGATACTTCAAATCTAGTGTTTGTTTTCCTAATTGGTCTATATCTACCAACCAGCGAAGTCGTGACCATCCATGACGGGCACCATGAGTAACGAGAAAAAAGAATAGATCCTCTCTCCCCAAATAATAGACCGGATAGCTAGTGAGTGGGCTGATTCTTTTCCGCTGCCATAATTGGTTAAAGTTGGGTTCCTTCGCTGGACCAGGACTTAATCTCCAGTGAATTTCGAGTTTAATTTTCTTTTCAGGATGAGAGAATGCTACATGATGATGCCTCCATCTCCACTCATTTAGCTTAGTTGAAAAATAGTCATCCTTAACATAACCTTGCTCTATAAGTAATTTTTCCGCTTTTTCCAGATCAGCTAATGGAACTAAAATATCTAAATCACGAGATGTCCGAAGGGAGATATCCCCATAAAGATCTGCTGCAAGTACAGGACCTTTTAGTTGGAGTGACCGAATGTTATTTTCGGCAAACAGTTTACACGTTTGTTCCATTTCTCCGCTTAAATAAAGCATTTGAAACGTATTTTTTTGATATTCCCGATGTAAGGTTTGAACAACAGAGGGAGGAATCCCAGTTTCATTTATCTCCTTTAATTTTGTATAAATGAATGGGTACACCCGATGGTGCCTTGCCAACTGGAGAAAACGATCCCAGTCAATGCCCTCAAGCCACTCTTTCTGATTGGATAATACCCCCTCATGATTTTTTTCCTTCATCAATATCAGCAGTATTTTCAATTCCTTGGAAAAATTGGACAAGTCCAGATCTCTATTGTTCCCCATCTTATTCTCCTTCAATTATTTATCGCCATTTCTTTTTGCAAATTTCCCTACCACGGTAAATCCATTCATGACTTCTGCTCCTGTAATATAATAAGGACCGCTCCGCAGCCAGGCATGAGCTATCAGTTCACCCTTCTCATCTTTGGCCATTCCTAAATAGATCGTGCTTTCGATCTGACGCCTTTTCAGCATATTCATACCAGCAATGGCCTTTACAAGACATTTGCTCTCCCAAAAAGTATGACGAGCCATAATTTGAATGGTATAGGATATATTCTTTAATAGGGCCTCATTCGTTTGAATAAGGGTCATCGATGTTTCCTGCATGTGATCACCCAAATAAGGGGAAATCCTGGAAAATGGTAAATATACGAGAAAGCGGGCCCACGCTAAATAAATAAGAGCTTCTACAAATAAAAGCTTGGTTCTGCGTTCAAATGAAAAAAACGTCTTCATCCTTTTTAAAATGATCATGAATTTCCCTACTTCTCGGATTAAAATATTAAACTACCAACCGATTCTCTTCATGAATTTGAATTAGATCTTCCTCCAACAATTGTTCACAAAAACGAACGACTTGGTCTTCACATTCAGCTTGCTCCACTTCATATTCCGTGATTAACAAGCTGACCAACTGTGTAACCGAGATAGGGCTCTCCATCAGATCCCATATCCTCCCGCCCATTTCTCCCAAATTGTAGTACTTTCCTTTCTGAATGCTCAGCATGACTTTTTCTCCGTCCATATCACTTACAATATTTCCTTTACTTTGAACAACCACGCTATTTAACGGAACATTTCGACTATTGACCACAGCTTACTCCTCCTTTTAGATTGTTTTCAAAATTAAAGATGCCAGATGAGAAGCGGTAAACCTGGAAGCCGGTCTGCTTAATTGGTAAAGCTCGAAGTGATTCACGATCCTTGCCGAGGTGTTAAAATGCCACTCCATTAACCCTAAACGAGGGATCAGGAAATTACGATAAGTATGCCGGAATAAGGTATTCAGTCGCTCAAGTTTTTCAATACGTTGAATCTCAATGTTCTCTTTCTCCGTTTTAACTAGTTCATAGACACCGGCAAGAGGTAAGGATTCCGCAGAAAAATGGGAAGGTACGGGTACCGAATATTTGGTTTCTCTTTGATAAATAGGACGATAATGTTTCGTTTCCATGTCAAACTCTTTTAAGCTTTCTTGCCATAACTTTTGCTGCGGATAAGACGGCATAACCAAAGGAGTTCGGTCTGAAGAAAGAGAGATGGCTATCACATCATCACTTATAAGTGGATATCCCAGTCTTAAGAAAGCGGAAGCAAGAGTTGATTTTCCGGCTCCAGATTCCCCTATGAAAGCATATGCCTTTCCATCAATGGCTACCGCACTACCATGTAAGGGAAGAACCTTTCTCTGCATTAACAGTGCACCCATACAAGTTCCAAGGATATATAGCCGGATCTGGCTTTCATCAGATCCCTGCATAGGTGAAACGATAATTCTTTTTCCATCCTGTACCGCAAATGTTGCGATGTTAGGAAGTTGAAACATAAATAAATTTCCTGTAACTACTGTCTTTTTTGGTGGAGTGGCTAATTCAGACCATCGTTTCGATAAATCAGCCACTTCAATTACCATATCGATGTTATCCTCTTGTTCACTGCTTTTCACTAACTCTGGCAGAACCATGTCACTCCATATTTTTAACCCAAAGGCTTTGTAGACCACTTTTTTAACGGTATCTATCATCTTCTCACTCCAACTAGTTCACAAAGTAGTTGTAAGAAAGCTACTAGCGTAGCCGTATGCGTATAATACTTGACTGATAAGTATAAAAAGCCCTCATACTTCTTTAAGGTGTATAAGGGCAGGTAATACGAAACTTTTTGAAAATCAATTAGCTATCATGGTGAATGTCTTCATCGGGATCATTTTGGATGGAGTCAGGGATCGTTAAACCAGGACCTGCCGCCGTCATCTTAATATCAAGTACTTCCAATGCTGGTTTTTTCCACACTTTTTTCATATTACAACACACCCCATTCATTAAATTTTTTTCAAACCCCTACTAACTATCATAATGCACGGTTTCATCCGGATCATTCTGTACAGCATCCGGGATGGATAACCCTGGACCAGCTGCCGTCTTCTTAATATCAAGTACTTGCAATACCGGTTGTTTCCACTCTTTTCTCATATCTCACCTCCTTTCAAGCGATTTTTTTAATGAAGCGATAAACAATTAAGCTGCGCATTAAGATTTTAAATTCTGCATCATAGATATACTTCGGATGAGGCTGTTCCCGAACCTTAGATATGGCCTGCTTAACGGCACCTATATTTAAATATTCCGACACTTCAGGGTCCCTGCTAAGTTGTTGAAGTTCTTCAATAAATGTATTCCAGGAAGGCGCCATGCGATGAATCCCATCTGCACCTTGAATGCCGCGGACTCGTTGGTTTAGCCTCACTTTATCCGGCAGATAACTTTTGGTTGATCTCCGGATGAGTGCCCGGTCTACCCCGTTTTGGACATATTGTTCTTCCGGTACGGACAAGCAAAATCGAATAACGCGAAGATCATTGGTCGGATCACGATCCCATAACGAATATCGCAATGATAATTTCGTTCCCACTGTGCCATTCGTAGTCCAGTAATATAATTGTTCAAAATGCTTTTTCCTTGCCTCGTAAACATTTTGTACCGGAGTGCCTGTGTGATCTATCCCATGCTCTTGAAGCTTATGATAAATGTTAGTCCTTTTTGCAAATTCCGGATGAATTAACGCAGGTGATTCGAATGAATCATTAGATGAGAAAATTCCGTTAATAAATGGGAATGCCTTTCTTCTGACCACCGGCCATATTCTAGATCTGCTGATCCCTGTATTTTTGCTATAAAGCTGAACTTCCCGGAAAAAGCGGATCCAATTCCACTTTTTTAATAGATTAGCTTGAAAGTCTAAAGCAGGTCCCCAAGATATCGAAAAGTTGCCTCTTGCCCCGTTTAAGAGTACACCGATTTGTTGCTGATGGGCTCTCTCATAAATTCCCTTTAACCAAAAGGAATTTTCGAAAAACTTATAGGGTGCCTCCATCGCATCCAGCCAATCATCTACTTCCGTAAAGGGACTTTTACCTTCAAAATCGAAATAGTGATCCGTAATATTTCCCACATGCTGTACTATGGATTGGATATAGGGTCTTTCATCAGCCATTCTGTGCTTCGGTGTCCAATCTTTAAAGTCGCCTACTGGAATATAACTGAAGGTATGTAATCGTTTATTTTCTTTACGCAAAGTATGGGCAGCAAAGCTAACGACTGAACCCGAATCCAATCCTCCACTCAGATGCGCACCCACTTGACGGTGAGTACGAAGTCTTGCCGTTACCGCGCTTTGGAATACCTCACGAAAGGCTTCTTCATATTCTTGATTCGACTTTAACTTAAGAGACTCACCTGCTGATAAGGTGTAGTATCTTCTCAGTTTTACTTTACCTTCACATATGGAAATCGTATGGGAAGGCGGGATCTGTTTGATAGCTTGATAAACGGATGAGGACGTACTTACGGCTTCAAACATCCCAGGAATGGCTAGAAATTCAGCAAGCCAATCTTCATTTAGTTTCCTCTCAACATAGGGTAAAGATAATAGCGGTTCGATAATGGTACAAAACGCAAATCGATGTTGAGCGTGGTAATAATAAAGAGTTCGACTCCCCGAAAAGTCTCTTGCTCCAAAAAGCAAATGCCTCCTTTCGTCCCAAATCATAAAGGCAAAATCACCTATTAAATACTTCGGAGCTTCTTCTCCCCACTTAAGATAGGCAAGCAGGATCAATTCACTGTCAGGCATCCTTTTTCTATGCTCTTGTTCCACCTGCAGTCTTTCGAATAGCTCATCACGATTATCGATAATCGCATCCGCTGTGATCGCCAACTGTCTCTGATGATCATAGTATGGTAACTGTTCACCAACCGATTCAGGTGTGATCCATTGGGCATGGCAGCCAAGAAATACATTCTTACTATGCCATGTTTGAACAGCATCTGCTGGGTATTTCTGTAATGCCCCCATTAACTTCCTGCCTTGGTCCATATCGATAGGATCATGATTAAAATGGTAGATTCCGATTATTGCACTCATGGTTTCCTCCAGCTATACAAAGTGTTACAAATTATATATGTTCTTTTTAAAGAACATAGGGGTGCAGGTTATTGAAACTCTTATAAACATTATTCAGAAATACTATGACGCTTCCCTACCACCGTAATGCACTAACTCAAATTTAGTTCTTTATACAGAACAATTATAGAATAATATTTTTCCCTAGTCAATTCTTTTGGCAAATATTTACACTGAATTGTTTTTACATTTTTCTACAAATTAGGTGCTAAAATGATTCGTTTAACTCAGAGTATAAGCCCTTTCATCGATTCTATCTAATGAATATCCTAAACTAAGATTAGTATTTACTTTGAAACCAAAATTGTTGATATAACCCAGTTGAAAAAGAGACGGAGGGATATTCTAATATATGGCAAAAATTCAAGTTACACGTGTATTGAAAGCAAATCTGCCTACTTTGGACGAGGGAGAATTTGCATTTTGTACGGATACCGGTGAGTTATTTATTGGCTCACAAGGTGGTAATATTCAGATTGGAACCATTGATGGTCTAGGCATTAGCCTTGATGAACTAAGTGATATAGATCTCACTACAACTCCTCCATCAAGTGGAGATGTACTAAAATATGACAATGGTATATGGAAACCAGTAAATATAAGTAGCTCAATAGCTGCTGCAATGTATTTGATTGAACTTAAAAGATGGGGAATTAAAAATGACGGAACAGATGCCGTAAACACCACAAGAGGTATTAATGATGCCCTTGTTTGGGCAAGTCAAAATGGATATAGTGGATGTAAATTACCCACTGGTATCTATTTAGTAGATAAGGACAGTCACATTAACTTAGTCAGTGACATCACCCTGGATTTAGTTGGTTGCACTATTAAAAAAGAACCTAACGCATATCAAAACTACTCCATTATAAATATCTTTAGAAAGAATAATGTTACAATCTTTGGTGGCACTATTGAAGGAGATAAGGACTCCCATGACTATTCGAGCGGTGGTACACATGAATGGGGTATCGGTATTGAGATTAAAGGAAATAGAAATATAAAAATCGACAGCGTTAAAATCTACAATACAACAGGCAACGGAATAAGGTGCGGGTCAACATATGGACATCTTTCGTGGGTTTACCTGTCGGATTTAGAAAGTGGCACATTTCATGCTGATGGTACATTAAAGGAAGATATTCATTTTGTAAGGAGTAATAAATCCTGGTCTTTATCGGGTTACCCAGACCTGGACATTAATGGATATTTTGCTCTCATGGGTAATGGGTATGGAGCATTCGGAACAAGAACAGATGGATCACAGTTAAATTTAGATAGAACATTCATTACTTTTTACTTCTTTGATGATTCTAATAACTATCTAGGCAGTGTAGCTCGAAGATCATACGATAACATATATAAAAAATATATTCCGAAAGGTGCTACCAAATTCAAACTAGGTTTTCGATATAATCTCGCAGATATAAGTTCTAGTTCAATAACGATTCGTTCCATGTCTTATACAAAAGGTGCAACTATTGTAAATTGTGACATTATGGATTGTAGAACACTTGGAATAGCTGTAACTGGAGCACAAAATTTACTAATAGAGAATTGTGAAATATCCGGGATTGGTGGAGCTTCACCTGGTTACGGTATAGACGTAGAAGACGGATATAATATAAATCAAAATATTATCATACGGAATAACTATTTCCATCACAATAAAAACGGTTCTTTAGTTGTTATTAGTGCTAGAAATGTTTTGGTTGAGTCCAATAAATTTTATGGATCAGTAACTCTTTGGGGTTCCCGAGGTGAAAATTACCTTTCACGCAATAATTTATATAACGGCGTATCCGGTGGAGGTTCTAGTGGATCAGGTGGTGATGGAACCTATTTATTATTCGAGAACGATTATATGTCGGACACGCAAGTCTTCCTAAACGGAGATAGCGTTATTTACGACGGTGTTTATTTTGACAATACCAGTTTTATATTACAACAAGCGAATTACCAAACAACAACATTCAGAAACTGCAAGTTTATGTTTGACAGACCGGAAATGGGTTACTCATGGATTTTGCGTAAAGGATCATTGTATTTTGAAAACTGCCAATTTGATATACGAAATTGTAGATATTATTATATGTTTAATGAATCTCACTTTGGAGATCCTTTACAAAATAATTTTACAATGAAAAATTGTGAGATTAGTACCCATACGCCTTTTGGTGGATACTCTCTCAATCATTTGACTTTGTCGAATAATACCATCAAAGGCACAACAAATAATGTTTATCAGTATTTTAATTTCAAGGCAAACAAAGCAGTTTTAGAAAATAATAGTATAGAAAGTGTTAATTTTGTTTTAGATGGATTAGCTGGAATATCTCCCAGTATTACTATTCGAAATAATATAATGACAATTAGCAAGACATCTCTGAATCATGGACCGGATAGAAATGAAGGAATTTACTTACGAAAATTTGATTATGTTTACTTTTCCAATAATCAAATATTTTTTCCACACGCAAGCGCATATCAATCAAGAGCATTATCTGTCTTCGGAGAAAAATTAATTAATTTGACAGATAATCATTTCCTATCCCCTGATTCCACAAATAAGATAGAACTTCATGGTGCTTGGAGATCAAGCACAGATACAACACCTATTCCTCCACTTGTATCTATAATCAATGACAATTATTCAAGAAAAATCTTAGAAGTACATCAACCTAGTTTTACATCACAACTATCCAAACCCATCATCGGAAATGGTTTGACAAATTTAGATTAGTTGCTTCCTCGCTGAATCGTGTGGGTTTGTAAGATGAAAAGCTATACGTATCCATCCGTCTATGAAGTTGATTAATTTCTATAAACCCACATAATTAGCGAACAACCTATCATAAAACCAAGGATGCTGCTGCAATGTTCCATTGCACGTTTCATTGAGCCCTCAAACTTTGACTCTTAACAATTGTTTAACACAGTTGATCACTCTCATTTGATCTTCTTTTGTCATATTCGATCCAGATGGAAGGCAAATTCCCTTATTAAACAATTGCTCTGATACATTAATATTTTCATCATGAGTGTAATATTGTGCTCCCTGGAAAAGAGGTTGTAAATGTAGTGGTTTCCAAACTGGCCGGGCTTCAATATTTTCTACCCCTAATGAATGTAACAAATAGTTAATCGATACTCCCACTTCACTCTCTTCTATTGTAAGAGCTGTGAGCCAACGGTTGGATCTGGTCTTTGGTAATTCAGGCATTAGCTCTATACCCTGTATGTCAAATAATTCATCATAATAGCGCTCAAATATAGTTCTTCTGGCATTCACTCTATCCTCTAAAACATCGAGTTGAGCTCTTCCAATCCCAGCTAAAATATTACTCATTCGATAATTGAATCCCAATTCACTATGTTGGTAGTGCAGTGCATAGTCCCTTGCTTGCGTTGCCAAGAATCGCGCCTTATTTAATGCCTCCATATCATCGGAAACAAGCATTCCTCCTCCGGAAGTGGTTATAATTTTATTGCCATTAAAAGAATAGATCCCGAACTTCCCGAAGGTTCCACTGGCTTTACCCTTATACGTTGATCCAAGAGACTCAGCTGCGTCTTCAACGATCGGAACATCGTACTGGTTACATAAAGCTAAAATTTCATCCATTTTTGCACTTTGCCCATACAAATGAACCACGATGACTGCCTTTGGCAAGCTTCCTTCTTGATAGGCTTCAACCAAGGCTTTCTCTAATGCTTGCGGTGACATATCCCATGTTTCTGGTTCTGAATCGATAAACACGGGTACAGCGCCTTGATAAACAATGGGATTTGCACTGGCCACAAACGTTAGGCTTGAACAAAACACTTTGTCTCCCTTTTTTACATTTAATAAACGAAGAGCCAAGTGTATAGCAGCTGTACCTGAACTCACAGCGACTGCACCCTTGGCTCCTATATATGATGCCATTTCATTTTCAAAAGCGTCAACATTTGGCCCTAAAGGGGCAATCCAATTTGTTTGAAACGCTTCTTCCATATATTTTTGTTCATTCCCAGTCATATGTGGAGAAGAAAGATAAATTCTATTTAACATTTATACCACCCTCTCTTCCATAAATTTGGATCTAACTGACTACCAATCTTTTTTTGACTATAGCCGGTGTCCCCACTGCCGTACAATAAGATGGAAGATCTCTAATGACAGTAGCTCCTGCCCCAACGACTGACCATTCTCCAACTTTGATATTTGGAATAATCGTGGCTCCTGCCCCGATGTGGGTTCCTTCTTCTACTATCACAGATCCTGTAAGTGTGGATCTGGGGGAAATATGTACATAATTCCCCAGCTTGTTGTCATGTTCTACAATGGAGCTTGTATTAATGATAGCGTGATTCCCAATGTGTGCATCCGCGTTGATCACAGCGTTAGCCATGATTACGGTACCATGTCCTATCCTCGCACTTGGACTTACAACTGCTGTTTTTTGTATAATGGTCATATAATATTGGTCTGAGAGATTCAATTGTTGGGCAATTCGTTTTCTTATTTCATTATTACCAATGGCGATAACAAATTTGACTTCATCTAAATACTCTATAAGTTCGGTCGTCGCTGAAATAGGGCCGAAGTATTCACCATCGATCACTGTCAAATTCATATACCGATCATCTAAATATCCGGCAATTTCATACTCCTGGTAAGATAACACCATATCACGTATTACCTTACTATGACCCCCTTGCCCAATAAGGATGATTTTCATGCTATCACCTCGCAGCCGATTTTGTACCGCCAAACTTTTCCATGGTTGCATGACCTGCATGATTAATTCCTTCAGATTCAAAAACTTTCTTAAAGGTTAGAAATAGAATCTTAATATCTAGCAAAAAAGTTTGATTTTCTACATACCAAACATCAAACTTAAACTTTTCCTCCCAGCTGATAGCGTTTCTTCCATTAATCTGGGCCCAACCTGTAATCCCAGGCCTCACATCGTGTCGTTTTGCTTGTTCTTCTGTATACAACGGTAAATAATCCATTAACAAGGGCCGGGGACCAACAAAACTCATATCTCCTTTTAATACGTTGTAGAGTTGTGGCAATTCATCTAAACTGAATTTTCGGAGGAGTTTCCCCCATGAAGTTAATCGTTGATAATCAGGCAAAAGGACTCCATTCTCATTCCTTTCATCTGACATGGTACGGAATTTGTAAAGGATAAATGGTGATCCGTTTAACCCCGGGCGCACTTGTTTGTAAAGGACAGGTGTACCAAACTTCAATTTAACTAAAATAACCGTTCCTATGATTAATGGTCCTAATAAAATGAGTCCTAAAATTGCCATAGTTAGATCCATTATTCTTTTCATCTATTACACCTCAGGGAGTATAAAATTAGGAGCATTCACAACACCTCCGACTCGTTCATTATTTTGATATAGCTGAAAGAATTTGTTGTTTCAGTTCGATGATTACATCATTCACATTCGTGTTTGATAATTCTTGCTCATGGTTATATATATTCAATAGGACTTCTAATAATATCTGTTGGTTCAGTTTATCGGAGATATTCATTTTCTTCAGCCCTCACTTTTATCACCATAGTTTGGAAGGGGAATAAAAATCCCTGTTGCTTATCATTAGCACCCAGGGAAATTCATCCAATATTTAAAGACTACCATCGTACCACATTTAAAACTCAACAGATTTACATTCTCGCCAAAATATTTTAACAAAATTTAATGCTAAGTTTTTAAAATATATAAACTCATCATTCTTCCTAAACAGAATAAAGTAAATTACGTTTATCAATACTATATTTATTAGACAGTTCATTCCAAATGCAGGAATACTATTCATTTCTTTTAATTGTGAAGTTGCTATATTGGTTAAAATTAGAGGGATCAATCCTATAGTTACATACTTAAAGTACATTTTAAAGTAGTCACTTAACTTCTTATGAAACACATATTTATAAACCATTTTGGGTTTAATCCAAAATATCACAGATATATTACTTACGAGTGTTCCTAGGAATACACCAGGTAACCCGATTGCCTTCACTAAAATAATAGATGCAATTAAGTTAATCGTGGATTCAAATAATGGAGCAAATCTATCTTGATGGTAAATTCCACCACCTTCTTTAAACCTTTCAACAGATCCACGCATTAAAATAAAAAAGAAATTAATTAATACGACACTTATCGTAAGTTGATCGAGTATTTGGCTTTCCCCTAACCATAATATTACGAATTGTCTAACAGTATTAAATAAAGAAATAGCTACAAAAGAAACGATCCAAAAGCTTATAAAGAATAATCGTTGATGTACCTTATATGCATTTTCAATGTTTCCCTCAGCTAACAAATTTCCCACACTAGCTGTAACACCTGAAAGTGCACTGGATATTATTCCTTGTACAGCTCCAATTACCATGCTATAGCTATTAAATATTCCTACAACCGTTAGATTGATATAATAGGCAATGACCAAATTATCAATACCAAAAACTAATATCCCGCCTAGCTTATGTAAAAAAAGTGCCTTAATATTTTTAACTAAAGATTTCCTTTCCTCCATCGTTATATTTCCTTCAGTATCTTTAATCCATTTGTATCTATTCCCTATATATAGGTTCATAAAAACGAAATAAATTAAATTAATTACTATCTGAATTAAAATATACCAATAGAAGCTCGGGTAGATTTTAAGCATAGTCAACTGTAAGAGGGAAATGGTTAATTTTGATAAAGTAGTGGCTATGGATACCTTATATCCTTCTTGTGCAACATTTAAAATACATAATTTGTAGGAAAATAAGTAACTAATAAATGTATTAATTAGAAATAATACAAAGTATACCTGGGCATCCAGCATATTAACTTCATTTTTTATAAATAAATGTAAGAATGGGGATAGTAACAACCCTAATACTAAAATTATAAATCCAACCAGCCTATAAAACTTATAATAGTAGTTTAAATATCCTTTTACTTTTTCTTTATCATTTTCAGCAAAGGGCTTATATAAAGAATAGATAATGGCACTTCCTATGCCTAATTCTACTATGGATAATAAACCTATTATATTTGTAAATAGCGAGCTTAAACCCAGTAGCTGATTTCCCAAAGAAACCAAAAAAGCCTTTCTTACAATAAATGATGGTAACAATCCTAATATGAATGTCACTACATTAACAAAAACATTAATACTTGCCTTTTTAACTCTCAATTGACCTACCACCTCATATTAGGCAGATTACTCTATCAAAGAGTATATTTTATATATCTCATCTTCAGTACCTACATTTTGGTTTCTTACGTTCCGGCTAATACCTTGTCTCAAGTTCATGTCTTCAATCATGATTTTTATTCCGTTGTAAATATCCTCTGCATTCATCTGAACGATTAATCCATTTTCTCTATCTCTAATTTGATTATGGACAACTGTAAAGTTAGTCGCTACGATAGGCTTTTGTAATATTCTAGCTTCTGCTATCGCTAAACCATACCCTTCAAATCTTGATGGTTGAACATATATGTCACTTTGATCTAAAAAAGTATATGGATTTTGATGTGTTCCTAATAAAATAAAATTGTCATCTAAACCATACTTACTTATCCATCTCTCAAGCTTATCTTTCAGATTCCCTTCCCCTATTGCATACCACTTAAAATTAAACCCTTCTTGTTTTAATTTATGACTTGCTTTAATAGCCATATCATATCCTTTTGCATCTACCAATCTTCCAATTGTTAATATTCTTAACCCCTCAAAATTTTCATGGAACCCGCCTTCTTGTGATGCCATTGATTTGATTAAGCTTGGTGATATGATGTCATAAATGACAGAAGTCTTCTCTCTAACAGTTGGAATTTCATTAATAAAGACCTCTTTATTAAAGTCAGATACAGCTATTACATGGTCATACTGTTCATAATACCTAACATCAAATCTTTTGTTATATGGTGCTTTTTTATAATCAGTGTTTACCCAACATAACTTTTTACCTGCTTTCACCTTTTCTGCAACAAAGTAAGTTGGTGTACCTTGACTATACGCTATAGCTACATCATAATCCTTACGTAATTGATCAATGTCTTTAGACAGCCATCTCCAGTTAATTTGAGCCCCATGCATGCTTTTTTTATGATAGGGATTTCTAAGAGATATTGATGCTCCTAATCTGGCATATAATTCTTTGAATTTCCTATTCTTTATTAAAAATGTGATATCATGGTGCAGGAATTCAACAAAACTAGGAACATCTAATATATTTACTTCCTTTGGTATCAGGGGTAAATACAAGCCAGTCGGGGAGAACATTAATAAATCAACCTCATACTTCTTATAATCAAATAAAGTTAACAATGAAACTAAACTCTTTTCCGCTCCACCGCTATTTAAAGAATCTATAACAAATAATATCTTCTTCATTAGAAGTTCCTCTCATTATTTCTTAATAGATAGCACATTTTTTAAATAATTTTCGGAAAATGCAATCTTTTCATTTAATAATTTTTTACTCTCTTTATAATTAATCTTGTTCAATATGTGTTCTAAGTTATAGTTTTCATCGACTAACCTTTCATTAAGTTTTAAATCATCCAATAAGTCCCTCATTCTTGTATTGATTGCTTCTGTTCTATTGACGATAACAAAATCCTTTTCGTATACTACGGAAAAAACAGCGGCATGGAATGAATTGGAGACTATATACTGTGCATCTCTAACCAGAGATACAAATGTCTCCGGTCCATCAAACCTAAAATATTTATCAGCATATTTGAGTTTCCCTGGGTTAATCGTATATATCTTGTATCCTTTTTCGTTAGCAATTTCAGTTGCTATTTTCTTGATTAGATGGCTATTATCAAAATCATATATGAGAACATAGTTCTCTTTAAATTCTCTTTTACCGATCTTTCTCCAATCTTCATGATTTAGTAAGAACACTGGATCTACAACATTAACCGCTTTATTTATATTTAATTTATTTATGATTTCAACCCCGCTTTTTTCTCTTACACTTATACCATCTAATCGATCTACCCTCTCCCTGACCATAGGTTTATACTCATCTGAGATCGTGTCAGTCGCAAAGCTTGCTGCGTAAGATGCCTTAATTTTTTCATCAGGGGCAAAGTCTAAATAAAACGCAGGATCTTTTCCATTCCTATGTAAGCTATTCCATATTTGATCACTGCCACAAATATAGGCATCTGCAGAGGGCGTATTTTTCTTCAAATCATCATTTGAAGCGTATCTGATTTTAGTTATTTTTAAATATTCAGAAGTAAACTTATCAAAGGCTTTTTTTCTTTTTAATCCCGATATTCTACTTGGAGCCTTTAATGTTAAATATATTGATTTTGTTAGTAAATTCCTTTCCCATTTTGGATTGCCAATACTCAGTAAATTGTAATGATTACTTAAATAATCTGGTTTATAATCTATGATCTCTACATCATGACCACAATTCATTAAATATTTCATTAAGCCATATGCCTGCAATGAGGCACCATGATTATAAACATCATGACATGTTATCGTACAAATCTTCATGCATTCACCCCCTGGATTTAACTGCTTCAGGAAATAAGTGTATACAATTTCTCAATTTCGCTCCTGTTACCATAATCTGTTGCTAGCATATTAGTCATTAGCTTATCTGATAACGCTTGATCCCCCATAAGCTTTTTTATCCCATCAACTATGCCATCTATTCCCATAGGCGTTATTAATCCATCGATCCCATCTCGAATCTGACTTTTCGCAGTGGGGAAGTTCGTGATGACCACGGGTTTAGCGAGAATTTGCGCCTCGCGAACCGTTACGGCTTTCCCTTCATATCTTGATGGCTGTACATAGATATCACATGCCTTGATATAGGGATAAGGATTGATTTTCTTCCCTAACAGAATAAATCGATCCTGAATTCCAAGTTTATGTGCCAACTCCCTAATATCAGATTCCAGCGGACCATATCCAACAACATACCATTCCATGTCGAATCCCATTTCCAAAAGCTTCTTACATGCATATACGGCATCATCCATACCTTTGGCATGTGTCAGCCGGCCAACCGTCAACAATTTAGTCCGCCCAGGCTTTGCAGGCATTTCTTCGGTAATATCCTTTTTACTTTGCTCACTTACAAAGGCTGGCGATAGGATATTTTCAATGACCAACATCTTCTCTGAATACTCAGGAAATTCACCCAAAAAGGACATCCTGCAATCATCAGATACAGCTGCAATTCGGTCCATATCCTTCCACATTTGTTTGTCCACATTCTTATTAATGAATATTTTTGAATAATCCGTATGGATCCAGCCTATTTTTCTTTTCGCTCGAACCTTTTGCCCAACAAAATAATGAGGCCATAAAAAGCTAATGGCCAAATCATATTCCTTTTCATCAAATCGTGGAAGATAGGGCTTGGATAATGCCCATCCATATTGAATGGCTAAATATCCCGGTTCCTCGTAGCCTTTTAACTTCCCATGCCAGGAGCCTAAATATCGTGCTAATAATCTTGTTAAAACAATAGGAAGATGTCCCTCACGCATGATTTGCAGAATGGATTTTCTAAAAGTGGTGTATCGAGGGATCTCCGGTAACAAATTCGGGCCGGCTGGTAATAAAGGGAAAAATTCACCCTCGTGTTTGAATAACATCAAATCCACTTCATACTGATCGTAATCCATACTATTCAGTAATCCAATCAGGCTTCTTTCAACACCGCCGATAGCCATATCAAATGAAGCTATTAATATTTTCTTTTTCATCATTTATTACCCCACTAGGTCCTTAGTTATAGATAGGATTCATTTTCAAGTCCATAAAGTGACAACCAGTGATGAATACTTCTTTTGATATCAAAACCTAATTCTGAGATTCGGTTCACTATTTTTCCTTTTTCGGGCCTTTCTGCTAAAAAGGCACTTTGAATTTCTTTTGACCACTTTTCAAGGTTATCCTGGAGACTAACATAGGAAATTAACCCTAAGCCCATATCCGTACTTTTTGGTACCGTATCGGCGACAACGCATGGTGTACCCGAACTTTGAGCTTCTAGTGCTACGATTCCAAAACCCTCAAATAAAGAAGGAAATAAAAAAACGTCAAATTCCTTCATCAGCCGAGGGATATCCGTACGCATTCCTAAAAATCTTATATTATTGGAAAGACCCCATTTTTTAGCTTCCTCTTCTATGCTGGTCTTTAAAGGACCTTCCCCAACGAGAACAGCAACAACATTCATATCCTCATCCAAGACTCTTTTGAGAACTTTCAAGAGGAATATTTGGTTCTTTGATTCCGAAAATGTACCTACGTGTCCAATAATTTTTGCATCCTGTGAGATATGGAGTTCATGTCGTAAACTTAACCGGCCATCTCCATCCAAATGGACAAATTGCCCAATATCAATTCCATTTTTCAGTAAACAAACCTGGCCACGATCAACAAGTTGTTGACCATAGAGAAAACGTGCAGCCTCAACACTGCAAGCACAATAATCGGTTGCCGAATACTTTATGATCGTTTGCAAAACTTTTAAGGTTAATTTCTCCTTTACGTTATATCCTCTGACCCAGCTATTGCTGTGAGAATGGCAAATCCTCCTTTCTATACCATGCGTTTTGGCAGCCAAAACCGGAAATCCACTTTGATAATCGGTATGTGCATGTACGGCTAAATACTGATCTGCAGACATGATTCGGATTAATTCCTTGATGTAGGCGAAAGGTCCAGCTTGGCCAAGGCTTTGAATCCTGAATATTCTTCCGCCTAACGACATGATTTCATCATCATAATCACAATTTTCATTTCGATGAGATACAAAATCAAACTGGATTTTTGTACGATCTATATTTCGGTACACATTCATGAGTAATGTTTCAGCGCCGCCCCGGTTCATAGCACTAACCACGTGCAATACTCTTTTGGTTTTCACAACTCCTACCCATACCCCCTTAACTCTTTCTATCCAAAATAGTTACTCTTATAAACAATACCTAGAGCGACTACATGCTCAAAATAAAAATAAATAAAGTAACCCACCATAATGGAATAATAAATAAATTTTTGATCTCTATTAGAATATATCTCTACAATCCAGGATATTAATATTAAGCTGTATAGTCCAAAATAGATGGAGAATCTGGCAAAAATCCAATTCTGTGTTGAGATCAGCATGAAGACTAAACCCAATATGGACATGTTGACTATATAATCACTATAGGGGAATAGCGCCCTCAGCTTTTCTCTACCATGGTAAGCAAGTAGAATGGGAGCGGCTGTAACCGCAACCCTTAAAAGGCTTGCACCACCTTCCTGAAAATTTTTATAATGACCATACTGGGTTTCTTCAAGCGCTGCAAATAACACCCCTGAAAATTGATTGAATCCGATAACTAAGACTACTGCAATGAATATGGAGAAATAGGTTGTCAATGTCCAAGCTTTTCTCCTTACAAAAAAATAGATCGGAATAAGGATAAGCGCACTTGCATGCATGGTTGCTGCGAAAAGAACAACCAGAACGTATTTTTTCCAGCTGCCTTCGAAGATATATTTTGTGGCGGCAAAAACAATGGCTGCGGTTAGAAATTGCCTGATCCCGTTCATGGACACTAAAAACATGCCTGATGCGATATATACATACAGACTGATCTCAAATAGTCTTGAATATTGATATAGGATCGTTACAATAATGACATTCGTTATTAGTGCTGTTGTAAAAACAAGAATTTGCGGATCATCTGAAAAAAATTTTAATATCATTTGGAGGACTTTGAATCCTGGATCGGACATCGATTTGATACTTTCCCAACTAAAATCACCAATCTCATAAATGTGCATATAAGCCATGGTGTCACCGATATTATTCCGAAGACCCGATATCAGAACCAACGATAATACCGCAATAATGGCCATCAACTTGTTTGGTTTTATATACACGGGTCCAGTCATTGAAGGTTTAGCAAAATACCTTGAAAAAAGGGAGGTAATATATACGACAGCCAAATTAAACCAAAGTGCTCCCATGGGTCATATCCCTTTTCTTTGTTTTTGTTATAACGCGATAAAATAGCACCATTCCAAATGGAATGGCCATTAGCGTAAGAATCGGACATGGTGTTTCCTTCAGAAACTTCTTATTTGCAGATAATATACTGCTGGAAACATAATGGATAGCCTGTCTAAATTTGAAGGATAAGCTTGCAAATGGTAATTTCATCAGTTCCTTGCGATAAAAAGAAAAGCCCTTCGGATTTTTTCTATACTGATTCAGCATATTCATGGATGATCCATCCGGGAGATATTCAACACAGCAAACGACTTCATTCATCAGCAGCATTTCATATTCCTGATCAAGCATATAGTATTTATAGGCTAACCCTACAAACTTCTCGTTGCTGAAGATAGGATATGGGTATTTCCGTGTCAATTCTGTGCGATAAATAAACTTTTTATCACCGGTTACGCCCAGTTGATTATAGAGATCGAAGGCTGTTGAAGTAGTAATATCTTCAGGTAACTTAGTGCCAATTACTTTCCCATCGATATAGGAATCAAGTGCTATGATCCCACTCACATTTTCACTTCCATACCTGTTCCAAAACGTAATAATTTTGTCTACAGCATCATCAGGCATATAATCATCTGAATCAATACATACATTTAATTCCGTATCCATATGCTCATAGGCTGTATTATGCGCCCCATGCATTCCTTGATTTTCTTGCCAATGATACCGTATGGGTATCACATCTTCGGCTATCCAGGTATCTACTAGCGGCTTGGTATGATCTGTGGAACCATCATCAATGATTAACCATACAAAGTCCTTGCATGTTTGACGTTTTAGACTTTCATAACATCTCGTCAAAATGTATGCCCGATTAAATGTCGGAGTAAAAACAGTCAGAATAGGTATATCCATCACCTCCATGCTTTGATATAGGATCCTTGGAGCCACTTACCAACTTCAGCAATGTCATAGCCTTGTTTTCTAATGTATGGTGTTGTATCCATACGGCTGTGAGGACTCTGCAGAACTTTGTGTGCCCAATCGGAAGCATCCCCTAATTTGGCAAATTGAATTAAACCAGCACCCATGTCAACTTCTTTTGTAATGGTGTCTGATATCAAACATCGTAATCCCGTAGCCTGTGCTTCTACTAAGGTTACAGGCAGCCCTTCAAACAAGGAAGGGAAAACAAACACATCCATCGCTTGCATCAATTGAGCGACATCCTCTCGAACCCCCAGAAAATGAACACAATGACTCAATCCTAGATTTGCTGCCTTTTGCTCCATTTGAGGCCGTAAATCACCATCACCAAGTAGAAGCAAGGCGACTTTCTTTCTTTTATGTAGCTCAGCAAAGACATCGAGCAAAAATGTATGATTCTTTACGGTTTGAAAACTACCCACATGCCCGATCACTAGCGTATTCGAATCTAATCCCATGTGGGATCGAATGTTATCCCTTATCTTCGGGTTAAAGGAAAACTGGGATGATGATACACCGTTTTTGAGTAAAATCATGTTGCCGCTCTCGATGATCTTACGACCAAAAAGATATTGACCCGCCCTTGCTGAACAGGCAAAAAAATGGGTTGCATTGTTAGGCAGAAGCCTTTTTGCATACCCCTTGAAATATAATGATTTTATAAAAGAATATATAGGATTACTGGTATGGCTATGAGCAATTCGTACCGGTACCCCCGCTTTTTTTGCCGAACGCAGAATTAAACCACTCGTTTCGTTCATGTGGGAATGTACCACCCGGTATTCCGGATGATTTTGAAAAAAATCATCCAATGCTCTTACATACGTAAAATGACCCGAACTTATTCCATAGGGTACATGAAAGATACGTCCACCTTTATCAATAATTTCCTCATCAAAAACTCCCGGTTTCGATTGGTGTGTAAGAAAATCGAATTGAACTTGCGAACGGTCCATATTACGATAGAGATTCATGATCAATGTTTCCGCACCGCCGCGGTTCATGATGCCTATGGCATGAAGAATTCTAATAGCTGCCATAGGCTTTCTCCTGGAATTGATTATCATACCACTTCTGAAAAATATAAATGCTCCATAATAGCCAGCTATGATTCTTTCTTGCTTCCAAATGTTCGTTAATGATTTCCCTTACCTGTCCCGGATTAAAGATCCCTTGGGACTTTAAACGGCTATAGTCTAATAATCGAAGCAGCTCTTCTTTTAACGGTCCTCTGAACCATATGTCCAAAGGAACGCCAAACCCCTGCTTCTTTTGGCGAAGGATGATCTCGGGAAGCATATCAGAAAACGTATCTTTTAAAATATATTTCTGGATACGGCCCTTTATTTTATAACGGGAGGGGATTTGAAAGGCCAGCTCGATCATGCCTCTGTCTAACATGGGTACTCGTGTTTCAAGGGAATTGAGCATGCTCATGCGGTCAACCTTCGTAAGCATGTCACCCTCAAGAATGATGCTGAAGTCGGTATACAATGTACTTGTCAGTTCATCCACGTTAGATAGTTCTCTCATCTTATGACCAATAAAATCAAGGCTTCTTGGTTCATAGAAATTGCCCGTTAATAATTCAGAACGCAGCTGTTCACTAGCGCCCATCATCATCATGTTTCGGCGACGGGTGATTTTATCAAGGTGGTAATTTTCCACTACCTTTCTTGCCTGGCGAGTATAGGTGCTGGAATCTGGAGCCGAATAAAGCACTCGTTCGATTACTTCCTTTCGCAGTAGCTTAGGAATGGAAGCATACATCTTTGAGTATAGGTCAATCATGTATTTACTATATCCTCCAAAAAGCTCATCACCGCCATCACCGGTAAGGGCAACCGTTACTTTTTCACGTGTAAACTTAGAAACGAAGTAAGTCGGTAACATGGATGAATCGGCAAACGGCTCATCCATGCTAGCTACTATGGATTCCATATGATCAAGTATGTCATGGGGCGTGAGAATATGAAGATGATGGTTCGTTTGATTCTGCTTTGATACCAGAAGCGCCTTATCTGATTCATCAAATTCCCTTTCCTTAAACCCGATGCTGAAGGTCTCAACCGGTCTATCGGAAATACGGGACATAATTCCGACAACAACACTTGAATCTATGCCTCCACTAAGGAATGCTCCTAGAGGGACATCACTTATCATCTGACGCTCCACTGATTCAAAAAGCCGATTACGGAGCTCCATTTTGCAAGTATCGTAATCCTCTATCATCTCAGATTCGGAAGTTTTCAATTTCCAATAGGGATGAGTCTCGATCTTCCCTTTCTTAAAAGAAAGAAAATGCCCCGGTAAAAGCTTGTAGACATTATTATAGATCGTCAATGGTGCCGGGATATAGGTAAGGGAAAGATATTGATTAAGCGCATCCTTGTTAATGCCCTCTCTAGAAATTTCAAAGGCTTCTGCGAGGCTTTTTAATTCGGAACAGAAAGCCAGCTTGTTATCGGACATATAATAATAAAGCGGCTTCTCACCAGCCCTGTCTCGTGCTAGTGTTAGCCGCTTTTCATTTCTATCATATAAAGCTATGGCAAACATGCCTTCCAAGTAATTTAGAAAATTATCACCATATTCCTCATAAGCGTGAACAATGACTTCTGTATCACTCTCTGTTCGAAAATGATGGCCACAGGCTATCAAGCGCTCTCGCAATGTCCGGTAATTGTATATCTCACCATTAAATACGACCACGATATTGCCATCCTCATTGAATATAGGCTGCAGCCCTGTATTCAGGTCTATAATAGCCAGGCGACGCATACCGAGAGCCGCATAATCATCTACAAAAACTCCCTCCGAGTCAGGTCCACGATGTATAATACGCTCATTCATTCGATCCACAAGCACTCGATTATTTCCTTCCCCAGAAGGCTCTACGCTAATAAAACCGTTTATTCCGCACACGCCCTACTCACCCACCTTGATCGCTTTATCACCGAGATAGGTTCTATACCAGTTTACCGACTGTTCAAAACCGCGTTCGAAATCCCAAGAAGGTTCGTAGCCAAGGGCATGGTTTGCCTTGGAAATATCAGCAAGAGAATGCTTGATATCTCCTGATCGATGGGGGCCGTAAATAGGCATAGTATAGATGTCCAACAACTCGCACATTTTCCCATACATTTGGTTAACGGTGTATCTCTCGCCATAAGCGATATTATAAGATTGACCGCAAGCCTCCATGGGGGCCACGCAAGCTTTAAGATTGGCTTCCAATACATTTTCGATATAGGTAAAATCCCGGCTTTGCTCCCCATCCCCGTTGATGGTAGGCGATTGTCCTGAGAGTAGTTTGTTAACAAAAACGGGAATAACCGCCGCGTATTGCGAATGGGGATCTTGCCTGCGACCGAAAACATTAAAATAGCGCAGTCCAATACAAGACAGTCCATATAAATGGGTATAGACGGCTCCATAAAGTTCATTTACTTTTTTGGTAAGGGCATAGGGGGAAAGCAGTTCTCCCTCTTCTCCTTCTACCTTAGGTAGTTGGGTAGAATTGCCGTACACTGATGATGAGGAAGCATAGACAAATCTCCTCACCGTTCCCAATAATCTAGCAGCTTCCAGCATATTCAAGGTTCCTTTAATGTTGTTTTCCTCATATATGGTGGGATATATCATCGAACGCGGTACGGAACCGAGTGCCGCTTGATGCAGAATATAGTCGACTTCCACACAGCTCTTTACACAAGTCTCAAAATCGCGTATATCCCCTTCCATAAATTCATACCTGGGATGGTCCAGGAACATTTCGATATTTTCACGTTTACCTGTAGAAAAGTTATCAAGCCCTCTTACCTTCACTCCTAAATTCAGTAGAGCTTCTACAAGATTTGAACCTATAAAGCCGGCGGCACCCGTAACAAGAAAGGTAACATGATCCTGAAATTTCACATGTTCATATCCCACTGATTATAACCTCCAATATTGATAGCCATGTGCTTCTGCTAACTTTCTGTTAAACATACCTTTGATATCCACAAGTACATTCCGGTCAGGAGCCAAATGATGCCGGATGGTATTCAATGAAAGGGATGTATATTCTTGATGATTGACAGCGAGGATGACCGCGTCGACCGGTGGGATTTCCCCGGCAAGTTCAAATCCATATTCCCGCCATACTTCGTATCCATCTGCATGCGGATCTACAACATATGTTTCAATCTCATAATCCTGAAGCTCTCGAATAATATCCACCGCTTTAGAATTGCGTACATCCGGGACATTTTCCTTAAATGTGACACCCATAACCAGAACCTTCGCACCTTTAACCGGACAATTATCTCGAATCAGTTGCTTTACGACGTTCTCTGCTACATACTTGCCCATGTTGTCATTGATGCGGCGTCCAGCCAGAATCACTTCCGGATGATATCCGACTTCTTCAGCTTTATAGGTAAGATAAAAGGGATCCACACCAATGCAATGCCCGCCGACAAGTCCCGGACGAAAGTTCAGGAAATTCCACTTCGTTCCGGCCGCTTCAAGCACCTCAAGGGTATCGATCCCCATTCTATTGAATATGATGGAAAGCTCATTGACAAAGGCTATATTGATATCTCTCTGGGCATTCTCTATTACCTTTGCTGCTTCCGCTACTTTAATCGATGAAGCCCTGTATACTCCAGCTTCAACTACCATTTCATATACTGCAGCAATGACTCCCAAGCTTTCTTCGTCCATACCCGCTACGATTTTGGTTATTGTTTCCAGCCTATGCACTTGATCCCCAGGATTAATCCTCTCCGGCGAATACCCTACTTTAAAATCCGCCCCACACCTTAATCCCGATTCTCTTTCAAGTATAGGTACACATACTTCCTCGGTAACCCCTGGATAGACCGTTGATTCATACACAACGATGGCACCTTTTTGCATGTTCTGCCCGACCGTACGACTTGTCGATGTCATAGGTTCAAGATCCGGATTGTTGTGTTGATCGATAGGAGTGGGAACAGCCACAATGATAAAAGATGCGTCTTGGATATCGGCCGGATTGCTTGTGAATGAAATGGAAGAATCCTTTAAAGCTTCCTGCCCAACTTCATTGGTGACATCCACGCCCTGTTTAAGGAGTTGAATTTTCTCATGATTGATATCAAAACCGATTACTTTTGTCTTTTTTGCAAAAGCTATGGCAAGCGGTAAGCCTACATAGCCAAGTCCAATGACTGCAATAATCACATTGCACTCTCCCATTCATTCCGTTATAGTTTCATAGCCGTAAGCACCGTTTCATTAACCTTTCTGACATCATACTTATCCTGGCAAATCTTCAGACTTTCTTGTGCCATTTCAGAAACATGCTGTTGGTTATTGATCATCCAGATGATCTTCTCTGCCAACAGATCCACTTCTTTTGCTGGTACCAGAAATCCATTCAAACCATCCACAACCGTTTCACGGCATCCTGGTACATCGGTTGTAATGATTGATCTCCCCATGGCCATCGCTTCCAGTACGGTACGAGGCGTACCTTCCCGGTAGGATGGCAGAACATACACCGTGCACTGTTCAATATAGGGCCTTACATCCTTTGTTTCCCCGAGATACGCCACACTTCCATCCTCTATGTAGGGCTCTATATCCTCGTATTTTAAAGAGTTTGGATTGACATCAAATGGTCCAAGAAGCTGAAATTGGGCTTCCGGATAGATTTTCTTGACCCTCCGTGCGGCCTCAAGATATTCCAACACTCCCTTATCTTTGAGGATACGGCATATCATGAGAAATAATGGTTGAGCTGGCAACGGCGCCATTTTGTATTTGTTCAGATTGACTCCTGAACCATTTACCATCACACACTTGCTGTTATGAATAAGTCCTGCATTTAAAAATTCGTTCACATCATCCGGATTCTGAAAAAACACTTTTTTACAGCACTTGAGTCCTAGATAGTATAGTACCCCACTTATTTTTCTGATCATTGCGGCCTTGGCGCCCTTAGCCAGAAATACATACCCCAGTCCTGTAACCATGGAAAATACAGATTGGACGCCAGCGAGGCGTGCTGCGATTGATCCATAAATCACTGGCTTTATCGTATATCCCATCACGATATCAGGCTGTTCCGATTTGATCAGTTTACGCATCCTATATAAGGTGACCAGGTCCTTGAGTGGATTGACACCCGCTCTCTCCAGAGGTAGCCGTAAAAATCTGGCACCTAGTTTTTCTATTTCCTTTTCATATCCTAATTCAGGTCCAACAGCGACGACTTTATATCCCTGTTTTACCATCTCCGTTATTAAATCACCCCGAAAATTAATAAGTGATGGCGTATAGCCTGCAATAATGAGGATCTTCTTCATGTTCTCACTCACTCTTTTATAGTGACTTTCGTTCGCATACCGCCTTTGATTCCATGATCGGCATTGTCAACCAAGACCCTGATGGGGAATGCCTGTGTTTTTGGATCCGCCAATGGAGCAACATAAATCACTTTCCCTTCTACGCTTTTCCCCATGGACAGAATGTTTATCGTAGCCTGTTGACCTACCTTTATCCGGTTGATAAGAGCTTCGGGAACATCGCCCCGAACGTAGAGTTTGTCTTGATTCGTGATCACAAACAATGTATCAGCCGGGGTCACAGCTTGCCCCATGATGGCTCTTATATCCGTAATAAACCCACTAATCGGGGCCTTGACCGTTAGATTATTGTACTGATATCGAATGAGTTCCAGATTGGCTTTCGCTTGTTCGACCCCCATCTTTGTTAGTTGGGCTGAAGCCTGTGCCGATTGTTTTTCCAACTTGGCTACGGAAAGAGCCGTTTGTCTTTGCCCTGCCTCTCTAGCCCCTTTAATTTCAATTAACTTCTTCGCTTTTGCGAGTTCATTTTCTGCTTGAGTCTTTTGCGTCTGGGCCTGTTCCATTTGCTCCTGTGATAAAGCCCCTTGACTATACAGCACATTCGTTCTTTCTGCGTTTTTCTTAGCATCAGCCAGGTCCATCTCCAAACTCCGTAATAAAAATTTTTGCTCTTCCGCTTCCTCAGTGGTTTCTGTCGAGAGCGTCACCTTCATTTCATTTAAATTAATCTGCTGTTCAATGGCCCTCATCTGTGCTTCCACCTGTACCTGCTTAACATTGGCTTCGGCTTGCTTAATTTGATAAGCTAAATCACTTTCATCGATTTTCGCAAGTACTTGATCTTTCTTTACATACGCCCCTATATCTACGGAAATTTCACTTACATTTCCGGAAATGGACGGTGCCAGAAAAAACACTTGAAAGGGCTCGGTCTGACCACTGATCGTCATGTCTTGTTGAACCTTTACCGCTGCAGCCTTTGCTGTGTTTTCCACTTTTTTCGGAGCAACCGGAGTAGCTGTTTCCTTGTTTAACTCACATCCATTTAATAGAATGATGCTGCTTAGCATGGTAACCACCGTTATCCGTAACATGATGGTTTTTCTCTTTCTGGCTGTTTTTTTTCTTATCCTGGACGTTCTCATTTCCATTTGTGAGTCCTCCAACTAAAGTTTCATTTTTTATCCCGTCTTATAGCTGGATACTTGCAATAATGTCGGAGTTTCCAGCTGATTGTTGGCTAGGTGCAGTAACTTCTCTCTCAGCATCGATTTATCAAAACTGGTATAGTTAGAGATAATGTCCTCTATCTCCTGAATATATAGCTCAGCCGTTTTCCCTACGTAAATCTTGGGATATACTTGCTGTTCATGTATTTCATCTGGTTTCAGCAGTTCTTCAAACAGCTTTTCTCCTGGTCTCATACCGGTAAATTCAATCCCCACGTCTTCCACTACATTTCCAGAGAGTCTAATTAAATTTTTGGCAAGATCTACAATTCTGACAGGTTCACCCATATCTAATACAAATATTTCTCCGCCTCTGGCTAACGAACCCGCTTGGATAACCAATCTTGATGCTTCTGGAATCGTCATGAAATAACGAACCATTTCCGGATGGGTGACCGTTACAGGCCCACCCTTTTGAATTTGCTCCTTAAATCGAGGAATGACACTGCCGCGACTGCCCAATACATTTCCAAAGCGCACAGCGACAAACTTGGTGCTGCTCGCCTTATCGAGATGCTGAATCATCATCTCTGCCAACCGTTTGGTGGCCCCCATGACACTTGTCGGATTTACTGCCTTATCGGTCGAAATCATGACAAAGTTTTCAACGCCATACCAGCTGGCCGCTCTTGCCACATTGAGCGTTCCTATGACATTGTTCTTTAACGCCTCTTCAGGATTGCGTTCCATAAGCGGCACATGCTTATGGGCAGCCGCATGATAGACAACGTGCGGTCGATGAAGCTCCATGACAGCCTTCATCTTATTGGCATCCTGCAGATCAGCGATCTCCGTAATCAATTGAATCCCGCTATTTCTATATGTATCTCTCAGTTCCATTTCAATGGTATATATACTGTTTTCGCCATGACCCAACAAAATGAGCTTTTCTGGGTGAAATTTGCAAATCTGCCGGCAGATCTCAGAACCAATAGATCCTCCAGCACCCGTGACTAAGACGACCTTATCCGACACATATTCTGAAATACTTTCAATGTCCAGCTCTACGGGTTCCCGGCCTAATAAATCTTCGACCTGTACATCGCGGAATTCATTAACAGACACCTTGCCCATTACTAAATCCTCGAGCATCGGAATGATTTGCGTTTTCGCCTTCGTTTTGGCGCATTCCAGGAAAATAGTGTTTAATTCTTTTTTATTGAGTGACGGAATGGCGATCACAATGTTATCAATTTCTTGCTCTTTTACTGTACTTTCAATTTGATCAATCCCGCCAATCACCGGGATTCCCAATATATCAAGATGGTGTTTATTCAAGTTATCATCGATAAAAGCGATAGGCACGAGTTCGGCATCCTTATTGTGGAGTAATTGCCTGGCCACCATCGTCCCTGCTGAACCTGCTCCTATGATGAGAGTTCGCTTGGTATTATTCACTTGTTGAATATAAGAATCTCGAAGAATCCTCCAGACAAAACGCGATCCGCCAAAGAAAAGCATGTGCAGCATCCAGGTGATAGCAAGTAGCCGCCCATACACATCCTGTAGGATGATCACTTGGATAAAGGCCGTGATCAGGATAGAGAAGGCAGAAGATTTAAGAATAATGACCAATTCCCCTATACTTGCATACTCCCATGCCTTTTTATACAAGTTGTAACGGAAGGAGAGAAAATAGTGAATGGCTAAAAGGGTTACAGCACTTAGAGCAATGGGCAACGTCATGACATGAAGATTAGCACTGACTAAAATTTGGCTTATGAAAATGGCGGTGACGATGCTCAAGGAATCAATGACGATTAACAATGATAATCGCTGGTGGTAGGTCAACAAACTCACCCTTATCCTCCTCCTTTCTTATCCATTTTGTGGATTGACTTGGGATAACAATCGAAATCCTTCATGGTTTTACGTCAACTCCCTTTTTGTGGTAAATTCAATTAAAGTTTTTCACTACAAGGTTTCATTGAAAAACCACATAATGAAAAACTCTAATAAATAGATAGGGCATCAAACCCTTCCTCACACCACACCTTTGACGACAAGCGCTAAGGTATCTTTCAACCCACAGCATGGCCGAGTGCCTCCATTGATAACGGATAGGAGACATTACCAGTATTATTCATTTTGTTCTTTATTACCTTTTATTTTGTTCTTAATAATGAACACGCAGGCAAAACTTATCCTCTATTCGCCATACTTTACTGTTTTCGATTGAATATAACACCCATCAGCTTGGATCTTACAAGCTCTAATGATCTTTTAGCTTCCACAGCCTTCTGACTTTTTGTTTTCCCGCTGCTTAGCACTAAGATGACACCATCACATTGATGAGCCAGTATTCTTGCGTCTGTCACATCAAGAACAGGGGAGCAATCAAAGATTACCATATCGTATTCTGCCCGTACGGCTGTTTGCCATTTTTCCAATCCGGGGGAACTAAGCAGTTCTGCAGGATGGGGTGCCATGGTTCCACTGGTTAAGACCTCTAATCGTTCAATCGCTGTTTGCTGGATCGCTTCCTTCCAGCTGACTTTCTCCATAAGAGCATCTGTCAAACCTGTTGTGTTTGGCAATTTAAAGGTTGAATGAATCGTTGGTTTTCTTAGATTTGCATCAACGAGCAGAATTTTTCTCCCTTGCTGGACCATGGAAACGGCCAAATTCGTTGCTGTAGTTGATTTTCCGTCTCCTATCCCTGGGGAAGTAATCGCTAAGGTCTTTATTTCTTGATCCATTGAAGAGAACTGAATATTGGTTCGAATCGCCCGGTATTGTTCAGCTATGATGGAATTTGGTTTATCAAATGTGACTAGGCCCTTTTCTTTTACCTTAAACATCTAGTGCCCCACTCCTTACTTTCGAACTCTTCCTGTTCACTCTCTTCTCTTTTACCCTTTTCTTTGTTATCTTCGACACACTTCCTAAAACAGGAACTTCTAACCATTGGCTTACTTCACTCTCTGACTTCATGCTATCATCTAAACTGTCCATGAAAAGAGCGATCCCTATGCTCAATACCAAGCCGGCAGCAAAGCCAATTTCCACATTATGTGTTGGATTAGCATTAATAGGAGCGGGATCTGCTTTCGCTTCAGATAAAACTTTTGCTTCATAAATTCCTAGGATGTTCCCAATTTCCTTTATAAAAACTTGAGCTGTTGTGTTCGCTATTTTGGCCGATTGCTCGGGATTGGCGTCTATTACCATAATTTTTACAATCTGTGATTCATTTTCACTCGAAAACACGATTTGTTGGCTCAATCGATTCACTGACCGGTTTAACGACAGCTGTTGGTTGACCTTATCCAGAACAGTAGAATCCTTCACAATAACCCCCATGGTATTAATTAATTCCTGCTGATTAAATGGGAGTAAAATCCTAGTAGATGATTGATATAAATGCGTAGTAGAATGGATGCTATATAGACCACTTAATGCTGAGATCACTAGGGTGAACAGAATAATGAATAGGAGTCGTTCTTTGATCGGACGGACAAAATCATGAATCTTTATTTCCTTTTCCATAGCGTCCTCCACAGCTCATTTGTTTTATAATTGAAGTTCATTATATAGAACAACAGGGTGTGAAATAACTTTCAATCCATTATGGACCCTAAGTCCTACTGTTAGTTTAGTTCTTTTTAACGAACATGTCAATATAGTTATTGTTAAAAACTGGTTAACTCTAGCCTTCCTCCTTGTTTCTTTTCCACTTCTGGAATCGAACAAAATCCTTGAAATTCCGAAAATCCTCTTTACTCATTCCTTCCTCAATGCCATTTTGGATGAGGATTCTCCATTCTTTGTCCAGCTTTTCTTCTGAATCATTGTTCCCCAACAGATATTCGATTGTCGTATCCAGCGGACCTGCTACCTTCGTTAGAAACTGAAGGGAAGGGTTATTTTGCAGGTTTCGTTCGATGTAGCTCAAATACGATTTGGATACTTCGGCTAGGCTAGCCAGTTCTGTGATCGAATAACCTTTCCTTTCCCGTAGTTTTTTAATCCGCTGTCCAATCATCGCGTCACCTTCAATTTCGTTAGTATGATTTACTTCAAACCTTCTATTTTCAATATTTAGTTATCATCATTTATTCCATCTACACTGAGCCATAAGTGACAACTCTTGTATTATTTTAGTTCTTTATTAAGAACATGTCAATACAATATTTCCCTTTTCGGCTCTTCCTAAATGAAAGGAAAATCTTTACTTTTTAAGTATTGTTCATTATAATGAACAATTGAATGAGCCTTTATTTCATCCCCCATGATTCATATAGATAGGAGGATTTATCCTTGATTCAGCCGTTCATTTCAGCCTTATACCATTCAAAGATTCCCCTGCCAAAGGACACAGAGCATTATAAACGCGTTTTGGAGGACATTGAGCATTTCTCGATTTGCCCACAAGTTCTTTCCTTATTAAAACAAAGCGGCGAGTTTCCAAACACTCCACCATTTTTCCAAGATGCCTTGAAGCAGCAATACCATAAGGCCATGTACCAAAATGTCCTGATTAAGAAAAAGATGGAGCAAGTACTTGCCAAATTTGAAGTAGCAGGGATTCCAGTCATTCCGCTCAAAGGGGTCTATTTTGCTGAAAAATACTTTGGTCACATCGGTGCCAGATGGACGTCCGATATTGATTTATTAATTAAGCGAACGGATTTGGAGTTAGCCATCAAATGCATCCGTTCACTAGGATTTATAGTAGATGAGGAGTTTATCCCTTCCCATTTCCATTGTAGTTTCAGTAAACCGATCCCGCATTCTCCCATTCCGCTGACAGTCGAGTTGCATTGGGACCTCCTTAAGCAGGATACCTCGCAATTAAACATAGCGGAATTCTGGAATGAGGCGAAGCCGATAGAACCATACAAGGTTGTCATGGAATTATCGGACTACCATACCTTCTATATGATATGCCTGCATGGTTGGAGACACCACTTGAATTCCTTGAAACACTTCCTGGATATTCTGCAAATGGTCCAGGTTCTAGGCCCTCAGCTGGATTATGAACGATTGTTCAAGGATGCCTTCACACATAAAACCTTGAATCGGATCCACAAGACCTTAGCTATTGTTTATCGCCAATTCCCTGAACTTTGCCCTGCCGGGTGTTTTTCACTTCACATGAGGAATGCCCATTGGTGGGAATATGAGGCCATTCGAATCGCCAATTATAAGACGTACCGGCAATATGTCAATTTATTTTATTTCGAGTTTCTAGATTATGATACGTTTAACGCTCGTTGTCAGGCCCTATTCAAATGGCTGCTGCCCTCAAAGGATGAAATCGCTTATGAATTGGGGTCATTGGGAGAGAAAATTCCTATGCCCATTTTACGATTATATCAATATAGATTTTCTCTTTTGTGGAAAGCGATCATTAGAAAGCTACTGGCGTAGCCTTATGCGTATAATACTTGACCGATAAGTATAAGAAAGCTACTGGCGTAGCCCTATGCGTATAATACTTTCCGATAAGTGTCAGAAAAAAATCTCTTTTAAAATCAAGAAAAGCATAGTAATATATCATTGTGTTCCTTATCGAGAACGATATTGTTCATTGAAACGGATGGAGATGACCTATGAAAATCTTACCTTTAAAAATTGGCGAACATGTCCTGCATATTCAAAGCGAATATGAGCATTTGTTAGACAAAATAAAAAGAGATTATTTTGCCTTTATTCTGCCTATAGGCCTAGTCAAACCCGATATCCAGGTTATCATTCAACCTGGCCCTGGTGTTCCCACTACAGACTTTCATGTGGACATTACGACCACAGCAGAAACCATTATCTATCAACGCTCAGACTACAGATTAGAAGTGACCCCAGATTACAACTGCGCCCGGATTTCCGTTCTCAATGAAGTAGCACTCAAGCATGCTCTAACCAATCTATATAGTGCCTTCATTGTTTACCGCGGTTGGGGACTCTTAATTCATTCCTCTTGTATTGCGCATTCAGGCAAGGCCTACTTATTTGCCGGACAATCGGGAGCAGGCAAATCGACGGTGGCTAAGCTTTCCACGCCCCGCCCTGTTTTGTCCGATGAAGCCTCGATTATAAAGATTCATTCTGACAAAGTGGAAGTTTTCCCGTCCCCCTTTAACAGTGAGTTAAAAACAAGCTATCCTGATAAATCATGCCAACTATCGGGTATCTACCTGCTTAATCAGTCACTAGATATAAAAACGGAACCATTGAAAAAGGCAGATGCCATTCTAAGTATCCTGGATAAGATTTTCTTCTGGTCCCATGACCGAATCGAAACCATAAAGGCCATTAAACTCTGCAGACAATTTGTAGACCAGGTTCCTGCTTATCACCTATATTTTCAAAAAAATAATCACTTTTGGGAGTTGATTTCATGAGTATTTTATACAAATGTTCAGACCATATTGAAATCATGGAAATGGATCATGAATGGATTGTGCTGGATACCGAAGGGTTCACCATAACGAAAATCAATTCGATGGGGGCTTCTATTTTGAACAATATAAAAGAGCAAAAAAATATAGAAGAGATCGTTGAATGGATTCATTTGAAATTTGATGTCGAACTTGAAGTAGCGCAGAACGATACATATGCGTTTCTAGGAGAACTGATAAAAATAGGTTTAATTACTCATGCACGAACATAACTTTCCTGTTGCCGGCATTCAATACGTGATTGATAAAAAAGGATGGATCGAGGTTCCTGCCTCTGGGGTAAGTATGTATCCGTTGATCCAAGCAGGGGATATTTGTCGATTTATCCCCTTAAACCCTGATCAGATTGCGAAAGGGGATATCATTTTGTTTCTATCCAACGATGGGCGTTTGGTAGGACATCGGTATCACCGCAGTTTTATTAAGGAGCGAACCCTTCATCATACGTTTAAGGGAGACACTAACTTTCAGTATGACTCCCCTGTTTTTACAAGCCAATTAATCGGCAGATTGGTTCGCATAAATAAAAGGGCATGGTACCTCGATCCCGATGGGCTGCTAGCGAAATCATGGGGCAGATTGATATTCGCTTTCCCTCCCTTGCCTCGATTCTGTAAAAGATGGCTTTCTTGGAAAAATAGATTTAGTGCCTCAAGCAAGGAGCATCGCCATGCATCGAATTAAGCCACTACTCCAGTTTTCGATACGGGATTATGTCAACAAAAATGTAAGAATCCCGCTGAAAAGAATACTGCCCTATGTTCTACCTTATTGGAAAGTTTACGCGATCTTGTTTTTATTTTTATTCATTAATCTCTTTACCACCTTTTTGATGGCTTGGTTTCTTCAACATATCACGGATGCTGCGATCAATAAGGATTTTCTGCTCCTGAAGAAGCTCTTTATTTTAGGTTTTTTTATCTTAATCTTTGTAAGTGTGATGTCGTTTTTAAACAGTTACGTGGAATCGGCGGCCATCCATAAGGTAAGGCGTGATTTAAAAATTGCCCTGTTTGATAAAATGCTTCGCATGCGTCCCGGGCAATTTATGGCTTACCATTCCGGTGAGCTGCTTTCCCGGATGACCAACGATATTAATGGTGCAGCTGGCCTCATTGGAAGCAATCTGCTCCATTTAATCCGTCTTCCCCTTTCTTTTATAGCCGTCTTTTTCTATTTAGCATCAATGAACTGGAAATTATCAATGATTACCTTAGCTGTGGCTCCTCTTGTTCTGGCTTCCGGTTTATGCTTTGGTGTTTTAACGAGAAATAATAGTAGGCTCTATCAAGAAAACTTATCTAAGATCAACAGCTTTTTAAATGATGTATCGGCAGGCTATAGTGTCATTCGTACGTTCTCATTAGAGCGTATCATGTTTAAAAAATACAAGGAATACAACGAGGAACAGCTTGCCCTGGAACTGAAAGAAGCAAAACTATCCGGAGGGATGGGGGCAGGATCGTCTACGGCCGGCCTCATTGCCTATTTTCTCAATTTGGGAATAGGAACTTATTTGGTCGCAAGCGGATCGTTATCCATTGGGTCTCTATTAGCTTTTGTTAGTTTAATCGGTTATTTGGTTTATCCTTTTACCGGGTTAGCCAGCAGCTGGATTAGCTTCCAGCGTTCTGTTGCTGCCTTTGAAAGGGCTTGGGAGATTCTCGGCAGTTCATCTGAATATAAAAACATGCCGGAGTCCACCCGGTCTCCTTTGTCTTCTCTATCCGTCGAATTGAGAAATGTCTCTTTTAGCTATGACGGGCAAACCGATGTCATCCAAAATCTAAGCTTAACGATCCCTGCCGGAAAAGTCATAGCCATTGTCGGACCCAGCGGCGCTGGAAAAAGTACTTTGCTCAAGCTGCTCCTGGGCTTTTATAAACCAGCCAAAGGGGAGATTCTTTTCAATCATCAGCCCATGCAGCAGTACTCCCCTTCCATTCTAAGAAGTTTCATGGCCTATGTTCCACAAGAATCCTATTTGTTTGATGGAACCATTAGGCAAAATCTTCAGCATGGCTATCCCGATTCAAGCGAAATGGAATGGATGAAAGCTTCCAAAGAAGCCAATATTCACGATTTCATTCAATCCCTGCCAGAAAAATATGAATCTCCCATCGGCGAACGAGGGGTACGGCTCTCTGGCGGCCAGAAACAGCGCATTTCGATTGCCCGTGCTATTTTGAAGAATGCCCCCTTACTCCTGCTTGATGAAGCTACTTCATCGCTTGATAATGAAAATGAGTTTGCCGTTCAAGAATCACTCGACAGGCTGATGAAAAATCGAACGACGGTTGTTATTGCCCATCGTTTATCTACGATTCAAAATGCCGATTGGATCGTCGTGATGGATAAAGGCAAGGTGGTAGCCCAAGGGAAGCATCCTATGCTTTTGCAGCAGGATAATCCTTATTCGAGGATGTATCGCCTGCAATTTCGGTATCGATGTAAAAAAGAGAAGCCCTGTTGAGCAGTCAACAGGGCTTCTCTTTTAGAAACAGTACGATTCCACTCCCCTTATCACCCGCCATTGTCATGACGAGGACCTGTATAGGGATCATTCGGGTAATTGATCCCATCATTCCCTGTGCCAGGATGCTCTAAATTACCCTGCCCTTTATTCCAGGATTGAGCAGTTTCAAATTGAAAGGGGAAAACGCTTAAGACCATGGGTGCAGAATAAACTTTTCTCATGAATGATCAGCCCTTTTCATATATAGTTACCCATTTCCATTATATACCAATCGTTCTTTATTGGAAACAGGTAATGTTCGTGGGAGTTCATCTTTTTATTCAAAAATATTCGTTGGTACCCTCGAAGACTGTATAAACTTGATGAAAACTATTAATTCTTTTTAGCGAACAATCGCGTTATAATCTTTATTAAGAACATATTGTTCTTAATAAAGATTAAGAGAGGGATTCCATTGCTGCATTTTAGCGAAGCCTATAAGAAAAAAACAATCGACCAATTGCTTGATCTCTATAACCGCTATATGGATCTGTATCATCTCTTAGACGATATTCACTTCAAGCAAGAAGCTGATCAGATTATGGTTTTATTACACAAACATTTCTCTAGTAGACCAAAGAAGGAAGAAACTATATAGTGCCTGTCTATGATCCTTTTACTTCTAAGCTTAAGTGTGAATGCCACATCTATGGGCAACTCTTCCCTACATATGCTGCCATTATGTGCGATCATAAATCTGTCACTTTTAAAACTCGATTTTTTTGTCAAAGCTATATAATAATTGACCAAAAAGTGGTAATATATAATTAATATATTTTCTAAATATTCACGTAACAAAGGAGGGTGTTCTCAGATGAAACTATGGAAAGTGGAACAAATGAGGCTTTATGATTTCGAAAGAGGATATTGCTCTATTCTTACGACCTATAAAATTTGGGGTTATACGATTTATAAGAGAACGATCAAATGGAGTTTAAAAAGTGTGGTGTAATGGATAAGAAAGCTACTGACGTAGCCTTAT